>NZ_JAVDWM010000001.1:1270744-1871489 GCF_031457495.1 Sphingopyxis sp. BE259
CGCGGCAACGGGCGGTGGCAGCGGTGGCGCGCGCTGCGCCCACCTTGCTGGCCGCGGCGGGGTCGATTGATGGAGAGGCGCCGCTCGACTGGTGGCGACGGGCGTTTGCGCTGACCTATTCGGTCGAACTGCGCGCCGAACGGACGGGGCGCGCTCAGTCGGTGGTGGACGCCGATTCCGACCGCTACCAACGCTTCAGCATCCCCGCGATCGCCGCAATCCCGACCGGCGCCCGCGGTGGCGGCTGGGCGCGGCGGCGCGTCGAGGGCAAGGCGCTCAGCATCGCGCGGCTTGCCAAGGCCAGCCTGACCTATGCCGGCGGCATCGATTATCTGGCGTGGAAGATCAATCGCCATGCCGGGACAAAGATCGAGATCAAGCCGTGGCAACGCCGCTGGCCGCTGGTCGCCGCGCTGACGCTGGTGCCGCGGTTGATCAAGGGCGGCGCGATCCGGTGAGGCCGCTCGCCGCCTAACTCGCCAGCCGTTGTGCTTCGCCCGACCGGGCCTCGCCGCGCCGGCGGATCGCCTGATCGAGCGCGTTCAGGGTGAAGGGTTTGCGCAGCACGTCATGGTCGCCGAAACTTGCGATCTCGCTCGCATCGCCAGAATAGCCGGTGACGAACAGCACCGACAGTTCGGGCCAGCGCCGCTTGAGTTGGGCGACCAGTTCGGGACCGGTGATTTCGGGCATCAGCACGTCGGACAGGATCAGGTCAAAGCCGCCCCCGTCGGCCAGCCGCCCTTCGACCAGCCGCTCGGCTTCCAGCGGATTGCCGCATCCGACCGCGCGGTGCCCCAGTTCCTCGACCGCATCGACCGTCGCGGTGAGCACACGCTCATCGTCCTCGACCACCAGAATGTGCAACATTTCGGTCGGCGCGGCATCGGCCGGGTCGGCGTCGGTGTAGCTCGCGGCGGCAGCGACCTCCTGCGGCTTGGCCACCGGCAACAGCATGGCGACGCTGGTGCCTTCGCCTTCGGTCGATGAAATCTGCACCTCGCCGCCCGACTGGCGGCAAAAGGCGAACACCTGGCTCATGCCGAGGCCGGTCCCCTGACCCGCGGGTTTGGTGGTGTAAAAGGGGTCGAACACGCGTTCGAGCACCTCGGGCGCCATGCCGCACCCGGTGTCGATCACCTGCACCGCCAGCGCTTTGCCGTCGCCGTCGTCGAGGGTGCGGATGGTCAGCGCGCCATGGCCCTCCATCGCATCGCGCGCGTTGACCGCGAGGTTGAGCAGGGCGTTTTCGAACTGTTGCCGGTCGAGCCAGCAGGCGAGGCCGTCGGCATCAAGGTCGAGGGTCAGCGCGATCCGGTCGCCGATCGTCCGTTCGATCAGCTCGGCAAAACTGGCGATGCAGTCGTCGACCGCGGTGATTTCCGGGCGCGCGGGTTCGGAACGGGCAAAGGTCAGCAACCGCCGCGTCAGGTCGGCGGCGCGGTTGGCGCCGTCGAGCGCGTTGGCGAGGTGGCGTTCGGCCTTTTCCGGCGTATCGGGCAGCCAGCGCTGGGCCAATTCAAGCCCGCCGACAACGACCGCCAGCATATTGTTGAAATCATGCGCGATGCCGCCGGTCAGCTGGCCGACCGCCTCCATCTTCTGCGCCTGGCGTAGCTGCGCCTCGGCGGCTTCGCGTTCGGTCATCTCGCTGCGGAGCGCAATATTGGCGCGTTCCAGTTCGGCGGTGCGCGCCTCGACCGCTTCTTCCAGTTGCGCGGCGCGGTCGCTTTCGACGGCCTGTTCGCGCCGTGCGACGCGGCGCTCGGCCTCGGCGCGGACGAGCGAAAAAGTGGCGCCGATCGCCACCGCGGCCGCCGCAGCGCCGAGCAGCGAAAACAGCAGGATCGCCTGGTTCAGGCTGGCGCGGTCGGCGGCGGCGACGCGGTTGCGTTCGCGCAGCAGGGCACGTTCATTGCTGATGATCTGGGTCAGCAACCGATCGATGCGGCCCAGCGCGGCGTCATGGCCGGCGGCGTGATATTTCGAGATTGCAGCGACGGTCTGGCTGTAGTTGGCGCTGAGCGCGGCGTCGCCGAGTTGGCGTCCGCGGCGATCCATCTCTTGCGTCAGATCCTCGACCAGCTTCGATTGCACGTCATTGTCGCGGACGGTACGGTCGAGCCGGGTCAGATATTGCCGCGCCAGCCCCCATTGCTGTTCATAAACACGGCCGTCCTCCTTTTGCAGCCCGACGGCAAAGCGTCCTAGCGCGGCCTCGGCGCGCGCCAGCGCGGCGTCGAGCGAGCGGGTCTGCGAAATCACTTCCAGGCTCTGCGTCTGCCAGCCGAGCGAGCGGTCGTAATTGTCGTTGGCACGCGCCAGGAGCAGGACGAGCGCCGTGACCACGCCGGTCAGCAGCGTCGCCATACCGATCGTCAGCCAGAAGCGTATCCGCTCCCGCCGACCGTCGCTTTCCGTATCGCCATCCCGCTCGAACACGCGCCCGTCTTACCGGACAAGCGCAGCGTCGCAAAGCACCGAAGCCGCCGGTGCTGCGGCGCCGCTTCGGTTCGGCGCAAAAAAGAATCCGCTGGTCGGGGATTGGCCCGGATCAACCGCTGTCGCTTCAGCCGATTATACCGACGCGCTGGCCCGCGCGTTCGAACCGGCCAAGGATTTCGGTGACCTGTTCGCTGCTATGTTCCGCGCACAGCGAACAGCGCAGCAGCGTCATATTCGCCGGGGTTGCGGGCGGGCGCGCGAGGTTCACGTAAAGCCCTTCCTCCAGCAGCGCTTCCCACATCATCGCGCCGCGCTCCAGGTCGGGCATGATCACTGCAATGATCGCCGACTGCGGCTCGTCGGTGCCGAGCGTAAAGCCGAGGTCGCGCAACCCCTTATGCAGCGTCTTGGAATTTTCCCACAGATGGGCGCGCTTGTTCGATCCGTGCATCAGCTTGCGGATGCTCGTCGCCGCCGTCGCGACGACGCTGGGCGGCAGCGACGCGGTGAACACATAGGGGCGGCAGACAAGCCGCAGGATTTCGAATTTCGGATGGTTCGATACACAGAAACCGCCGACGGTGCCGACGCTCTTGCTGAACGTGCCGATGACGAAATCGACGTCGTCCAGTACGCCCTGTGCCTCGGCGACGCCGCGGCCATGCTCGCCGATGAAGCCCATCGAATGCGCTTCGTCGACCAGCACCATCGCGCCATTTTCCTTGGAAACGCGGATCATCTCCTTCAGCGGCGCGATGTCGCCCAGCATCGAATAGACGCCTTCGAGGACGACGAGCTTGCCCGCTTCGGGCGGCAGGCGCTTCAGCCGTTTTTCCAGCGCTTCGACGTCATTGTGGCGGAACGCGACGATTTCGGCATTGCCCATCGCGCACCCGTCATAGATCGACGCATGGCTGTCGATGTCGAGGATGACATAGTCGCCCTTGCCCGCGATCGTGCTGATGATGCCGAGGTTCGCCTGGTAACCGGTTGAAAACACCATGGCATGATCCATGGCGTAAAATTCTTTCAGCGCCTCTTCGCACTCCTTGTGGCCCTGATAGGTGCCATTGAGGACGCGGCTGCCGGTCGTCCCGGCGCCGAATTTGTCGAGCGCGTCCTTGCCCGCTGCGATGACATCCTCGTCGAACGTCATGCCCATATAATTGTAGGTGCCGAGCAGGATCGTCTCGCGGCCGTTGCAGATCGCGACGGTCGGCGACACGACGCGCTCCATCACGAGGCTGAACGGATCGGTGACCCCGGTCGCGAGGAGGTCTTCGCGCTGCTGGATCAGCGGATCGAATTTCGAAAAGAGGTCGGTCATGTCTGGATCCTAAAACATCCGTTTGCCCTGAGGAGCCATTGAGTGCTGAGCTTGTCGAAGCATCGAAATGGCATCTCGAAGGGCCGCAGGAGTGCTTCGAGACGGGTCTTCGCTTCGCTTAGCCCGTCTTCAGCACGAATGGGCAGAAGGGGTCAGCCCTGCAATTTCTCAACCGCGGCGACCAACTGGCCCACGGTTTCGATTTCGGCCTGCATGTTCATGCTGATGATGATGTCGAACGTGTCTTCGACTTCGGCGACGAAATCCATCACCGTCAGGCTGTCCCACTCAAGATCGCCCGCAAAGGTCGTCGCGTCGGTCAGCGCGACGCCCTTTTTGTTGAACGGGCCGATCAGGCCGTGAATCTGGTCGGTGAGGGCGGTGCTCATCGGGTGCGTCCCTTAATGGAAGAATGTTGCGCGCGGGAATGCCGCGCTCCTGTCTGATTGGCAAGCGATTGCGGCGGGAACAGGGCAGCATCTTGCCGCCCCCGGCACTTCATGGCATCGCTGTGACGGGTCGCTGGCGCATTGCGAAGGCAGGGGAACAAGCCATGGACAGCGAAAACGCATCGACACCAGCGGCGCGGCCGGCGGTCTCTTTCCCGCCGAACGCAGTCCACCTCGTCCGCACCAACCAGCAACTGACGATGCAATTGTCGCAGATGGCGGATCAAAAGGCATCGATCCTGATGGGCGCGACCTTCGTCGTCTTCACGCTCGCGGTGGGGCAGGCGCGCGCGGGGGCAGGGGCGCTGGCGATGCCGCTGACTATTTTGGCGACCTTTTCCTTCCTGTCGGCGCTACTCGCCGTATCGGCGGTGCTGCCGCGCGTCGGCAAGGCGCCCCCGATCGTTTACAAGGACGGCAAGGACCACAGCAACATCCTGTTTTTCGGCCGCTTCGCGCAGATGGAGGAGGATGAATTCATCGACGCGGTGAAAGCGCGGCTGCGGACCGAGGACGATCTTTACGAGACGATGCTGCGCGATACGTATCAGAACGGCATTGTGCTGGCGCGGCGCAAATATCGGTATCTGGCCTATGCGTACCGGTTGTTCGTCGTCGGGCTGACGCTGACCTTCGGCGCGTTCGCGTTCGAGATGGTGGCGATGTGGCGGGGGTAGCAAGACCGTCGTCATTGCGACGAGCGAAGCGACGCGGCAATCCAGGGTCTGCGTAAACCGCCCCTGGATTGCTTCGCTACGCTCGCAATGACGAGTGGTTGGTGCCGCTGTTGCCATTTTGCCACCCCCGCCCTCGAAAATCCCGCCAGCCCCCACCTGCGATTGAACCCCCGCACCGCCGCGCCTATCCGGGCCGGCCATGTTGCAGCAGGCCACGCCTTTGACCGCGGAAACACCGCAGGGTCTTCGCCAGGAATTCCGGGCGACGCTGGCGCTCGCCCTGCCGCTGGCGGCGGCGAACCTGCTCCAGATGCTTGTCCACGCGATCGACGTGATTTTTGTGGCCCGGCTCGGCGATGCGGCGCTCGCTGCCTCGTCGCTCGGGGTGTCGATCTTTGGCCTGCTCCTGTGGACCGGCAGCGGGCTGGTCGGCGCCGCCGCGCCGCTGATCGCCGCCGAACTTGGGCGCCGCAAACATGCGGTGCGCGAGGTGCGGCGAACGGTGCGCATGGCGTTATGGCTTAGTGCGCTCGTGTCGCTCGTCTTCATGGGCATCTGCGCCGCGGGCGGGCCGATCATGGTGGCGACCGGCCAGCCCGCCGAAACCTCGGCGCGCGCCGCGGGCTTCCTGCTGATCCTGATGTGGGGCATGTTCCCGATGATCGCCGCGACGGTGCTGCGCATCTTCGTCTCGGCGCTCGGACGGCCGACGATCGCGACCGCGATCACTTTTGGCGCGCTCGGGGTCAACGCGCTCGGCAACTGGACGCTGGTGTTCGGCAATCTGGGGATGCCCGCGCTTGGGCTGCACGGCTCGGCGATCTCCAGCGTCATCACCAGCGTTCTGATGCTGCTCGCCTATGTCGTCGTCATCCAGTCCGACCGGCGGCTGCGGCGCTATCATCTGTTCGGCAACTGGTGGCGCACCGAATGGACGCGCTTTTTCGACATGCTGCGCATCGGCACTCCGATCAGCTTGACGATTCTGGCCGAGGCCGGGCTGTTCACCGGCGCCGCGTTCCTGATGGGGCGGATCGGCGAGGCCGAACTCGCGGGTCACACCATTGCGTTGCAGGTCGCGGCACTCGCGTTCCAGATCCCGTTCGGGGTGGCGCAGGCGGCGACGATCCGCGTCGGGCTGGCCTATGGCGCCCGCGACCACCGCGGCATAGCGCAGGCGGGGCAGGCGTCGCTGGTGCTCGGCATCGGCTTCATGGCGTTCACCGCGCTCTTGATGTGGCTGTTCCCGGCGCTGGTGCTGTCGATCTACGTCGATGTCGACGCGGCGCGCAACGCGGCGCTGGTCGGCTTTGCGATGCAGTTCCTCGTCGTCGCTGCGGCGTTCCAGCTGTTCGACGGCGCGCAGGCGGTCGCCGCTGGGGTCCTGCGCGGGCTGCAGGATACGCGGACCCCGATGATTATCGCGATCTGCGGCTACTGGATCGCCGGATACGGTACCGCCATCTACCTCGGCTTCTGGACCCCGCTCGCCGGGGTCGGCGTATGGATCGGGCTGGCGGTCGGACTCATTGTGGTGTCGGCGGTGCTGCTGGCGCGCTGGCGGATGCGGGCGCGGCTGGGGTTGCTGCCTTAAGTTGCTGGTGAGGGAATTGCGTCGCCAGACGATTGGCGTCTTGGGTCATCTGCCGAAGCTGATCGACCGAGAGGACGCGAAGCGGTTTGTCCGCAAGACTGGCGTTCTGAAAACCTAGCCAGTGGTCTATAACTTTTGTCTCGTCATATTGAACGATGACGGTCAGGGCCGCGTGAGCAAGGTCAGAGCGCAACTCGTTCAGCTTTACGATCGCGGCAATCCGGTCGTCCAGTTTCTTGGGATGGACGAAGCGGTCACGCGACGCCGTCAGATATTTCAGCTTTTGCGAGAATAGCGCGCGTGGCGCAGCTTTGTATTCCAAGCGGACAAGATATTCGGTCACCGCGCTTTCGATCCGCGAAAACGCGTCGATAAAGCGACCGCGCATCAGCTGCCCCTCGGTCCAGACGGCGTTCGGGTCCTGCCTCAAGGCAACCTTGTCGATTGGTATTTCACACCCCATCTGACCGCCCTACCGCTCAGCCGAAAATTTTCCCTTAATCGCCTTGACGCTGTCACAACCCCCACCCATATGCCGGCTGTTAGCACTCGCACTCCGTGAGTGCTAAATCACATCCATTGCATCATTGGAGGGATATCCATGCAATTTCGTCCGCTGCACGACCGAGTGCTCGTCCGCCGTATCGAAGCCGAAGAAAAAACGGCTGGCGGCATCATCATCCCCGACACCGCCAAGGAAAAGCCGCAGGAAGGCGAAGTCGTCTCCGTCGGTTCGGGCGCTCGCGCCGATGATGGCAAGGTGACCCCGCTCGACGTCAAGGCCGGCGACCGCATCCTGTTCGGCAAATGGTCGGGCACCGAAGTCAAGGTCGACGGCGAAGAGCTGTTGATCATGAAGGAATCGGACATCCTCGGCGTCATCGCCTGAGCGATTTGATCGAATCTCGAGTGAAGTTGCGCAGTTTTCTGCCATTTTTTAAAGGAGCATCCACATGGCTGCAAAAGACGTAAAATTTAGCCGCGACGCGCGCGAACGCATCCTGCGCGGCGTCGACATCCTCGCCGACGCGGTGAAGGTGACCCTCGGTCCCAAGGGCCGCAACGTCGTCATCGACAAGAGCTTCGGCGCCCCCCGCATCACCAAGGACGGCGTCACCGTCGCCAAGGAAATCGAACTCAAGGACAAGTTCGAAAACATGGGCGCGCAGATGGTGCGCGAAGTCGCTTCGAAGACCAACGACCTGGCCGGTGACGGCACCACCACCGCGACCGTGCTGGCGCAGGCGATCGTCCGCGAAGGCATGAAGTCGGTTGCTGCCGGCATGAACCCGATGGACCTGAAGCGCGGCATCGACCTTGCGGTCACCAAGGTTGTCGAAACGATCAAGGCACAGTCGAAGCCGGTTTCGGGCACTGCCGAAATCGCGCAGGTCGGCATCATTTCGGCCAACGGCGACACCGAAGTCGGCGAGAAAATCGCCCAGGCGATGGACAAGGTCGGCAAGGAAGGCGTGATCACCGTCGAGGAAGCCAAGGGTCTCGATTTCGAGCTCGACGTCGTCGAAGGCATGCAGTTCGACCGTGGCTACCTGTCGCCCTACTTCATCACCAACCCGGAAAAGATGCTCGTCGAGCTGGCCGATCCGTACATCCTGATCTTTGAAAAGAAGCTGTCGAACCTCCAGTCGATGCTGCCGATTCTCGAAGCGGTTGTGCAGTCGGGCCGTCCGCTGCTGATCATCGCCGAAGACATCGAAGGCGAAGCGCTCGCCACGCTGGTGGTCAACCGCCTGCGCGGCGGCCTGAAGGTCGCGGCCGTCAAGGCACCGGGCTTCGGCGATCGCCGCAAGGCAATGCTGCAGGACATCGCGATCCTCACCAACGGTGAAATGATCAGCGAAGACCTGGGCATCAAGCTGGAAACCGTCACCCTGAACATGCTGGGTCAGGCCAAGCGCGTCACGATCGACAAGGACAACACCACCATTGTCGATGGTGCCGGCGACGCCGACACGATCAAGGGCCGCGTCGAACAGATTCGCGCCCAGATCGAAACGACCACGTCGGATTACGACAAGGAAAAGCTGCAGGAACGTCTGGCGAAGCTCGCTGGCGGCGTTGCGGTCATCAAGGTCGGCGGCGCCTCGGAAGTCGAAGTGAAGGAACGCAAGGATCGCGTCGATGACGCGCTCCACGCAACCCGCGCTGCGGTCGAAGAAGGCATCGTCCCCGGCGGCGGTACGGCGCTGCTTTATGCGACCAAGGCGCTCGAAGGCCTGACCGGCGTCAACGAAGACCAGACCCGCGGGATCGACATCATCCGTCGCGCGCTGCAGGCTCCGGTCCGCCAGATCGCCGAAAACGCCGGCTTTGACGGCGGCGTCGTCGCGGGCAAGCTGTTTGATCAGAAAGACCCGAGCTTCGGCTTCAACGCCTCGACCGACGTCTATGAAGACCTGGTCAAGGCCGGTGTCATCGACCCGACCAAGGTTGTCCGCGTCGCGTTGCAGGACGCCGCATCGGTCGCCGGTCTGCTGATCACCACCGAAGCCGGCATCGCCGAAACGCCCGACGACAAGCCCGCCATGCCCATGGGCGGCGGCGGCATGGGCGGCATGGGCGGCATGGACTTCTAAGTCCGAACCGTTCGGCGCTCAGCCAACGAAAAGAGGGCCGGGGGAGCAATCCTCCGGCCTTTTTTTCTATGCCGCACCCCTGCGAAGGCAGGGGCCCATCACCGACCCTCTCGACATTTTGCAGAGGGCTGCTTTGCAATGCGCCCGTGGGTGATGGGCCCCTGCCTTCGCAGGGGCACGGCGGTTCTGTCATTGCCAGTTCATCCCGCGCCGCATAGCAAAGCGCCATGATCGTGCTTGCTCTCCTGACCGCCGTCGCCGACCCGCCGCAGCCGATCGCACGATGCGGCTATCGCATCGTTCAGAGCTACCCCCACGACACGACCAGCTTCACCCAAGGCCTGTTCTGGGACGGCGGCCATCTGTACGAAGCCACCGGCCAATATGGCCGCTCGCGCGTCGCACGGCTCGACCTCAAGACTGGCAAGGCAGTCGCCCAAACGAAGCTGCCCTCCAGCCAGTTCGGCGAAGGCATCACCCGCTGGCGCGACCAGATCATCGGCGTCACCTGGCAGGGCGGGGTCGGCAATCGCTGGCGGGTCAAGGATCTGAAGCCCGTCGGCAGTTTCAAATATGCGGGCGAGGGCTGGGGCGTCACGATGGTCGGGGACAGCCTGGTGCTGAGCGACGGCACGTCGCAGCTGCGCTTTTTTGACCCCGCGACGATGACCGAGCAAAAACGCGTCACCGTGCGGTTCGGCACCCGCCCATTGGCGATGCTCAACGAGCTGGAGACGATCGACGGCGAGATCTGGGCCAATGTCTGGATGACCGACATGATCGTGCGGATCGACCCCGCCAGCGGCGCGATCAAATCCTATGTCGACCTGTCGGGGCTGAAGGACCAAGCGGGCGCGTCGGGCGGCGATAGCGTCCTCAACGGCATCGCCTGGGATGCGCAGAAAAAGCGCCTGTTCGTGACAGGCAAATATTGGCCGAAGCTATACGAGATTGCGCTCGCAGACTGCAGTTAGCCGCCCAGCGCCTGTTCGATCCGCGCCGCCGCGGCGTCATAGACGCGCGTTTTCAATCCCGCGGTGATCGCGGGCGGGGTGCGGTCGGGATGGCCGCCGGCATAGGGCGGCGCGGGGTCATATTCGATTCCGAGCTGGATCGCCTGGGCCACCGCATCGCCATGCAGCCGCCCGATCAGCGTCAGCGCGAAATCGAGACCCGAGGTGACCCCGCCGCTGGTCACCAGATGGCCGTCCTCGACGATCCGCGCGCTCACGGGTTCGGCGCCAACCAGCGGTAGCAGATGCGCATAGGCCCAATGCGTCGTCGCGCGTTTGCCGGTCAGCAACCCGGCACGGCCGAGCAGGAAGGCGCCGGTGCAGACGCTGGTCACCCACCGCGCGCCCGCCGCCTGCTGCGCGATGAAAGCGATCGTCGCGGGATCGTTCAACGCCTCGGCAACCCCATGCCCGCCGGGGATGCACAGGATGTCGGCCCCCGGACAGCTGGCGAAATCGTCGGTCGGCAGGATCGCAAAGCCGCAGTCGGTGGTGATCGGATCGCGGCTTGCCGCGGCGCCGACCAGACGCGCGCCGGGCATCCGGCACAGCGCCTGCGCGGGCGCGGTGAAATCGAGCTGGGTGATGCCCGGAAAAAGCAGAAAGACGATGGTGGTGGTGGTGGTGGTGGTGGTGGTGGAGTCGGTCATGCGGATGTCCTTGCGCTGGCTATGGATCACCCAGGCGCGCGGCTCGCAATGGCGTCTTGGCCAGCCTCGCTTCCCGATGGGGCTCCATCTTCAGCGCCAGTCGCGAGGCCAGGAGAGAGTAACGCCGCGCGGCGCGAAGGGGAAGGCGCTATTTGTCCGTCTGCTCGGTCTTGTCTGCTGCCGACTGCTCGACCGCCGGTGCGGCGTCGCGGCTTTCGAGCATTTCGGCGGCATCGTCGAGCGCCTTTGCCTCGCTGACCGTCACCCCGCCAGGGCCGGGTTCGTTGTCGGTCCGACTGCAGGCGGACATCAGCGTCGCCGCCGCCAAAATCGCGACCAGTCCATAGCGGTGCATCGGCATCTCTCCCACGAAAAAGGGCTCCATCCGCGCGGGATGGAGCCCTTCCATAGTCGCACGCTCAGACGCGCGCCAACGACTTACTGCTTGTCGTTGGCTTCGGCCTTGGCGGTTTCTTCTGCGATCTTGTCGCCAGCCGCAGCGGCGGCGTCGCCGGCAGCGTTCACGGTGCCTTCGACGGCGTTGCCGGCATCGTCGGCAGCAGCAGCGGTGGCGTCGGCGGCGTCGGCCGCACCTTCGGCAACGGCATCGCCAGCGGCGGCGGCGTCGTCAGCAACGGCAGCGCCGGCTTCCGACGTTTCTTCCTGGGCCTTTTCCGAGCAGGCGGTCAGGCTGAAGGCCGCGGCGGCCATCGAAGCGATGAGGATCTTGCGCATGGGTAATTCCTTTCGAATAAAATGACCGTGCAAACGGCCATTGACGCAGAGAGTTAGCGGGGGATCAGGGGCTTGGCAATCAATAGCTTTTGCTGCCTGACCGCATCATATCTGTCCCCGAAAAGGACAAAGGGGCCGCCGGCGAACCGGCGACCCCCGTTGGTCCTCTGGCCAAATCGGCCGGAAAGACGCTTACTTCTTGGCTTCTTCCATCGCGCCCTTGGCGGCGTCGGTCGCTTCCTTGGCGGCGTCGGCAGCTTCGGTCGCCTTGTCGGCGGCAACGGCGGCGTCGCCAGCAGCAGCGGCATCGGCAGCGCCTTCGGCGGCCGCGCCAGCGGTAGCAGCAGCATCGGCAGCGCCCGAAGCGGCTTCCATCGCGCCGTCAGCGGCACCTTCGACGGTCGCTGCCGTGTCTTCGGTGGCAGCGGCGGTGTCGTCGGCAGCCTTTTCACCGCAAGCGGCGAGGCCCAGCGAGGCGGCAAGGACGAGCGACATGGTGAACGATTTTTTCATGTAGGAAACCCCTCTCGGTTAAAACGGATCGACCGGCACAGGAACAGATCGATCCCGAAATATGCCAATCGGGCGCAGAATTACTCGCTCACCAAATCGCGCGCAACGCCCTTTTTGCGCGAGCCAAGATGTTTTGTCGCAAACCTCGTCCAAGACGATCTGGCGTGGCGGAAATAGGGGTTCGAGGCTTGGTTGACCAGATATAAAGAAACCTTTATATCTGTTGTCATGAGCGAGCTGATCGACATCTTTCGGGCCTTGGCCGACCCGACGCGACTGCGAGTCGTCGCGTTGCTCCGCGAAATGGAGCTGGCGATTGGCGAACTCGCGGTCGTTCTCGACCAGAGCCAGCCGCGCGTGTCGCGCCACGTCCGTATCCTGGTCGAGGCGGGGATTGTCGAGCGGCGGCGCGAAGGGAGCTGGGTGTTCCTGCGGATCGCCAAGGGCGGACCGATCGCCGAGATCATCGGGCAGGCGGAGAAATGGCCATTTTCCGCACGCGAGGCGCTGGTCATCGCGCATGACGCGCGGCGCCTGGCGGCGGTGCGCGACGAACGCGCCGCGGTTGCTGCGCGCTATTTTGCCGAACATGCCGCCGAATGGGACGCGATCCGTTCGCGCCATGTCGCCGAAAGCGAGGTCGAGGCGGCGATGCTGGCGATGATGCACAATCGTCGGCTCGGCCATCTTCTCGACATCGGCACCGGCACCGGCCGGATGGCGGAGATATTTGCGCCGACGGCGCGCCGGATCACCGCGCTTGACCGCAGCCCCGAAATGCTGCGCATCGCGCGCGCCAAACTGGCCGGGCAGGCGATTCCGGTCGATCTGGTCCAGGGCGATTTCCTGCATTTGCCAGTGGGCGACGCCAGCGTCGACAGTATCGTCATCCATCAGGCGCTGCATTTCGCGCACGAGCCCGACCGGGTGATCGGCGAAGCGAGCCGGGTGCTGCGCGGCGGCGGCCATTTGCTGGTCGTCGATTTCGCACCGCATGAGGATGAAGATCTGCGCAACCTCGCGGCGCATGCGCGGCTCGGCTTTTCGGACGCTCAGATCCGTGGCTGGTTCGCTTCGGCAGGACTGCTGCTCGAAAACACCCAGACGCTCGAAGGCGGGGAGCTGGCGGTCAAACTATGGCTCGGCCGCCGTCGCAGCGATGAAGATCAACCGCCGGTCGCCCATGATGGCGACGCTCAGCAAAAAAGGCTTGCGGCATGACGTCGAATTTGAACTCGCTCGCGGAGGCGCGCCGCGCCGCGGCCTCACCGCTGTTCGCCAATCTGGACGGCGATATCGGCGTCAGCTTCGAATTTTTCCCTCCCAAGACCGACAAGATGGAAGCGCAGCTGTGGGACACGTTCCGCACCCTCGAACCTCTTGCGCCACGCTTTGTTTCGGTCACCTACGGTGCGGGCGGGTCGACACGCGAGCGCACCCATGCGACCGTCGCGCGCATCGCCGCGGAAAGCGCCGTGCCGCCCGCTGCGCACCTGACCTGTGTCGAGGCTTCGCGCGCCGAGATTGACGAGGTTGCAGCGGCCTATTGGGACGCCGGGGTGCGGCACATCGTCGCGCTGCGCGGTGACGTGCCGGGCGGGGCGCCATACAGCGCGCATCCGCAGGGCTATGCCAATGCGATCGAGCTGGTCGCGGGGCTCAAGGCGGTGGCGCCGTTCGAAATCTCGGTCGCCGCCTATCCCGAAACCCACCCCGATGCCGATTGTCCGCAGTCCGATCTCGACAATCTGAAGCGCAAGCTCGACGCCGGGGCGACGCGCGCGATCACCCAGTTTTTCTTCTCGCCCGACAGCTTCCTGCGCTTTCGCGACGCGGCGGCGGCGGCGGGGATCGACGCACCGATCATTCCGGGCATCCTGCCGGTGTCGAACGTGTCGCAGACGCGGCGCATCGCCGATATGTGCGGGACGGCGATCCCGGCGTGGATGGTGTCGCTGTTCGACGGGCTCGACGATCATCCCGCGGCGCGCCAGCTGGTGGCGGCGACCGTCGCTGCCGAAATGTGCCGCCGACTCTATGCCGGCGGCGTCCGTGATTTCCATTTCTACACCCTCAATCGCGCCGAACTCAGCTATGCCATATGTCATCTGCTCGGCCTGCGCCCTACCCCGACCGCAAAGGATCAAGCCGCATGAAAAGCGCACGCGAAGCTCTGCAAGCGGCCGGTCAAGAGCGTATTCTGCTCACCGACGGCGCGTTCGGGACCGAGATCCAGAACTGGAAGCTGGCCGAAGCGGATTATGCCGGGTCGCTTGGGCTGAGCCATGATCAGAAGGGCAACAACGACATCCTCGCGATCACCAAGCCCGAGGTGCCGGAGACGATTACGCGCGCCTATCTCGACGCCGGATCGGACATCGTCTCGACCAACACCTTCTCGGCCAATATCATCAGTCAGGCTGATTATGGCGCCGAACATCTGGTCCGCGCGATCAACGTCGAAAGCGCCAAGATCGCGCGGCGGCTGGCCGACGAATATGCTGCAAAGGACGGGCGGCCGCGCTTTGTCGCCGGAGCGATCGGGCCGACCAACAAAACCTTGTCGTTGTCGCCTGACGTCAACGACCCCGGTTTTCGCGAGATCGACTTCGACTATCTCAAGGCCGTCTATCTGGAGCAGGTCGTGGCGCTGGCCGAGGGCGGCGCAGACTTCATCCTGATCGAGACGATCTTCGACACGCTGAATGCCAAGGCGGGCATCGCCGCGACGCTGGAGGCCGAAGCGACGGTCGGGCGCGAATTGCCGCTGATGATCTCGATGACGCTGACCGACCTGTCGGGTCGCAATCTGTCGGGGCATACGGTCGAGGCGTTCTGGTACGCGGTGCGCCATGCCAAACCGCTGACGATCGGTCTGAACTGCTCGTTCGGCGCCGCTCAGCTGCGCCCGCATGTGAAAGTGCTGTCGGACATCGCCGATGCACTGGTGATGGTCTATCCTAACGCTGGCCTACCCAACGAGCTGGGTGAATATGACGAGATGCCCGACACCACCGCGGGGCTGGTTCGCGAATGGGCCGAGCATGGCCAGGTCAATATTCTGGGCGGTTGCTGCGGTTCGACCCCGGCGCATATCGCGGCGATGGCGAAGGCGGTCGCTGGGTTGCCTGCGCGGCAGGTTCCGCAGGTGCCGGTGCGGACGCGGTTGGCCGGGCTGGAGCCATTCACGATGGCGGCATAACGCCCAAACATCCGTTCGTGTCGAGCGAAGTCGAGACACGTTCAGGGCTCAGCGTCGCGTGGACGTTTCTCGACTTCGATCGAAACGAACGGAATTATAGTGTCATCTGCCGCCGCCTCCGCCACCAACTTCGTCAATATCGGCGAGCGCACCAACGTCACCGGATCGGCGGCGTTCAAGAAGCTGATCCTCGCCGACGACTATGCCGCGGCGGTCGAAGTCGCGCGCCAGCAGGTCGAGAACGGCGCGCAGATCATCGACGTCAACATGGACGAAGGCCTGCTCGACGCCGAATATGCAATGACCACCTTCCTCAAGCTCATCGCCGCCGAGCCCGACATCGCGCGGGTGCCGGTGATGATCGACAGCTCGAAATGGAGCGTCATTGAGGCGGGTCTCAAATGCGTTCCGGGCAAACCGATCGTCAATTCGATCAGCATGAAGGAGGGCGAGGCGCCCTTCCTCGAACACGCCCGCAAGTGCATGGCTTACGGCGCTGCGGTGGTCGTGATGGCGTTCGACGAGGTCGGCCAAGCCGACACGATGGAACGCAAGATCGAGATTTGCGAGCGCGCCTACAAGCTGCTGATGACCATCGGCTTTCCGCCCGAAGACATCATCTTCGATCCCAATGTGTTCGCAGTCGCCACCGGCCTTGAAGAGCATGACAATTATGCGGTCGATTTCATCGAGGCGGTGAAGGTGATCCGCGTCCGCTGTCCACACGTCCATTTTTCGGGCGGGCTATCGAACCTGTCGTTCGGGTTCCGTGGCAACGAGACGGTGCGCCGCGCGATGCACAGCGTCTTCCTTTATCACGCGATCCCCGCCGGGCTCGACATGGCGATCGTCAACGCGGGTCAGCTCGACGTATACGATACGATCGATCCCGAATTGCGCGAGGCGTGCGAAGATGTCGTGCTCAACCGTAAAAAGGACGGCGAGGCCGAAAGCCCGACCGAACGGCTGATCGCGCTCGCCGAACGCTATAAGGGCAGCAATCCGGCGCAGGAAAAGGCCGCCGAGGAATGGCGCGGCTGGCCGGTCGCCAAGCGGCTCGAACATGCGCTGGTCAAGGGCATCGACGCCTATGTCGTCGACGACACGGAAGAAATGCGCCAGTTGATGCCGCGCCCGATCGAGGTGATCGAAGGCCCGCTGATGGACGGCATGAACGTCGTCGGCGACCTGTTCGGGTCGGGCAAGATGTTCCTGCCGCAGGTCGTCAAATCGGCGCGCGTGATGAAGAAAGCCGTCGCGCATTTGCTCCCCTTCATCGAGGCCTCGAAAGAGCCGGGCGCGAAGGGCAAGGGCAAGGTCGTGATGGCGACCGTCAAGGGCGACGTCCACGACATCGGCAAGAACATCGTCGGCGTCGTGCTGCAATGTAACGGGTTCGAGATTATCGACCTCGGCGTCATGGTGCCGTGGTCGAAGATCCTGGAGGCAGCGAACGAGAATGATGCAGACATGATCGGTCTCAGCGGCCTCATCACCCCCTCGCTCGACGAGATGGTGACGGTGGCCGAAGAAATGCAGCGCGCGGGCATGACGATGCCGCTGCTGATCGGCGGCGCGACGACGTCAAAGGTTCACACGGCGCTGCGTATCGATCCCGCCTATCAGGGGCCGGTGCTGCACGTCCTAGACGCCAGCCGCGCGGTCGGCGTCGCAACCGCCCTGGTCAGCGACACCGGGCGCGAAGCCTATGTCGGCGGATATAAGGACGATTACGCGCACATCCGCGACGTGCGCGCTGGCAAGGGTCAGAGCGTCCTCCATACGCTGGAGGAGGCGCGCGCCAATTATTACGACGCCTATCTCAGCGACAAACCGGCGCCGCCCTTGCAGCCCGGGCTGCACCGCTTCGACGACTGGTCGCTCGAAGATTTGCTCGAATGCATCGACTGGACGCCCTTTTTCCGCGCGTGGGAATTGCACGGCACCTGGCCATCGATCCTGACCGACGAGGTCGTCGGCGAGACGGCGGTGGCGCTGAAGGCCGACGCTGATGCGATGCTCGACCAGCTGATCGCTGAAAAATGGCTGACCGCCCGCGGCGTCTGCGCCTTCTGGCCGTGCGCGCGCGATGGCGACGATGTGACGATCCACCTTGCCGAGGAGGAACGCCATGTGACGCTGCCGTTTCTGCGCCAGCAGATCAAGAAAAGCCGCGACCGCGCCAATATGTGCCTCGCCGACTTCATCGATCCGGCGGGCGATTGGATCGGCGGCTTTGCGGTCGGCATCCACGGTATCGAGCCGCATTCGGAACGCTTCCGCGCCGACAAGGACGATTATTCGGACATCCTGCTGAAAGCCTTGGCCGATAGGTTTGCCGAGGCGTTCGCCGAGCGGCTGCACCAGCATGTCCGCACGACCCTCTGGGGCTATGCGCCCGGCGAGCAACTGACCAACGAGGCGCTGATCAAGGAAGAATATCGCGGCATCCGTCCGGCGCCCGGCTATCCCGCCTGCCCCGACCACAGTCTGAAACCGATCCTGTTCGATCTGCTGGCGGCGGGAGAAAATGCGGGACTGGTACTCACCGAAAGCTTTGCGATGTTGCCGACCGCGGCGGTCAGCGGCTTTTATTTCGGCCATCCCGAAAGTCAGTATTTCGGCGTTGCGCGGATCGGCAGCGACCAGCTGGAAGACTATGCGACGCGTCGCGGCGTCGATCTGGAAACCGCGACGCGCTGGCTGCGGCCCAATCTGGACTAGCCCATGCTTCGTCACCTCGGACTTGATCCGGGGTCCATGGACGCTGCGGTCGAAGATGGACCCAGGATCAAGTCCGGGGTGACGATGGTTTAATATCTCGCGGCGGTGACGTCCGACAACGGGACACGCCCACGGTTAACCAGCTTCGCCAACGACTGGCGCCGCAAAAACCGCTATAGCCCGCCGATGCTCAAGTCCCTTTTCCGTCGGCCGCTGCTGCCGCTGCTCGCCCTGCCGCTGTTGTTCGCGCCAGCGCCACTCCCCGCGCAGATCGCTGGCGCTCCCTACAGCGTCGATGGCCGCAGCTTCGGGCGGTTGCAGGATGCGGTCGATTCCATTGGCGAGGGCACGGGAACGATCAGCATCGCGGCCGGCTATCACCGCGACTGCGCGGTGCAGACCGCGGGCCGCATCGCGTTTGTCGCCGCAGAGCCCGGCCGCGCGATCTTTGACGGCGTGGCGTGCGAGGGCAAGGCCGCGCTGGTGCTGCGCGGCGCGGGCGCGCGGGTCGATGGACTGGTGTTCCAGAATATGCGCGTTCCCGACGGCAATGGCGCGGGCATCCGCCTCGAACAAAGCGACCTCGACGTCGTCAACAGCCTGTTCCGCGGCAGCGAGGAAGGCATTTTGACCGCCGACGATTCCGATGCGACGCTGACCATCGACCGCTCGACCTTCTCGCGCCTCGGTCGCTGCGACCGGGGCCTCAGTTGCGCACACAGCGTCTACACCGGCCTGTATGGCCGCGTCGTCGTCACCCGCACCCGCTTCGAAAAGGGCAGCGGCGGCCATTATCTCAAGACCCGCGCGATCACCGTCGACGTCAACGATAACAGTTTCGACGACACGCAGGGGACGGGGACCAACTATATGATCGACCTGCCGTCGGGATCGGTCGGGCGGATCGCGAACAATCTGTTCATCCAGGGCCGCGACAAGGAAAATTATTCGGCGCTGATCGCGGTTGCGGCCGAGGAGCGCAAGAATCCGTCGCGCGGCCTGTCGATCACCGGCAACCGCGCCAGCCTGCCCGCGGGCCTGGACCGCAAATCGGTGTTTGTCGCCGACTGGAGCGGCGAGGCGCTGGCGATCGGCGCGAATGAGCTCGGCGCGGGGCTGACGCGGTTCGAGAAGCGGTAGGCATCCCCTCAACCCGTTCGTCCTGAGGAGCCATTGAGCTTGTCGAAATGGCGTCTCGAAAGAGGCAGCCGTGGTGCCTAATCCTTCGAGACGGGCCTTCGGCAAGGCTCAGTCCCTCCTCAGGACGAACGGATCAGGGAGGAAGGCGTCAGGCTTCCCCGCGCGTTTCGATCAGCGACGCTGCCAGCGCTTCGGCGGGAGACTTGCCGCCCCACAGCACGAACTGGAACACCGGATAAAAGCGCTCGCATTCGTCGATCGCGCTTTCGATCAGCGTTTCGGTCATGTCGAGCGCCAGCGAACCATCGCTGCCCAGCAGCATCCCGTGGCGGAACAATATCGTCCCGCTGTTCGACCACAGCTCGAAATGCCCCAGCCACAATTGTTCGTTGATCAGCGCCAGCGCCTCATGCGCCACGGCGCGTTTTTCCTCGACGACGCGGATGTCGGGAAAGGCGAGCAGCTGGATGACGCCGTCGTCGGCGCGCCACACCGCGCGTAGTTCATAGGCGGTCCAGCTACCCTGCGCGGTCGCGACGATCTCGTCCTCGCCGACCATTTCGTGCGGCCAGTCGTGCGCGGCAAAATAGGATGCCAGCATGTCCATCGGGGCGGCGTCCTGGCCGTCTTCGTCGTCGTAGATATCGTCGCTCATCGGGGCGCTTTAGCGGGTGTTGTCCTGCGACGCGAGTCATAGACCGCCCAAAACCGTCGCCCCCGCGAAGGCGGGGGCCGCCATCGGCCTAGCTTAAGGTTGCCAGCGGCCCCCGCCTTCGCGGGGGCGACGTCTTACTTTGCCTTGGGCGCTGGCTTGGACTTGGGCGCAGCTGCCGCCTTCGGTGCCGCAGCCTTTGCCGTAGCAGCAGGCTTTGCCGCGCCTTCCAGCTTATCGAGCCGTGCCTTCAGCGCTTCGGTTTCAGCGCGCGCCGTCGCGGCCATTTGCTTTACCGCTTCGAATTCCTCGCGGCTGACGAAATCCATCCGGCCGACCCATTCCTTGGCGCGTTCGCGCATCGCGGCTTCGGCCTCACGGCCGGCGCCCGCGACGGTTCCGGCCACGCCGTTCACCATCTTGGCCAGATCGTCGAAAAAGCGGTTCTCGCTCTGCATCTTAACTTCCTTCGTCGGGAGACATCCCTTGCCGTCACCCTATCTGGGTGCTGGCGGCGGTGGGGACAAGGGTTTCAGCGTCGGGATTGCGCTGATCGATCTGGAAATTCAGGATCGATGCGAAGCTCAGCCAGACCATATAGGGCACGAGCAGCCACGCCGCCGCCTTGCGGATCGGGGCAAAGGCAAAGGTGGTCGCGATCGTCGTCAGCAGGATGAAGATGATCAGGTACAGCGCGCTGGTCACCTGATATTGACCGAAAAACAGCGGCGACCAGGCAAAATTGGCGATCAACTGGACAAAGAACAATGTCAGCGCCAGCCCGCGCCCCTTGGCGCCGCGCGCGTGCAGGATCATCGCCAGCGCCAGCCCGAGCATGATGTAAAGGATCGGCCAGACCACCCCGAACACCCAGCCTGGCGGGGTAATCGCGGGCAGGTCGAGCGACGCGAACCAGCGATTGCCGTAACCGCTGTTCGACAGCACCCCCATCAGGCTGCCGATCAGGACGATCGCGGGGACTGTCACCATCGCCCAGCGGAGATACGACATGCGAAGCTGGCCCGGTGTAGCGATCTCGGTCATGCACATGGTCCTTTGCGCGGGAATCGGCTGATGTCGGGTGTCGCGGCGGGCGGGGCTGGCGTCAAGCCGCTGCTTTGACCGCGGCAATCAGAAATTCGACATTGCCCTCCGGCCCGGTGATCGGGCTTTCGACCGTTTCAACGACCGTCCAGCCATTCTGTTCCAGCCAGTCGCGCACATCGCCGCACACCCGGGCATGGACCGCGGCGTCGCGCACGACCCCTTTTTTGCCGACCTCGTGCCGTTCGGCCTCGAACTGCGGCTTGATCAGCGCGACGATGCGCGCGCCGGGTTTCGCGAAGGACATCGGCACCGGCAGCACTTTGGCCAGCGCGATGAAGCTGGCGTCGCACACGATCAGGTCGACGGGTTCGGGGATGTGCGCGGCGGTCAGGATGCGCGCGCTCGTCTGTTCGTGGACGACCACGCGGTCGTCCTGACGCAGCTTCCACGCCAGCTGGTTGGTCCCCGAATCGACCGCATAAACCTGCGCCGCGCCGCGGCTGAGCAGCACGTCGGTAAAGCCGCCCGTCGACGATCCGACATCGATCGCCACCGCGCCGGTCACATCCCAGCCGAGATGCGTCAGCGCATGATCGAGCTTGATGCCGCCGCGCGACACCCATGGATGGTCGCGGCCCTTGACGCTGATGTCGGCATCGGCGGCGAGCTGCTGTCCCGCCTTGTCGACCTTGCGGTCGCCGATAAACGCCAGGCCAGCGAGGATCAGCGCCTGCGCGCGCGTCCGGCTTTCGGCGAGGCCACGATCGACGAGCAATTGGTCGGCGCGAACCTTGGCCATCAGCGGCCCGCCTGTTCGACAAGTATCCCCGGCGTCAATATCTGCGGCAGAATTTCGGGCTTCGCCGCCCCTGGCGCGTACCACAGATACAGCGGCACGCTGTTGCGGCCATGTTCGGCCAGCGTGCGCGTGATCACCGGATCGCCGTTCGTCCAGTCGCCGACCAGTGTGACGACACCCGCCTTGTCGAACGCCGCCTGCACCGCCTCGCGATTGATCGCCGCCGCCTCGTTCGCCTTGCACGACAGGCACCAGTCGGCGGTGAAATAGACGAACACCGGTTTACCGGTCGCGCGCGCCTTTGCGAGCGCATCGCCGGCAAAGGTCGCACCGCTCGCGGCTGTCGTGCGTTCGGCGTCGGCAACTTCCGCAACCGTTCCTGCCAGACTGCCGACGAACAGCACCCCCGCGGCGATCAGCAGCCACGACCGCCGGTCGCCGCGCTGCATCGCGCCATAATGGGTGAGCAGCACCAGTGCCATGGTGACCGCAACGATCGGCCAGATCAGCTGCGATCCGCTGCCCAATTGCCGCCACAGCAGCCACGCCAGCGCGAGCGCGGTGAGCCCCATCGGCAGCGCCATCCATTTGCGAAAGCGGTCCATCCATGGCCCCGGCTTGGGCAGCCGGTTGCGCAGCGCCGGAACGAACCCGACCGCAAGGAAAGGCAGGGCGAGGCCGAACCCAAGACCGCCAAAGATCGGCAGCGCCGCCCAAATCGGCAGGACCAGCGTTGCGCCCAGCGCGGCTCCGAGCAGCGGGCCGCTGCACGGCGTCGCGACAAAGGCGGCCAGCGCCCCGGTCCAGAAACCGCCCGCCGCGCCCTCCTTGCCCGCCAGCGCCTGCCCGCCGCCGAACGACGGCAGGTCGTAGGCGCCGAGCAGGTTGAGCGTGATCGCGAGGGCAAGGATCAGCAGCGCGAGGACACTGACCGGATGCTGCAACTGAAACGCCCAGCCGACCTGCTCGCCCGCCGCGCGCAGCGCCAGCAACGCGCCGCCCAGCAGCAGCGCGGTGACGATCGCCCCCGCGGTATAGGCCAGCGCCTCGACCTTTGCCGACCGCGCATCGCCGCCTGAGCGGGCGAGGCTCAGCGCCTTCAGGCTCAGGATCGGAAAGACGCAGGGCATCAGGTTGAGGATCAGCCCGCCCAGGATTGCCCCGCCCAGCGCGGTCCAGAACAGCCCCATGTCGGTAGCGTCGATCGCGCCCGCCGGTCCGGCGATCGTCTCGCCCGCGGCAGGCACTGTGCCGGGCGCGAACCGCACCGAGAGCCCGCGGCCCTCGCCCAGCTTGAGCAGCGCCGCCACCGGCCCAACTGCCTCGCCCTTGGCGCGCGTCTCTACGATGATGAAATCGCCGTTGCGGCTGAACGCTTGCGGCGCCGCATAATCGACCAGATTTTGCGTCTCGGCGAACAGATAGGGCGCATCGAGCGCCGACCCGGCGGGCAGCGGGATCGCAAAGCGCACCTTGTCGCCGCGCCGCTCCCAAGTGCCGCCGCGGTCGAGCGGCTGCGGGATCAGCGCGCGCCAGCCGTCGAAGCGGGAGCGTGATGCGGCGGCAACGCTGCCGTCCGCCGCCTTCAGCGCCACCGAGACGACCGCCCGTTCGGGCACGCACACCTTGTCGGTGCAGGCGAGCCAGTTGGCGACCCCCGACAGCGTCAGGTCGGTGCCGGGCGCAACGCTCTTGTCGATGCGAACATCAGCGAGCAGCGCATAGGGGTGCTCATAGACATGGTTCATCATGCCGAACAGGACCAGCGGTTCGGGGACCGGATAACGGAAGGGCGCGACGGTGACGCCCTCGGGCGCATTCCATTCGATCGACAGCCCGAAACCGGCGTCGCCGCCGTTGATCCAATAGCCGTGCCAACCCGCGTCGGGGGCCATCGTCAGCGCCAGGGTGGTCGCGCCGCCGGGCGCGGGGGCAGCAGATTCGGCGACGAGTTTTGGCTGGATATGCGTCGATTGCGCCCTCGCCGGGCCCAGCGCGAGCAGCGCGAACGCCAGCAGCACCAGCACCGCGCGCCACAGCATTGTCACAAAAACGTCTTTGCCGCGATCCATGCCCGTTCCGCTGTCATCCATCTCTCGAGGCTTGCCATATAGGCGGCTTTCGTCGAGAGGACAGCCCGCGCTGACACCCTGCATGACGGAGACGCCGCTCGTGACGCTGAAACACCTCAAAATAGCCGTGGCCGCGACCCTCTGCGTCGGCGGCGCCAGCACCGTTCTCGCGCAAAATTCGGCGCCGCCGCCGGTTCAGAAAGTGACCGCCGCGACGCCGCCGCCGAAGCTGATCGTGATGGTCGCGGTTGACCAGCTGTCGGCGGACCTGTTCGCCCAATATCGCGGCAAGTTCACCGGCGGGCTCGCCCGGTTGGCGTCGGGCATCGTCTTTCCTTCGGGCTATCAGGCGCATGGCGCGACCGAAACATGCCCCGGCCATGCGACGATCCTGACCGGCCGTCACCCCGGCCCCGCGGGTGTCGTCGCCAATAATTATTTCGATCTGGCGGTCGCGCGCGAAGACAAGCGCATCTATTGCGCCGAGGACGAAAGCGTTGCCGGGACCGCATCGGGCGGCGGCAAATATGCGCCGTCGGTGAACCATCTGCTGGTCCCGACGCTGGGCGATCTGATGAAGGCGCGCGATCCCGCGGCGCAGGTCGTGTCGGTTGCGGGTAAGGACCGCGCCGCGATCATGATGGGCGGACGGAACGCCGACGAGCTGCTGTGGCTCGCCCCCACCGGCCTCACCAGCTATCGCGGCACCACGCTGTCGCCGACCGCGACGCAGGCGGGCGCGGCAATCGCCGCCGCGATCGCGCAGCCGCGTCCCGCGATGATGCTCCCGGCGGATTGCGTAAACCACGACATCGCTATTCCGGTGAATGACAAGGGCGGCACCGTCGGCACCGGCCGCCTCGCCCGCGAAGGCGGCGATTTCCGCCGCTTTATGGCCTCACCCGAAGCTGACGGCGCGGTCCTCGCGACCGCCGCGGCGCTGCGCCAAGCGCGCCGGATGGGCGAGGGCAGCGGCACCGATCTGTTGATCGTCGGGCTGTCGGCGACCGACTATGTCGGCCATGGCGCGGGGACAGAGGGCAGCGAAATGTGCCTTCAGATGACGGGCCTCGACCGCGAACTCGGCGATTTCTTCGCGCGCCTCGACGCGACCGGTATCGATTACGCCGTCGCGCTGACCGCCGACCATGGCGGTCACGACATGCCCGAACGCAACCGCCAGAACGCCTGGCCGGCGGCGCAGCGCGTCGATCCGGCGCTTGCCCCCGACGTGCTGGGCAAAGCGGTCGCCGAAAAGCTCGGCCTGCCGCAGCCGTTGCTCTATGGCGACGGCCCGTTTGGCGACATGTATCTGTCGAAGGCGCTCACCGCCGCGCAGCGCAAGGCCGCGCTCGACGATATTTTGGCCCGGCTCCGCGCGCATCCGCAGATCGAGGCGGTAGTAACAGCCGATGAGCTGGCGCGCCGTCCGATATCGAAGCAGGCACCCGACACCTGGGATCTTCACGACAAGCTGCGCGCGTCCTTCCACCCCGATCGGTCGGGCGACTTCATCGTGGTGCTCAAGCCGCGCGTGACCCCGATTCCCGAATCGGGACTCGGCTATGTTGCGACGCACGGGTCGGTGTGGGATTATGACCGGCGCGTGCCGATGCTGTTCTGGCGCAAGGGGCTGGCGGGGTTTGAACAGCCCAATGCGGTAATGACGGTCGACATTCTGCCGACGCTGGCGTCGTTGATCGGGGTGCCGGTCGATGCGGCCAAAATCGACGGGCGCTGCCTCGACCTGTTGTCGGGGCCTGAAACGAGCTGCCGCTAGGATTTAAGAAACAGGATCATGGTTCAAGATTTGAAGAGTTTTTCCCGCCGACTGCTGCTTGTCGGCTGCGGCAACATGGCGGGCGCGATGCTCGATCGCTGGCTGGCGGCCGGGCTCGACCGCGCCGATGTCGCGATCGTCGATCCGTTTGCAACGCCGCGGGGCGGCGTCGCCCAATATCCGTCGCTCGCCGAATGGAAAGCCGCGGGCGGCGGCGCCGACTGGATCATGCTGGGGATGAAGCCGCAGCAGCTGGGCGATGTCGCCGACATGCTCGCCCCGTTGGCGACCGGCGACGTGCATTTGCTGTCGATCCTTGCCGGCGTGTCGCTCGCCGATCTGGCGGCGCGCTTCCCCGATGCGGGGGCGCAGGTTCGCATCCTGCCCAACCTCGCTGCGCGCATCGGCGCCGGAGTGACCGCCGTCGCGACGCTGGGCGACGCCGATAATCAGGCGATCCACGCGCTGCTCGACCCACTCGGACAGACGGTCACGCTCACCGACGATTCGACGATGGATTTGGTCACCGCCTTTACCGGCAGCGGTCCGGCCTTTGTGTTTCGCCTGATCGAATCCTACGCGGCGGCGGGCGAACGGCTCGGTCTGTCGGGCGAAGATGCGCTGGCCCTCGCCACCGCGACCTTTGGCGGCGCGACGGCGCTGCTCGCCGACAGCGGCGAAAAACCCGGGGTGCTCACCGCGCAGGTGGCGAGCAAGGGCGGCACGACACAGGCCGGGCTCGACGTGCTCGACAGCGAGGGCCAGCTGGCCGCGCTGCTCACCAGCGTGTTGCGCGCCGCGCGCGACCGCGGCCGCGAACTCGCCGATCTGGCGCGGGGCGACGGCTAAACCGGATCGCGCCCCAGCGCCGCGATGCGTTTTCGGTCGCGTACCGGAACCAGGGCTTCACTGACGTGCCAGAACCCGGTCACCGCCTGTTGCCCGGCATGGGTGTAGGCGCGGCTCATCGTGTCGCGGAGCAGCGTAAAGATCGCGGCTTCGATCGTCCGTCCGGCTTCGGTCAGGCGCAGCTCCTTTTGCCGCCGGTCGCGATTGCCCGGCCGCGTCGTCAGCAAGTCGCGCGCTTCCAGTTCTTTCACCACCCGCCCCAGCGATTGCTTGGTGATGCCCAGCAGCGCGAGCAGGTCCGAAATCGTCAACGCCGGTTGCCGCGCAATGAAATAAAGCGCGCGGTAATGCGCCCGCCCGATCTCCTGCTCGGCCAGCTGCGCGTCAATCGACCGCCACAGCGATGCATGCGCGAAAAACAGAAATTCGATGCCGCGGCGCACTTCGTCTTCGCGCAAGAAAAGGGCAGACGCAGCGGGGACTTGTGAAAGAAAATTTTCCTCGGCCATGGTCACTACCGTTGCGCGCCGCGCCGGTCTTTGGCAAGAGGCGCGCACCATAGACCCGCTGATCATAGGTGTTTTCGCATGTCCGCTCCCGCATTTACCCATTTGCCGCACCCCAATCGCGTGGCGGACGATGTGCGCGCGGCGGCGATTGCCGATCCGGCGTTCGGGCGCGTCTTTACCGACCATATGGTGTCGATCCGCTATACCGAGGGGCAGGGTTGGCACGACGCACAGGTCATGCCTCGCGGCCCGCTGACGCTGGATCCCGCGACTGCGGTGCTGCATTATGCACAGGAAATCTTTGAGGGGCTGAAGGCCTATCGGCTCGACGACGGGTCGATGGCGCTGTTTCGGGTCGAGGCCAATGCGGCGCGCTTCAACGCCAGCGCGCGCCGCATGGCGATGGCCGAAATGCCCGAGGAGTTGTTCATCGCCGCGGTCAAGGCAGCCGTCGCCGCCGATGCGGCCTGGTTCCCGCCGGTCGATGGCGGCGCGCTCTATCTGCGTCCCTTCATGTTCGCCAGCGAGGTGTTTCTGGGGGTCAAGCCGGCGGCGGAATATCAATTCCTCGTCATCACCTCGCCGGTCGGAAATTATTTCAAATCGGGCGCCCCGGCGATATCGCTGTGGGTGTCGGAAGATTACACCCGCGCCGCGCCCGGCGGCACCGGCGCCGCCAAATGCGGCGGCAACTATGCCTCCAGCCTGATCGCGCAGCGCGAGGCGATCGCCAAGGGGCACGACCAGGTCGTGTTCCTCGATGCCGCCGAGCATCGCTGGATCGAGGAACTGGGCGGCATGAACATGTTTTTCGTGATGGGCGATGGCAGCATCGTCACCCCGCCGCTGACCGGCACGATCCTGCCGGGCATCACCCGCGACGCGATCATCACGCTGGCACGCGATGCCGGGTTGACGGTGCGCGAAGAACCCTATGCGATCGATCAGTGGCAGGCCGATGCGGAAAGCGGTAGGCTGACCGAGAGCTTTGCCTGCGGCACCGCCGCAGTCGTGACCCCGGTCGGCAAGGTGACGCGCGGCGACACCAGTTTCACCATCGGCGCAGGCGGCCCCGGACAGGTCACCGGGATGCTCAAGGACAAACTCGTCGACATCCAGCGCGGCCGCGCCGCCGATCCGCATGGCTGGGTCACGCGCCTCTAAGGGCTGCCTTGCCAACCTAAGCCGAAGCGTTATAGAGCGCGCTCGCACCGGCCCGTTGGGGCGTCGCCAAGTGGTAAGGCAGCGGCTTTTGATGCCGCCATTCGCAGGTTCGAATCCTGCCGCCCCAGCCAGCCGGTGCGGACTTCCCGCCCTATTCGCCGCGCTGCAGCGTCATCGCGAGTTCTTCGATATCCAGGTCGCGTTCCAGCTCGTGGAGCACCTCGTCCTCGATCAACCCCGCGCGGTGGATTCGGATCAATTCGGCGCGCCCGGCGGCAATCGCCGCCAGCAGTACGTCGAAATGCGATCGCAACCCGACCATTGCGGCCCCTGCGTCGGCTTCATAACGCTCCATGAACCCCAAACGCTTGCGATGTTCTTCGAGCATCATGGGGTGGACGAGCGTGCCATTCTCATCATATGCGAGCTTTTCGATCACTGCGAAGCGCGCGCGGGCCATCGCGGCTTCTGCCGCCGGCATCGCCATTTTGGCGGGCGGATCGGTATCGACCGGCTGGACCCGGCGGATCAGCAACCCAAGGCTGGAGCCTTGCGCGACGACAGTGACAAAGATCACGGCAAAGGCGCAGATCAACATCAGATCGCGCCCCGGCATATCGGTGGGCAGGGTGAGTGGCACCGCCAGCGTCACGACGCCGCGCATCCCGGCCCAGCTCAATACGGTCGCCTGACGCCAGCCAAGCGGACGGGCGCGCTTCAGTCCGGACTTGCCGACGATTTTCAGCACCGCCTCCGACCCGAAAACCCACATGAAGCGCGCGACGATAACGGTCAGCACGACCGCGACGATCAGGACGATCCACGACATCGGCATCGCCCCGATCCCGCCGACACGCTCGATCGCGCCGCGCAGCGAAAAGCCGATCAGAATGAACACCAGCGCTTCGAGGACGAAGACCAGGATCTGCCACCCTGAATTGGCGCGCAGGCGGACGGCGCCGGGCAGGATTTCATGCTGGTACCACCCCAGCGCCAGACCCGCAGTGACCGTTGCGATCACACCCGAAACATGGATGGCTTCGCCAGCGAGATAGGCGGCCCAGCATAGCAGGATCGTGATGAGCATGATCAGCATCGGGTCATCGAAACGCTTGGCGAGGAAAATCCACCCTTTGGCAACCACCGCGCCAACGACGACCCCGCCGACCGCGACGAAGGCAAAGCTCTGCACCGCCTCGCCCGTATGGAATACCCCGCTGAGCGTCGCAGCGACGGCAAAGCGGAACAGGATCAGCCCGGTCGCATCATTGAGCAGGCTTTCGCCCTCCAGCAGGGCTTCGAGCCGCCGCGGCAGATGGACGCCCTTCAGCACCGCGCGCGCCGATACCGCATCAGGCGGCGACACGATCGCGCCGAGCGCGAAGCAGGCGGCCCAGGGCAATTCCGGCACGATCCAGTGCACCACGACCCCGACAATCAAGGTGGTGAATATGACCGCGCCCACCGCGAGCGACAGGATGCCGGGCAGATGGCGACGAAAGCGGCCCAGCGCGGTGTAATAAGCGCCGTCCATCAGCAAGGGCGGCAGGAACAGGACAAGTGCCAGTTCGGGGTCGAGCGAAATCGCGGGCAGACCGGGAATGAACGCCAGCGCGCCGCCGCCGACGAGCAAGGCGGTCGCGGGCGGCCAATTGAGCTTCAGCGCCAGCCAGTGCAGCGCGATGACCAGCGCCAGCAGGCCAAGGACCAGCTCGAAGATTTCGACCGCGTGCATCGGCTCAGGTCCGATGTCGCGGGGTGTCAATTACCGATGTCATGCTGAGCCCCCCAAAGCCGCCCCAACTGCGTCTGATATTGGCGCCCTTTGCGGCGGCGATCAATGCTTTCGGTGACAGGCGCGTGGGGCGAACCTTTATCCCCCGTCCGCCGCGCTCGGCAGCCGCGACGGGGGATGAGGTTGGATGTGCACAAAAAGAACATTAAGTGAACAAATGACGTTCGTCAACCCTAATCCCTCACTTTTTAGAGCAGCGCCGGTCGATTGACGTAAACGTCAATCAACGGCAAGAGTTGGGGGATAAGCGAGAGGGAGAGCCATGGCCGACCAGCCGAAATTCGATCTGACGGGGCGCGTGGCGCTCGTAACCGGCGCGTCGTCGGGGTTGGGCGCGGGCTTTGCCAAGGCGCTCGCCGCCGCAGGTGCCAGGGTCGTGCTCGCCGCCCGCCGCGCCGACAAGCTCGCCGAACAGGTGGCGGCGATCGAAGCCGCAGGCGGGCAGGCGATTGCAGTCAGCATGGACGTCACTGACGACGCATCGACCATCGCCGCCTATGACGCCGCCGAAGCCGCGTTCGGCACCGTCGACACCATCGTCGCGAACGCCGGGGTGGCGACCGAAAAAATGGCGATGGGCCTGTCGGCGGGCGACGTCGATTTCCTGCTCGCCGCCAATGTCCGCGGTGTCTTTCTGACCGCGACCGAAGGCGCGCGGCGCCTCGACAAGGCGGGCAGCCGCGAGAAAGAGCATGGCCGCATCGTCCTGATCGGGTCGATCACCGCCGAGAAAATCTTTCCCGCCACCTCGGTCTATGGCGCAAGCAAGGCGGCGGTGCGCCATCTGGGCAAGGCGCTGGCGCGCGAATGGGCGCGGCGCGGGATCAGCGTCAATGTGATCCAGCCCGGCTATTTCGCATCCGAAATGACCGCCGAGCTGTTCGACAGCGATGTCGGTGCGGCGATGGTCAACAGCTTCCCGCGTCAGCGGATGCGCCCGGCGAGCGACCTGCACGCGCCGTTGCTGATGCTCTGCTCCGACGCGGCGCGGGGCATCACGGGCAGCGTGTTCACCATCGACGACGGGCAGACGTTGTGACTGACGCGCTGCTGATTGAGGCGCGCGGGCAGGTTGAGATCGCGACGCTGAACCGCCCCGACCGGCTCAACGCGCTGAACGAGGGGCTGGTCGATGCGCTCAACGCCTATTTCGGCGGGCTCGCCGAGCGACCCGAAGTTCGCGTCGTTATCCTCCGCGGCGCGGGGCGCGGCTTCTGTGCAGGACTTGATATTCAGGAGGACCGGTCGAGCGACGAAACGCCGGTGCTGCGCACGCTGCGGACCCAGACGCGCATCGGTAACATCTATCGCAAGATGCGCGCCTGTCCGCAGCCGATCATCGCGCTGGGCCACGGCGCGGCGTGCGGCGGCGGGCTGTCGCTGCTGCTGGCGTCCGACGTGCGCTATGCGGCGCCGTCGTTCAAGGCGAACGCCGCCTATATCCGTATCGGGCTGGGCGGTTGCGACATGGCGTCGAGCTATTTCCTGCCGCGGCTGGTCGGCGCCAGCCTGGCGGCCGAGATGATCCTGACCGGGCGGTTCGTCGACGCCGACCGCGCGCTGCGCGCCGGGCTGGTCAGCGAGATCGTCGATGAGGATGCATTGCTCGAACGTGGCCTTGCGCTTGCCGACGAGATGCTGGCGACCAGCCCGCACGGGCTACGCCTTTCGAAACAGGCGCTCAATCTCAACATTGACGCGCAAAGCCTCGATGCCGCGATGGCGATCGAGGATCGCCAGCAGGTGATCCTGTCGGCGACCGAGGATCATCGTGAAGCACTGGCGGCGTTTCTGGAAAAGCGCGCCCCCGACTATCGCGAACGATAGGCCGCGCGCGCCAACTTGACTCACCGATATATTGGCATAGTAAGTGCCAGTATCCCAGGGGGAGGGGGCGATGGCAGTGCGCGTGAGGACCACCAACGTGCCGGGTCGCAAGGGCCGGTTCCGGCGTACTGCCATCATCACCTGCGCCGCAATGTTGGCCGCGACGCCCGCGCAAGGCCAGCCGAAATCGGCTGCACCGCGCCAGCCCAACATCGTCATCCTGCTCGCCGACGACTGGGGCTTCAGCGACGTCGGGGCGTTCGGCGCCGAGTTCGCGACGCCCAATATTGACGCGCTGGCCTATGCCGGAACGCGCTTTGCCAACTTCCATGTCGCGGGATCCTGCTCGCCGACGCGGGCGATGCTCCAGACCGGGGTGATGAACCATCGTAACGGCCTCGGCAACATGCCCGAGACGATCCCCGACCAGCATCGCGGCAAGCCCGGCTACGACACGGTGATGAACCACCGCGTTGTGACGATCGCGCAGCTACTGAAGGCCGCGGGCTATCGCACGTATTTTACGGGTAAATGGCATCTGGGGAGCGACGCGACACGGCTGCCGCACGCGCGCGGCTATGACCGGGCCTATAGTCTGGCCGATGCCGGCGCCGACAATTTCGAACAGCGCCCGATCGAGGGCATGTATGACAGCGCCGCATGGACCGAAAACGGCAAGCCCGCGACGCTACCCAAGGATTATTATTCGTCGCGCTTCGTCGTCCAGAAGATGATCGATTATGTCGAGGCCGACCGGACGAGCGGCAAGCCCTTCCTCGCTTCGATCAACTTCCTCGCCAACCATATCCCGGTGCAGGCGCCCGACAGCGACATCGCGCGCTACGCGGCGCTATACAAGGATGGCTGGACCGCGTTGCGCGCCGCGCGGGCCAAGCGCGCCGCGGCACTGGGCATCGTGCCCGCGGGCGTGCCAATCGTGACGATGCCGACGACCCGCGACTGGCGCAAACTCGATGCCGACGAACGCGCCGCCGCGGTGCGGGTGATGCAGGCCTATGCCGGGATGGCAACCGCGATGGACCGCGAAGTCGGCCGGTTGGTCGCGCATCTGAAAGCGACCGGCGACTATGACAACACGATCTTCGTGTTCCTGTCGGACAATGGCGCCGAGCCGACCAATCCGTTCGGCAGCCTGCGCAACCGGCTGTTCCTCGACATGCAATATGACCTGTCGACCGCCAACATCGGCCGCCGCGGCAGTTTCAGCGCGATCGGACCCGGCTGGGCCAGCGCTGGCGCTTCGCCGCTGTCGGGGTATAAGTTCAGCGCGACCGAGGGTGGGCTGCGAGTCCCGCTGATCATCGCCTGGCCGGGCAATGACCAGGTGCAGGCGGGGGCGATCCGGCATGGGCTGGCGCATGTCACCGACATCCTGCCGACGCTGACCGACCTTGCCGGGGTCGCGGATCATGGCGGCCAGTGGCAGGGCAAGGCGGTCGAACCGGTCACGGGCCGCAGCCTCGTTCCGATGCTGGCCGGCAAAACCGACAGTGTTCATGGCGATACCCCGCTCGGTTACGAACTGTCGGGCAATGCGGCGCTGTTCCGCGGCGATTACAAACTCGTCCGCAACCTTGCGCCGACCGGCGATGGCCAATGGCGGCTGTTCGACCTCAAGACCGACCCCGGCGAGACGCGCGACCTGGCGGCGGTCCAGCCCGCGCGGTACGCGGCGATGCTGGCCGACTACCGCGCTTATGCCAAGGCGAACGGCGTGCTCGACATGCCCGCGGGCTACACCGCCGACGAACAGATCAATCGCTATGCGTTCGAACAGCAGGGGCGCAAGCGGCTGATCCAGCTCGGCCTGTGGGTCGGCGGGATCGGGCTGCTGTTGTCAGCTCTGGTCTGGCGCTGGCGCCGTCGGCGCCGCGTGCGCCGCGGAGACCCGGCGAAGCGCGAAATCGCTGGCGGCTAGCGGATCGCGCCGAGCCCGCTTCAGTGGGACTCGACGATCGTCGCCATCAATGTTTCGGCCATATGCATCGTCACGGTCCCGGCTTCCTCGGCCGACAAGCCCTGATCGTGGCGCAGCGCGCGCCAATTCTGGAACGACAGCGCCGCGCACAGCGCCTCGACGTTGATCCGGTCGATCAGCACCGCGCCGGGCAGCAGCCGGAGCAGCAGGTCGCGTTCCAGCATCACTGTGCGGCCATATTGTCCCATCAGAAACGGGGATTGGTATCGCTTGATGTTGGCCGCGAGGCGAAAGGGCAGCGTCGTTTCGAACACCCGCACGCGGCGGCGGACCAGATCGCGGACATTGGCGCGCCAGTCCTGGTCGGGATAGGGCGCGCTGACGATCGGCATGACCTGTTCGGTGATCGTTGCGGTAATCTCGGCGTAGAGTGCATCCATGTCGTCGAAATGACGAAAGACCGAGCGCAGCCCGATGCCGGCTTCTTCGGCGACGCGCGCCGCGCTGGGCGCCAGGTCGCCGCCGACAATCAACTCCATCATCGCCTCGACGATGCGTTTGCGGCTCGACCTGCCGCGCTCGCGGCGGCCGTCGATCCGCGTCGGTTCGGCCCTGCTCGCAATCGATCTGCTTGCCGCTTTGGTCATCATTCCTCCGCTGGCCCAGCTTGGCGCCGGGGTCAATGGGCTCGTGGTTCGCGAACTTGCGCTGCGCTTGATATAATGACACATATAGTGCCATAATATATCGGGCAAGGGTGGGGATGCCATGACAAAGCGATGGATAGCCGCGGGGGTGGTCGCGGCGTTGGCCGCGGGTGGATATTGGGGGTATCAGGCGAACAAATATCGCCTGCCCGGCCTGATTCAGGACTGGCGCGATCCCGTGGCGCCTAACCGCGCGGTGCTGTGGCAGCAAGGACCGACGACCGCCCCCGCCGAACCGCTTGGCGGCAAACGCCCGCCCAACATCATCCTGATCGTCGCCGACGACCTCGGATTTAACGACATCAGCCTGAATGGCGGCGGCGTCGCAGGCGGCATCGTCAAGACCCCCCATATCGATGCGCTGGCGCGCGAGGGGGCGAATTTTACCACCGCTTACGCCGCCAACGCCACCTGCTCACCGTCGCGCGCGGCGATGATGACGGGCCGCTACCCGACGCGCTTCGGCTTTGAATTTACCGCGGTGCCGGTCCAATTTGCCGAAAATCTGGCGCATGGTGAGGGCGTTGGGCCGCATCGGGCGATCTTCCACAAGGAGCGGATCACGCCCGACATCCCCGACTATCCCGCGATGGGCGTCCCGGCGAGCGAGGTGACGATTGCCGAAGCGGTGAAGGCGGCGGGGTATCACACGCTGCATATCGGCAAATGGCATCTGGGCGAGGCCGCTGCGCTGCAACCGCAGGCGCAGGGTTTCGACGAAAGCCTTGCGATCCTGGCGGGGGGCGCAATGTTCATGGCCGAGGACGATGTCGGGGTCGTCAACGCCAAGCTGCCCTGGGATCCGATTGATCGCTTTCTGTGGGCAAATCTGCGTCACGCGGTGACCTTCAACGGCGGCCCGCGTTTTCACCCCGAGGGGCATATGACCGACTATTTCGCCGATGAGGCGATCAAGGCGATCGACGCGAACCGAAACCGGCCATTCTTCCTGTATCTCGCGTTCAACGCGCCGCATACTCCGCTGCAGGCGACGAAAGCGGACTATGACAAGCTGCCGCAGATCAAGGATCACAAGACGCGGGTTTATGGCGCGATGATCGCGCAGATGGACCGGCGCATCGGCGACGTCATGGCGAAACTGAAGGAACAGGGGATCGATGACAATACCCTCGTCATCTTCACCAGCGACAATGGCGGCGCGTGGTATAACGGGATCGAGCGGTTGAACGCGCCGTTCCGCGGCTGGAAAGCGACTTTTTTCGAGGGCGGTATTCGGACCCCGCTGTTCATGCGCTGGCCGGGGGCGATCGCACCGGGGACGCAGCGCGCCGACGTCACTGGCCACCTCGACATTTTTTCGACCATCGCGGCGGCGGCGGGCGCGGCGGTGCCAAGCGATCGCGTCATTGATAGCGAGAATATCCTCGTCGGCCCGGCACAGCGCGCGGCGATGTTTTGGCGGTCGGGCGACTATCGCGCCGTCCGCGCGGGCGACTGGAAATTGCAAGTGACCAAGCGGCCCGAACAGGCGCGGCTGTATAATCTCGCCAGCGACCCCACGGAAAAAAACAACCTCGCCGCCGCCGATCCGGAGCGCGTCGCGGCGCTGGGCGCGATGATCGACGCGCAGAACAAGGGCATGGCCAAACCGATCTGGCCGGGGCTGGTCGAAGGTCCGGTCCGCATCGACGTCCCGCTGAACGCGCCGTGGCAGGACGGCCAGGACTATATCTATTGGAGCAATTGAGCTGCGCGGGGAGTGCTGCGGCTCGTAAACCAATTCCCTGCGACTGTATATTATGGTGCGGTCGAGAAGACTCGAACTTCCACGGCCTTTCGGCCACAACGACCTCAACGTTGCGCGTCTACCAGTTCCGCCACGACCGCACATCATGATGGGGCCGAACGGGTCCGGCTCCGGGTAGGAGCGGGCGCCTAGCAAAGGTTCCCCAGCGATGCAAGCGAGCTTCGTCGCATTTATTCTTGCCGGTGCGAAGGGCGGTTGCCGCGCCCGTGCTCGCGGTCCGGGCGGTTGTCATCGATCGGACTCAAAAGAGTCACCCGAATGTCACGGCTCTGGCGTCAGACCGTCATCGAATCACCCTAGTGGCGGCTTCACCGGGGGCGAAACATCGTTTGCCGGTGATTTTTCATCAGGGGCGCCGCTCGACCGATCTGGGGGCGCATACCGGGAACGGAGATTTTCATGGCGGCTTTCGCACGCGTTCGTTTGGTCATGCTCAGCGGCGTGGCCTGTTCTATCCTGGCTGCCTGCGGTGCCGACGGGGTTGCCTCGCCCGGTGAAGGCGTGATTGTCATTCCCGCGCCGACTCCGGCCCCAACCCCGACCCCAACCCCGACCCCCACGCCGACCGGCGTGACCCCCGCCGCGAATTGCCCGACCATTGCCGGTCCCGACCAGCTGGCGAACCTCGGCACGATCAGCGGCCCCGGCGGCGAATGGCGCAACTGTGGTTTCCCGACCCGCTTCACCGCGACGACCGCGATCCCGAAGGTGGCGGGCGTCATTTACTCACTCCCCGGCCGCGTCGATGTCGGCACGGATCAGGGCGCAACCAGCACCAACAATGTCGTCACGCTGACGATCGATCCGGGCGTGACCGTGTTCGGCGCGACCGGCGTGTCGTTTCTGGCGGTCAACCGCGGTAACCGCATCGACGCCGTAGGTACCCCGACCCAGCCGATCATCTTCACCGGTCGTGGCAACGTGGTCGGCTCGGCGAACGACCAGACGTCGCAGTTGTGGGGCGGCATCGTCCTGCTCGGCCGTGCGCCGATCACCGACTGCCTCGCCCCTGGTGCGACCCCCGGCACCGCGGCGTGCGAACGCGACACCGAAGGCACCTCGAACGCGCTGTACGGCGGCACGCAGGTTGCCGACAATTCGGGCCGCATGTCCTATGTCCAGATCCGCTATTCGGGCTTCGTCCTGTCGGGCAACAGCGAATTGCAGGGTCTGACCCCCTCGGGCGTCGGCAACGGCACCCAGCTCGACCATATCCAGATTCACAACAGCTCGGACGACGGCATCGAAGTGTTTGGCGGTCGCGTGAACATGAAGCATCTGGTCGTCACCGGCGCCGAGGACGACGGCCTCGACACCGACGTCGGGTACAAGGGCAATATCCAGTATGTCATCGGTGTGCAGCGCGAAGGCGGTGCGGTTGGCGATTCGATGATGGAAATCGACTCGAACGGCAACGAAGACACGACGCCGCGCCAGAATGTGAACCTGTCGAACTTCACCTATATCCACCGCAACACCGCGGCGGGCAACGGCGTGTCGATCCTGGTCCGCGGCGGCGCTGACTACACCTTCGCGAACGGCCTGATTGTGGCGCCCGGCTTCCGCTGCCTCGGCCTCAACAGCGCGACGACGATCCAGACGACTGGTCCCGACGAAGCCGGTCCGCCGCGCTTCTTCTCGGTGTCGATGCAGTGCAACGCTTCGCCGTTCCGCGGCACCAGCGGCGTCACCGATGCACAGGTTCAGGCAATCTTCGAAGGCGGCACGAACAACACCGTCGCCTACACGCCGACGCTGACCAACCTGTTCATCAACGGCGCGACGGAGACCGCACGTCCGGCCTTCGACGCCAAGACGCTGAACGCCTTCTTCGACACCACCGCCTATGTCGGCGCCGTCCGCGACGCCAATGACACCTGGTATCAAGGTTGGACGTGCAACTCGTCGACGGCAAACTTCGGGACCGCCAGCCGCAGCTGCAGCGCCATTCCGACGACCTGATCGCTCGCGATCCAATTGGGGAGCGGGCACGCCTGACGGGCTGGCCCGCTCCCTTCCTGCATGATTTGGGGACTTTCCACATGACCAAGCGGCCGATCTTTGCCAGCCTGCTCCTCCTCAGCTCGGCGCTGGTAGCGCCCGCGGCGCTCGCCCAGGATGTCAGCGGCGGCGCGCCCGCATCCGACACCCCGCCAGTGACCACCGAAGCACCCACCGGCGAAGAACCGGTCGCCGATGATGCGACGGCACCGGATGAGGACGGCGACATTTCGATCCCCGGCGGCGCCGATCAGGAAATCGTCGTCACCGGCCGCTTCACGCCCAACGTGGTCCGCGCGACCCCCGAAGTTGTGTCGGTCCTCTCCTCCGCCGACATCGCGCGGACCGGCGAAGGCGATATTTCAGGCTCGCTGCAGCGCGTCACCGGCCTGTCGGTCGTCGGCGGCGGTTTCGTCTATGTCCGCGGGCTTGGCGACCGCTATTCGCTCGCGCTGCTCAATGGTTCGCCGCTGCCCAGCCCCGAGCCGCTGAAGCGCGTCGTGCCGCTCGACATCTTCCCGTCGAATGTCATCGATTCGACGCTGGTCCAGAAAAGCTATTCGGTGAACTTCCCCGGCGAATTCGGCGGCGGCGTGATCAACCTGACCACCAAGTCCATCCCGCGCGAATCCTTCCTGACCCTCAGCGGCGGGATCGGCTGGGACAGCGAGACGACGAACCAGCTTGGCTATACTTATTATGGCGGCGACACCGACTGGACGGGCTTCGACGACGGTACCCGCGACGTCCCGCCGCTGCTCAAGGCCGCGCTGGCGAGCGGCAAGCCAATCCTCAACGGCGCCGATTTCACCCAGACCGATCTGAAAGCGATCATGGTCGAACTGGTCAATGCGCCGACCACTTTGCTTCAGCAGAATAATCATATTCCGGTCAACTGGTCGGCAGGCGTCACCGGCGGCACGTCGATCGCGTTGCCCGATGGCGAGCTGGGCATCATCGCTACGGCGGGTATCAGCAACAAATGGCGCACCCGCGATGCGATCCAGCAGACGTCGGTCGATCCCGAACTGGCAGGACCGCCGCAGACCGATTTCCGGCGCGTCATCACCGACAATCGCGTCGTCGTGAACGGGCTGCTCGGCTTTGGTCTCGAGCTGGGCGAGCACAAGTTTCGCTGGACCAACCTCTATATCCGCGACACGCTGAAACAATCGCGACTGGGGCTTGGCGTCGATCAGAACGTCCAGCTTCGTGACACGCTGGTGCAGGACACCGCGTGGTACGAGCGTCAGCTAATCAACACCCAACTCGTCGGCGAAATGCATTTCGACCGGCTGAAGCTCGATTTGCGCGGCGGTTACGCCAATTCGCAGCGCGAGGCGCCTTATGAGCGCAGCTTCACCTACATCCGTTCGAACCTGCCGCTCGATCAGGATCCGGTTGGCGACAAGTTCGTCAACGACCTTGGCGGCAACCGCGGCAGCGCGACGGTCGCCTTTTCGGATCTGAACGAGGATCTGTGGTCGGGCGGCGTCGATGTGTCTTATGAGCTGGCGCCGCGCATCACCGCGACCGTTGGCTATGCGTATAGCGACACACACCGCACCGCAGTCCGCCGGGCATTCCAGATCCGCGGCTCGAACCTGCCGATCGCAGTGCAGCAGCTGCGCCCCGACTATCTGCTCTCCGACGCGACGATCCAGCTGTACGACATCACGCTGGTCGAAGCATCGGCACAGGATGGCACGGCGGCGTTCGCAGCCGATCTGACGACCCACGCCGGCTATGCACAAGTCCAGGCCGAGATCCTGTCGGGCGTCAATATCAATGCGGGGGTCCGTTACGAAGACGCCAAGCAGAGCGTCACGCCGATCGACATCTTCGGCACGGGCGGCAGCGCCATCGTCGAGACCAGCCTCAACAATGATTATTGGCTGCCCGCGGTGACGCTGACCTGGGAAGTGGCGCCCGACATGCAGCTGCGCGTCAACGGATCTAAGACGATCGCGCGTCCGCAGTTTCGCGAGCTGATCGCGCAAATCTATCAGGATCCCGAATCGAATCGCCAGTTCCGCGGCAACCCGTCGCTGGTCGACAGCGAGCTGCTCAACGCCGAAGTGCGGTACGAATGGTACTTCGCCAAGGATCAGCGTCTGACGGTGGCGGGTTTCTATAAATCGATCGACAATCCGATCGAAACCTACACGTCGATCAGCACCGACTCGGTGGCCAACTCCAGCTTTGCCAATGCGCCCAAGGCCACGCTTTACGGCGCCGAGCTGGAAGCGCAGAAATACTTCCCGCTCGACACCTTGTCGGATTCTCCCTTTTGGGCGAGCCGCCGCTTGGTCTTGATCGGCAACTACACATTCACCAAGTCGAAAATCAAAGTCGGCGCCGATGACACGACGATCATCAACGGCGTGACGTTGAACGCGTCAGACTTCTTCTTCGATGGCTCCCCGATGACGGGTCAGTCGGACCATCTGGTGAACGTCCAGATCGGGCTGGAGGATCAGGACAATCTGTCGCAACAGACCTTGCTCCTGACCTATGCCAGCCCGCGCGTCACCAGCCGCGGTCCGTCGGGCCAGCCCGATATTCGCGAAAAGCCTGGCATCTCGCTCGATTTCGTGGCGCGGCAGGGGATCAACCTGCTGAACAAGGAAATCGAGCTGAAGTTCGAGGCGCGCAACCTGACGGGCCGTAATTATCAGGAAGTTCAGGAAAACGGCGACAACCGTCTCTTCCTCAACCGCTACAAGCTCGGCCGGACCTTCTCGCTGAGCGCGTCGCTGAAGTTCTGAGCTCATTCGCCCTCCTCGTCAGGAAGGGCGGCGAGACTTGGCAGCTTGCTGCCTAGTCGCAGCGGGTGGAGTCCATCGGCCTTGCGCAAGGCCGATGGACCTCGCCCCAACCCCTCCCCTGAAGGAAAGGGGCTTTCCGACGGCCAACTTCCGCACCAGACTCGCCCACCCGTCAAAAAACTGTAATCTTTCGGTCAACTGATTGTCACCAATCGCCCCTAGGCGATTCGCGACGGCAATTTCAGCCTCAGGGGGACAGGACGATTTCATGGCGACGCTGATGTCCGGATCGGCCTTCAGGCTGCCGCGCGGCTTGCCCGTGTGGCTGCGCGCGGGTCGGCGCTCGCCGCGCGAGATCGGGCCGGTGCTGCTTGCCGCGCTGCTCGGCGCGTTGCTGGTCTGGCAACTCGTCCGTCTGCTGTGGACGGTCATGACGCCGCTGTCGCCGCTGGGCGCGTGGCAACCGCAGGCCGCGGTCATCGCCTCGCCCGCCGAACGCCGCGCGCTGTTCGCCAGTTTCGATCCCTTCTTTCGCAGCGCCCCGCAGGGTCCGGCTTCGGCGACGGTGACCGCGCTCGGACTGACGCTGTTCGGGATCAACATCAACGAAGCGACCGGCGGCGGGTCAGCGATCATCGCGGGCGAGGACGGGGTGCAGACCAGCTATGCCGTCGGCGACGAGATCGCGCCGGGCGTCAAGCTCGTCGGCGTCGCCTTCGATCATGTGCTGCTCGACCGCGGCGGTGCGCGCGAAAGCCTGTTCCTCGATCAGAGCGGCGACGCCGCGGTCGCCGCGCCGGCAACGCCGCTGCCCGCGCCGACCCCCGAAGTCGGATCGACGGCCGCGACCGGCGTTAGCGCCAGCGGCGAAATGTCGCCCGCGACGCTCAAGGCCGGGGTCGGCTTTGCGCCGCGCGCCGAAAATGGCCGCGTCACGGGGCTGGTCGTCCAGCCACAGGGTGACGGCGCGGTGTTCCGCGCCGCCGGGCTGCGTCCGGGCGATGTTATCCGCTCGGTTAATGGGCGCCCGATCGGGTCGGCGGGCGATGCCGCCGCGCTCGCCAATCAGATTGGGCCGGGCGCCCGCATTTCGCTCGAAGTCGAACGCGGCGCCAGCGTCGTTCCCGTCGCCATCTTCCTCTCGAAGCAATAGGTTTTATGCGTCTCAAATTGTCCCTGATGCTTGCTGCCGCGCTGGTTTCCGCTGCGCCGGTCCCCGCGGTCGCCCAATACACCCTCAACGTCCGCGACGCCGACATCCGCGCCTTCATTCAAGATGCGGCGCGGATCACCGGGCGGACCTTCGTCATCGACGGCCGCGTCAACGGCAAGGTGTCGGTGGTGACCGACCGGCCGCTGTCGCGCAGCGAATATTTCGAGATTTTCCTCTCGACCCTGCGCTCGAACGGTCTGGTCGCGGTGCCGGGCCCGAACGGCAGCTACCGCGTGCAGCCGATCGACGGCGCCGCGGCGCAGCCGGGCCGCATCGGCAGCGGCGGCGCGGCGCAGAACCAGTTCGTCACCGAAATCATCCGCCTGCGCCACATCGATGCCGTGGCCGCGGTCGAAACGCTACGCCCGTTGGTCAGCGCGCAGGGATCGCTGACCGCGAACCGCAACGCCAACAGCCTGGTTGTCGCCGATTTCGCCGACAATATCCGCCGCATCCGCGCGCTGGCGTCGAGCATCGACCGCGACAGTTCGACCAGCCAGATCGTCACGCTGAAAAATGCCGGCGCGCGCGAAATTGCGGCCGCGCTGACCGCTTTGGTCCCGGCGGCGGGCGAGGGCGCACGGGCGCCGGTTGCGATCGTACCGATCGACAGCAGCAACGCGATCGCGCTGCGCGGCGATCAGGCGATGGTCGCGCGCTTTGTCGCGATGGCGACCGACCTCGATCAAAAGGCGGCGGGCGGCACCGAGCTGCGCGTCTATTGGCTGGAACATGCCAATGCCGAAACGCTGCTACCGACGATCCAGCAACTGGTCGGCGGCGGCAGCGATCCGGCGCAAAAGGCGGGCCTGCCGCCCGCGACCACCTCTTCGTCATCGGGCGGCGGGACGAGCACCCCGACGCCTGCCCCGGCGGCACCCGCCAATGTCTCCACGGGTGGTTCGGGCGGCAGCATCGCCACCCGCGGCCCCGCGATCGTCACCCGCTACGAAGGCGCCAACGCGATCATCGTCGCCGCCAACAGCGACGTCCAGCGCATGCTGGGCGAGTTGATCCGTCAGCTCGACAGTCGGCGGCAACAGGTGCTGGTCGAGGCGATCGTCGTCGAGATCGGCGACGATGCCGCCAAGCGGCTGGGCGTCCAGTTCCTGCTCGGCGGCAAGAATATCCCGTTCGTTGCGACCAGCTACAGCAATGCGTCGCCGAACATCCTGACCCTCGGTGGCGCCTATGCCGCCAATCGGCTGTCGCAGGAAACGACGACCGTCAACGGCAACACGACCGTGACCCAGACGAACAGCTCGCTGGGCAACAGCTTGCAGGAAGCGGCCGCGGCGTCGCTGCTCACCGCGACCGGGGGTTTTGCTGGTTTCGCGGGCGACATCGGCAAGAACACGATTTTCGGCGCGATCATCAACGCGGTGAAATCGGACACGACGTCGAACCTGCTGGCGACCCCGCATATCGTCACCCTCGACAATCAGGCGGCGAAGTTCCTGGTCGGCCAGGACGTGCCGATCACCACCGGCGAACAGCTGGGCGACAATTTCGAAAACGCCTTCCGCACCGTCCAGCGCGAAGAGGTCGGGATCAAGCTGGAAGTGACGCCGCAGGTCAATGGCGCGGGCGAAGTGAAGATGTTCCTGCGCCAGGAAGTGTCCAGCGTCGCCGGGCCGGTATCGTCTCGCAACAGCGACCTGATCCTCAACAAGCGCGCCTTCGAAACCGTGCTGACCGTCGACGACGGCGAGATTCTGGCGATTGGCGGGCTGCTCAACGATGACGAGCGCAAGACGATCGAGCGCATCCCGCTGCTCAGCGACATTCCGCTGCTCGGCGAACTGTTCAAATCGCGCAGCCGGACGCGGTCGAAAACCAATCTGATGGTGTTCATCCGCCCGACGATACTGCGCAATCGCGAGGATAATGCGGCGCTGACCGCGCGGCGTTATGGCTATATCCGCGACTTCCAATTGCAACGTAATCCCGATGAGGAGCCCGCGATCGATACGCTTGTGCGCGATTATCTGGGCGCGGTGCCGCCGGTGCCGACCGAGGCAACCGCCGCCGACATCACCGTCGGGCCGGTCAATCTGCCCGAACTGCGCGGTCCGGATGGCCGGGTGATTTCGACCGATGTCCCGCCGTCGATCTCGAACGCACCCGCGCCGCCGACCGGAGACTATCCGTGACCGACCCCGAACCGATCGTCGCGCCCGCAGCGCCGGTCGACATTCCTTATGGCTTCGCGCGTCAGCATGGCGTGGTGATCGCGCCGGGCGAGGGTGGTGCGTGGCTGGCCACGTTGCGCGAAGATGCCGACCCCGCGATCCTGATCGAGGTCAAACGCTACCTTGCCCAGCCGCTGCGCGTCGCGACCGCCAGCGTCGCCGATTTCGACCGGTTGCTGTCCGACCATTATGCCGTCGATAGTTCGGCGGCAGCGATGGCGGGGTCGGTCGGTGGCAACGACGTCGATTTCAGCCTGCCCAGCGCCGAAGATCTGCTCGACAGCGCCGACGACGCCCCCGCAATCCGCCTGATCAACGCGATCATCGCCGAAGCGGTGCGGCAGGGGGTCAGCGACATCCATATCGAACCCTATGAAAGCGGCCTTGTCGTGCGGATGCGGACCGACGGGGTGCTGCGCGAACATTTGCGGATGCCGCCGCACGTCGCCCCCGTCGTCGTCAGCCGTATCAAGGTGATGGCGCGGCTCGACATCGCCGAACGCCGCGTGCCGCAGGACGGCCGCATCGGGCTGACGCTGGCGGGCAAGGCGGTCGACGTGCGCGTCTCGACTTTGCCCAGCCGCGCGGGCGAGCGGGTGGTGATGCGTATCCTCGACAAGGATGCCGCGGGGATCGATTTCGACGTCCTCGGCCTGTCGGGCGCCGCCGACCAGATCCTGCGCGAGGCGCTGGCCGAACCCAATGGCATCATCCTGGTCACCGGGCCGACCGGATCGGGCAAGACGACGACGCTTTACGCCGCGCTCAAGCAATTGAACGACGGCCAGCGCAATATCCTGACCGTCGAGGATCCGGTCGAATATGCCGTCGACGGTGTCGGCCAGACGCAGGTCAACAGCAAGGTCGGGCTCGATTTTGCGGCCGGGCTGCGCGCTATTCTGCGCCAGGACCCCGACGTCGTGATGGTCGGGGAAATCCGCGACCGCGAGACCGCCGATATTGCGGTGCAGGCGTCGCTGACCGGGCATCTCGTGCTGTCGACCGTCCACACCAATGACGCGGTGGGAGCGATCACGCGCCTGAAGGATCTGAAGGTCGAGCCCTTCCTGCTCGCCTCGACGTTGCGCGCGGTCATTGCGCAGCGGCTGGTCCGCAAATTATGCGATCATTGCCGCGAACCGGTGCAGGCCGACAACAGCGTCGCCGCTATGCTCGGGCTCGACATCGGCACCGTCATCTGGCTTCCGAGGGGCTGCGACCAGTGCGGCGGCACCGGCTACAAGGGCCGGATCGGGGTGTTCGAGGCGATCAAGGTCGACGAAACGGTGCGCCGCTATATCTACAATGGCGGCGACGAGGCGATGATTACGCGCCATGCCTTTCTGAAATCGCCGACGCTCGCGTCCGCAGCGCGGGCGATGGTTGCGAAGGGGCTGACCACGGCCGAGGAGGCGATCCGCATCGCGCGGCGCGAGGAAATCGATGCCTGATTATCGCTATGTGGCGATCGATCCACAGGGCCGCGAGCGCAGGGGACGGCTGACCGCCGCCAACGACGATGCGGCGCGCGCCGATCTGGTGCGGCGCAAATTCCATATCGTCGCGGTCGAGGCGGCGGGGGCCAAGCCCGCGAGCCGGTCGCTGCTCGCCTTCCGCCGCGCGCGGCTGAGCAGCAAAGACCTCGCACTGTTCACTCGCCAGCTCGCGACGCTGGCCGAAGTCGCGCCGCTCGAAGAGGCGCTGCGCACGCTGACCCGGCAGAGCGAGGCGGAAAGCGCCCGCACGATCATTGGCGACGTCCATGCCGGACTGCTCGAAGGCCGCCGCCTCGCCGACGCGATGGCACGTCAGCCCGCCAGCTTCCCGCCGCTCTACCGCGCGATGGTCGCGGCGGGGGAAACCACCGGCAGCCTGACCACCATCCTCGCCCGCCTCGCCGATCTGCTCGAACGCCAAGCCGAGGTGCGCGGCAAGCTCATCGCGGCGCTCGCTTATCCGATCGTGCTGGCGGTCGTCGCCATCGGCGTCGTCGCGGCGCTGATGATCTTTGTCGTCCCGCGCGTCGTCGAACAATTCACCGATGTTGGCCAGCAATTGCCGTTCCTGACCCGCGCGGTGATCGCAATTTCGGGCTTTGCCGCCAGCTGGTGGTGGCTGATCGCGCTGCTGATTGTTGCCGCCAGCTTCGGCTGGGCGGCGGCGATGCGCCGCCCGGCGTTCAAGGCGCGCGTCGATGCGCGGTTGCTCCGCCTGCCTTTGTTTGGCCGCCTGCTGCGCGATCTCTACGCGGCGCGTTTTGCGCGGACGCTGGCGACGATGGTGTCGAGCCGCCTGCCGCTGGTCGACGGGTTGCGGCTGACCTTGCCCACGATCCGCAACGCCGCGCTGGCCAGCGCGACCGCGGCGATCGTCGATCAGGTCCGCGCCGGGGGCAGCCTGTCGGCGGCGCTGCGCGACGCAGGCGTGTTCCCGCCGTTGCTGGTTTACATGACCGCCAGCGGCGAGAGCGCCGGGCGGCTGGAGGTGATGCTGGAACGCGCCGCCGATTATCTGGAGCGCGAATTCGACCGCTTTACGGCGGCGTCGATGGCGTTACTCGAACCTGTCATAATAGTCCTTATGGGGTCATGCGTTGCCCTGATCATCCTCGCCATTCTGCTGCCGATCCTTCAGTTGCAGAATCTTGCCGGAATATAATAGATGTCGCTGATGCAGCTTTTCATTCGCCTGATGCTCGACACCTCGTTTTCGGGAGCGGGCCGCCCGCCGGTCCAGCGCCGCCGCAAGCGCGACGAACGCGGTTTTACGCTGACCGAATTGATGGTCGTGATCTTCATCATCGGGCTGCTCGCGACCGTGGTGATGATCAACGTCCTGCCCAGCCAGGACCGCGCCATGGTGACCAAGGCAAAGGCCGATATTGCAACGCTGGAAACCGCACTCGAACAGTATCGCCTCGACAATCTGACCTATCCGGCATCGACCGATGGATTGAACGCGCTCAGCACGCCGCCGCCCGCACTCGCGCAGCCCGAACGCTATCGCCGCGGCGGCTATATCAAGAAACTGCCCGCCGATCCGTGGGGCCGTCCGTATAATTATCAGGCGCCCGGGCCGAACGGGAAGGCGTTCGACGTCTGGTCGCTCGGCGCCGACGGTGCCCCCGGCGGGACCGACGACAATGCGGATATTCGCAGCGAAGGCTAAGCCGCGCGCGCGTCGGGTCTGGATCCCCGCTTTCGCGCGGACGCGATCATGTGCCGATGATCGCGGCTTCACGCTGGTCGAGCTGATGGTCGTGCTGGCCATCATGGCGCTGGCCGCGACTGCCGTCGTGCTGACCATCCCCGGCGACGAACGCAGCGCGCGCAGCGAAGCCGACCGGCTCGCGGCGCGGCTCGCCGGTGCGCGCGACATTGCGGTGATTGAGGGGCGCAGCGTCGCGGTGAATTTTGCGCCCTCGGGCTATGGCTTCGAGCGGCGAATCGCGGGCGAATGGCAACCGCTGCCCGGTCGCGCGTTCGCACAGCGCAACTGGCCCGGCGACGTGCGTTTTGCCGTCGGCAACGGGCAGGGCGTCGCGCGCATCCTGTTCGACCGCGTCGGGACCAGCCCGACCCCGCAAACGGTGGTGCTGAGCGGCGGCGACGCGCGCGAGATCGTGCGCGTGTCGGCGACGGGGGAGGTCAGCCGTGGCGAATGAGCGTGCCAATCGCTGCGAACGCGGCTTCACCCTGCTCGAAATGCTCGTCGCATTGAGCGTGATCAGCATCGCCGCGCTGACCCTCGTCCGCCTCGATGCCTTTGCGGTACGCACCGCGGGCGATCTCGACGAAAGCACCGTCGCCGGGATTGTTGCGCAGAATCGCGCCGTCGAACTGTGGACCGATCCGGCGCCGCCGACGATCGGCAATAGTGCGATTGGCGTCAGCAACGCAGGACGCAACTGGCGCATCGAGCAGCGGGTGGCGCGGACCGCCGACGATAGCCTGCTGCGCATCGACCTGATCGTTCGCCCCGAAAGCGGGCGCGGGCAGGCGGCGCTGACGATCATTCGGCCGTTGCGATGAAAGACGAGCGCGGCTTTACCCTCATCGAAATGCTCGTTGCGCTGTCGCTGTTCGCGGCAATCGCTTCGATCGGAGTCGGGTTGCTGCGCAGCAGCGTCGATACGCAGGATGCCGTACAGACGCGCTTGCAGGCGATGGGCGGCGTCAACCGGCTGCGCGCGGTGATGGCGAATGATCTGGCGCAGGCGGTCCAGCGATCGACGCGCGGCCCGGCGGGTGAGGCGGTGCCTGCCTTCGTCGGGTCATCGACCGGCTTTGCTTTCGTCCATGGCGGCGCAGCGGCGCTCGACGGGTCGCCGCGTCCCGCAGTCGAACGGGTCGCTTATGCGCTCGTCGGCCGCGAATGGCGGCGCGCGACCCAACCGATGCTCGACGGCGCCGCGTTAAGCGAAGGCGACCGGCTGTTGGGCGAGGTGGCCACGGTCGCGGTGCGCTATCGCGACGAGACGGGCAATTGGGGCGAAAGCTGGCGTTCCGAACCCGGCGACCGCCTGCCGCGCGCGGTCGAGGTGCGCGTATCGCGCAGCGGGCGTGAGGCGCTGACGATGCTGTTTCTGACCGCGCCGACGCTGCCGCCCCCGCCCCCGGTGGCCGAGAACCCGGCGCCATGATCCGCCGTCCGCCCAATGAGCGCGGCGCTGCGCTCCTCACCGTATTGCTGCTCGTCGCAGTAATGGCGGTAATTGCAGCCACCGCACTCGACCGGTTGACGCTCGCGACCCGAATCGCAGGCAGCGCGGCGACGGTCGATCAGGGGCGTGCCTACAGCTTTGCCGCCGAGCAGATCGCGCTGCGCCGCGTCGCCGATCTGGTCGGGCGCGATCCCGCGAAGCTGACGCTCGCGGGCGGCTGGCTGGGGCGCGATTTTACGTTGCCGCTGCCGGGCGGCGAGGGGCGCGCCAAGCTGGTCGACGCGAACAATTGCTTCAATCTCAACAGTCTGGTCGCCGAAACGGTGCCGGGCAAGTTCAGCCAGCGATCGGGATCGATGCGCCAGTTCGGCGAGCTGATGGTGCTGCTCGGGATCGACGCCGGCGAGGCACAGGCGATTGCAGGCGCCACCGCCGACTGGATCGACAGTGACGGCAACGACGGGCCGCTGGGTGCCGAGGACAATGTCTATCGCTCGCTGCCGGGCGCTTATCTCGCCGCCAACCGCAAGATGGCCGACGTCAGCGAACTGCGCGCGGTGCGCGGGGTTACGCCGAAAATCTATGCGCGGCTGAAGCCCTGGGTCTGCGTGCTGCCGGTGACCGATCCGGTACGGCTCAATGTCAACACGCTCGCGCCCGAGCAGGCGCCGCTGGTCGGGATGCTGCTGCCCGGTGAAATGACACTCGCCGATGCGCGGGCGGCGCTGGCCGCGCGGCCTGCGGGCGGCTATGGCAGCAGCGTGCGATTCTGGGAGGCAGCGGCGCTTGAGCGGTTCGACCCGCCAACCGACGTGGCCGAGCAGGCGGGGGTGACCAGCCGCTGGCTGACGCTGACGACGGATGTGACGATGGGGGACGGGTTTTTGACGGCAGTTTCGCTCATCGATGCCAATGGCGGCGCGCCGTCCGCGGGGCTGGCAGCGCCAGTGATCGTCCGCCGCGATTGGGGTGAGAGCGACTGATATGAGCCGCACGCTGGTTCTGTGGCTGCCGCCCGTGGCGTCGCTCGGCGATGGAGACGCTCCCGATCCCGCATGGCTACGCGTCGATGACGGTGTGATCGTCGATAGCGGGCAGGACGACGGCTGGGTCGATGCGTGGGAAAAGCCGCGGGATGATGGACCCGACGATCGGCTGATCGCGCTGGCCCCCGCCGCCGACGTGCCGCTGCGCTGGCGGCACTATCCCGACGCAGCCCCCGCGCAGGCCGCGTCCGCCGCGCGGCTCGATACATTGAAGGACAGTCTGGGCGACGGCGCCCTGTTGCATATCGTCGCGGGCCAGCCGATCGAGGCGGGGCAGGCCGTGCCGGTCGCCGTGACGACCCATGCTGCGATGACGGCATGGACCGACTGGCTGAAGGCTCGCGGCCTGTCGCCCGCCGCGATCATCCCCGCCGCCGCTGCCGTGCCGCCGCCCGAACCCGACAGCCTGTGGACGGCAGAGGTGGGCGGCGAACAGATCGTGCGTGCTGCCGATCATGCCTATCGCTCCGATCCCGACCTCGACCCGCTGATCGCGGGCGGCCGTAATATCGCGCCGCTTGATGGCGACCGGATGCGCGAGGCGTTGCTGATGACGTTGGCGACGCCGCCGCTCGATCTGCTCAGCGGCGGCTGGAAGCCGAAGCGCAGCTGGTCGCTCGACCCGGCGCTGCTGCGGCTGGCCAAGCGGCTGGCGATCGCGCTGCTGATCGTCAGCCTGCTGATCCCGATCATCCATGCCGTGCGTCTGTCGTCGGACACCAGCCGTGCCGATGATGCGGTGGTCGCGATGGCGAAAAAGGCGGGCATCACCGCACCCGACGCCACGACGGCCGAGGCTGAGCTTGATCGCCGACTCGCGGCCGCAGGTGGCGGGCCGCTGGCGTTTTCGGTCCCCGCGTCGGCGCTTTACGATGCCATGCGCGATACACCCGGCGTCGCGCTCAAGACGCTGTCGCACCGCACCGACGGCACGCTGACCACGACGCTGGCGGCGCCGCGGGTCGAGGATCTGAATGCGGTGCTGCTCGCGCTGCAAGCGCGCGGTTACCGTATCACCGCCCAACCGACGGCGGGTAGCGACGGCCAGCAGATGGCCAATATCACGATCCGGGCGGTGCCATGACCGAGCGTTTGCAAAATTGGTGGCTTGGCCTGTCGCAGCGCGAACGCTGGCTGGTCGGTATCGCGGGCCTATTAGCGCTCGGGGTCGTCCTGTGGGGCCTCGGACGCCCGGCCTATGGCGCTATAGTCGATCTGGAGAACCAGCATCGCGCCGCGATCGAGCGCGAGGGCCGCGTCGCGGCGAAAGTGCAATTGCTGGCGCAACGTCCGGCGAAGTCGGTCGCAGCCGCCGTCGATGCGATGGCGATCGACCAATTTCTCACGCAATCTGCCAGCGAGATCGGGCTAACCCTTGACCGCAACGAGGCACGCGGCGCGGGGCAGGCGACGATTGCGATCGCGACGGCGCGTGCGCCGGTACTCACCGACTGGCTGGCGTCGCTGGAGGGGCAGGGCTTTGTCATCGACCAGTTGACGATCACCCCCGCCGCCGACGGCACCGTCGGGCTGACCGCCGAATTACGAAAGGGCGGGCAATGAGCTTGCGGCAACGCTGGGGCATCGCCGCGCTGCTGCTGGCGCTGATCCTGATCATCGCGACATTTCCGATGCGCCTCGCGCTGGCATGGTCGGGCGCGACCGATGCCGGAGTGACCGCGCGCGAAGTGCGTGGGTCGGTGTGGGCAGGCGAACTGGTCGAGGCGCGGCTGGGCGCGCTGCCGCTTGGAACGGTGCGCGCCAGCCTTTCCCCGCTGGCGCTGCTCGGCGGCGACACCGAACTCGCTTTTTCGCGCCCTGACGAGCGGCTGGGCGCGCTGGCCGGGCGGCTGCATGGCAGCAACCCGCGCGGGGTGTCCGACGTCAATGGCAGGACGACGATGTCGGGCGGACTGGGGATGATCCCGGTCGATACCGTCCGCTTCGAAGGCGCGACGCTGCGGTTCGACGCCGCCGGGAAATGTACAAGCGCCAGCGGGCGCATCCAGCTGGCGGTCACCGCGCCGATCGCCGGGCTCGACCTGTCGCGCGGCCTGTCGGGGCCGCTACGCTGCGCGAACGGGCGCGCCCAGGCGGCGCTGGCCAGCCAGTCGGGGATGGAGCGGCTGACCCTCTCGTTCGACGGCAACGGTGCCTACCGCGCGCAATTCGCGATCAATGTCGACCGCGACCCGGCGATGGCAGCGGCGCTCGCGGCGCTGGGTTTCAAGGCCGGTTCGGGCGGCTTCGTGCTGGCGACCACGGGCCGCTTCTGACGTGACCTTTCTCGATGCCTTGCCCTTCGGCATGGGCGTCGTCTTGGCCGCGCTGATCGGACTTGTCCTTGGCAGCTTTCTCGCGACCTTGGTGCTGCGCTGGCCCGCCGGGCGATCGGTGCTGGGCCGCTCGCAATGCGATGGATGCCAGCGGGCGCTCGGGTCGCTGGAGCTTGTTCCTATGTTGTCGGCCTTATGGCTGCGCGGGCGGTGCCGCGGATGCGGAGCCCGCATCGATTGCTTTCACATGCTGGTCGAGCTGGGTGCGGCGCTGATCGGCGGTGCGGCGCTGGCCCTGCTGCCCGGCACGTCGGGCTGGCTCTGGGCGTTATTCGGGTGGTTGCTGCTGCCCCTTGCTTTGCTCGACGCGCGGCATTTCTGGCTCCCCGATCGGTTGAGCGCGGTCTTGGCGGTCACCGGCCTTGTGTTGGCGGGGCCGCTGCTCGGCGCGTCCCTGCTCGACCGCTGGATCGGCGCGCTGGTGGGTGGCGGCGCACTTGCGCTCATCGCCTGGGCCTATCGCCGCACGCGCGGCGGTGAGGGCATGGGCGGCGGCGATCCCAAACTGGTCGCGGCGATCGGCTGCTGGCTCGGCTGGCAGGCGCTGCCGCTGATGTTGCTGCTCGCCAGCCTGGGTGGCATCGCCTGGGCGCTTGCTGCCCAACGAAAAGGGGACCAGCCGCTGGCCCAGCGACCGGTCCCCTTTGGTGTCTTTGCCTGCACCGCCGCTTTCCTGGCGGTGCCGCTGTGGCCGCTTATTGCCCGATGACGACGGTCACCGCGCGGCGGTTCTTCGCATAGGCGTCTTCGGTCGATCCGAGTTCGGCGGGGCGTTCCTTGCCATAGCTGATGACATTGATCCGCGACGGGTCGATACCAAGCGAGGCGAGATAGTTTTTCGCGGCATTGGCGCGGCGCTCGCCCAGCGCGATGTTGTAATCGCGGGTCCCGCGTTCGTCGGCATGACCCTCCAGCGTGACGCGAACCGCCGGGTTACGCTGCAACCACTGCGACTGGCTCTGGAGCGTCGCCATGTCGGCGCTGTCGACGTTATACTGGTCGAAGTCGAAGAAGATGCGGTCGCCTTCGAGGCCGACGCTCGCAAGGAAATCTTCCTGCGACCCCGGCACGACCCCGGTGCCGGTGCCCGCGCCAGTATCGGTGCCGGTGCCTTCGGGAACCGGCGGCAGCGTTTCGGGAGCCTTTTTCGCGCAGGCGCCAACGGCAAGCATGGTGATCGCCGCGATCATCGCGGTGCTCTTGCGTATCGTCATGTCGTCTGTCCTCTTGTTGTTGCTCGGAAAATTTCGTCTCGGCCCGTTTTTCGCCGTTTTAAGCCAATATGTGAACCCTGAGAGCCAGTTTTGGTTCCCCTTTGGTTATGGCAGCACCGGCCCCCAGCTGGGGTCCGATCCATCCTGCGGGGTCGGCAGACGGCGCAGATTGACGCCGGTCAGATCGACCTGCCACAGGCTCGACTTGCCCTCGCGCCCCGGGCTGGTACGGAAAAACTGGATGACGCGGCCGTTCGGCGACCAGGTCGGCGCCTCGTCCTGCCAGCTGTTGGTCAGCATCCGCGCGCCGCCGCCCGACGGCGTCATGACGCCGATACGGAATTCGCCGCCGCCCATGCGGGTGAAGGCGATCAGGTCGCCGCGCGGCGACCATTCGGGGGTCGCGGCGCGGCCGCCGCCAAAGCTGATCCGTTGCTGGTTCGATCCGTCGATGTTCATCGTATAGATTTGCTGACTGCCCGACCGGTCGCTTTCGAACACGATCTTGCGGCCGTCGGGCGAAAAGCTGCCGCCGACGTCGATGCCCGGCGTGCTGGTCAGCCGCACCGGGGTGCCACCATTGGCCGAGATACGATAGATGTCGGTGTTGCCGCCGACCGCCATCGAATAAAGGATCTGCGATCCATCGGGCGACCAGCGCGGCGCGAAGGTCGCATTGCCGCTTTCGGTGACCAGCTTCTGCGACCCCGCTGCGATGTCGTAGATGAACACGCGGACGCGGTTGTTCAAATAGCTGACGTATACGATCTTTTTGTAATCGGGCGAGAATCGCGGCGAAATGGCGAGCGACTGGCCGTTGGTGATGAAGCGGTGGTTGCCGCCGTCGCTGTCCATGATCGCAAGGCGTTTGATGCGGTTCCCCTTGGGGCCGCTTTCGGCGATATAGGCGACACGGCTGTCAAAGAAGGGCGCCTCGCCCGACAGGCGCGAATAGATGGCGTCCGCGCATTTGTGCGCGGCACGGCGCCAGTCGCCGGGCTGAATCTCGAACCCCTTGCGGACCAGCTCGCTACCGAGCGCGGTATCATAGAGATAACAGCCGACGACCAGTCCGCCGGTGCCGCTGGCATCGACAAAACCGTGAACGACATTTTCGGCGTTGCGCGCCTGCCAGTCGGCAAAGCGCGGCGCCTGAACTTCGGCGCGGGTGACGGCGCGGACGCCATTGGGTCCGAAAGGATCATACAGGCCGCTGCGTTCAAGGTCGGCGGCGATGACTTCGGCGATCTGGCGGCCCAGCGTGTCGGTGCGCAGGCCCGCAACGGTCTGCACCGACGAGGTTGCCAGCGACGGGATGGCGATGACGGTGCGTTCGTTCGACAGCTCGCCTTCCACAGTCTCGCTCAAACGTGGTCCTGCAGGTGCCACGGGGTCAGCCGTTTGTGCAAAGAGTGGGCTGGATACCTGTAGGGCAACGCCCAAGCTGAGAAGAAGAATTGTCTTGGTCATCACTACCTCTTGAAGAAAGTTAAGTCGGATTCTTGCCAGAAACTGTAGCCTTCTTCCGAAAGATCAAAAGGCGAGGCGAGTTCGATTGCTCGCTTTGCACACTCCTGATGGCGGGCGACTTGGGGTTTGTTACTGTCATTTTGGCCCGTAGTCGTTACGCTTGTGAAACCGGCCAACTTTCCAGCCCGCGTAAGCGTGAATTCAATTTTAGTGACGAGTTCGCTCACATCGACGCCGGTTACAGAGCATCTGTTCCAGTATGGGCGAACCTTTGCGTTGATCGAAGCTCTGATTTCGCTTTGAGTTTGAGCGCCAACCGCCGCAGCAGGGGCGCCCTTGCTCGCGGGTGCTTTGGGCTGCGATTTCGACAGGCCTTCGGCGATGCCGTCGAGGCGCCCGGTGGGGCGCGCCGGGCGATCTTTGGCCGGGGCTGCCTTGGGCGCGGCCTTGGGCTGCGCCTTGGCGGCGGCGGGCGGGGTCTGTTTCGGCTGCGCCTTCGGCTGAGCGACCTGCTTCGGGGTTGGCGCAGGCGTCGGGCGGACGATCGGTTCGGGCAGCGGCGGCGCAGGCATCGGTTCGGGCGCGGTGATGTCGACCGCTTCCTCTTCGCCCAGCCGCGCCGCGGGGGGCGTTTCGCTGATCACCGGCGCGGTCGATTGCACCGCGGTTTCGGCGATCAGGTCGACCTCCATCGGCGGGTTGTCGAAACGCCGTTCGCCCGCGGTCCATTGCACCGACAGCAGGCCGATGATGACGACATGCGCCGCCACCGCGATGGCAAAGCCGCGTCCTTCTTTCCCCCTCACTGCCCGTGTTGCGGCCATGCTGTGACCCTATTGCCCAGTTTCTGAACCGTCGGTGACCGCGGCTTCGGCAGGCTGTGCGCTGTCGGCGCCGCCCTCTGCGCCGGTGGTCACTAGCGAAATGCGTGTCAGCCCGGCGCGGTTCAGTTCGCCCATGATGCGCATGACACGGCCATAATCGAGCCCCTTATCCGCCCGCAGCATGATCTGGCGCGGCTTGTCCGCGCCCTGCCGCTCGCGCACGATGGCGTCGAGCCGCGCCGGAAGTTCGGCTTCGGGCACCACCTCCTCGCCGATATACAGCGTGTCGTCGGCGTTGATCGACAGTTGTACCGGTTCCTGCTCCTCGGTCTCGACCGGCTTGGCGCGGCTTTCGGGCAGGTCGATCGGCACGGCGGAGGCGAGCAAGGGCGCGGTGATCATGAATATGATCAGCAGCACCAGCATCACATCGACCAGCGGGGTGACGTTGATGTCGGCGATCGGCGCGCGGCGATGGCCGCGACCGCGCCGTCCGCCGATGCCGCCCGAGGGACCGGTCATGCCCATCAGGCCTCGACCTCCAACTCGCGGCTAAAGGTCGCGTGCAGCCCGTCGGCGAAGCGGCCGAGCCGCGATTCGAGCCGGTTCAGCCGCTGCGAAAAGGCGTTGTAGGCGATCACCGCCGGGATCGCCGCGAACAGCCCGATCGCGGTCGCGAATAAGGCTTCGGCGATGCCCGGCGCGACGACGGCGAGGCTGCTGTTATTCTCGGCCGCAATTGCGGTGAAGCTGCGCATGATGCCCCACACGGTGCCGAACAGCCCGACGAAGGGCGCGACCGAACCGATGGTGGCCAGCGTACCGATCTTTTCGGCAAGGCGATCGACTTCGCCCGCGACCGCGCTGTTCATCGCGATGCCGAGGCGTTCGCGCGTGCCGTCGCGATCGACATTTTTGGTCTTGGTTGACCGGCGCCATTCGCTGATCCCGGCGCCGAGCACCTTGGCGCTCGGCAATTCCTCGCTGCCATTTTTGTCGAAAAATTTGTCGATATTGTCGGCGCGCCAGAAATCGCGTTCGAAGTTTTCGGACGCCCGCATCAATTTGCTGACACTGCGGCCGTGGGTGAAGATCACCTTCCAGACATAGATCGACGCCAGCAACAATCCGATCATCACCGCTTTCACGATGATATCGGCCTGCAGGAACAGCGCGACCGGGGACAGGGTCGCCGCGTCGGCGGCCAGCGAGATATTGTCTAGCAAGGGAAAGTCTCTCCATTCATGATGGCGGTAAAGCGGTCGGCCCAGCCCGTCGGCTGACGGCGCGGGCGGCCGGTGGGCGACAGAAAGGCGGCGGTGACCCGACCGTCGGTCAATGTCTCGCCGGTTAACGTGTCAGTTCCGCGAAGGATGCGCTGCGCGATGATCACGCTGGCGCCGCGCACCGCCTGAACCGTGCTGACGACGAGCAGATCGTCGTCGAGCCGCGCGGGGCGTTGGTATTTGATCGTCAGGTCGGTGACCGCCCAGCTGCCCTCGCCCGCGTCCATCGCGGCGCGCTGGTCGATGCCCGCGATCCGCAGCATGTCCGACCGCGCGCGCTCCATATAGCGCAGGTAATTGGCGTGATAGACGATGCCCGACAGGTCGGTATCCTCGAAATAGACGCGCGCCCGATACTGATGCGCTGCCCCGACAAAGGCGCCGGGAACGAAGGGGGGCGGGGCGTTTACCATGGGATTGATCGATAGCGGCCCTTCGACTCGTCGCATACCCCTGATCAACGGTTCGTCGCAGATGGGGGCCGTTTGGTGGGAGATGATGGGGGGAATCCGCTATATTTTTGTAGCCCGTGCCCCTGCGGAGGCAGGGGGCCATCACCGGACGCTTCGTTGCTGAGCTGCGTCTGCTTTAAGGATTGATGAGGTCAGGTCATCTCACTCGTCATTGCGAGCGAAGCGAAGCAATCCAGGGCGGTTTACGCTACTCTGGATTGCCGCGTCGCCTTCGGCTCCTCGCAATGACGATCCTGATTGAAGTCGTGCTGCGTTTGTGTGACGTCCGGTGATGGGCCCCTGCCTCCGCAGGGGCGCGGTCACTTGCCGTTGTCGAACAAACCGTCCTGCGATCCCGCGGGGGGATTGATCCCCAGATGCTTCCACGCGCTGGCATTCAGCATCCGCCCGCGCGCGGTGCGCGCGATCAGGCCGACCTGAAGGAGATAGGGTTCGATCACATCCTCGATCGTGTCGCGCGGTTCGGACAATCCCGCCGCCATCGTCTCGACCCCGACCGGGCCGCCGCGGTAAATATCGGCGATCATCGTCAGGTAGCGCCGGTCCATCGCGTCGAGCCCCAGCGCGTCGACTTCCAGCCGGTTGAGCGCGGCGTCGGCGGCTTTCGCATCGACGATCGCGTGACCCGCGACGGTCGCGAAATCGCGCACCCGCCGCAGCAGCCGCCCGGCGATGCGCGGGGTGCCGCGCGAGCGTTTGGCAATCTCCAGCGCGCCGTCGGCGGCGATCGGCAGCGACAGCAGCCGCGCGGCGCGGGTGATCACCTGCTCCAGCTCGCCATGGGTGTAGAAATTGAGCCGCACCGGGATGCCGAAACGGTCGCGCAGCGGTGTCGTCAGCAGCCCCTGCCGCGTCGTTGCGCCGACGAGGGTGAATTTGGGCAGGTCGATGCGGACGCTTCGCGCCGACGGCCCTTCACCGATCATGATGTCGAGCGCGCGGTCCTCCATCGCGGGGTAGAGGATTTCCTCGACCGCGGGCGACAGCCGGTGGATTTCGTCGATGAACAGCACGTCGCCGTCCTCGAGATTGGTGAGCAGCGCGGCAAGGTCGCCCGCCTTGGCAATCACCGGGCCACTTGTCGACCGGAAACCGACGCCGAGCTCGCGCGCGACGATCTGCGCCAGCGTCGTCTTACCGAGCCCCGGCGGGCCGTAGAAGAGGACATGGTCGAGCGCATCGGAGCGCGACTTGGCCGCCTCGATAAAGATCCGCAGATTCTCGCGCGCCGCAGCCTGGCCGACGAACTCGGCGAGCGTTTTGGGGCGCAGCGCGGCGTCGGCGTCTTCGGGGGTACGGATGGGGGTGGTGAGGTCGGTCAAGTCAGCATCCCAGTTGCGCTGCCAACGCGGTCAGGCTGTCGGCGCTATACGCCCAATCCTGCGCCGCGTCGGCATCGGGTGCGCGGGCGCCGCCATATTCCATGGGGCGGTGGATATAGGCGGTCATCAGCCCGCAACCCCGCGCGGCGGCGAGATCGCTGTGGTGCGAGGCGACGAGGCAAAGCTCGTGCGGCGCGAGCCCCAGCGCATCGGCGGTCGCAAGATAAGCCGCGGGTTGTGGTTTGTACGCGCGGGCATATTCGGCGCCGAGGATGGCGTCCCATATGATCCCGGCGCGGCGTGCCATATCGATCATCAGCGACACATTGCCATTCGACAGCGTGACGACGGGAAAGGCGGTGCGCAGCCGCGCGATCCCCGCAACGCTGTCGGGCCAGGGATCGAGCCGGTGCCAGGCGTCGGTCCAGTCGGCGAGCAGCGTCTGGTCGAGCGCGGCGGGGTCGATGCCCTGCGCGTCGAGCACGGCACCCAGCATCTCGCGGTGCAGGATGTCGAGTTTGACGAAGCCGCGCTGCCCGCCGCTGACCGCCGCCATCGCGGGCAGGTAGCGGCGGCGCCACTGGTCGGCGAAATCATGCGGGTCGATGTCGCTGCGATCGATCTTAGCAAGGAACGTCGCGGATTCGCGGGCGATGCTGCTGCGCCAGTCGACGACGGTGCCGAACACGTCGAAGGCGAGAGCTTTGGGGCGGCGGGCGGCGGCGGGCTCAGTCATAATGTTCTATTGCATCGCCCGTGATCGAAACCCAAGGCTCCATGCGGTCCTCGTACACCGAATAGTCGGGGGTAAAGCCGTGACCGGGCGCGAAATTGCCGAGCGGAATGGCATAGGCGTCATGATAGGGCCGCGCGCGGTACCAGACGCCTGAACCGCAGGTGCCGCAAAAGCAGAAGTCGGCGGGGTTGCCGCTGGCGCCGGTACATTGCCACATGCGCGCCTTGTCCTCACCCTCGATGCGGACCTGTTCGGCGGGGAAGCGGACCTGCGCGGCAAAGGCGCTGCCGCTGCGCGCCTTGCACTCGCGGCAATGGCACGCCGACACGCGGATCGGCTCGCCGGTGCAGGCGACGCGGATTTCGCCGCAGCGGCAGGATGCGTGGCGGGTGGGGGTCGTGATATTCGGCGCTTCAGTCTCCATCCGTCACCCGCCCTGATCGCCTGGCTTTAGTGGTATCGCTGCCGCACCCACAGCAAATCCGAGCTGGCCAGAAAGAATGGCGGGCGCTTTCCAGTTCAAACCCTTGTGCGGGCATTTTGTCGAACACCGACTGACCGCATTCGGGACAGGCTTTGGAAGAGAGAAGAGACCCAAGCCACTCGCAAAAAGGTGGAGTATCGGTGCCTGGACTCCAGCGACCCGCAGCGACCACGATCCCGACAAGGAAAATCCACGCGGGAGGTAGCTCGTTGTCGATCCCATTTGTTGCTGCAAACAGGGCGGAAATGGCGCCCAAAATCCACCAAATCACCATGCCACCGCCAAACAGCCCCAAGACACGCATCGCCAGCCATACAGGGTAGGGGGCAAGGCCTAACCCCAATTGGCGTGTATCTCGTGGGGCGTCGCGCGGAGGTTGGTCGTCCATTACTTTGCCGCTTTCTTGAGCGCCACGCGGACCAAGGCATCGAGGCTCGCATCCGCGCCCAGCTCTTCGCTCGCCGCCGCAACCGCGGCGCTCGCTTCGCCGGGTTTGAAGCCGAGGCCGGTGAGGGCGGTGACGGCGTCGGCGAGGGGGCCGGGGGTGGTGGCCACGTAGGAGGCGCTGCTGCCCGATATGCCGCCGAGCGCGCCGGCCTTGTCCTTCAGTTCATGCGTGATCCGCTGCGCCAGCTTTGGGCCGACGCCGTTCGCGCGCGCGATCATCGCGCTGTCGCCGCTGGCCAGCGCGCGTTGGAGGTCGGTGATTTCGAGCGCCGAGAGGATCGCGAGCGCAACTTTCGCACCGACGCCCTGGACGCTGGTGAGCAGGCGGAACCAGTCGCGTTCCTCGGCCTTGGCAAAGCCGAGCAGGCGCAGGAAATCCTCGCCGACCAGCATCTCGGTGTGGATTGTCACGTCGCCGCCGGTGGGGCCGAGCGCGTCGAGGGTGCGCGCCGATGCCTCGACCAGATAACCGACGCCGCCGACGTCGATCACCGCATGGCCTGCGCCGCTGGAGTCGAGCCGTCCGGTGAGTTTTGCGATCATGCGCCCGTGCTAGCGTGATGAGAACGAAAAGGGAATCAATTTCCCGCCGCCACCTGCTTCGTGACCTTCGAATAGGCCTTTCCTACATTATCCGGCTGTGTCAGCCTTCATGGGTCTTTTCAGGCTCGGGATACGGCCGGACGAGTCGGGCGCCTCATGGGGCCAAGGGAACGTCGTTGGGCTGAACTTTCCTGAACTTTGAACTATCGTGATGTCAAGCTGCGGTGGTTCGCGTGGCATATCGCGACCGCCAGCGCATCCGCGGCGTCCGGCCCCGCGACCTTTGCGCCGGGGAGCAACACGCGCAGCATCGCCTGCACCTGTTCCTTTGCCGCGGTGCCGGTGCCGACGATCGCTTTCTTCACCAGTCGGGGGGCATATTCGCCGACCGTCAGCCCTGCGTGCGCGCAGCCGAGCAGGACGACGCCGCGGGCGTGGGCGAGCTTCAACGTCGATTGCGGGTTGTCGTTGACGAACACCTCCTCGACTGCGGCGCTGACCGGCGCGTGATCGGCGATCACCGCCGTCAGCACGGTATCGAGATGCGCGAGACGGTCGGGCAAGGATGCCTTGGCGTCGGTCTTGATCTGGCCATTCGCGATATGGCTGATCCGGCTGCCCTCGACGCGGATCACGCCCCAGCCGGTGCAGCTGAGCGAGGGGTCGAGGCCGAGGATGATCATGGGTTGCCGCTCGTGTCGAGCGTAGTCGAGACACCCCGAAGGCCAGCACGACCGATGGGCATCTCGACTTCGCTCGATGCGAACGGGTTTTTGCGTTTAGCCAAGCTTTTCCATCACCGCGTCGGGGATCTCGTAATTGCCCCACACGGTCTGGACATCGTCATCGTCGTCGAGCGTGTCGATCAGCTTGAACAGCGTCTGAGCGGTCGCTTCGTCGCTGATTTCGCTTTTCAGCGTCGGGCGCCATGCCAGCTTCACGCCTTCGGCTTCGCCGAGTTTCGCTTCGAGCGCCTTGGCAACTTCATGCAGGCCTTCGACTTCGGTCCAGATATCGTGACCGTCCTCGGACGATTCGACGTCGCTGGCGCCTGCGTCGAGCGCAGCTTCGAACACCGTGTCGGGGTCGCCCGCCTTGGCGGGATAGCTGATCAGCCCGAGCCGGTCGAAGCCATGGGATACGCTGCCCGACGTGCCGAGGTTGCCGCCGTTCTTGGCAAAGGCCGTGCGGACGTTGGTCGCGGTGCGGTTGCGGTTGTCGGTCAGCGCCTCGACGATCAATGAAACGCCGCCGGGGCCATAGCCTTCGTAACGGATTTCTTCGTAATTATCGCCGTCGCCGCCCGCCGCCTTGTCGATCGAACGCTGAATATTGTCCTTGGGCACCGACTGCGCCTTGGCGGCGTTGATCGCGGCGCGCAGGCGCGCATTCGCGTCGGGATCGGGCAGGCCCATTTTCGCCGCGACGGTGATTTCCCGCGATAGCTTGGAAAATAGCGAACTGCGCTTTTTGTCCTGCGCACCCTTGCGGTGCATGATGTTCTTGAATTTACTATGGCCGGCCAAGCCACCCTCCATCGGTCAATTTGAAAGCTGGCGCCGCCCTACAGCGGCCGCCAACAAGAGACAACAGCGTCAAATGACGACCGCCGTCCCCGACGCGCTGACCATCAGCATCGAGCCATTCTGGCCGAGCACTTCATAGTCAAGGTCGACCCCGACCACCGCGTTGCCGCCCAGGCGCGCCGCTTCGGCTTCCATCTCGGCGATCGCTTCCTTCCGGGCGCGGGCCAGGACATCCTCATATTTGCCCGAGCGGCCGCCGACGATGTCGGTGATACTGGCGAACAGGTCGCGGAACAGGTTCGCGCCGACGATCACTTCGCCGGTGACGATGCCCAGATATTCGCGGGCCGGACGGCCTTCGACAGTGTTGGTGGTGGTGCTGAACATCGTCACTCTCCTGTGCTGATATTGGCTGGGGCTCAATCGATGCCGAGCGCCGATTTGTAAACGTCGAGGATCGCTTCCATTTCCTTGCGGTCGTTGACCGGCAATTTGCGCAGGCGAACGATCTGGCGCATGATCTTTGGATCATAACCCTGCGATTTCGCTTCGTTATAGGTGTCGCGAATGTCGTCGGCGACGCCCTTTTTCTCTTCTTCCATCCGTTCGATGCGCTCGATGAAAAGGCGCAATTGTTCGTCGGATACGGTGGCTTCGCTCATTTTATGCTCCGGTGATTGGGATGATGCGGCGCGAGAATCGCGGTTGGCGCGTCCCTAAAGCCCCAGAGGATTTTTGGCCATGCTTTCTTGGGCTGAGTTCTCACTCGGGCGGAAACGCCTGACGCTTGCCGCCCAGTTTGTGGACGACGCCGCGGCGCATGACAAAATCGATCGTTTCGAGCGCGGTGACGTCGGCGAGTGGGTCGCCGCCGACAGCAATGATGTCGGCCTCGTGCCCCGGCAGGATCGCCCCGATCGGCCGGTCGAGTTCGGCGGCATTGTCGATGGTCGCAGCCTTGATCGCCTGCGCCGGGGTCATCCCGGCCTTGACCATCAGCGCAAATTCCTTGGCGTTGTCGCCATGCGGCGCGACGCCCGAGTCGGTGCCGAACAGGATGCGGACATTGCCCTTTACCGCGCGCGCGATGCTGTTGGCGTGGGCGGCCGCGGCTTCCTCGGCCTTAGCCAGCTGCGGCCCCGGGGCGTCGCCGCGCCGCGCCTGCGCCAGCGCGGCGATCGGCGCGACCGCGGTCGGCACCAGCGCTGCATTCGACGCCTTGAACAGTTTGACAGTCTCATCGTCGATGAAGCTGCCATGTTCGATCGAATCGACCCCGGCGCGCAGCGCGGCGTCGATGCCTTCCTTGCCATGCGCATGGGCGGTGACCTTGCGGCCAAAGCTGTGCGCGGTGTCGACGACCGACTTCATTTCGGCATCGGACATCTGCTTGCCCAGCCCGCCTGCGACATTCGAGCGAACGCCGCCGGTTGCGGCGAACTTGATTACCTCGGCGCCCAGCGAGATCTGCGCGCGGACGGCGCTGGCGCAGCCATCCGGCCCGTCGCAGATGTTGGTGCGCTCGGCCGCAACCGCGTGGGTCAAGGTGCGGTTCAGCCCGTTGACACCGCCATGGCCGCCGGTGACCGAAATCATCGTCCCCGCGGGAATGACGGTGGGGCCAACGATGACGCCATTGTTGATCGCATCGCGCAGCGTCGTTGTGGTCCGGCCGTCGCCGCCCAGATCGCGCACGGTCGTAAAGCCCGCTTCGAGCGTGCGGCGCGCGTTCCCCTGCGCGATGACGAACACATCCTCGACGTCGCGCCCGGAGCTTTCGAGGCGGCTGCGCAGCAGATTATCGTCGCTGGAGATATGGACGTGCATGTCAATCAGCCCGGGCAGGACAAAGGCGGTCTTCAGATCGACGACCCGCGCATCGCCCTCGGGTGTCGCAAAGCCGTCGCGCACTTCGGCGATCTTGCCGTCGCGCACGATGATCGTCGATGGGCCGCGCGGTTCGCGGCCCGGCTGGTCGAGCAGGCGACCGGCATGGATATAGGTGGTCGTGGATGGCTGTGCGGCGAGCGGCGGGCTCGCGATCAGTCCTGCCGCGATCGTCGCTGCGGCCCATGTCATGCGCATCCGATAGTCTCCCTGTTGGCCGCCCCGGCATATCGCTCGATCATGTCGCGAAAGCTGGGCGGTAGCAAGATCAGCTATGCGGGTTCTTCGCCATGCTTTCTTCCATCCGCGCCAGTTGTTCGGGGGTGGCCGCGGTATGATGCATCGCCTTCCATTCGGCGGTCGGCATGCCGTGGACGATCGCCCGGCCGGTCTCCTTGTCGATGCCGCCCGCCTCGGCGATCCAGTCGCCCAGGCAATTGCGGCAGAAACCGGCGAGCCCCATAAGGTCGATGTTGGCGGCGTCACTGCGATGCTGGAGCAAGCGGACCAAGCGGCGGAAGGCGGCGGCGGCCACCGCGTCGTCCAAGCCGTCGAGGGCGTCGTCGGTACGGGTCTGATCGTCGCTGCAGGACATGGTTGCTCCTTGGGATGAGATGAATAGCTATACGGTGGTTGCCTTGGCGGCATCAAGGCGGCATTCCCTGCATGTCCCCCTGTCATCGGAGCATTTGTGGTTCAGAGCTTTACCCCCCGCCAGCGCAAGGTCCGCATCCTGGCGACGCTTGGCCCTGCGAGCGCTAATCCCGACATGATTGCGGCGCTGCATCGCGCCGGCGCCGACGCCTTTCGCGTCAATATGAGCCATGGCGACCATGCCGGCCATGCCAAGGTGATCGCCGCGATCCGCGCGCTGGAGAAGGAAACCGGGCGTCCGACGACGATCCTGGTCGATTTGCAGGGACCGAAGCTGCGCGTCGGCACGTTCAAGGACGGTCCGGTCGAACTGGTCAAGGGTGCGCCGTTCGCGCTCGATGCCGACAATACGGCGGGCGATGCGACGCGCGTCCACTTGCCGCATCCCGAATTGTTCGCGGCGCTGGAGGTCGGCACGCGGCTGTTGATCGATGATGGCAAGTTGGTGCTGCGCGTGCAGGCGGTGTCGCCGACGCAGATCGACACGCTGGTCGAGGTTGGCGGCAAGATTTCGGATCGCAAGGGGGTCAACGTCCCCGACGTCGTCGTCCCGCTGGCGGCGCTGACCGAAAAGGACCGCAAGGATCTGACCTTTGCGCTGGAGCAACAGGTCGACTGGATCGCGCTGTCGTTCGTCCAGCGGCCCGAGGATGTGGCCGAGGCGCGGACGCTGATCGGCGGCAAGGCGGCTTTGCTGGTCAAGTTCGAAAAGCCTTCCGGGGTGCAGCGGATTGAGGAAATCCTTGAGCTCGCCGACGCCGCGATGGTCGCGCGCGGCGACCTGGGGGTCGAATTACCGCCCGAAGCGGTGCCGCCGCTACAGAAACGCATCGTCGCAACGGCGCGGCGGATGGGCAAGCCGGTGGTCGTCGCGACCCAGATGCTCGAATCGATGATCGTGTCGCCGTCGCCGACGCGCGCCGAGGTGTCGGACGTCGCGACCGCGATCTATGACGGCGCCGATGCGATCATGCTGTCGGCCGAAACCGCCGCGGGCGCCTGGCCGATCGAGGCGGTGACGATGATGGACAGCATCGCGCGCTCGGTGGAGAGCGATCCCGATTATTTCCGCCGCCTGTATTTTACCGAGACGACGCCCGACGCGACCACCGCCGATGCGTTGGCCGAGGCGGCGGGCGACATCACTCGGACGATTGGCGCTGATGCGATCATCTGTTTCACCTTTTCGGGGTCCACGGCGCGCCGCGTCGCCCGCGAGCGGCCGAACGCCCCCTTGCTCGTGCTGACCCCCAAGAAGGAGGCGGCGCGGCGGCTCGGCCTGCTCTGGGGCGCGCATGCCGTGCCGACCAAGGACATCGGCAGTTTCGAAGAGATGATCGCCAAGGGCAAGCGCATGGCGCTGCGTCACGGCATCGGCAAGGCGGGCGCAAAGCTGGTGATGATGGCGGGGGTTCCGTTCGGCACCCCCGGATCAACCAACGTGCTGCATGTTGCGACGCTGACCGGCGACGAACTGCGCGGGTATAGCTGAGCAGGATTTTCACCGTCATCCCGGCGAAGGCCGGGATCTCACCCTCGCGTTCTGACGAAGCGGCGAGATCCCGGCTTTCGCCGGGATGACGAACAGGGGGCGGGCTTCCGATGGGTGGCGATCACCAATTCGCCCACCTTTGATTCAAATCGGCACAATCCTTACCGCGCGATTCAGATAATTTTCGACCTGAGTCAGAACGGTACGACTAAAAATGGTAAACAGACTTTGCACCATTGACGCCGCGCGGCATAGTTGGTGGGTGGTGAGCGTCGGACCCGCGTCGGGGGGATTCCGCATCGCATCTCTGGAGGTCCAAGCCGCGTGTCCGCACCGTTCCGTTTTCCGCGCTTTTTCGTCACCAGCCCGGCGCCTTGCCCCTATCTGGCGGGCAAGACCGAGCGCAAGGTGTTCACCGAGCTCAGCGGCAACACCGCGAACGAGCTGAACGATGCGCTCGGCCGCATCGGGTTCCGGCGCAGCCAGTCGGTGGCCTATCGCCCCAGCTGCGCCGATTGCGCAGCGTGCGTTTCGGTGCGCGTCTGCGCGAGCGAATTTACTCCGAGCAATTCGCAGAAACGCACCATCCGCCGCAACAGCGACCTGATCGCCACGGCGTGCAAGCCGTGGGCGACCGAGGAACAATATGCGCTGCTGCGGTCGTATCTCGGCGCGCGCCATCCCAATGGCGGCATGGCCGACATGGACGAGCAGGATTTCGCCGACATGGTCGAACAGACCCCGGTAGATTCGTACATGATCGAATATCGCGAGCCGACCACCGACGGCAGCAAGGGCCGCTTGGTCGGCTGTTGCCTGACCGACCGGCAGGGCGACGGGCTGTCGATGATCTACAGCTTCTTCGACGCCGCGCACCCGCTCCGCGAGGGGCTTGGCACCTACATCATCGCCGACCATGTCCAGCGCGCCGCGCGCGCGGGCCTCGCCTATGTCTATCTGGGGTACTGGATCGAGGGGTCGGCGCGCATGGCGTATAAGGCGCGCTTCCGCCCGATCGAACGCCTCGGTCCCGATGGCTGGTCGCGGTTCGAACCGGCCGCGCCCACCGGCATCGCGGCGATGTTCGAACTCGCCTGAACTGCCGCCGCCGACGGCGGTGTACTAGTTGTGAGCTTCGTCACAGTGGCTGCTCCGCGGGCGGTTTAGATCCCCCGTATGTGCTGCAACCAGACTCCATACCCCATTGGCTTTTCACATTATTTTGCCACGCACACCGACATGACCCGGGTCATGCGGGACGATGACGGTATGTCTCAATGCTCCTAAACCTATGGGTGAAGAAGTTTGTCCAGTGTGTTTGCAATGGAATATAATGCTGTGAAGTTGTTCAATATTCTTCAAACGCCTGTCGTCCTGGGTCTGGTGGCCCTATTGCCCGGAACGGCTTATGCCCAATCGGCCGGGCAACACGCCCGCGACATGAACGACATCGCGGCCACGCCGCCGCAAGGTAGCAGCGAGCGAGACAGCAGATTTCGCCCCTATTCCGAACCCAGCTATCAATATGATGTGCGCCCTTCAAAGCCGGGGTTCTTGGCGGTGGCCTATCATGTCGATACCGGATCGACATGGGCATCGGTAGCGCACAAGAACAGCGACGACGCCAAAAAGCGGGTGTTGGCCGCCTGCAATGCGGGAACCGGCGGCGGATGCTACATCGCCGCAGCGGTTCCCAGCCCAGGCACGATATTCCTTGCCGAAGATGCAATGGGCCAGACGTGGATCAAGGAAGAAATGCGGGAATATGGCGCACCCTACACCTATGACTACAGAATAACCGATCCAGCCCGGATCGACTGTCAAGTAAAGTCCTTCGGCTGTTCGAGGATGGGGGGGTATAGCAGCGATTATATCTATCTCGATCTCGATCCCAGTATCGATCAGGTCAAGGACTATTTTCCAAAGGGTAAGCTGCACTGGAATCGCTGGGCCATGGTTGCGCGTCCGACGACGCCGACCACAGCGGCGCACAACAAAAGCTGGCTGATCAGCGGCAAGGAAAATTCGGCGGCGACCCGCAAGGAAATCCTCGATCGCTGCCAGGCGGATTCGGGCGTGCCGTGCGAAATATCGGCCTATGCCGTCAGCGATAACGAGGTGCTGACCAATGACACGGGGTCGGAGAATGGCCTGCTGGTGCATTTCGTCAACGTGCGAGGGCAAAACCGCTGGATCAGCGCCGTGGCGACGAAGCCGAAGAAGAAGAAATACAAGAAGATGTTTCGTGACGATCCTGATTTCGTGGAGGCTCCCGACCCGGTCACCGTGCAGGAGCGCATCGACCGGCTGTGCCCGAAAAGCCTGCAATGCAGGGTCATCGCCACCTACGACGCCGCGACGCCGCGGATGCAGGTTGTCGAAGATGTGAAGTGACGGCGCAGAAGATGATTTTGGAGTGATGATGATGCAATATTTCCGACCCGCCCTGCTCGGCGCGGCCACCATTTCGGCCTTCCAGCTTTCCGCGCCTGCCTACGCCTGTTCCGATCTGCCGAATATCTGCGCCGCTCAGGCGCAGCACTACCAACAGATGAACGACATCGCGGCGACGCCGCAGCGGAGCGACGACGGCCCATATGACGATGGTGGCCCAACTGGCGAGCGGCCCCGCGATCCGATGGCACAGGCGATGGCCGATATTTCAGGGATCGGCGAAGCATCGTCGGCCTTCAGCGGCGAGCTTCAACAGCGCATGAAAGACCCTGCGTTCAAGGCGGCCTATGATCGTTACCACAATGGCGGCTGGGATTTTTTTCAGGACAGCAACAATCCGAAGCCGGGCGAATATTGCTCGGCCCTGTATACCAAGGGTGACGCCATGGTCCGCATATCCGGCCCTGGGAGCGGCTATGACGGCGCCCTGCTGACATTTTCCGGACCCAACATCAGCGGATCGCCGGACGTGAAGAAGCTGAAGGTAACGCTCGATCAAAGCGACGGCACCTCGCAGTCGGTTCAGGCCTTCAATTACCAGCTTCCCGGCGAAGTTTATGCCTCCATCGCCTTTGCCATGCCGACAATCGAGGCGGGGTTGGCGGAAATGAAGGAAAAATGGGGTTTCGACGTGCTGGTCAACGGCAGGTCGGTGTTGAAAATCGACTGGGATGGCGGCTTGGCCGCGCGCAAGCAGCTCGAAAACTGCCTCAGCAAACGCAAGGCGAGCTAAGTCTATGCAAAACCGATCTCGTGTCCCGCACCTCGCCGCCGCGCTTCTGATCGCCGTCGCTTCCAGCTTCGTACCGTCTGTCGCTTTTGCGCAGGCGCTGTTCTTTCATATCGATGGCGAACCCGGCAATCGTCAGGCCTATTATTCGCAAACGTTGGTCATGGACCGCACCCCTGCGGACCAGCTGCTGGGCCCGATCGAGATCAAGCAGCTCGATGTTACCGTCATCCATGAAAACCCGGCAAAGCCTGAATGGACGATGCTGCGGGTGCATTTCGAATGCCCAAGCCTGTTGGCGCTGGCGACCCGCAAAGCTGGCAAGCGGGGTAAGCCAGACACAGCAATCGCCGAAACCTCCCCGGTAAAGATGCGGATTGGCGAAGGCAGCTCGATTTTGCGGCGCAGCGATTTGCAGAATGAAGCGCTGCCGGCTGGATTATGGACGACGACCAGCGACCCCGCCATGCTCAAGGCACGAAAACTCGCCTGCAATGGCCCCGATATCGAAAAGGCGATGTTGGCTTCCTATCAAAACCAGCGGTTCGATATGAATGCCTTCAACGCGAGGCTCCGCCCATTCGGCTTTACCGAAAGCGTCATGGTCCTGGCCGAAACAACAGCGGCCGAACAGCTGGAGCTCAGCTGGACGCGGCTGTGGCGCGGCAGCAAGCGGCCCGACCCCAGCGGCCGGTTCGCCCAGGTGGCCACCGACGCCGACCGGGCGGCGGCGATGGCCAAAATGGCGGCCATCACCAAGGAAGTCGAAACCCTGGCGGCCCAGCTGCGCGGTAAATATGAGCAGGGCATCAAGAGCCTGGCCGCCGGGTTCGAGTTCGATCAAGCGGCGGCAAAGCTGCGCGGCGACCGGAAGCCGCGCGGGATCACCGCCCAGCTGCTGATGGTGTGGCAGGCAAGGCCCGAGGAGGATGTGGTGGCAAAGATGGGGCGGCCCCTCGTCACCGATTCCGGCGATCTGCGGATCCTTTCCTACGGCCAGCAATATGACAATCGGGTTCTGGTTGGCAGCAACAGCGGCGCGACTTGGGTCGAGGGCACCTATATGGCGTGCGACGTACAGTTTATCACTATCCCCGATAAAAATGGCGTTCGCCGCGTCGCCGACGTTCGCATTCTCGTGGACAGCAACAAGCCCGGATGGGCCGGAGCCGGCACCGGCGAAGCATGCGGTGAGCTGCTACAGGCTCCCGGAAATTGAACCGGCCCAGCCGCTTTTTATATGTTGAGGACTGGGAATGAGGCTTTTTCAGATGTCGATGACGCGTTTCCTCGTGCCGTGTTTACTGGTGGTTGGCTATTTTTTGCTGCCAAGTGCCGCTTGGGCCTCCTGCCCGCCCGGAATGTTCCAAACTGGGTCGCGGGACTTTATCGCCTGCGCCCCAATTCCGGGATATAACCAAGGCGGCGACGATGGCGGTGATGAATCTAAATCCACATCGCAAACCTACAACGTACCCTATAGGCCGATTCAGCCCAGCTACATGGCGGCGGTGACGCATATCGACACGTCTTCCTATTGGGTGTCGCGGGCGCATTGGACGGCGGATTCAGCCAATAAACGGGCGCTTGCGGCCTGCAAGGCGGCGATGGGTGACGGATGTGTCCTTAACGAAACGGTATATGGATATGGCCCGTTCGGTGTGATGATCGATGCGATGGGTCTGCGCTGGATTAAATCTGGCGCTGATGTTCCCAAAGGCACACCAGAATCGATCCGATACCAAGCGCTTGCTATGCAATGCCTTAAAAGTTCATTCGGCTGCGAGTTCGAAGAAGTCATATGGCAAGGCGCCATACCAGAAGACGCCGTGCCGCCGACCAATTTCGTTACCGATAATTTTCCGCTTTATGGGGTGAAGCGGCACCATTGGGCGTTGCTTGCCAAGCCGGAAGGTGAGCCGCCTGCTGCCTGGCAGAACAAGGCCTGGTTGATGAGCGGAAGCCAGAATTCGGCGGAGGCACGCAAAGCCGTTCTCGATCGCTGCCGTGCGGACTCTGGCGTATCCTGCGCAATCGATGCCTACGTCGCGAACGGCGTGCTGGTTCGTTTTGTAGATGCAAACGGAAAAGCGGGCTGGACGAGCGCGGTGACGAAAAGGGTGATTGAGCCGCTCGGGAGCGATAGAAGGAAAAAGCCCAAGATCGACCCGGCGTCGGTTGCGGCCCGTTTAGAGCGGCAATGCTTCGTCAAGCCCTGCAAGGTTATCGCCACCTATGATGCCGCAACGCCGCGCTTGCAGGTCGTCGACGATCCCCGCTGACGATGGCGTCGCGGTTTCGGTTCGCCGCCGATCGCGATCGTTGCGCCGGTGGGGCGGCGACTATCTTTGCAACGATCCGGCCTTGCAACGATCCGGCCTTGCGACGAGGCGGCGGCGCGCCCGCCGCGACGATCGCTGCGGCTGTCCATCGCGCCCCGCGCTGGTCGGCGATCCACAATCTCGTCGCCACCGGTTGACCTTTCCTCGCTTTCAAGGGCATAGCTTTGCGTCCAGGACATTAGTCCGGGTCGCATCCGTTATGAGTTCGCCGGGGGGCTGGCGAGAGGGGGAAGGGATGCCCGTGCGCGCGTTCGTCAGCATCATGGCCAGCGACTGGGTGAGTGGCTATCGCCGCCGGTCCGTGCATTCATGAGCGAGCCGGTCAAGGTCGCGATCATCGGGTCGGGGCCGGCGGGGCTGAGTGCCGCATCGCGCGCCGCGCAGCTGGGGCTGAGCCACATCCTGCTGGAAAAGACCGACCATCTGTCGGACACGATCTTCAAATATCAAAAGGGCAAACGCGTGCTGGCGACGCCCGAGCGGCTCGACCTGCGGTCGGACTGCCGCTTTGCCGAGGGCGCGCGCGAATATATCCTCGGTAACTGGGACGAGGATGCCGCGAATAACAAGGTGAATGTGGCGTATCACGCCGAGGTTGCCGAAGTGACCGGCGCAAAGGGTGCCTTCGCGATCAAGACCACCAAAGGCGATGTCTATAACGCCGAAAATATCGTGCTGGCGATCGGCACGCAGGGCAATCCGAACCGGATGCGCTGCGAGGGCGCCGACCTGCCGCACATCATCTATCAGGTCGACGATCCCGAAGATTTCAAGGACAAGCATATCACCGTCGTCGGATCGGGTGACGCAGGGATCGAGAACGCACTCGGCGTGGCCGAAGAGGCGCTCGAAAACACCGTCACCATCCTCAACCGTTCGAAAGATTTCGCGCGCGCCAAGGCGAAGAATGTCGCCGACATGACCGAAGCAGGCGAGAATGGCTTCATGTCGATCCGCACCGAGACCCAGCCGAAGCTGGTCGAACCCGGCTGGCTGACGCTCGAAACCCCGACGGGTGAGGAAAAGATCGAATGCGACGTCATCGTCGCGCGGCTGGGATCGGTCGCGCCGCGCGGCTTTGTCGAATCGATGGGGATCGAGTTTACCGGCCCCGACCGCGAAGCCTTTCCGAAACTGTCGCCGACGTTCGAGACGACGGTGCCGGGCCTTTATGTGATCGGCGCGCTCGCTGGCTATCCGCTGATCAAGCATTGCATGAACCAGGGTTATGATGTCGTAGAATTCATCAACGGCAACGCCGCGCTGACCCCAGCCGACGAAAAGGATCTGGCGGCCATCTTTGCCGATTTGCCGCAGCAGAAATCGGTCAGCGAGTGGCTGGAATATCTCCGCACCCGCATCCGCATCTTTGCCGACGTGTCCCCGCTCCAGATGCGCGAATTCATGCTCGATTCGAAGGTCGCTTTCTATTCCAAAGGCGACGTCGTGTTTGAAAAAGGCGAGCCGGGGTCGTCGCTGTTCGCGATCGCCGATGGCCATGCGGTGGTCGAGGTCGGTCCCGACTTTACCGTACCGATCGAACAGGGATCGATCTTTGGCGAGGTCGGCCTGATTTCGGGCCGCAAGCGCGGCGCGACGATCCGCGCGGGCGAGGATGCGATCTTTGTCGAGGTGTCGCGCACCGCGGCTTTGAAGCTGATGGCAGCAGTGCCGGGCGCCAAGCGCGTGATCAACCGCATTTCGCTCGAACGCCAGTTGCTCCAGATTTTCAAGGGCGGGCTGACGGTCGAGGATCTCCAACCGATCGTCGAGGATCCGGCGATCGAGCGGTTCCCGGCGGGCAAAATCGTGTTGGCGGAGGGCGACGCGGGCGACGATGTCTATGTCATCCGGTCGGGATCGATGGTCGTCGAGAAGGACATCGGCGGCAAACCGATCTTCCTGCGCTACCTGCCCGCGGGCAGTTTTTTCGGCGAAATGGCGGTGCTCAGCGGCGCGCCGCGCAACGCTACGGTTAAGGCCGCGGTCGCCAGCGAAGTCATCCGTTTGAAGGGCGAGGCGTTCAAGGCGATGCTCGCCAAGCGGCCGCAGGTGCGCGAAGCGACCGAGGCCGCGGTCGCCGAACGTGCGGCGATGAACGACTTCATCGAATCGCGCAAAGCGAGTTATTCGAGCGCGGTCGATCTCTATTCGGACACCGCGACCTTCATCATGAAGGAGGGGTTGGGCGAGGCGACCGATGCGCTGTTGATCGACGAGAATCTGTGCGTCGGCTGCGACAATTGCGAGAAAGCGTGTGCCGACAGCCATGAAGGGCTGTCGCGGCTCGACCGCGAGGCGGGCAAGACCTTCGCCCATCTGCATGTCCCCACCAGTTGCCGCCACTGCGAGCATCCGCATTGCATGGCCGACTGCCCGCCGAACGTGATCCACCGCGGCCCCGACGGTGAGGTGTTCATGGAGCCGGGCTGCATCGGCTGCGGCAACTGCATGCGCAATTGCCCCTATGGGGTGATCCGCATGGAGGCGGCGCCGCCGCAAAAACCCAGCCTGCTGCGCTGGTTGCTCACCGGCTTCGGCCCCGGCCCAGGCGAACCTTCGCCCAAATGGACCAAGAAGCAATTGGGCGACGAAAAACCCAAGAAGATCGCGGTCAAATGCGACATGTGCAAAGGCATTTCGGGCGGCCCCGCGTGCGTGCGCGCCTGCCCGACCGGCGCCGCGATCCGCGTCTCGCCCGAAGAGTTCCTGTCGATCGCGCGGCTGGACGAGGCGACGGACTGATGGCGAGCCTGTTCCAGCGCCGCCGCAACAAGGCGACCCAGACCGAGCGCATTCGCGAACGCAAGCATGAGGGATTTCTGCGCTATGCCGGGTTCCGCTGGGCGAAGATTTCGGGCGGCCTCTGCCTGCTGATCATCGTCAGCTACGCGATGGTCGATGTCACGCCGCGGCACAATGGCGGCAGCTGGTACGGCTACACGCTGGGCACGATCGGCGCCGGGCTGATCCTGTGGCTGACCGCACTCGGTTATCGCAAGCGCAAGATGACGCGCACCGCCTGGTCGCTGAAGGCGTGGACGTCGGCGCATGTCTATCTGGGGCTCAGTCTGATCGTCATCGGCACCTGGCACACCGGGTTCCAGCTCGGCTGGAACGTCCACACGCTAGCGTGGGCGCTGATGATGCTGGTGATCCTGTCGGGGCTTTACGGCGTCATCGTCTATGCGACCCTGCCCGCGGCGCTGTCGAACAACCGCGACGAGATGACGCAGATGCAGATGCTGGAGGCAATCCGCGCGTTCGACCGTCAGTTGCACAGCGCCGCGCAGCCGCTGACCCCCGCGGACACCGCGCCGGTGCTCGCGGCGCTCGATGAAGACCCATTTGCGGGCGGCGTCGTTGCGCGGCTGTCGGGACGTTATCCGAACTGCGCAACTGCCGCGGCACTCGCCACGCTGGCGGCGTCGCACGGCAGCGACGTGGCCGCGCGCAACAAGGTCGTCGGGCTGCTCAAGCAAAAGGTCGCGGCCCTGGCGCGGCTTCGCGCGCATCTGCGGCTGCGTGCCTTGCTCGAAATCTGGCTTTATGTGCATGTGCCGCTGACCTTCGCGCTGATCGCGGCGCTGTCGGCGCACATCATCAGCGTCTTTTTCTACTGGTGAGGCGGGGACGATGAGCTTCATCCTGCGCCGTATTTCGACGACCAAGACGGGCAAGCAAATTGTCCGCGATCAGCCGCTGCCCGGCGACACGATCACGCTGGGCCGTGAGGGTAGCAACATCATTCACATCGCCGATCTGGCGGTGAACCCCCAACATGCGACGATCAGCAGCGCCGACGGACGCCATGTCCGCGTCGCCGCCAGCGAGGGGCTGGGGTTCGACCTCAATGGCCGCACCGAGGCCGTCGCAGACATCGACAGCGGCGCAGGCGGCGAGCTGCGGTTCGGCGGCCACCGGCTGACCATCGCGCGCGAGGGGGACAATATCATCCTGCTCGTCGAAAGGATCGACGAGCTGTCGCAGTCGTCGAAAGACGTCGATGAGGCCAAGGCCTTTTCGCTGCAAGGCGTGATGCTGGGCAAGCGCATGGGCGCGTGGGCGTTCGGGCTTCTGATGCTGGCGGCGTTCCTGATCGGGCCGATCTGGGCATGGTACAGCTACAAGGGCATCGACGAGCGTCCCGAGGGTTTCCACGCCGACAGCAGCTGGTCGTCAGGGCCGCTGTCGAGCGCGCACGCCAGTTTGAAGGCGGATTGCCAGTCGTGCCATGTCGAGCCTTTCGTTGCGGTCACGGATACAGCGTGCGTCAGCTGCCACACCGGCGAGCATAAGGCGATGAGCACCGCGCATGCGGGAGCGCCGACTGCGATGCTGCTGGCGGCGCGCGCGCCAGACGGCGGCTTTGACAAATTGCTCGCGAATGTCGGTGAGGTTTTCAACCGCCCGCAGGGTCGCTGCGTCGATTGTCATACCGAGCATGAGGGGGCCGGGCCAATGCCCGCGACGCCGCAGAAATTCTGTGCGGATTGCCACGACGGGATGCAGGGCAGGCTGAAGAGTGCGGGGCATCCGACGACGCTGGCTGACGCCGCCGATTTCGGTACCGGCCACCCCGAATTCCGCCCGCTCGTCCGTGCGGCGCCCGGCGCCAAGTTAGCACGCGCGGCGCCCGGCAAGGGGACGGTCGATTATAACGGACTGAAATTCCCGCACGACATGCATTTGCAGGCAACCGGCGGGGTTGCGCGCATGGCGGCGAGTTTCCGCGGACGTTATGATTTCGGACAAAAGCTGGAATGCGAAAATTGCCACCGGGTTGAGGCCGACGGGGTGCGCGTCAAGCCGGTCGAGATGGAGCGCGACTGCGCGATGTGCCACAGCTTGGCGTTCGAAACCGTGGGCGGGACGACGCGGACGCTGCGCCACGGCGAACCCGATCAGGTCGTCGCCGACCTCACCGCCTATTACCGCTCGACCCCGCCAGCCCGCCCGCTGCAACTCGGCGGGATGCAGCGGCGGCGCCCCGGCGCCTATGCCGAGGGGCAGGTGTACAACATCTATTTTAACGAGGTAGCGGTGCGGCCGAGCCGGGCACAGGATGCGGTGCGCGCGGTGTTTTCAAAGGGCGGCGCCTGTTATGATTGCCACACCATCTTTGCTCCGCAAGCCGGAAACAGCTGGCGCGTCGCGGCGGTGAACCAGACCGCGCGCTATCTGCAAAAAGGCTGGTTCGATCACGACGCGCACCGCGAAATCGACTGCGCCGACTGCCACACCGCGGCACCCGCGTCGAAAACGTCGACCGATCTGCTTGTTCCGGGCCTGCGCCAATGCCGCGACTGCCATGTCGGCGAGGGCGGGGCGCGGCTGGTCAAGGTCGAAACCGCGACCGAATCGCCGTGCGCGATGTGCCACGAATATCACTCCGACGGCGGCCAGCCGTGGGTTCCGAACCGTCAGCGGAAGGTAAATAGCGCGGCAATCACAAATAAACCCCTGCGTGGTACTTATGGTGTGAGTGGGATCACAGGCATCGGGACACGGGGTCTTTACAATGTGACGTGGCGCACACCGGCCTTGCACGGGGCAAGACGGGGCGGATAGGGTCAGGACCGGGGTCGCTAACCGGCGCAGCAGGGGACGGATGTGCTGATCGCGCAGATCACCGATATCCATTTGGGGTTCGATCCGGACAATCCGGCCGAATATAACCGCAAACGCCTCGACGAGGTGCTCGACGTGCTGATCGACGGGCCGAACCGTCCCGATCTGTTGCTCGCCACCGGCGACATCACCGATCGCGGCGACGAGGACAGCTATCGCCGTCTCGCCAACGCCTTCTCGCGCTGCCCCTTTCCGGTGTGGCCCAGCGTCGGCAATCATGATCTGCGCGACAATTTCCACGCGCAGTTTCCGGGCCTCGACGATGGCAACGGCTTTGTCCAATATGCGATCGACCTGCCCGACATGCGGCTGGTGACGGTCGACACGCTGGAGGAAGGGCGCCACGGCGGCGCCTTTTGCGCGGAGCGTGCCGCATGGCTCGACGCCGAATTGGCAAAGGCGCCCGACAAGCCGACCTATATCGTGATGCATCACCCGCCGATCGAATGCGGCATCGAATGGATGAACACCCATCCCGAAGAACCCTGGGTCACCATGTTTACCGATGTTTTGCGCCGCCACCGCCAAGTGCGTGGTTTGATCTGCGGCCACCTTCACCGCAGCGTCACCGTGGCGTGGGAAGGGCGCACCGTCGCCATCTGTTCATCGACCGCGCCGCAGGTCTCGCTCGACCTGCGCCCGATCGACGCCGAGCGTCCCGATGACCGCCCGATGATTGTTGCCGAAGACCCCGCCTATGCGCTGCATCGCTGGAACGGGCGCGAGCTGGTGAGCTTTTACGACTTTGCCGGCGCGCATACGATGCTGGCGAAATATGATGCGAATTTGCAGCCGCTGGTCCGCGAGTTGAAGGCCGAGCGGCCGGTATAGTCTAACCGGTCATCGGTTTGGATCGTCATTGCGAGCGAAGCGAAGCAATCCAGAGTGGCGTAACCCGCTCTGGATTGCTTCGCTTCGCTCGCAATGACGACGTGGTTTGTGGCTGGGCTTAATACCCCAACGTCAGATCGACCCGCGGCTCGACCGCCTCGCCCTTCTGCCACCGCTCCAGATTCTCCAGAAACCGCTGCGCCGACCGCACGAACATCTTGTCCTGCGCGCGGCCGGACAGGTGCATGGTGATATGCGCGTTGTCGAGGCTCCACAGCGGGTCGTCGGCGGGGAGCGGTTCGGGGGTCGTGACGTCGAGGAAGGCGGCGGCGATTTGCTGTTCGTTCAGCGCCGCGACCAGCGCGGCCTGATCGACGACGCTGCCGCGCGCGATGTTGATCAGCGTCGCGGTCGGTTTCATCGCCGCGAGTTCGCTGGCGCCGATCATGCCGTCGGTTTCGGGGGTTGCAGGGACCGCGAGGATTACCCAGTCGAAGTCGCTCAGCTGTGCGCGCCATTGATCAGGGGTCAGCGTGTTCGGGCCGGGCGAGCGGCGCACGACGGTCACGTCGACCGCAAAGGCCTTCAACCGCTCCTCGATCAGCTTGCCGATCGCGCCATAGCCCAGCAGGAGAGCTTTCGAGCCAAACAGTTCGACCTTGCCGGGCGAGTCCATCAGCCATTCGCGGCGCTCCTGCGCGCGGACGACATCGCGATAGCCTTTGGCAACGGTCAGCATCCCCATCACGACATATTCGGCGATGGTGATCGCGTTGATCCCGGCGCCGTTGGTGACGATGGTGCCGCGCTGGGCGAGCAGGTCGAGCGGCATGCCATCGACCCCGGCGTAGATCGAGTTGAGCCATTTGAGGTTGGTCGCGGCGGTGATGACCGCCGCCATGTCCTTTTTGTCGTACATATCGAACCAGCCGATCTCGGCGTCGGGGGCGAGAGTGAGCGCCTCGTCCTTCGACTGGAAAAAGCGCGGTTCGACCCAGTCGGGCAGGCAGTTTTCGACGAGCGGGCGGATGAGTCCCGACAGGACGGTGACGGTTTTGGTCATGAACGATCCTTTTGATCCTCCCCATCGACTTGCGATGGGGAGGTGGCATCGCGGAGCGATGACGGAGGGGCTTTGCCGAAGCTGCGCAGGCGATCTTCGACAATGTCGATAATAGATTGGGCGACGGTTTCGGCGCTGTCCAGCACATCTCTGGCCGGTATGCGAAGCGTGTCGATGCGATTTTCGCGCAGGAAGTGATCGCGACGCTCGTCGCGAGCGGGGCGGTCGCCCATGTCGTGCGACACACCGTCGATCTCGATCGCGAGATTGGCCCGGGCGCAGAAGAAATCGAGGATGTACGGTCCGGCGGGGTGCTGTTTGCGGAACTTATGCCCATTGGGTGAGAGGCGCAGAATTCGCCAGAGGATGGCTTCCGGTAGGCTCAGTTCGCGGCGGAACTTCCTGGCGCGGTGGACGGATTTGGCCGGTTTTTCAGCACGCATCGTCGTTGCCCCTCCGTCAGCCCTGCGGGCTGCCACCTCCCCATCGCAAGTCGATGGGGAGGATTGTCTATACTTCCAGCCGCCAGTCCCAACCGAGCGGGTCGCCGTCCATCACTTCGACACCGGCGGCGGTGAGGTCGTCGCGGAGTTTGTCGGATGTCGCGAAGTCCTTCGCCGCGCGCGCTTCCTTGCGACGGGTGAGCGCGGCTTCGATTTCGGCCTCGGTGATAGTGGCGGATTTGGGACGGATGCGGAGGTCGGTGCGGGTCAAATTGCCGAGATCCAATCCCAGGACAGCGTCCATCTCGGTAAGAATCGTTAGTCGCTTGTCGGCGTCGATCTTCTTCGCGAACAACAAATCTTCAAGGGCAGTCAACGCGACCGGTGTATTCAGATCATTGGAGATTGCCCCATCGAACTGCTCCATATGAGTGGACAAAATCGTTTCGAGAGATGTGGGCTGCCAATTCGGGGAGACAGCTTCTTTCAGCTTTTGGTAGCCCATCAATATCCGCTTCAACCGCGTCAGCGCCGCGCCCAAACCCTCCCACGAAAACTCCAGCTCGCTGCGGTAATGCGCCTGCAGGCACATCAGGCGGTAGGCGAGGGGGTGGTAGCCTTTGTCGATCAGCAGTCGCAGGCGCAGGAATTCGCCCGCGCTCTTGCTCATCTTGCCGCTGCGTTCGATCAGGAAATTATTGTGCATCCAGATGCGCGCGCCGCTGGCGTCGCTGCAACTGTGCGCCTGATTCTGCGCGATCTCGTTCGGGTGGTGGATTTCGCGGTGGTCGATGCCGCCGGTGTGGATGTCGAACGGAAAGCCGAGCAGCGCTTCGGACATCACCGAGCATTCGAGATGCCAGCCGGGCGCGCCGCGGCCCCAAGGGGAATCCCATTCCATCTGACGCGTTTCGCCCGCGGGGGTCTTGCGCCAGATCGCGAAGTCGGCGGCGTGACGCTTGCCCTCGACTTCTTCGATGCGGCCTTCGCCATCTTCGGTCTTGGCGCGCGCCAGCGCGCCATAGTCGGCGACGGTCGAGGTGTCGAAATAGAGGCCGCCGTCCAGCTCATAGCAATGCTTGTCGGCGATCGCCTTTGCGAATTCGATCATCTGCGGCACATAATCAGTGGCGATCGACCAGTGGGCGGGCTGACGGATATTCAGCGCCTTCACATCGGCCCAATAGGCCTCGGTATAGTGGCGCGCGATGTCCCAGATCGACTGCGCCTTTTCCGCCGCCATTTTTTCCATCTTGTCCTCGCCCGCATCGGCGTCGTCGGTCAGGTGGCCGACGTCGGTGATGTTGATGACGTGGGTGAGCTTGTATCCCTTGAACGACAGCGTGCGGCCCAGCGTGTCGGCAAACACATAGGCGCGCATGTTGCCGATATGGGGGTAGTTATAGACCGTCGGGCCGCAGCTATAGACGCGCGCCTCACCGGGGTGGACGGGCTGGAATTCTTCCAGCTGGCGCGTCAGGCTGTTGAACAGCATCAGCGGCTGCAGGGCAGGGGCGTCGGTCATATTGGCGCCCATGCCCCGACCAGCCGGTCAGCGTCAACCGAAACGCTTGGTCGCCGTCACTCCGCCGCCGGACAGGTGCCCGCCGGATCGCATTCGTCGAGCGTCGGCGTCCACAGATCGTCATTGCCCGCGCCGGTCACCGGATCGTCGAGCAACGGCTCGCCGCTCAGCGGATCGAGGTCGCGCATCGTGATCAGCGGCACCGGCAGGCTCTGGCCGCTGCCGTCATCCTCCTCGGCATCAGCCTCTTCCTCGATGACGTCCTGCACCGGGAAGCTGTTTTCGTCGTCGATGAAGGCGCAGGCGCTGGCGCTGGCAATCAGGCAACCGTTGAAGGTCGAGCGCGGATCGAAGCTGCCCGCGGCGGGTGCGACGCCGCCGATGGTCAGCAGCGGAATGGTGTCGAGCCCGGTCACCTGACCCGTCGGCCCCAATCGCACTCCGTTGACGACGATCCGCGACGCACCGCTGGTGACCACGTTGAGCCCGCCCGCGCCAAAGGTCAGCCCGCGGCGGCTGGCAAAGTCGGTTCCGGCGCCACTGTTCTGGACATAAAAGCCGCCGACGACTTCGGCGCGGATACCGCGTGCGAACAGAGCCCCTTCGTTGATCAGCACCCCGTCGTTCTGCGCCAGCCGCGTCTCGATCGCGTCGGTCGTCGTCGCCGCGCCGACATCGCCGATCGCGGCGGTCGTGGCGACGATGATGTCGTCGGATACCATGTTGAGCTGTCCGGCGGCGGCGGTGCCATTGACCAGCCGCACCGTGCCCTGGCCCAAAATGACCTCGAGCGCGTCGTCGGCGAACAGGTTGAGCGCGTTGGTATCGGACAGGCCGGTCAGCTCGACATTGCCGATCACCCGCATCTTGCCCGGAGTGCGGATGGTCAGCGCGCCATTGGCACCCAGATTCGACCCGGCCGCGCCGCCAGCAAGGGTGAAGCTGTCGACGATGATGTCGGGCGGCGAACTGCTGCCGACCGACGCGTCGTTGACCACTTCGACCTCGGGCGCAAAGATTTCGATGTCGGTGCCGAACAGCCGCGTCAATTCGCTGGCATCGAGGTGGAATCCGTTGCGCGTTCCGGTGCCGCCGACAAAGGTCTGGCTGAACACGTCGTTATTCTCGATCGACAGCGTTTCAGTGCTGCCCGCGGTGCCGACGCGGGCGCCGGTGGCGATGATGATGTCGTTCGATTGCAACGCGATATTGCGAGCGGTCAGCACCCCGTTGATAACGATGTCGCCCTCCGAGGTGATGTCGGCGGCGTTCGCGGCCAATTGCGCGATGATGATGTCGTTGCCGTTTTCAGAGGTCAGCGTGGTGCGACCCGCGACGACGCTGGAGGTAATCGTCAGCGTCCCCGACCCGTTGGTCACCACCGCGTCGCCGACATCGGCGTCGAGCACGGCAAACACGATGTTGCCGCCGGTGCCCAGGTTAATACTGTCGCCGGTCACGGTGACCGGGCCGGTCGACAGCAGCCCGGCCGATGTTACCGCGCCGTTGCTGGCGGAGAGCAGCGTCGCGCCGCCCGCCTGAATATTGGTCGAATTGACGCCGTTGGTCCCGGTCAGGGTCAATTGCCCCGTGCCGGTGGTCTGGGCGCGGGTGATGTCGATGCGGTCGCCGGTCAGGGTCATGTCGCCCCCGGCGCGAACGCGCCCGCCGATGATGTTGCCGGTCGTGACGAGCGACAGGTTGCGCCCCGCTTCGAGGGTGCTGACGAACGCGCCGCCGGGGCTGGCCAGGGTTGTCAGATTCGCCGCCGCGGCGGTGATCGTGACGTCGCGGCCCGCCGCCACGGTGCCGGTGGCGTCGAGCGTGCCAGTTGCCGTTACCAGAACGTCGGTGAAGGCGTTGAGGCCCGCCAATGCGGTGTCGCCGCCCTGGGTGCGAATGTCGCTGCTCCCCCCCGTGACGCCCTGACCCAGCGTCGTCGCGCCGTTGATCGCGATCGCGCCGGTCGTGGTGACCAGAATGTCGTCGGCGGCCGACAGGGTCGCGGCGGTGATCGCGCCGCCTGCGGTCAGGAAGACGTCGGCACCATTCGTGGCCGAGACACCTTCGCCCTGACTGATCGTGAAGCCGCTTCCCGCCAGATAGCCGAGGGTGGCACTGTCGGCGCCGGTGCCGGTCGCGCTGACGCTGTTGGCCGTAACATCGCCAGCCGCGCGCACCTCGACATCGTCGCCTGCCGTCACGCCGCTGAGCGCGGCATTGGTCCCGGCGATGACGAGCATGTCCTCGCCCGCGCTGGCGCCGGTCAGCGCCGCCGATCCGCCCGCGCTGACCCCGAACATCCGCGCCGCCGCGCTGTTGGTCAGCGCGGCATTGCCCGCGGCTTCGACATACACATTGCCCTGTGCGACGCCGCCATTGCCATCGACATAGCCGCCGTTAGCGGTCGCCGACGCGGTGATATTGGCATCGGAATTCAACCGGACATCGCCGCCCGCAACAAAGGTGCCGATCAGGTCGCCCGCGGCAAAGATCGAGATCGTCCCGGCGACATCGGCGGCGTTCACCGCGACGGAGCCGCCCAGGCCAAAGGCGAAGAAGGACGCGTCGCCGGTGACTGCGCCGGTCAACGCAATGCTGTCTCCGACCGCATTAATGTCGCCGCCCGCCGCGATGTTGTTTCCCGTTATCGCGTTGATGGCGGACAGACTGACTGTGCTGCCTGCATCGATTGCAGCGAACGTGACGCTGTCGCCACTGATGCTGGTCGCCTGCCCCGATTGCAGGGTGCCGGTGGTTGTGACGGCGCCCGAAGCCGTCAGCGTCAGATTGTCAAACGCCGACATGCTCCCGCCGCCGATAGTACCCGCCGATGCGGTGAGGACGATGTTCGACAAATTGGGCGGCGTGGCGTTGATCTGGAAGCCGCTGGCGCCCGTGGGGCCGACCGGCAGATAGGTCAGCGTCGCGCTGTCGGGTCCGGCCCCGGTGGTCGTCAGGCCATTGGCGATGATCCCGCCCGCTGCGATCGCGCTCAGATCGTCGCCCGCGGTCAGGTTGGTCAGCGTCGCGGTGGTCCCCGCCAGCACCAATATATCTTCACCAGCCGCGATCCCGCTGAGCGCCGCCGATCCACCGGCGTTGACGCCGAACATGCCCGTCGCGCTGCTGTTGGCGAGGGTGACATTGCCGACCGCATCGGCAAACACGCTGGCCGCGATCGGCGGGCCGCTGCTCGAACTTTCAAAGCCGGTGGCGTTGGCCGACGCGTTGATGTTGGCGCCCGACCGCAGCCGCACATTGCCGACGGCATTATAGGTGCCGGTGATGTCGCCACGGGCCGAGATCGCGATATCGTCGGCGATGTTTGCCAAGTTTATCGCAATCGGTCCGGCGCTGCTCGCGGCAAACAGCGACGATGCGCCGGTGATCGTACCGGAGATGGCGATCCGCGTCGCGATCAGGTTGACGTTGCCGCCCGCGGCAATCGATCCGCCGCTGATCCCGTCGGCACCCGCGACATTGCCGCTTGCGGTCAGCGATACCGACGCCCCCGCGTCGATATTGTTGAAAATGATCGACTGGCCATTGACCTGAACGAAGCCGCCCGCGGTCGAATTGCCCAGATCGACCGCGCCGGGCGAGGTGACGATGATGTCGCCGCCGGTAATGATCGAATTGAGCCCGGTGCGGAAACTGGCGCCGCTCGCGGTGAAATCATTGGCGGCCTCGGCATGCTCGACCGACGCCGCGCCCACAGCGGTCATCACGATATTGCTGGCGTCGAGCCGGTCGACGGCAATGGCGCCCAGGGTGGAGGTGAGCGACAGCGTGCCGCCCGCGTCGAGCAAACTGCCCGAAGCACCGCTGATGCTGCCTGCGCTCGCGGTCAGATTGCCGACGGCCTGGAGTGTCGGCGCGGTGCCTTCGCGGGCATCGTGCCGGATGTCGATCTGGTCGCCGACATCGATGGTCAGGTTGCCGCCAGCACTGATTGTGCCATTCGACCGGGCATAGGCGCCGAACGAGCTGTCGGTGCTCAGCACCATGTTGCCCGTCGTCGCGATCGTGCCGCCGTCGGCAGCGAAGAAAATGCCCGCGGGCGCTTCATCGGTGTCGTTGTTGGTCGGCGGTGCGTCGCCGAAGGCTTCGGCGGCCAAGCTGGTCATCCGAACCGCGCCGCCGCCCGACGTGCGGATTTCGATGCGCCCCGCGACATCGCCAGTGGCGGCGATCGTCGTCACCCCCAAGTTGACCAGCGCCGCCGTCTCTCCGCCTGCCGCTTCGATCAGCGCCCGGCCCGCGACCGATTGCTGAACCGCGCCAGCGGCGCCATTGCCGCTGGTCCCGGTGCCGCCCGCGCCGCCGGTGCCGGCCGTGCCGCCGACCGTGATGCTGACCGGGCTGCCGCTGGAGGTGATCGTGCCGCCATTGGCGAACACGCGTACCGTGCCGCCCGCGGCGCCGCCGCCGTTGCCGCCGTCGCCGCCGACAAATCCCGCACCAAAGCCGTTGAACGCGCCGTCGCCGCCGCTGCCGCCCGACCCTTCGCTGCGCAGCGAGACCAGCCCGCCAGCATCCGAATCGAGGAAGATGGTGGCGCCGCCGCTGGCGATCATTTCCAGGGTGCCGCCGCTGCCTGACCCGCCGCTACCGCCCACTGCACCGACGGTCTCGCCGCCGAAAAACGACGATCCGGCGCTGCCGCCATTGCCGCCGATGCCGTCGATCTGGAAATTGGCCTGGCTGAGCGTGGCGCGCCCGTCGCCGCCGGTTGCCTCGATCCGGCCCGTGCCGCCGGTGCCGTCACCGCCGTCGCCGCCCGCACCATTGTTGCCGAATATTCCGTCGCCGCCGCGCGCCGAGGCATCGACGCTCATCACCAACGGATTGGCGTCGAAATCGGTGACGATGATCTGTGCCAGGCCGCCGAGCGCGTCGCCGCCGCTGCCACCGAGCAGGCCGAAGCCGCCATTGCCGCCCAAAGCCGCAGCTGTGCTGATAACCGCGCCGGTCGCGTTCAGAGGCGCAGCGACGTCGATCGTTGCCGATCCGCCCCGACCGTTGCCGCCATTGCCGCCGATGCCGACGCCGGTAACCGATCCTGAACTGCTGGAGGCGAACACATTGCCGCCGCTGCCGCCGAACCCGCCCGCTCCGGCGATCAAATCGCCGGTGTTGAGCGTTCCCGACACCATCGTGATCGCCGCCGTGCCGCCTTGACCGTTGCCGCCCAGCCCGCCGGCTTCGACAATGCCGCTGCCCGAGCTGAAATTGCCGCCAGCGCCGCCCAAACCCTCGGCAAAAGCGGTCGTGGTTCCGCTCACGGTAACCGTGGCGCCATCGATCCGGATCGTCGCGCTGCCGCCAATGCCGTCGCCACCAGGGCCGCCGGGCGTAACGTTCGCGGCATTGTCGTCGCTACCATCGGGACCGGTGCCGCCGGTGCCGCTCGCCGAAACGGTGACCGAGCCGCTGTTCAGCACGCCGCCAAGCAGGCTGACCGTCGCGGTGCCGCCGGTGCCGGTTCCGGCGGTGCCGTCGAACGCGGCACCCGCTTCGGCATTGGCGCCGACCAGCAGGTCGCCGAGCTGCGCCGTGCCGCCGGTCATCGTGAACGCCGCCGCCCCGCCGGTGCTGCCGCCCGTCGCCGAATCGATCAGGCCATCGGCAAGGATCGCCAGCATACCGCCGGTGAGCAACTGGCCGCCGCTGACATTGATCGCGGCGCTGCCGACCGCACCATTGGCGCCGCCCGACGCCAGCGTCAGCGCGCCGGTGGCGCCGATGACTCGTCCGGCGCCCAAGTTGAAGGTTGCGCTGGCGTCGCCGGTAAAGCTGCCGTTGCCTTGGACCAGAAGACGCCCCAGATGTGGGGGCGGGACAGAGGTGAACGGCCCGCCCGTTGGCACCTGCAGCAGCGGCTGGCCCAGCAGTGCGCCGCTGGCACGCGCCACGGTGTCGCTGCGGAACAGCGTGTCGTTGATCGTGATATTGGCGGCGGTCGCGTTCGCCGGAGCGCCGTCCAGTTCGCCGCCAAAAATGTTGTAACCCGCCGACAGGCGCACTGCGCCGTCGGGATCGGTCTGCGCCGATACCGCATCGTCATACCCGATCGAACCCGAAACGAGCATCGTGACCGCGTCGTTTTTGGGCATCGCGACCATATAGATGCGGCTCTGGTCGATGTCGCCTTGGGCGTGCGCCGGACCGGTCGTGCTGCCGGTGTGGGTGATGACGTTGCCACCCTCGGCGCCGACCAGCACGTTAATGTCGAACAGGCCGGTGTTGATACGGATGTCGGTCTGTTCGGCGGCGACATAGGCGGCCGACCCATCGACGCGGACGGCGCCCGCCTGGACGATCCGCGGCGCGACGACCGCGACATAGCTGCTGCCCGGATTGAAGGCATTGGCGGCATTGATATTGCCGTTGACGGCGACAGCCGCCGTGCTGCCCGACGCGCCGCGAAAGCGGATTTCCCCCGCTGGACCAAACAGGCCGTCGGTGGTGATCACGTCGTTGGTGGTCAGCACCAGGCTGCCGACATTGATCGCGGCGCCATTGCCGATCAGGATGCCGCCCGCGTTATAGAACCAGATATGCCCGTTTTGCAGGTTTGGCAGGCCCGAGATCGACACAACGCTGTTGACCGTCCCGTTGAGCGCAATCTGGTCCGCAATCGGGGTGCCCGACGCTGCGATAAAGCGGTTGAGGACGACATAATCGACGGTATTGCCGACAAAGTTCAGCGTGTTTCCCGACGGCAGAAAATCGATGATGCCACCGACCGGCGCATTGGACGGGGTCCAGTCAATGATGCTTTGCGGGCCGTTCACGTTGACCGTCGACGGGTTTACCCCGGTGCCGGCGGTCGTGCCGCCGGGCAGCGTCGTGATCGTTCCCGACCCTGCGACCTGCGCCAGCGTTGGCCCGCCATAGGCCAGCGCCATCAGGCCCGCGCCGATCGCACAGCTGGTCAGCAGACGGCGCTTGCCGACGTTGCCGGGTGCGGGGGTGCCAGATATTTGGGTGCCAGATACTTCGGTGACGGTGGCACGCATGGCGATGGTCCTTGATGCAATGGTCATGGGTCAGCGCGCCTTCACGCCGAATTGGGTGGTCAGCGACACCAGCAATCTGGGATCGGGCTTTTGCGCCAGAAATCCGCCGTGGTTGAGCGGCACCGCCACCGTCACGTCGAGTCGCCCGACATCGCCATAAGCGACCCGCAACCCGCCACCGGCAGAATAGAGTTTTTGCGGATCAAGCCCGTCGAATGCGCTGTCCTTGTTCCATACCCATGCGGCGTCGAAAAAGGCGAAGGGCTGGATCGCGAATGCTTTGGTGTTGGCGGGGACGAACGAGCCGTAGCGCGCCTCGACCGCGACCCCGACGCCGCTGTCGCCGATGATCGTGCCAGGGTCGAAACCGCGCCCAATGGTGAAATTGCCGCCCGAAAACTCTTCATAAGCGAGCAGCGGATCGCTCGCCCATTGCGCGCGCGGCGCCGCCGACAGCGTGAACAATTTGTGCGGGCGCCATTCGGCGAGCGCATTGGCGCGCAGCAGGAACGCGTCGGGCTTGCCCTCGACGCGGGTCAGCGGCACCGCGCCGGGCAGGAAACAGGTTGCCCCGGCGGGGCCGCAATCGTCGCTGGCGCCTAAAAAGCTGGCGCCCTGCCGCGCTTCGAGCGAGGTGGACAGCGCCCAGCGCGGTTCGCTGGGGCTGAAACCGCCGCGCCCCGCGACCGATCCGGGATCGATCCAGCTGGCATCGGCGCGCAGGTTGAACACGCGCAGCCGGTCGCGGTTGATCGGCACCCCGCCAAGCCCGATGTCCTGATCGATCAGGTCGAGCCCGCCGCCGATGGTCAGGCGGCGCGCCTGGGTCAGCGTCAGCGGATAGGATGCGAACAGGCTGACGATCTGGGTTTTCGACTTGATCGGGAAGGCCGCGATGTCGGGGCGCGTCCAGGCATAGGTATAACTGGCGCCGAAGCGTAGCCCTTCGCCGCCGACGCGGAACTCATGCGCCAGCTGCACGACCTGTTGCTCGTCGAAATCTGGGGTGGAGTAAAAGCTGGCGGTGGTCAGGTCGCCCATGCCGGTCAACCCGGCCAAGCGAACCCGCGCTACCCCGCCCCAGCGGCCGACGTCGCGCGACCCGAAATTCTGGGCGTTGAAGTCGAACAACACCGGCGTGCGCGCTACCAGCACTTCGCCGACAACCTCACCGGGCGTCGCACCCGGTCGCAGCGTCAACCGCGCATCCATGCCGGGAATGTCGCGCGCCAGCAACAGATAGCGTTCGGCATCGATGATGTTGAATACCGGCTGGTCGTCGAGCCGCGACAGATAGCGTTGCAGCAGCGGTTCGTTCGCGCCGGCATCGCCGCGCACCTCGATCCGCGCCATGCGCGCCGCCAATATGTCGAGCCGCACGACGCCGTCGTCGATCGTTTGCGGCGGCACGCGGACCGCCGCCAGATAGCCTTGCGAACGCAGCATCGTCGCGGCGCGATCGCGAATGTCGCAGACCACCGAAATCGGCAGATCCTGTCCGACCTTGTCCGACCAGCTGGACGCCAGCATCGCCGGGTCGATCCCCTCGACGCTGGAGAATTCGACGCCGCGCAGCGTGATGCGGACGCTCGCAAACTCCGCGTTGGCGAGCGGACAAGGCGCGCGTTCGATCGCATCGTCGGCGGACACGACCTGCTCGCTGGGCGGGGTGACCGGCGCCAGCGTTGGTTGCTGAATTTCCTCGCGGGTCGGAATCTGCGGGGTCGCCTGGGCCAACGCCGCGACAGGCAAGGCGGCGGCGATCAGCGCCGCCGAACCGCACAGCTGTTTTTTGAGGGCGACCCGTTTTGGCCGAACCCCCGGATAAATCGCCTGAACCCCCGTGATCATCACCACCCCTTGTGCACGAACGCAGCCGCGAAATCGCGGTGCGGCAATTCATCTAGCTCTGCCAAACACCGGCAGCGCGAATTTTTCGACCCAAGGAAAGCTCCTGCCGACGGATCGGCAGATTTTCTTTTTATTGTTATCAGATGGTAGCAAACGGTTCAATATTTCTGCGTTTCGGTTAACCTTATCCGGCCTCACCCTCCGCCATCGCATCGACCAGGCGATTGAGCTGCGGGGTGCAGCCCTTGGCCATCAGCATATCGACCGATCCGTCGATCGTATCGGGGGCATTTTCCAACGGCGTAAACCGCACCTTGACCGGCGCGGGCAGGCCGCCGCCCGACAGGCGGTAATCGACGCCATATTGGACCGGCAGGGTGTCGGTCGGCCATTTGCGGAAATTGGCACCGTCGACCAGCGCCACGGTGGCTTTCTTACCCGCACTTTCGATTTCCAGCGCGGTGTCGCCTTCCATGTTCGGGCGCCACAGCATCAACGTGGCCGGATCGGCGACGCAGAAGGTGCCGGTTTCGCGGTAATCGAGCAGCCACAGGTTCGGCGCGCGCGCATCGACCGGGGCTACATCACCCGGGCCGCGCGAAAATCCGCCGCGCGAGCGCATCGTCGGTCCTTTGGCGAGCATCCGGGTCACCGTGCCGCTCATCGACTGGCTCGCCTGGATCGTGCCGCTGGCGCCAAAGGTGCCAGGCCCGGACAGGGTGCGCGTCTTGCCCGCCTGCATCAGCACGACCTTGTCGCCCGCAACCAGGGTCAGCTTGTCGGCGGATTTCAGCTTGGCGCCGGTCGGATATTTGCCCGCCGACGGTCCGGTCGAGCGGACAACCATCGATTGGGCGGCGGCGGTGCCCGCCATCGCCACCGCCATCACGGCAGCGGCAGCGGTCAGGCTGACGCGGCGCAGGGTCAGATCAGGAAAGGACATAGCTTTCTCCTTTTTCGGTATCGTTCAGGCGTTCTATCAGGAACATGATGGCTGCATCCTGACTAAATTCGTCCGCCAGCGCTGTGGCGCTGGTCACATAGGCTTTTTTGTCGCCCGCGGTGTGCGCCGCGACCATCGCGGCGATGCGGGCGCGCTGGTCGGGGGCGAGGTCGGGGCGCGGGGTCAGCACATCGACCGGCTGGGCGCGGCCGCGCAATGTCACCCGCCCCATCGGCATCAGGTCGTCGCGGTTCGATCGCGCTGCGGCCTCGGCCGAGATCAGGACGCCGGTTTTCAGGCTCTTGTTCGCCGCTTCCAGGCGCGAGGCGGTGTTCATGCTGTCGCCGAGCGCGGTATATTGGATGCGCCCCTCGCCGCCGAAATTGCCGACGATCGCGTCGCCAACATGCAGGCCGACGCGCGTCATGCCCAGCGGCGGCACACCTTCGGCCAGGTCGACGCGGAACTTCTCACCCGCCTCATACATCGCCAGCGCCGCGGCGGCGGCTTGTGGCCCGTCGTCGGGGCGGCTGAGCGGGGCGCCCCAAAAGGCGACGATGGCATCGCCGACGAACTTGTCGATCGTCCCGCCATGGTCGAGCACGATGTCGGACAGGCGGTCGAGATAGGCATTGAGCAGCCGCGCCACGGTTTCCGGGGTCACCGCGTGGCTGAGCTTGGTGAAGCCTTCCAGATCGGTGAACACGCAAAAGATATTGCGGCGTTCGCCGTGCAGCGACAACTGGTCGGGGTCGCGCATGATCTGCGCCGCGACGTCGGCGGGCAGATATTTGCCCAGCGCCGACTGGGCAAAGGCGCGCTGGCGCGACCCGATCGTGCGTGCCGCGGTGCCGACCGCGGCGTATCCGAACAGCCAGCCGATCGCCCAGCCAAAGGTCGGCAGGGTGGTGGTGTCGACCCCGCGGCCCTGCAACCAAAAGGGAAAGGCGATGAAAAAGGCCATCTGTCCCAGAAACGCCAGCGCGACCCAGCGGGCGCGAAGATCGATCAGGCTGGTCAGCCCACCCGCCAGCACGATCAGGACGGCGAGGATCCACAGCACCGGTGCGGCGAGCGGCCGCGACCACGCGTTGTCGAGCTGTTGCGCCAGCATATGCGCGTGAACTTCCAACCCGATCATCGTTTCATGCTGGCCGGTGATCGGATCGGTGAAGCGGCTGAGCGGCGTGTTGAACTGGTCATTATCGATGATGTCGCCGCCGATCAGCACATAGCGATCCTTGATCAGCTCGGCAAAACCCGCGCGCATGTCAGCGTCCATCGGCATGGCAAAGGTGTCGATCGGGATATTGGCAAAGACGGGTTCTTCCTGTCCCGCGGCGGCGCGCGCCGGGACCAGGAAGCGGATATTGCCCTGAAAGCTCGCGTGCGCGGGATCGACCGGCGCCATGGCGTTCGACATCAGCGGCGGCAGGTTTTTGGGCCGGTCGGGCCAGTTGCGGATCACGCTGTCGTCATCCGTGCGGAACAGTACGCTGGTCGGCTTCGTCTTGTCGGTCGCGACCGCCGCGATGAAGGCTTCGAGAAACTTCTGCTGTTCGTAAAAGATGGTGTTCGGATTGCTCGCCTGTTCGGCATAGGCGAGCCAGGTCGGCGTCGTCATCGCGCGCAGCTGCGTTTTCAGCACCTCATCGTCGGGGCGCGGCGAATCGAACGCAATATCGATACCGATCGCCTTGGCGCCCATCTGGTCGATATTGCCGAGCGCATTGGCGAGCAGGGTGCGGTCGAGCGGCGACCGGATACCGGTGTTGAACAGCGTCTCGTCGTTATAGGTGATCAGGACGATGCGTTTATCCTGTTCGACATGCGGCGCCATCAGCGTGGCGCGGGCATCGTACAGCGCGCGCTCGGCGGCATCGATCAGCGGCATCTGCCAGCTGAAACGCGCGATCAGAATGGCGACGATCAGAAATACGATCGTCGCCGCCATCCGCGACGGGCCAAGCTGCATGACCAGTCGGCGCACTTGCTTGCGCAGCGGCACAGCGGGCCGCTGCCCGTCCTGCGCGACCGGATCGGCCGTGGGAATGCTGGTGTCAGGCGCGGTCATCGGATCAGCGGGCAGCGCGGCCGACACCTTCCTGTGCGGATGCTGCTTCGGCGGTCGCCGCGCCGCCGTGCAGCAGCGCTTGGCCGCCGTCGCCAATGATCGCAAACCCCGCCCAATAATAGGGATGCGACGTCTGCTTGTCGTCCATCAGCCGCATCTGCGTCCCCCACATCGCATCGGCGACGCTGGTGCCCTGATCCACAGCGAACAGCCCGCCGATCAATCGCTTGGTCGCGTCGAAATCGTCGGGCGCCGGCCAGTGGCTGGCGATCACCGAACGGCCGCCGGCGCCGATGAAGCTGCGGACCAGCCCGTCGAGGGCGTTGCCGCCGCCCGAAAGGCCCGCCTCGCGCGTTGCGGCCACCGACGCCGCGCCAGCCGTGTCGCACGCCGACAGGATCACCAGATCGGCATTGATCTTGAGGTCGAAGATTTCCTGAAAGGTGAGCAGCCCATCCGAATCGCCGTCGCCGAATGAGGTGACCAGCGCCGGGCGCGCCGGGCAGGCGGGCCGTGGTGCGGTGACCAGGCCGTGGGTCGCAAAATGAATGATGCGATAGTCATTGAGGTCGCTGCGGGTCTTGACCGCGCTGTCGGTAAAGGCGCCGCCGGTCAGCAGCGTCCCGGCGTCGCCGCCCATCGCATTGCGGGCGGTGACCAGTTCGTCGGCGGATATCGGCCGCGCCCATTGCGACACGTCCCACTGGCAGTCGCCGTCGATGGTGCTGGCTGCGGCGCCGCGCGTGCCGAGCGAGGGCAGGGTCGTGCCATTGATCGGCAGATTCTGCCCGAGCCCGAAATATTGGTGTGCCGCTTTCGACGGCGCCGCCTGCCGCGCGTTACGGAAGGCGAGGGTGGAGACTGCGGTGCTCGGCCGCGTCGTGCGCCCCAGCCAGGCAACCTGGCGCATGTCGAACGGGTCGGCATCGGGATCGAGCAACCGCTGTTCATAGGCGGCGAGGCCGGTGTCGGCGGTGACCAGCAGGTTGATCGGCAGCCGCAGCATCGCGCCGTCAGGTTCGAAAATCAGATGCGCGACCGTCGGCAGCTTGGCCGCCACCGGGCCGAACAGCTGGCCATAAAGTTTATAGGCGGTCGCGGCGTCAAAGGGATAAGTGACGCGGCGCCCATTTTCGACGATCGAGATCGTCGAGCGCAGCGTGTCGACCGCTGTGTCGAGCGCGCCGGCGCCGATGTCCGATTTCCACAGCTGGGCGCTGCCCGGCTCGATCAGCATCGCATAGACCGCATCGCCGACGACGAGCATCTTGAGATAGGCTTCGTCGGCGCGCAGCACCTGTTGCAGTTCGCCAAGGTCGAGCTTACCCGGCGCGACCACTCGATATTGCGGAAAGGCCGAAAGCGCGACGATCGATTCGGCCTGCTGGAACGACAGATTGTCGATCTGGGTCTTCAAATCGGCCCGCAATGCGTTGATTTCGGGCGATACTGGCAACTGGGCCAGTCGGGCGTCCTCGATCCGCGCCCGTTCGATGTCGCGGTTCAGCGTCGTCGCCTGCCGGAACAGCCGCGCGCCGTCGTCGCTGCCGCTCGACAATTCGCGCGCCAGCACCGCCTGCGTGTCGGCGACGCCAGGCCGGACCTGCAACTGGCTGGCGACGAAGAAATCGCCGACCGCCGCCGGATCACTCGCCGCCCGGCTGGCAAGCAGCCGGTAATAGGGCGCCATCATGTTCGCCATGCCGGTCGTCGAGCGTTGCGAATTGGCCAGCGCAGTCACGACGTCGCGATAGATGGTCAGCGCCTTGTCGTCCTGACCGTGCCGGGTCAGAAAGGCGGCGTAGCGCGCCCGCGCCGAGGCGAGCGCGTTGGTTTCGGGATATTCGATCGCCAGCGCGTTCACTGATTCCAGAAAGCGCGCGTCAGCGGCGGCGGTGTCGCCCAGCGCTTCCTCGGCGAGCGCGAGCTCGCCCAGCATCTGCGAACGCAACCGCACGATCGAAGTGACCCGGCCTTCGCGCACCGCGACCGCATCGGACAGGCCTTTGAGCTGCGCCGCCTTGGCCGCTGCGCCATTGCCGCGCAGCCGCTCGACGGTGCCGAGCAAGTGGACCGCTTGGGCATCGATGATCTGCGCGCGTTCGACCGGGGTCAGCCGCTCGCGGTCCGACCCTTGCTGGACGGCGCGGGCGTTGCTGCCGCTGTTCACCCCGGCGACGATCGTCGGGGTCAATGTCACGCTGGCGCCCTCGACCGTGACCGCGCTGGTCAGCGGCGGGATCGGCCGTTGCAGCAACTCCGCAGCGCCGTCGTAATCGCGCTGGTTCAGCGCATGGATCGCGCGGAAATTGCGGCGCAGGCGCAGCTGGACGGGGTCGCTCGTCGGCACCGCCTCGGCCTCGGCGAACAGTCGTTCGGCCTCGCCGAACTCGCCAAGGTTCGATCGTTGCAGCGCGCGGTTCAGGGTGAATTCGGTCGGATCGATGTCCGCCGCCGCCTGATCGCCCTCGGTGCGGCGCGACAGGGTTTCGAAAAATTCGGCCGCTTCGGCATAATCGCCGCTGTGGTTGCGGCGGTATCCTTCGGCCAGCGCCTTGTCGACGTCAATCGCCCCGGCCAGCGTCCGGGCGAACCCGTCGTTGCCGCCGACCGACGTCGTCGCGACCTTGATCACGCCGGGGACGACCCGACGCTGCCGAACTGAATCGAGCGCGAGGTTGAGCGCATCGCCATAGGCCGCGAAACCTTCGACTGTATAAGCGGTATCGCCGTCACTCTCGATCCGCGTCTGCCAGACGACGCTGCTGTCCTTGATCGTGCAAGTCCCGTCGGCGGTGCAGGTGACGGTTCCGGCGCGGCCGCGTTCGATCCGGGCCTTCGCGGCGTCGGGGTCGGCGCGGAGCATGCGAACATAGCCGACCGGCTGGCTGGTGTCGCGGCACAGAATGACCCACGCGCGGTCGAACATGCCGTCGATGACAGCGTCGCGCACCGTCGCCTGCACCGCACACAGCGAGCCGCCCTGGTCGCCGATCGAAAAACTGTCGCGCAAAGTGGGATCGGTGCCCTGCGCCTGCGCGGCTCCCGGCGCCGCAAGCGCGAGCGCCGCCAGAATCGGCAGGCAAAACGGACGTCGAACGGTCATCACCAATCCCCCAAACACAAGCCCAGAGGCGCCGTGCCGACGATATTCCGGCAAGGCGCAGTCTTCTATTGCTGCGGTACGACCCATTCCCTGACCCGGACCCTAACCCCTTCGCCGGAAAAAGGGAAGTGATCAGCGGCACAGGCGGCTTGCACCCGTGGGACACGCAACCTATCTGCAAAGTGACAGGTTCAAACCCATGAGGACGATATGAGCGGATTCGACGACCGAGAACGCGCCTTCGAGGCCCAATTCGCCCGCGATCAGGAATTGCAGTTCCGGATCACCGCGCGCCGCAACCGGCTGGTCGGCGAATGGGCCGCCGAACGCATGGGGCTGACCCCTGAGGAAACCGACGCCTATGCCAAGGCGGTCGTGCAGGCCGATTTCGAGGAAGCGGGCGACGAGGACGTCATCCGCAAGCTCGCGGGCGACCTGACCGCGGCGCAGGTCGAGATCAGCGATGCCGAAATCCGCGCGGCGCTGAACGAAAAATCGGTCGAGGCGCGGCGCCAGTTCATCGACGCGCAGGGCTGAAATCATGGGCATGCGCGCCGATGACTTGCAGGCGATGATCGCCGCCGCCTTTCCCGGGGCGAAGGTCGAAATCACCGATCTGGCGGGCGACAACGATCATTATGCGGCGCATGTCGTCAGCGAAAAATTCCGCGGGATGACGCGGGTCGCGCAGCACAAGGCGGTCTACGCCGCGCTCGGCGGCCGGATGGGCGGCGAACTTCATGCCTTGCAATTGACCACCGCCGCCCCCTCATAGGGGCGATCACCCAAATTTAGGGCGCGATGCGCCGCCGGAGACGATGATGACCGAAGCCACCCCCGAAACTACGGGCGACCGCATTGCCAAGCTGGTCGCCGAAAATCCCGTGCTGCTGTTCATGAAGGGGACGCCGCTGTTCCCGCAATGCGGCTTTTCGTCGCGCGCGATCGCAATGCTCGATCGGCTGGGCGTCGAATATGACACCGTCGACGTCTTGCAGGACATGGAAGTCCGCCAGGGCATCAAGGAATTTTCCGACTGGCCGACGATTCCCCAGCTGTATGTGAAGGGCGAATTTGTCGGCGGCAGCGACATCATGATGGAAATGTGGGAAGCGGGCGAACTGCACACGCTGATGACCGGGATTCCGGCGCGCGCCGAATAAAGCGGCGCGACAAAATCACAGGCCCGCCGGTCCATGCGGTCCGGCGGGCTTTTGTTTGTCGGCTTTGGAGTGGGGAGCTGCCCTCATGGACTCGTCACCCCGGACTTGATCCGGGGTCCATGAGGCCATGCGCCGCCCGCTGCTGAGAGGGCGCATGGATCCCGGATCAATTCCGGGATGACGAAAGTTTATGTCCGCTACCGGCCGCCAGCGGACATCACCCTCCGCTGACGCCGATCAGGCGATGTCCGACGTTTTGGGCTTGAAAAAGCGTCCGGGGGGCGGGACCTTTTCGGCCGCTCCGCCCCCCGTCTGCATCGGGGGCAAGTGGGAATTTCCCGGTGGGGGCAGGGGGCATCAGGGACCAGACCGATGCCCCCCACCGCTCCATTGAGCGGAACACTCGGGAACATCGGATACTATTCAATTGCCGTGCCAATCTGGCGCGGCGACGGATATGCGCGGGACACGGTGGTTAGCGATTCCTTACCGCCGTCAGAGCTTGTCAAAAATCCCGACACATTGGCGAACCCCTCTGTATTGTTGAACCGTTCAGCTTCGTTCATCGACCATTCAGCCCTTTGACTACATTTGTAGTCGCCCGGCAGATCAAGAACGGATCAGCGGTGCCAATGGGAGGGGTTCTAATGGCAGAAAGAGCAAGCGAGTCGGAGATGCAGGTGCTGTCGGCCCTATGGGACGATGCCCCGCAGACCGCGGCCGACCTGACCACCCGAATCGGCAAGGCGAACGGCTGGACGCAGGCGACAGTCAAGACCCTGCTCGCGCGGCTGGTCCAGAAAGGCGCGGTGACCGCCGAAGCCGATGGGCGTCGCTACCTCTACAGCCCCGCGATCGAGCGCGCCGACGCCGTTGGCGAGGAATCGCAGCGGTTTGTCGATCGCCTTTTCGGCGGCCGTGTCAGCCCGCTGATCGCGCACCTCGCCGATCGCGAGGCGCTGTCGGACACCGATATCGCCGAAATCGAGGCTTTGCTGCGGAGGCTCAAATCATGAGCGGCGCGACCTGGATGCAAGTGTGGAGCGACACGATGCTCACCACCGCGCTGCTCGTCCTCGCGGTGCTGCTGGTCCGCAAACCCTTTGCGCGCCATTTCGGGCCGCGGCTGGGGTATAGCCTGTGGCTGATCCCGGCGCTGCGGCTGGTGTTGCCGCCGCTGCCCTTTGCTGAACCGGTTGTAGTGGCCGATAGCGCCGACGTCACGCTGGTCGCGGTTGATGCGCCAATGATGGTTCCCGCGGCGCCCGCATGGTCGGTCGCCGATGCCATGCCCTATATCTTTGTCTTTTGGGCGATGGGCATGGCGGCGGTGCTAGCGATGGCTTTGCTGTCGCACCGCCGCTTCCGCACCTCGGTGCTGGCTGAGGCGGTCGAACTCGAACCGATCGGGACGATCCGGCTGGTGATGACCGATGCGGTCGACGGCCCCGTCGCCTTTGGTCTGTGGCATCGCATCGTCGCCGTGCCGCAGGATTTCTTTGCCCGCTACGCCGCCGACGAGCGCGCGCTCGCGGTCGATCACGAACTGGCGCACCATCGTCATGGCGATTTGTGGGCCAATGCCGCGGCGCTCGTGCTGTTGGCGTCGCAATGGTTCAACCCCTTTGCCTGGCGCGCGATCCGCGCTTTCCGCTTCGATCAGGAAGCAGCGTGCGACGCCCGCGTGCTGACGATGGCCGACGCAGACATGCGCGGCGAGCGTACGGCGCGCTACGCCACCGCGATCGCCAAGGCGGCCGTAGGATCGCGCCTGTCGCTCGCGGCGCCGATGGCGGTTCACGATAATTTGCAGGAGAGGCTGACGATGTTGATGCGGACGGATATTTCTAAACAGCGCGGGCTGGCGGGCCGGGTGCTGATCGGCGGGGCAACGCTGGCGGTCCTGGCGGCGACGGCGACGCTGGTGCCAGCGGGGATTGTGACCGCCACCGCGCAGACGATGGATATGGCCGAACCGCCCGCGCCGCTTATGCCGTCAGAGGCGCCGCCAGCGGCCGAGGCCCCCGACGCGCCCGGTGTAATGGTATTCACCGATCACAGCGAGGATGTGACCACCGACAAGGACGGCAAGTCACGCGAAGTACGCCGCATCGTCATCCGCCGCGACGGTGACGACGCGGGCAAGGCACCGACGGTCATGTTCGCGCCCGCGGACGGCAAGGACAAGCTACGCCGCATCGACGTGCGGATGCCGGGCAGCCTGTCGCGCGACGATGTGCTGGCGACGCTGAAGGAACAGGGGATCACCGGCCAGCAGGCCGATGCGATCGCCGACAAGCTGGAAGCGAAGCGTAAGGAACGCATCCGTACCGTGCTCGCGCCGATGCCGCCGATGCCCCCCATGCCGCCCATGCCACATGGTGCCTGGTCGTCGGTGCATGGCCAGACGATGGTGCTTGGCAAGTGCGGCGACAGCAAAAAGGCGGCGCCGATCGTAAACCGCGACGAGAGCGACGGCAACAAGCGTAGTCGCGTGGTCATGTTTGCATGCAACGACAGCGCAGAGGGCAAGGCAGCACGTCTGTCGGCACTGAAAAAGGCGCGCGAGGCCTTTGCCGAGGGCGAACGTGCCCGCGGCCTGTCGGAAGACATGCGCGCCAAGGTCGCCGCCGATCTGGACAAGGCGATCGCCGACATCGAGAAATCGGGCGACTGAACAACACGAAGCCCGAACAGCGTCGGCGCCAGCCTTTGCTCCCCGGTGGGGCTGGCGGCAGGGGCGGGAAAGGGAGCGGGCAACCGCTCCCTTTTTCGTGCGGGTGGGCGCGGATACTGCCGATCGTCCCCGGCACGGGGAGGGGGAGGATCGCTTAGGCACGCAACCGGCCATTATCTGAAATGAACGCCGCCGCCCCTTTCGCTCCGCCCCCCGCAATGCCACATAAGGCCCATGAGCGAAGACAAGCCCTGGCCCGACAGCATCCGCGCCGGCGATTGCGAGCAGCATGAACTGCTCGTTCGCCGCGTGCTGGCGCCCAACCCGTCGCCCTACACCTTCACCGGCACCCAGACCTGGCTTGTCGGCGCGGGCAGCGATGTTGCGGTGATCGATCCGGGGCCGACCGGCAGCGGCATGAGTATCGGCGACCCCGCCGACATCAACGGCGCGGGGCATGTTGACGCGATCCTGCGCGCCGTCGGCGGCCAGCGCGTCGCTGCGATACTGTGCACTCACACCCACCGCGATCACAGCCCCGCCGCGGCGCCGCTGAAGGCGGCGACCGGGGCGCCGATCATCGGCTGCGCGCCGCTCGCGCTGCGCGACGACGGCCCGCGCGCCGATTCGGCGTTCGATCCCGATTATGCGCCCGACCGCGTGCTGACAGATGGTGAGCGAATAACGGGCGACGGGTGGACGCTGGAGGCGGTCGCGACCCCAGGACATACGTCGAACCATCTGTGTTTTGGTCTGCTCGAAAGTGGCGCGCTGTTCACCGGCGATCACGTCATGGCGTGGTCGACCAGCGTCGTCAGCCCGCCCGACGGCGACATGGCTGCTTATATGGCCAGCCTGTCGAAGCTCTATGAGCGCGACGATCGCGTCTATTATCCGGCACATGGCCCGGCGGTGACCAAGCCGCGCCAGCTCGTCCGCGGTATGCTGGGCCACCGCAAACAGCGCGAGCGACAGATTTTGCGCGAGCTGGAAAAGGGAACCCGGGTCATCCCCGCGATGGTCGCGCATATGTACAAGGGGCTAGACCCGCGGCTGACCGGCGCCGCCGGACGCTCGGTGCTCGCGCATCTGTTCGACCTGCGGGCGCGCGGGGTGGTGCGCGAACGCGATGACGAATGGGAATTGGCCTGACATGCTTTTGACGATGTTGCTTGCCGCGGCGCAGCCCGCGGCCGATGCCGTGCCCGCCGCCAACCCTGTCATGGTCGACCTGATCGCGCACGAGGGCGGCGGCCATTGTCTGCCCGACGGGCAGATATGTTTTGCGCTGCCGGGTGAGGCGGACAGCGGCGCGTTGCCGGCCAATCTGGTCGTCTCGTTTCCGGGATCGGGTGACACCGAAAATACGGCGCTGCCGCTGCCTGCTTTCGCGGGTGAGCCGCAGGCGCTGCACCTGTGGCCTCACGCCGTGTGGGTGCGCCGCGGCGATGAAGCGGACGGGAAGTCCGGACTGGAGATGCTGGTCGGAGTGATCGGCGAACAACGCGCCATGTATTCGGGCGGCGGCGGGTCCGGTAGTCGGCTTCACCTGCTGCGCTTTGGCATGGCGCCCCACGCGATCGCGCTGGGCAGCGAAGTGCTCGATGTCGAATGGGACAGCTCGCTGATGATCCGCGCCTGCTTTTCGGAACAGGACATGAAGGATCGGCTCGACGCCTGCCACGACGAATATAAGTATAAGGCGGTGCTGCAACCTGCCCCGGCCGACGGCGGCGAGTTGCCCGCGCTGACCTATCGCAGCTTTGCCACTGCCTATCCGCAGACGTCGCGGCGGAGCGAAGACAATAGCGGCCAAAAGCTCAAATCCGGCGATCTCGCCGACTGGAAAGACCCCGATTGCAGCTACCAACGGCTGCTGCGTTACAACCCTGCCACGGCGCGATACGAAATGGATCGCCCCGCACCCGATTGTTCGAGCTATACAACCCCATGACCATGAATTCGTCCTCTCCCGCCCCGCGCCTTTTGCCGCGCCTCATCCTTCTCGCCGCCGCTGCGCTGCTGGCGCTCGCCGTCTGGTGGGCGGTGTCGGCGTGGCGCGACTGGCAAACGGGCACCGACCCTGAAACGGTCGTTGCGGCCAGCCTGCAGGGATTGCAGGAACAGAATGTCCTGGTGCCGTTCACTGCGCGCTATGTCGCCGTCGTCACCTCGACCCAGAACCGGTTGGGACTGAGCGCCAAAAAGACGCTGATCATGCCCGGTACGGTGCGTTACGAGGTCGATCTGGGCAAATTGAAACCGTCGGATCTCGATTGGGATGCGGCGACCAATATGCTCACGGTCACCCTGCCGCCGCTGCGCCTCGCCGGGCCTGAAATCGACCTCAACGCGATCAGCGAGTTTCGCGACGGCACGATCCTGCTGACGCTGACCGACGCCGAGGCCGCGCTCGACGCCGCGAACCGCAAGGCGGCGCAGGCCGAACTGATCAAGCAGGCCAAGGGACCAACCCCGATGCGGCTGGCACAGGGCGCCGCGCGCGCGGCGATCGAACAGAGTTTCGCGATGCCGCTAAAGGCCGCGGGGATCGATGCCAAGGTCACCGCGCGCTTTGCCAATACCCCTGCCGGGTAGGCGGCTTTCGCAAGCCCCGTCCGTCCATTAAGCTCGTCGCGATTCCAGCCGATGGGGGATATGGCATGGCGACGACAGCAGCGGGCGCGGCGCGCGCCGAACTCTTCTGGCAGCGCATGGCGCTCGGCCTGGCGGCGTTCATCGTCCTTGGCTTCCTGCAATTTGCGCTACGCGGTTTTGTCGATCCGGTCGCCGCGCCCTTCTGGGTCCATCTGCATGGCGGACTGATGCTCGCCTGGCTTGGGCTGCTGGTCGTTCAGCCGATGCTGGTGTCGCGGCAGAATATGGTGCTGCACCGACGACTCGGCTGGACCGGCGCGACGCTCGCCATATTCATCACCGGGCTGGGGATGTTCACCGGGATCGCGTCGCTGGTGCTCGGGCGTTTTCCGCCCTTTTTCTCGCCGCCGTATTTTCTGGCGCTGACTTTTACCGAATCGCTGGTGTTCGGATTGATGGTGTGGATGGCGGTGCGACGGCGCCACCGGACCGATTGGCATCGGCGGCTGATGATCGGGGCGACGATCGTCATCCTTGAGCCCGCGCTCGGCCGGATTTTGCCGATGCCGCTGATGATCGGCTGGTCCGACATCCCGATCGGCCTGATCCAGCTGGGCGTCGTCGGCATTATCGCGTTCCATGATCGCCGGACGCTGGGCAGCGTTCATCCGGCGACAAAGGCAATCGCGGCGGTTGTCGTCGCGGTGCGCCTCACCATTTATCTGGCAGCATTGACGCCCCCCGTCATCGCGCTCGCGGACCGGCTGACCGGCGGTTGACACCGCGTTGCCCTGTCTGGGGTCGCGGTGTAGGGGGGAGCCCAAGGCAAAAGCCAGATAAGGAAAAGCGATGACTGCTCCCATCCGCGAAAATCTCTCGGGTCTCGACCTGCGCGCCGAAATCGAACGCCTCCGCAAGGATCGCAACGCGGTGATTCTGGCGCATTATTACCAGAAGCCGGAGATTCAGGATCTGGCCGATTTCGTCGGCGATTCGCTTGAGCTGTCGCGCAAGGCCGCCGACACCGACGCCGATGTCATCGCGTTCTGCGGCGTGAAGTTCATGGCCGAAACCGCCAAGATCCTGAGCCCCGAAAAGATCGTCATCCTGCCCGACATGGACGCCGGCTGTTCGCTGGAGGACAGCTGCCCTCCCGAACAGTTCAAACGTTTCCGTGAAAAGCACCCCGACCATATCGCGCTGACCTACATCAACTGTTCGGCGGCGGTGAAAGCGCTCAGCGACATCATCGTCACCTCGTCGAGCGCGGAGACGATCATCAGCCAGATCCCCGAAAACCAGCCGATCATTTTTGGCCCCGACCGCCATCTGGGCGGCTATCTCAACCGCAAGTTCGGGCGCGAGATGCTGCTGTGGCCGGGCGTGTGCATCGTCCACGAGGCGTTCAGCGAAACCGAGCTGATCAAGCTGAAGGCGCAGCATCCCGGCGCGCCGGTTGCCGCACACCCCGAATGCCCGCCGCACATCGTCGACCATGCCGACTATGTCGGGTCGACCAGCGGCATCCTGCAATTCGCCAAGAGCTTTCCCGGCGACACGCTGATCGTCGCGACCGAACCGCACATCATCCACCAGATGGAACTCGCGATCCCGGAAAAGACCTTCATCGGCGCGCCGGGCGCCGACGGCAACTGCAACTGCAACATCTGCCCGTACATGGCGCTGAACACGATGGAAAAACTCTATCTCGCGCTGCGCGACCTGAAACCGCAGATCGAGATGGAGGAAGGCCTGCGGCTGGCGGCACGCAAGAGCCTCGACCGGATGCTCGAGATGGCATCGGGGACGATCGGCCAGGGTGATCTGGGACGGGCTTAAACCCTGACGCGAGTCGGATTTCCGAATCGCCGTTGCGAGTCGGCGGGACGCCTATCGTGGGAAAAGCGGCAAATCCGAATCCGAAAATGCTGCACCCTTGTTACAAAAATGCTGCACCGAATCCGCTTGTTGCTAATGCCGGACTTATCCACAGCAGCCGACGTTCGGACAGGGCATTTGGGCGTTTTTCGGTTGGCGCCCGGCGGGCTTCATGTCAGCTTCAAATCATCGGACGACAGAGACGAAAGACCGCCGGGACATCAAGGGTAGTTGCAAGACTAGCCAGAAGAGAACGGATAGGACTTACGAGGAAATCGACCGATAGCCTGGTCACGGAACGTAGCGATTCCCACGAGTTGATGCGAACCAGATCGGGTACAGGAAATGCAGTCCATCGCTTGGACAGCGACTGCTTCGGCAGACGCAGAAAAAGATGATGAAGGGCTTTCCAGGTGCGGCCGGCCCCCGAAAGGGGGCCGACCAAACCGTCGCCGGATTGTTCCGGCATGCGCCGCAACGCATCGTTTTGCGGGCTGCTGATCGCAAGAGAAGCGGACCGGGATGACGTGAGGCGGAGTATGTGGAGCAGGACCGGATAGTGGGGGTTGGCAGCGATGTCGGCCCCCATTTCGTTTGGGCGCAGCGCGCCGCGCCGCCGGGCGATCCCGCTCTTTCGCCGTCAGCCCCAGAGTTTATTTTGGCCGCTGTGACGATCGTCACATCGCGGTCAAACGGGACTGCTTAATCGGGTGTCGCGACCCGGAGCAGTTCTTGATCTGGAACTGATCCCACTTTCCCGGCCGTGTCCTGCGGGGCCGGCCGGGAACCTTTCGCTTCCCTTCCGCATTGTCGTTGCATCGTTGAAACGATGTCCGGGCGCGACCGGACGTTCAAAAATGCTTCGCTGGGTTCGGCGTCTGCCCGGCGGTTCAGGAAGGGAAAAACATGGGATTGATTATCACTTTGATCGTTGGCGGCATCATCGGCTGGCTGGCGAGCATCGTCATGCGCACTGACGCGCAGCAGGGCATCATTCTGAATGTCGTCGTCGGTATCGTCGGGGCGTTCCTCGGCAATTTCCTCGGCAGCTTTTTCGGCATGGGTGCCAGCCTCGACACCTTCAGCCCGATCGGCCTGTTGTGGGCGTTCATCGGCGCGGTGGTGCTGCTCGGCATCATCAACCTCGTTCGCCGCGGCAGCGTTCGTTAAAACACGGCATGGCGGCGGCGCGAATGACGCCGCCGCCATTCTGCTAGGCGATTTCAAATAATCGGGTTATCAACAGGATGCCTGCAATGGCGGGCGACACCAATGATCGTAGGGGGTCAATATCATGGATTTCATTATCGCAATCGTCATGGGCGGCGTTATCGGCTGGTTGGCCAGCATCGTGATGCGTACCGATGCCCAGCAGGGCATTTTCCTCAACATCATCGTCGGCTGTATCGGATCGATCCTCGGCAGGTTCCTGTTCGGGCAGTTCCTGGGCGGCGGTCACCTGCGCGGCAACGCCTTTGACCCGATGACCCTGCTCACTGCCTTTATCGGCGCGGTGGTGCTGCTGGCCATCGTCAACCTCGTGCGGCGCGGTCGCGTTCGCTGACGCGATAAGTGACCCGGTACTTGGTCCTGCGGGACTGACCGGATAAAGGGGTGGCCCGCCGACCGGCGCGCCGCCCTTTTTCATGTCCGCAACCACTGGAAATCGCGTCGATAACCGCTTAAGAACCGCGCTCCATGGGGGCGGCGAGGCAGCAAAGTTTGGCCTCTTGCCAGCGGTGGCTTAATTAGGTAATACACCTCTTGCGGGATTTCGGTCCTGTCGAGCGGGTCTGGAGGGGGCGGAGCGTTGTCGCGCTTGCCGCATCGGATGCCGCACGGTCAGGGAGGGATTCGGCGTGAACTACGAGCGGAAAGTGGATGTGATGGACAGCCTGGCGGGTTCGACCCAGAGCTATTATGACGAGTCGGGCAGCCGCCGCAAGCGGACGTGGATGATCGTTGCACTGGTGCTGATTGCGCTGGCGCTGGCGGCGACCTGGTATGCTTTCAGCTCCAGCAAGGACGGCGCGGCGGGTGCCGATGGCGCCGCCGTCGGCGCCGCGGGCGAAGCGAGCGTTCCCAACATTACCGTGGTGATCCCCGGCCGCCAGTCGGTGCAGGCGACGATTTCGGCCAATGGCACGATCGCGGCGCGCCGCGAAATGCCGGTCGGCGTGGCCGGTGAAGGCGGCCAGGTCGTGCGCGTGCTGGTCGAACCCGGCCAGTGGGTCGGCGCCGGACAGCCGCTCGCGATCATCGACCGGTCGGTGCAGGCGCAGCAGGCGGCCAGCTTGGCGGCGTCGATCCGGGTTGCTCAGGCCGATGCCGACCTGGCACAGGCCGAACTGACCCGCGCCGATGCGCTGGTGTCACGCGGCTTTATTTCCAAGGCGGATATGGACCGCAAGCGCGCCACCCGCGACGCCGCCAATGCGCGCGTCCGCGTCGCGCAGGCCCAATATGCCGAGGCGCAGGCGCGCAACGGCCGCCTCAACATCGTCGCGCCGGCGGCGGGGCTGGTGCTGACGCGCGGCGTCGAGCCCGGCCAGATTGTCGGTGCGGGCAGCGGCGTCTTGTTCCGCATGGCGCGCGGCGGCGAGATGGAGATGATGGCGCAGCTGGCCGAGGCCGATCTGGCGCGTATTCCCGTCGGAACGCGCGCGATCGTGACGCCGGTGGGCGCCGTGCAGGGGATCGCCGGACAGGTGTGGCAGAAATCGCCGGTTATCGACCCGCAGACCCGGCAGGGCATGGTACGGATCGCGATCCCGTATAGCGCCGAATTGCGCCCCGGCGGCTTTGCCGATGCCCAACTCATTGCCGGTTCGGCCGAAGCACCGCTGCTTCCCGAAAGCGCCGTCCAGAGCGGTCCCGAGGGCAGCTTTGTGCTGGTCGTCGGCAAGGACAACAAGGTCGAACGCCGCGCGGTCAAGGTCGGGTCGGTGTCCGATGCTGGCGTCGCCATCGCATCGGGGCTGACCGGCAACGAGCGCGTTATCGTGCTGGCCGGCGCGTTCCTGAACGTCGGCGACAAGGTGAAGCCGGTTCTCCAGAAATCGTCGAACTGATCGGCCTGTCCATCGCTGGGCGTGCGCACAAGGGCGTTTGAATCATGAGCTTCCGTAACATCTCCGCCTGGTGCATCCGCAATCCGGTGCCGCCGATCGTCATGTTCGTGCTGTTGCTGCTGGCGGGTGTCGTCAGTTTCAATCGCATGGACGTCAACGACAATCCGGACGTAGAATTCCCGGCGGTGCAGATCGTCGTGTCACAGCCGGGCGCAGCTCCGACCGAGCTGGAAACGCAGGTGACGCAGCGCGTCGAGGCCGCGGTGCGCGCGGTCAGCGGCGTCGAAGACATGTCGTCCTATGTAGGTGAGGGCAGCAGCCGCACGATGGTGCAGTTCGCGATCGGGACGCCGATCGACCGCGCCTACAATGACGTCAACCAGGCGGTGCAGCAGATCCGCAGCGACCTGCCCGACGGCATTCTGGAACCACAGGTCATGCGCGTCGATTTCGCGGGCGGGCCAATCACCTATTTCGCGGTCGAGGCGACCGACATGACGCTGGAGCAGCTGTCGTGGTTCGTAGATAATACCGTGGCCAAGGATTTGCTGTCGATCCAAGGCATGTCGCGCGTGCAACGGTCCGGCGGCGTCGATCGCGAAATCCGCGTCATTCTGGATCCCGCGCGGATGCAAAGCTATGGCGTGACGGCGAGCCAGATCAACCAGCAGCTGCGCCAGGTCAACGTCAACGCGGCGGGCGGCCGCACCGAAATCGCCGGGTCCGAACAGGCCGTGCGTGTGCTTGGCAACGCCGGGACCGCGAACCAGCTCGGCAATTATCAGCTATCGCTGGGCAGTGGCCGCACCATCCGGCTGAGCGACGTCGCGACGGTCAGCGACGGCTATGCCGAACAGCGCAATCTGGCCAAGATCGGCGGGCGTCAGGTGCTCAGTTTCTCGATCGAAAAGGCCAAGGGTTCATCCGACGTCACCGTCCATGACGAGACGATGAAAAAGCTGGAAGAGATCAAGAAGAACAACCCCAAGGTCAATTTCAAGATCCTGTTCACCCGCACCGAATATACCAAGGAACAATATACCAGTTCGATGCTGGCGATGATCGAGGGCGCCATTCTGGCCGTCGTCGTCGTCTTCCTGTTCCTGCGCGACTGGCGCGCAACGCTGATTTCGGCGCTCGCGATCCCGTTGTCGGCGATCCCGACCTTCTGGTTCATGGACATGATGGGCTTTTCGCTGAACGGCCTGTCGCTGCTCGCGCTCAGCCTGGTGGCGGGGGTGCTGGTCGACGACGCGATCGTCGAGATCGAAAATATTGTCCGGCACATGCGAATGGGCAAGACCGCCTATCAGGCGTCGATCGACGCCGCCGACGAAATCGGCCTGGCGGTGGTGGCCACAACGATGTCCATCGTCGCGGTGTTCCTCCCCGTCGCCCTGATGCCGGGCATCTCCGGCCAATTTTTCATCCAGTTCGGGCTTACCGTGGTCTTTGCGGTGCTCGTCAGCTTGGCCGTGGCGCGCATGATCACGCCCATGATCGCAGCCTATTTCCTGTCGGCGCAGGGCGAGCAGACGCATGCCGAAGGGCCGTGGGTCGATCGGTACGAACGCATTTTGGTGTGGACGCTCGACAGTTCGAAGCAAAAGTCGATGCGCGCCGGTTTTGACGCCATCCCGACGCGGCTGGCGTTTCTGGCCGTGCCGTTGGGGTTGACTCTCCTGACCGCGCTGATCGCAATCTATGCCTATTTCAGCTTGATCCCGCCTGATTCGGCCCCCAACCCAGCGCTGTATTTCCTGCTGATCACCCCGTTGCTGGTGGTGGTGACCTTTGCTGTGTCCAGCGTGCTGCTCATCCTGTTGGCCGCGCTCGCGTGGGTCTTCGGGATGCGTCAATTCGCTTTGACGCATTGGTCGAAGTTTATGGTGCAACGGGCCTATGCTCGGTTGTTCGACCATCGCACCTGGATTGTCGGCGTCGGCGTCGGAGCGTTCGCCTGGAGCATTTTGTTGTTCATGACGCTGCCGCAGCAGTTTCAGCCGACGATCAACAGCGACTACAGCCAGATCCGCTATGAACTGCCGCCGGGATCGACGCTGGCGCAGAGCGAACGCATTTCGAACCAGATCAATGCGATCCTGTCGGGCAACAAGACCGTCGAGAATGCGTTCTATGACGTCAATGTCGGCGGCGGCAGCGTCTACATCACGCTGAGAAAGCAGCGGGCGGAAAGCAGCGTCGATTGGGAGCGTGGGCTGCAACCAAAAATGGCCGCCATTCCCGATGCGCGCGTTTCGTTCCAAAGCCAGTCGGGCGGTTTTTCCGGCCGCGACATCAGCTTCATCATCGGCGGCGACGACCCCGTTGCGCTGGAAAAACATGCCCGCAAGATCATCGCCGAGATGAGCGGTTTGAAAGAGCTGCGGGCGCCGCGGATCGAGGGCGACATTCCGCGTCCCGAAATCATCGTCAATCCGCGCATGGATCTGGCGGCCGATCTCGGCGTGACCACCGCCGCGCTCAGCCAGACGATCCGCATCGCAACGCTGGGCGATATCGATCAGAACGCGGCCAAATTCTCGCTGTCCGATCGTCAGATCCCAATCCGCGTCCTGTTGTCCGAGGACTCACGCCGCAGCCTCGCGACGCTGGAGAATTTGCCGGTGCCGACGACGCGTGGGACCACAGTGCCGCTGAAAGCCGTGGCCGAGCTGAGCTTTGGCGCCGGACCGACCGAACTGCGTCGCTATAATCAGACGCGCCGGATCGTGATCGGCGCCGATCTGGCACCCGGGCTGGTGACCGGCAACGCCCAGACGAAAATTGACGCGTTGCCGGCGGTCAAGGATATGCCGCAGGGTATTCGCAAGGTGGTGCAGGGCGAACAGAAATTCATGGCCGAATTGCTCATGAATTTTGTCATCGCGGTGGTGTCGGGCCTGGCGCTGGTCTTCTCGACGCTGGTGCTGCTCTATCGCCGCTTCCTGTCGCCGCTGGTCAATATGTCCTCGCTGCTGCTGGCGCCGCTCGGTGGTTTGTTGGGACTGTGGGTCACCGGCATGGAAATCTCGATGCCGGTTTACATCGGCCTGCTGATGCTGCTCGGCATTGTCGCCAAAAACTCGATCCTGCTTGTCGATTTCGCCATCGAAGAAATCGACAACGGCGTGCCGAAGGCCGAAGCGCTGCTCGATGCCGGGCGCAAGCGTGCGCAGCCGATCGTGATGACGACGGTGGCGATGGTCGCGGGTATGGTGCCGACGGCGCTGTCGCTGTCGGGCGACGGGGCGTGGCGCGCGCCGATGGGCGTCGTGGTGATCGGTGGCCTGATCCTGTCGACGCTGTTGACGCTGCTGATCGTGCCCGCGGGTTTCAGCCTGGCCGACAGCATCGAAAAGCGCCTGGGCCGCTTCTTCTCGCGCAACCTGCTCACCTATGAAAAGGGTGATGATACGAAACCCCAGGGCGCGCCTGCTCCGCAACCGGCCGAGTGATCGGGCGCGGCCAAATGTGCCGCCGCGGTTGCAACTTTTGCGGCGCTTCGCCATTTTAGGCGCATGATGGACAAGATTTCGACCCCGGACGAAGCCGGACGCGCCCACCCCCTGCGGGTGGGCGTTGCCGTTCCAACCGGCGGATTAAATGTCCGCGTGGTCGCCACGGGCATGCTGGTGGTCATGGCGCTGGTGTTCGTCACCGCCAAATTTTATCAGGATGTCCACCCCGCGGTTGGCTTCGTGCGCGCCTTTGCCGAGGCGGCGATGGTCGGCGGACTGGCCGACTGGTTCGCGGTAACCGCCTTGTTCCGTCATCCGATGGGCATACCCATTCCGCACACCGCGATCGTCCCGCGCAACAAGAACCGCATCGGCGACACACTGGCGCGGTTCCTGCTCACCAATTTCCTGCTGCCGCGACTGATCGCGCGCAAGATGCAGACGGTTGATGTCGCTGGCGCGGTCGGCAAATTTCTGTCGCAGCCGGGTGAGGGCGGTGGGCGGCTGCGGCTTGGCGCGTCGCGAATCATCGCCGATGGGCTCGGCGCGCTCGACCAGCAACGCCTTGGCGGCATGGTCAAATCGGCGATCGCTGACCGGCTGCGCGAGCTCGATGTCGCGCCGTTGCTTGGACAGGCGATGCAGGCGGCGTTGGCGGAAGGACGGCACCAGCCGCTGCTCGATGCGATGGTCAAATGGGGGTCGAAGACGCTCGAACTCAACGAGCATCTGATCCACCAGATGGTCCACGATAACTCGAACGCAATTGTGCGCTTTACCGGGCTCGACGAGAGCATCTCGAACCGCATCGTCGCCGGGCTGTCGAAGCTGCTCAGCGAAATGGCGGTCGATGAAACCCATCCGCTGCGGATCCGGGTCGAGGAAGGGCTGGCCAAGATGGCGCTCGACCTGCAGCACGATCCCGAGGTGCAGGCGAAGGTTGCCAAGGTTCGCGACGAACTGCTCGAAAACAAGGCCGTCAAGCGCTGGCTCGACGGCCTGTGGGAACAGGGCCGCGGCGCGCTGCTGAAAGCCGCCCGCAACCCCGACACGATGCTCGCGGGGCGGATCGGCGAGCTGGTGACGCAATTCGGCGCAATGCTGGGCGAGGATGCCGCGATCAAACGCACGCTGAACCGCTACGCCCGCCGCGCCGTCGTCGGCGTCGTTGACAGCTATGGCGAAACGGCGCTGAAACTCGTGTCCGACACGATCCGCAGCTGGGACGCGAAGACGATCACCGACCGGTTGGAAAATGCCGTAGGCGACGATCTGCAATATATCCGCATCAACGGGACGCTGGTCGGCGGACTGGTCGGGGTGCTGATCCATGCGGTGGATGTGGTGATCTGATGCGTCGCCCCCGCGAAGGCGGGGGCCGTCGTAGGTTTACGCAACGGCGCTGAAGAAGACCGATAGCGGCCCCCGCCTTCGCGGGGGTGACGGCTACAGGCACGACGACAGCCCCTCGCGAAAACTGGGATAGCGCGGCGCCCAGCCCAAGAGCCGCTTCGCCCTGCCATTCGCAACCCGCCTGTTCTCGGCATAGAAAGCGTGGGCTGCGGGGGACAGGCCCGCCTCGTCGAGCGTCTGCAACGGCGGCAGCGGCGCGCCCAGCATCGCGGCGCCCCATTCGACCAGCCGGTTCTGGTGGCAGGGTTCGTCGTCGGCGAGGTTATAGACCCCCGGCGGCCCGCGGAAGGATGCGATCACGCCGCCCGCGATGTCGTCGACATGGATGCGGCTGAAAACCTGATCGGGCAGGGCGATGCGGTGCGCGCGGCCTGCGCCGATACGGTCAAGGATCGAGCGGCCCGGGCCATAGATGCCGGGGAGACGAAAGACCCGGACGTCGCTGCGCAACGCCTGCCAGGCCGCATCGGCGGCATTGCGGTCGGCGCGGCGTCCCTTGATCGGGGCGCTTTCATCGACCCAAGCACCGCCCGCATCCCCATAGACGCCGGTCGAGGATAGATAGCCGGTCCATGTCGCGGGGGCGACCGCGATCGCATCGCCATAGCGCGTCAGCACCGGGTCGGCGCCAGCGACGGGCGGCACCGACGACACGATATGCGTCGCCGACCGTAGCGCCGCCAGCACCGCGGATTCGTCGCCAAAGGCAATGCTGCCCGCGCGGCCGTCCTGCGTCGTTCCCGTCACATCCCACCCGCGCGCATGCAGGCGGTCGGCAAAGTGGCCCGCAGCATAGCCCAGCCCGAAAATCAGCATCTGTCCCATCGCCCGCCTTATTGCGCGGCCCGCGCCCCGCGCCTAGACCTGAAACATGACCGATGCCTCTTCCACCCCCGCCATCCCCGTCACCATCCACCGCGGCGATTATCGCCCGCCCGACTGGCAGGTGCCCGATGTGGCGCTCGATTTTGCGCTTGCGGTCGAGGCGACACGCGTTGCCGCGGCGCTGTCGGTCGTGCGCCACGTCGATACGGCCGTGCCGTTGGTGCTGCGCGGCGACGGGCTGACCCCGGCGGCGGTGCGCGTCGATGGCGAAGGCTGGAACGACTGGCGGATGGACGGCAGCGACCTGATCGTCGATCTGGGCGATCGCACGGCGGCGACGGTCGAGATCGACACGCTGATCCACCCCGCGTCGAACACCCAGCTGATGGGGCTCTATGCGTCGAACGGTATGCTCTGCACCCAGTGCGAGGCCGAAGGGTTCCGCCGCATCATCTTTCACCCCGACCGCCCCGATGTGCTCAGCCGTTACACGGTTCGCATGGAAGGCGACAGGGCGGCGTTCCCGATCCTGCTGTCGAACGGCAATTGCACCGCGAAGGGTGACGGTGCGGGCGGCAATCATTGGGCGCTGTGGGAAGATCCGTGGCCCAAGCCGAGCTATTTGTTTGCACTCGTCGCGGGCGACCTGGTGGTCAACCGTGACAGCTTTACGACGATGTCGGGGCGCGAAGTCGAACTCGGCATCTGGGTGCGCGACGGCGACCTCGATCGCACCGGTCATGCGATGCAGGCGCTGAAAGACAGCATGGCGTGGGACGAGCGCGTCTATGGCCGCGAATATGACCTCGACCTGTTCAACATCGTGGCGGTCAGCGATTTCAACATGGGCGCGATGGAGAACAAGGGACTCAACGTCTTCAATACCCGCTACATCCTCGCCGATCCCGACACCGCCACCGACGTCGATTATGACGGGGTCGAGGGCGTCGTCGCGCATGAATATTTTCACAATTGGTCGGGCAATCGCGTCACCTGCCGCGACTGGTTCCAGCTGTCGTTGAAAGAAGGCTTCACCGTCTACCGCGACCAGTGCTTCTCGGCCGATATGGGGTCGCCGCCGGTCAAGCGGATCGAGGATGTCCGCCTGCTCCGCGCCGCGCAATTCCCCGAGGATGCCGGGCCGCTGGCGCACCCGATCCGCCCCGACAGCTTTCAGGAGATCTCGAACTTCTACACCGCGACGGTCTATAACAAGGGCGCGGAGATCATCCGCATGATGGCGACGATGGTCGGAGCGGAGTGGTTCCGCAAAGGCACCGACCTGTATTTCGACCGCCACGACGGCGAGGCCGCGACATGCGAGGATTTCGTCCGCGCCATCGAGGAGGGCGCAGGCATTGACCTGACCCAGTTCCGCCTGTGGTACAGCCAGGCCGGGACGCCGCGCCTGTCGCTGTCGCTGGTTGAGGATGGAGGCCAATGGGCGCTCGATGTGCAGCAGACGGTGCCGCCAACCCCGGGGCAGCCCGACAAGCAGCCGATGATGATGCCGCTGAAACTCGCCGCCTTTGCGATGGACGGCAGCGGCGCGGCGATGCCCGAAACGCTGGTCACGCTGACCGGTGCGACGCAGCGGGTGATGCTCGGCGCCTTTGCAGCGCGGCCCGCGCTGTCGATCAATCGCGGCTTTTCGGCACCGGTCATCATCGATTATGCCCGCGCACCGGGCGAACTCGCGTGGCTTGCGGCGCACGACGACGATCCGTTCGCGCGTTATGAAGCGTTGCAGCAGCTGATGCTCGACACGCTGGTCGCTGCGGTATCGGGCGGAGCCCCCGATCATGGCGCGGTGATCGACGCCGTGGCGGGGACGCTGGCCGGGCGCCAGACCGATCCGGCGTTTGTCGCCGAGGCGGTGCTGCTGCCCAGCGAGGCGTTTATCGGCGACCAGATGGTGACCGTCGATCCCGACGCGATCCGCCGCGAACGGCTGGCATTGCAGGCCGCAATCGGTGCCGCGCTGGAAAGTGAATGGCGCGCGATCCTGGCGGGCCCCGCCCCGCCCGCGACCGACCTGTCGCGCGCCGCCAAGGGCGGCCGCCGCCTGCGCGGTGTCGCGCTCGCCTATCTGGCGGCGATCGGCAAGGACGATGTGCCTGCGTTTGCGTTCCGGATATTCTCTGACGCCGACGGGATGACCGAACGGCAGGCGGCGCTGGCGACGCTGGCGCATGGCGACAGCGACGAGCGCGCCCACGCGCTCGACATCTTCTACCAGCGCTATCGCGACAATCCGCTGGTACTCGACAAATGGTTCCAGGTGCAGGCGTGGTCGCTGCGCGCCGATACCGTCGATGCGGTCAGGGAATTGGCGCAGCATCCCGATTTCACCCTGGCCAACCCGAACCGCGTGCGGTCGCTATACGGCGCGCTGTCGGGCAATCAGGCGGCGTTCCATCAGGCCGATGGCGCCGGATACCGGCTGATCGCGGACCTCGTCATCGCGCTCGACCCAAAAAATCCGCAGACCGCGGCGCGGATGATCCCGCCGCTTGGCCGCTGGAAACGCTTCGACGATGCGCGCGCGGCGATGATGCGGAGCGAACTGGAGCGGATATTGGCGCAGCCGGGGTTGTCGAGGGATGTGACCGAGCAGGCGAGCAAGAGTTTGCTGGGGTAGCGAGCTTTGGGGTGGGTAGCGGACATACCCCACCCTCGTCACCCCGGACTTGATCCGGGGTCCATGACCCTTGCGCCGCCGTAATCTTGAGAGGGCAGATGGATCCCGGATCCAGTCCGGGATGACGATGTAAATTACAGCAGCTTTTGGTCGCTACCTGCTGTTCAAAGCGCGCAACCTAGCCCCCCAGCCATCCCGTAACTTCACCCGCGACCTTGTTCGCGGCGCGGGTCAGCGCTTCACCGACCAGCTTGGCTTCAACCTCGCCGCCGATCGCCTCGCGCGCTTCGAAGCGGCGCTGGCTGACCGTTTTGCCACCCGCGGCGACCAGCATTGCCTGATAGACGACGACCGCTTCGCCCGTCCGTGCATCGACGCCGAATTCCATCAGTTGTCCGGCAAGCTGTTCGCCCGGCGCGGTCAGATATTGCCCTTCGTCCAGCACTACGCGCGATGTGCGCGCGGACACCGTTTCCGACACAAGCCGCTGGAACAGGCGCTGCGGCGCCTCGACCCATTGTGCGTCCTTGACGTAGGTAACGCTGCTGTTGTCCTGCTGCACCGGGATGCGCGTCGTGCGCAGTTTCTGCGGCGCGGTCGGGATCAGGATGGTCAGCGTCGACGCGTCGGTGGCGGTGCGGGCGGCGCCCGCCGAAGGAGCGGCGGCGGCGTCGAGCGTCAACAGGAACGGCGGGGTCTTGCCGCCCAGGCCGATGCACGCCGACAGCGAGACGGCAAAGGCGGCGGCGAGCAGCGGGGTGCGGAGATGGCGGATCATGATCGTCCTCATTGCTTGTAATCGGGCAGCTTGCTGCCGCCCAGAACGGCGCCGGCACCCTGCTGGTCGAGCTTGTCAGTCAGGCTGGACAGCGAGGCAGACGTGCGGCGCAGGTCGCGGATCAGCGCATTGGCTTCGGGGATCGTCGTTTCGCTGAAGGTTTTCAGGCCTGGCCGCGCGTCGGCGATCGCGCCCTCCAGCGTGGCCATCGATTCACTGGCCGAACGCAGCGTTTTGCGCAGATCCTGCATCGCGGGATCGACGTTGCGGTCGATCGTGCCCTGCGCCGACGCCGCGAGATTGCCGATCTGTTCGGCGGCGACCCCGGTCTGCTGGATCGCAATTCGCGTGTCGGCGAGCGCCTTTTCGATCGCGGGGCCGTTGCGCGCGAGGATCGCGGTGCTGGCTTCGACATTGTCGAGGATCGCGGCAAAGCTCGCCTGATTGCGGTCGTCGGCGAGTTCGGCGAGCCGTTCGGTCAGCGTCGACAATCGCTGGAGCAACTGCGGCGCGGTGTTGAGCAATTCGCCCAGCCCACCCACGCGGGTCGGGATCACGGGCTTGCCCGCCGGACCCTTGTCGGCGATCGCGGGCGCGCCCTTGACGGCGCCGTCGAGTGAAATCTGCGACACACCGGTGAAGCCGACGCCTTCAAGCGCCGCGGTCGTGCCTTGCAGCACGGGCACGCCCTCGTTCACCTCGATGCGGACGCGGACGAATTGGGGATCGTCGGGCCACAGCGCAATTTCGCGCACCTGTCCTGACGGTACCCCCGAAAACTGAACCGCCGCGCCCTTGTTCAGGCCATCGACCGACTGTTTGAAAAAGATGTCATATTCGCGCTTCGTGCCGCCGCTGTCATTGGCCAGCCAGACGATGAAAAAGGCGAGCGCCGCAGTAAAGAACAGGACGAAGGCGCCGACCAGGACGTTGTTCGAGCGAGTTTCCATCAGCTTTTCCTATCGCCGGCCAACACCTTGGCCTGACTAGTTTGGTTTCCGCCCGCCGCGGCCCGGCCGCGGGGTCCGTTGAAATAATCCTGTATCCAGGGATGCTCGGTGGCAAGCAATTCCGGGATGGTGCCAACCGCGATCACCTTCTTTTCGGCCAGCACCGCGACGCGGTCGCACGTGGCATACAGCGAGTCGAGGTCATGGGTGATGAGGAAGACGGTGAGCCCCATCGTGTCGGCCAGCTCGCGGATCAACTCGTCGAACTTGGCGGCCCCGATCGGGTCGAGCCCGGCAGTCGGTTCGTCAAGGAACAGCAGCGCGGGATCGAGCGCCAGGCTGCGCGCCAGCCCGGCGCGCTTGACCATGCCGCCCGACAGCTCGGCGGGGTATTTCGGCCCCGCATCGGGGGGGAGGCCGACCATTGCGACCTTATACGCCGCAATTTCGTCGAGGAGTTTCTGGTCGGTGCGCGGATAATATTCGCGCAGCGGCACCTGAATATTTTCCGCGACGCTCAGGGTCGAAAATAGCGCCCCGCCCTGGAACATCACGCCCCAGCGGCGGCGCAGATCGCGCGATTCCTCTTCGTTGGCGATTGTGTCGAGCGTCTTGCCATAGACCTCGATCTCGCCCGCTGCGGGGGTTTGCAGGCCGATGATCGACCGCATCAGCACCGACTTGCCGGTCCCCGATCCGCCGACGACCCCCATGATCTCGCCCGACCGGACGTCGAGGTCGAGCCCGTCGTGGATCACTGCGTCGCCGAACTGGTTGACCAGCCCGCGGATGCGGATGGCATAGTCGAACGCCTCGGGCTGCACCGCATCGGCGGCTGCGAGCTCTTCGGCAACTTGGGCGTCGATCTCTTCGGTCATCAATTCCATCCGATCGAGGAAAAGAAGACCGCAAACATCGCATCGAGAACGATGACCAGGAAGATCGCGGCGACCACCGCCGACGTCGTGCGCTGGCCAACCTCCTCGGCGTTCTGGCGCACCTGCATGCCCTCGTAACAGCCGGTGACTCCGATCAATATGCCGAACACCGGCGCCTTGATCAGCATCGCCCAGAAATCGGTCATCGGGATGATGTCGCGCAGCAACTGGACATAGGTGACCGGCGGGATGTCGAGCCCGATCCAGCAGAATACCCCGCCGCCGATGATCGCGCAGATGCTGGCGTAAAAGCCGAGCAGCGGCATCAGGATCGTCGCGGCGGCAACGCGCGGCAGCACGATCGCCTCCATCGGCGAGACGCCGATCGTGCGCATCGCGTCGATTTCCTCGGTCAGCTTCATCGTGCCGATCTGCGCCGCAAAGGCGCTGCCCGACCGACCCGCGACCATTATCGCGGTCATCAACAGGCCGAGTTCGCGGATCGACGCGCGACCGACCAGATTGACGGTAAACACTTCCAGCCCGAACTGGCGCAGCTGGACCGCGCCCTGCTGTGCAACGACGATACCGATCAGGAATGTCATCAGGCCGATGATGGGGAGGGCGTCGACGCCGACGGTCTGGAACCGCGTCACGATCGCGTGCCAGCGCAGCCGCCGCCGGGCGCGGAGCTGGGTGCCGAGCGCCATGATCATCGCGCCGAAAAAGCCGACGATGCCGAGCAGTTCGTTCCACACCGCCATGCTGGCGACGCCGACCTGTTCGAGCATGCGGACCAGCGGCGGGCGACGGTCGCGGTGGACGCGATATTCGCTCTTGTCGCTGGCCAAGGCGTCGAGCAGCCGCTGTGCTTCCGGGCTGGCGCCGGTCACCTTGGCGCCATGCTCGTTGACGGTGCGGGTGACGATCCAGGCGCCGACGGTGTCGATCCGTTCGAGCGCCGACAGGTCGAGGGTGGCGATCGGGCCGAGCGCGTCGAGCCGCGCCGGCAGATCGCCGAGCCGCGCCAGCGTCAACCGGCCGGTGAAGCGGATGTCGGTGCCATTCGCACCTTCGCTCTGTTCGAAATCCGCCCGGGCCACCATCGTGCGGAGGACATTGTATTATTTGCCCGATCACGGCAAGCGAATCCCGTCCCCCTTGGCCGCTGCGCGGCGCGGCTCTATGATGGGCGCATGGAAACGCTGCCGATCGCCCCGCCCACCGATTACGCGCACCGCGTGGCGATGTACGACATGGACCGAACAATAACTCGATCAGGGACTTACAGCGGGTTCTTGATGCATGTTGCGGGGCGCCGCCAGCAATGGCGGCTGTTGCTGTTGCCGCTCGTCGGGCTGGCGAGCGCCGCCTATGCGCTGCGCCTGATCGACCGGTCGCGGCTGAAAGCGATCAACCTGCGGCTGCTGGTCGGGCCGCGGTTCCAGCGCGCCGAAATTGCGCCGCTCGCCGAAAGCTATGCCGACAAGGTGGTGGCGCGCGGGCTGCATCCCGCCGCGCTCGAACAGATCGCCGCCGATCGCGAGGCCGGGTATCGGTTGCTGCTCGCGACCGCATCCTTCCATCTCTACGTCGATGCGATCGCCAAGCGGCTGGGGATGGACGATGTGCTGGCGACCCGGCTCGACGAACCTGATGGTGCCGACCATATCCACGCGCGCCTGTCGGGCGACAATTGTTATGGGGATGCCAAATTCGCCCGGATCGACGGCTGGATGGCCGCCAACGCGATCACCCGCGACAGCGCCCATATCCGCGCCTATTCGGACCATCTGTCCGACCATCCCATGCTGCGCTTTGCCGATGAGGCGGTGGCGACGACGCCGTCGCGCGGGCTGAAGAAGCTGGCGCCGCAGATGGGCTGGTCGGTGGTCGATTGGCGGGCAGCGAAGCGGCGCCCCAAATAGCCCTCCCCCTTGATGGGGGAGGGTTTTGTGTTTCTCAAACCGCGTCCAGCGCCTGCGCGAAATCGGCGATCAAATCGTCGGCGTCCTCGATGCCGATCGAGATGCGGACCAGATTGTCGGTGATCCCCATCAACGCCTTGCGCGCGTCGGGTACCGACAGATGGGTCATCGCCGCGGGGTGGCTGGCCAGCGTTTCGGTGCCGCCCAAGCTGACGGCCAGCTTGGCGATCTTCAGCGCGTCCAAGAAACGAAAGCTCTCCGCCTCGCCGCCCTTGATGAACAGCGAAAAGGTTGATCCGGCGCCGGTGCAATGACGCTCGAAAATATCCTTTTGCGATCCTTCGGGCAGGAAGCCGAGGTAGCCGAGGCCTTCGACCTTGGGATGATCGCGCAACCACGCGCAAACTTTTTCAGCGTTTTCTCCGGCGCGGCTCATCCGCAGTTCGACGGTTTCCATCGACCGCAGCAGCATCCACGCGGTGTGCGGGTCGCAGATCGTGCCGATTGTGTTGCGCATCATGCGGATCGGCCCGAGCCAATGCTTCGATCCCAGCACCCCGCCCGCGACCAGATCGCTGTGGCCCCCGGCATATTTGGTCAGGCTGTAGAGGACGATGTCGGCGCCATGCGCCAGCGGCTTTGACCACAGGGGGCCAAGGAAGGTGTTGTCGATCGCGATCGGCGGCCGCGCGCCTTCGGCAAAGGCGGCGTCGGTCGCGGCGCGCATCGCCTGGACATCGACCAGCGCATTCGTGGGGTTAGCGGGGCTTTCCAGATAGACCATCGCGACCTTGCCGCCCTGATCGGCCGCCATCTGTTTGGCACGGGTCAGGATCGCGTCCATCTCGTCACGCGACGCCTCGGCGGGGAAGTCCACATAAGTCGCGCCGAACCGCGACAGAATGCGTGCGATCAGCGTTTCAGTGGCAGCGTAGAGCGGTCCCGAATGGACGATGACGTCGTTCATGCTGACGTGCGCGAGGAGCAGGGTGGCGATTGCCGACATGCCCGACGAGAACACGAGCGCATCCTCGGCCTTTTCCCAGACGCCCAGCCGCGCTTCGAGGATTTCCTGATTCGGGCCGTTGAAACGCGAATAGACCAAGCCGTCGGCGCCGCCCGGGCGCTTGCCGGTGATCCCCTCGAAATGATGCTTGCCCGCCGCGGCGCTTTCGAACGCAAAGGTCGAGGTCAGGAAGATCGGCGGCTTCAGCGACCCTTCGGACAGCATCGGATCATAGCCATAACCCATCATCAGTGTCGCCGGGGACAGTTCGCGCCCGCCGATTTCGGTGACGTCCTGCTTGGGCTTGCGGCGCGGGCTGGTGCCGGTGAGGTCGCTGTTGTCGATCGGGGGCATATTGTTGTCCTTGGGGTCAGATTAGTTTCGATTGCAACTAGCGCCCTTTGCCCCGCGCGTCACCCCAACATCGCTACGGCCCAGATGACTCCGATCAACAGCGGCACGCCCAGGACGTCGAGCGCCAATCCGGCCTTCAACATCCGCGGCAGCGCGATATGGCCGGTCGCCCAGGCAAGCGCGTTGGGACCGGTGCCCGACGGTAGCATGAACCCCCAACTGGCCGCCATCGCAACCGGCAACGCGAGCAGGATCGGGTCGACCCCGGTCGCCGCGATCAGCGCCGCGAGCACTGGCATGATGCCGCTGGCGGTCGCGACATTGCTGGCAAATTCGGTGATCAGGATGGTCAGCGCGACGATGATCGCGGCGAGCGCGATCGTCGGGATGCTGCCGAGCGGGGCCAGAACGGCGCCCAGCCACGCCGCCAGCCCGCTGGCGGTGATCGCTGCAGCGAGCGCGAGACCGCCGCCGAACATCATGATCACGCCCCACGGCGCGCGATCGGCCTCTTTCCAGATCAGTAGCGGACGGCCGGTGCCGTCGGGGAGCACGAACAAGAGCAGACTGCCCGCCACCGCGATCGTGCCGTCGGTCAGGGCGCCCTTGGGCAGGAAGGGTTCGAGCCACGGCTGTGCGATCCAGGCGAGCAGGACGAGCAGGAAGACTGGGACAACACGGCGTTCGGCGGTCGACCAGATCGCCTGCTTTCCCAGTGCCGATGCCGCCGCGACGCCGTCAAAGGGATGCGCTGCAAGACGCTGGACCCGCGCAATAATGATCATCGCGGCCGGCGTGGCGAGCAGCACGACGGGGACGCCGTAAATCGCCCAGTCGAGAAACGAAATGCGAAGCCCAAGTGCCTTTTCGATCAGCCCCGCGGCGATCGCGTTGGTCGGGCTGCCGACCAGCGTGCCGAGCCCACCGATCGACGCGGCAAAGGCGATGCCCATCATCACCGCGCCGGCAAATCCCTCGGTCTCGCCTTCGCGTATACCACCGGCGCGCACCACGGCGAGCGCGATCGGGATCATGATCAGCGCGGTCGAGGTGTTGGAAATGAACATGCTGAGCAGCGCGGTTGCCGCCATGAAGGCGAACAGCAGCCCGGTCGCGGTCGGCGCAGCGCGTTTGAGCAGCGCCAGCGCAAGGCGACGATGCAGGCCGACCCGCTCGATCGCGAGCGCGAGGAAGGCGCCGCCGAGGATCAGGAACAGGATCGGCGAATAATATTCCTTGGCGATGGCATTGGCGTCCATCACCCCGAATGCGGGAACCAGCAGGAAGGGGAGCAGCGCGGTGACGGTCAGCGGCATCGCCTCGGTCATCCACCAGATCGCCATCAGCACCGTCATCGCAGCGACATGCCAAGCGGTGGTTTCCATGCCCGCGGGGGCGGGGAGGGCGAGCATGACGATGAAAGTCAGCAGGCCACCGATCAGTCCAAGCAGGCGCGTGCGTGTCATCCGTCCCCCGAACGCTTGTTAGGTCAGGCCGATCACCGACAATTGGCGGCCATAGCTGTTCTCGTTTTTATGGCACGCGCGGCGATAGCTGAAATAGTCGTCCGCCTCGGCATAAGTGTCCTGTCCGCCGATGGCAATTCGCACAACCCCCGCTGCGGCAAGCCGCGCCGCGACATAGGCGGCGATGTCGAACATCGCGTGGCCGGGCTTGGCCGCCGCAAAGAAGCGTTCGTTGGCGGGGTCGTCGGCGGTGAAACGCTGCACAAATCCATCGTCGACCTCATAGGAAGCCCGGGCAATGCACGGGCCGATCGCGGCGGCAATGTTCGTGCGGCGCGCGCCAAGGCGTTCCATCGCGGTCAGCGTTGCATCGGTTACCCCGGCGAGCGCGCCTTTCCATCCGGCGTGTGCCGCGCCGACGACACCGGCGTCGCGGTCGGCGAACAGCACCGGCACGCAATCGGCAGTCAATATGCCCAGCAGGATGCCGGGGGTGCACGTCGCGAGGGCATCGGCTTCCGGTCGCGCGGTCGGTTCGCTGTCGCCATCGACGATGACGCAGCGGTTGCCGTGGACCTGATAGACGCCGGTCAGCGCCCCGCCGGGCAGCACCGAATCGGCCACGCGCCGCCGGTTCTCGGCAATCAGCGCCGGGTCGTCGCCCGACCCCAGGCCGCAGTTGAGCGAGGCGACTTCGCCCGTCGACACCCCGCCGCGACGGCCGAAGAAGCCGTGCGCGATGCCGTCGAGCGTCGCCGCCGTGACAAACGGCGCGATCACAGGTCGAGCCTGAAAAAACGATCTTCGTCGACATGATTGCCGACGCGAAATTCGTTGCGGCCGACGTCATAGAAACCATAGCGGCGGTAGAAGGCCTGGGCGCGGTCGTTTTCGGTAAACACGGTCAGGTAGAGGATTGACGCCCGCGCCCGCGCCCAGGCGATGCCCCAATCCATCAGCGCCGCGGCAACGCCGGTGCCTTTGGCGGCTTCGGCGACATAGAGCTGATGCAATTCGACGGCGCTGTCGGTTGGCTGCTCGGCTGGCAGGTCGAAATCGACCGGTCCCATCTTGATATAGCCCAAGATCGCGCCCGCCGTGTCGCGGACCAGCGCGATCGCATAGCCGGGGTTGGCGAGCTGGGCCCGAACGCGGTCGGGCGGGTTCCAGTCGGCGAGGAAGGTCGCCAGGTCGGCCGCGTCATAGATATGACCGAAGGTGTGGGTGAAAGACCCGTTGGCAAAGGCGGCAATCGCTTCCGCGTCGCCAGGCGTTGCCAATTGCAGGGCGGTCATGCGGCGTCTCCTGTAAAACCTGCGGGGGTGGGCCAGCCGGGTGCGGTGACGGCCATCACCTTGAACAGGTCGCCCATGGCGTCGGCCGCGACAAGCCGGTCGCGCTGGCCCTGCAATTCGGCGGCGCGGGTCGGCGCGGCGGTGGCCAGCGATTGCAGCCGCGCATCGATGCCCAGCCGTTGCAGCCAGTCGCCTTGGGTTGCAACGGCGCTGACCGTCGCCCCGGCAGACTGCGCGGCCTCAGCAAGCGCCTTGAAATCGACATGAGCGGTCAGATCGATCTCGCCCGGATCGGTGAACGGGTCGGCAAAGCGATGCGCCTTGACCGCTTGCAGCGTGTCGCCGACCGCCGGGCCCACATAACCATAGTCGATCGCCAGCATGGCCCCGCCGCGCCGCGCGAGGCGAAAGGCGCAGCTTTGCATGATCGCCGCCGCCGCAGGCGCGGTTTCGACGATGCTGCCGATCGGCGCAGCGCGCAGCGCCGCGGGGACGATGTCGTCGGCGGCAACGTCGCCCGCTACCGCGGTGAGTCGACCGCCCTGCCGCTCAACCATCCGCTCGCGCCAGCCATCCCTGGTGCGGACATATTGATGGATGGGCAAGGCGTCGAAAAATTCATTGGCGACGATGATCGCCGCACCGTCGTCCAGCACGTCGTCGATGACGTCATGATGCAGCGCGCCGGGAACGCGCGCCAATTGTGCGTTGCGGAGGGTCGGGCTGGTTTCGACAAAATGGACAGCGAGCGGCGCGCAACCGAACCGTGCCATCGCACGCAGCGCATCCGCCGCCAGCGTACCCCGTCCGGGGCCAAGTTCGACATAGTGAAAGGCGGGCTTGCCCGCGCGCGACCACAGGTCGGCGATCCATACGCCGATCATCTCGCCGAACATCTGGCTGATTTCGGGTGCGGTGGTGAAATCACCCGCGGCGCCCAGCGGATCGCGCGTCGCATAATAATGGCCGTTCGCCGCCGCCATATAATCGGCGACCGTTGTCGCCCGCGCGGCAGCGATGTCGCCGATCAGGGCAGCAGGCGTCGGCGGTCCGTCACGCAACGCTGTCGGGTCCGGCGACCGGCTCGATCCGCTGGCGGCGCGCCTTGGCGGTGGCGACCAGCCAGACGCCCCCCACGATCATTGGCGCCGAAAGCCACTGGCCCATCGACAGCCCGGTCGCATCGACGATCCATTGGCGCTGGACGTCGGGCTGGCGCACAAATTCGATCAGGAATCGGCTGACCCCATAGTCGATTGCCGCCACGCCAAACAGCAGGCCAGGCTTGTACCGCGCATCGGTGCGCCAGAACAGCCAGCCCAGGATGATCATCATCACCAGGCCTTCCATCCCGGCTTCGTAAAGCTGGCTGGGGTGGCGCGGATCGGGGCCACCGTTAGGAAAGATGACCGCCCACGGAACCGTCGTTACCCGGCCCCACAATTCGCTGTTCACGAAATTGGCAATGCGACCAAAAAACAGGCCGAACGGAATGACGCAGGCGACATAGTCGCAAAAGCGCAGGAAACTGAGCTTTTCTTTGCGCGTGACATACCAGATAGCGATCAGCACGCCCAGCGCCCCGCCGTGCAACGACATGCCGCCATCCCAGAGCCGGAATACCGAGAGCGGCTCCCTGACGTAGGATTCCAAATTGTAGAACAGCACATAGCCGAGCCGCCCGCCGATGATGATCCCCAGCATGGCGTAAAAGATCATATCGTCGGCGTGGCGCCGCGCCATCGGGGCGCCGGGCTGCGCGATCAGCTTGAGCAGATACCAATAGCCGACAAAGATCCCGGCGAGATAAGCCAGCGCGTACCAGCGGATCGGCAGACCAAAGACGCTGAACGCGACCTCGCTATTGTCTCCCATCAGATCATGGAAGTTCACATATTGCGTTGCGTCGGCTAGGGTTGCAAAAAGAAACATAAAGTCGCGCGGTCCTTCCCCAGGAGAGGCCTCCCCATAAGGGGTTAGGCCAGCGAGACCAAGAGGAGAGATACAATATGCCATCCGCGCTCGATTTGCGCCTGGACGCCGCCTATAATCTGATCACCGGTCCGGGCGGACCGATCCAGGTCGGGACGGTTGAACGCTTTGGCCAGCAGCTGCCCTTCATCACCAATGCGCCGACGAATCTGGCGGATTATGTTGCATTTTTTGCCGCGCAGCATGGCGATGCGACCTTTCTGGTCGAGGGCGATGAACGCTTGTCGTTCAAGCAGGTTTATGTCGCGGCGCGGCAGGTCGCGGCGGGGCTGATCGAGGGCCATGGGGTGCAGCGCGGCGACCGCGTCGGTTTGGCGATGCGCAACGCCAATGCGTGGTGCGTCGCCTATATCGGTATCCTGCTGGCGGGCGGCTGCGCAACCCTGCTCAACGGCTGGTGGCAGGGCGGCGAACTGGCGGCGGGAATCACCGACAGCGAAGCGAAGCTGGTGATTGCCGATGAACAGCGCGCCGCGCGGCTCGAAGAGGTCGAGCATGGCGCGAAGGTCATCACGCTCGACATCCGGCAACCGATCGATCAGGCGATGGCGCCGATCACTGGTGCGGGCGGCAGCGCCGCGACGACGCTGCCGGTGCTGACCGGCCAGGATCTGGCGACGATCCTGTTCACCTCGGGCTCGACCGGCCAGTCGAAGGGCGCCTTTTCGCGCCACGAGGCGATCTGCCAGGCGATCTTCAACTATGTCACCCAGACCGCAAGTATCGTCCATCTGCTGACTCAGGACGGGTTGATGTCGGACATTCAGCCCGCGACCCTGATCTGCACCCCGCTGTTCCACGTCACCGCCGAAGTGCCGGTATTCCTGCAAAGTTTTGCGCTCGGCCGCAAACTGGTGCTGATGCCGAAATGGAACGCCGATGAGGCGATGCGGCTGATCCAGGACGAGCAGTGCAATTATTTCGTCGGCGTGCCGCTGATGAGCTATGAGATATTGGTCAGCCCGAACCGCAAGAATTACGACCTGTCGACGTGTAAAAGCTACGCCGGCGGCGGCGCGCCGCGTCCGCCCGAACATGTTCGGCGTCTTGCCGCCGAAATGGGCGATGCTAAGCCGCTACTGGGTTACGGCCTGACCGAAACCAACGCCGTGGGCTGCGGGATCATCAACGAAAATTATGTCGCCAAGCCGCTATCGACCGGCCCGGCGTCGAAGCCGCTGGTCGACTTGGCGATCCTCGACGACAATGGCAACGCGCTGCCGCAGGGCAGCGTCGGCGAAGTGTGCATTCGCTCGGTCGCCAATTTTTCGGGCTATTGGAACAACGAGGCCGCGACCAAGGCGGCGTTTTTCGACAATGGCTATTTCCGTTCGGGCGACCTCGGCTATGTCGACGAGGACGGTTATCTGTTCATCGTCGATCGCAAGAAGGACATCATCATCCGCGGCGGCGAAAATATTAGCTGCCAGGAGGTCGAGGCGGCGATCTATGAACATTCCGAGGTCAACGAATGTGCGGTGTTCGGCCTGCCCGACGAGCGGCTGGGCGAGGTCGTCGGCGCGGTCGTGTGGGTCAAGCCGGGCAGCAGCGTGACAGCGGAGGATATGTGCTCGTTCCTCAGCGCGCGGCTCGCGCCGTACAAGGTGCCGTGCAAGATCTGGATGGCGGGCGACGCCTTGCCGAAGCTGGGCAGCGAAAAGATCGACAAGGTCAGTTTGCGCAATCAGTATCGCGCCGAATATGCGGCGGAGGTTGTCGCGTAACTTTTCGTGGTGAGGGAGCGAACCGGGATCATGGCCGAGGCTGAAACTCCCGTTGCTCCGTCGGCGCCGACGTCGCTGGCACCGGTGCGCGTGTATCGCCACCGGCTGCCGACGCGGATCTGGCACTGGGTCAATGCCGTCACGCTGCTGATCCTGCTGATGAGCGGGCTGACGATCTTCAACGCGCATCCGCGGCTCTATTGGGGCGAATATGGCGCCAATTTCGATCGCGCCTGGCTGGTGATCGGCTCGACTGCCGACAGTGGCTATTTGCGCGTCGGCGACTGGCGGGTCGAGACGACCGGGGTGCTGGGCCGCTGGACCGATGCCGCGGGCGAGGAAAGCACTTGGGCCTTTCCCGGCTGGGCGACGATCCCGACCAGCTACAGCTTGGCCGACGGGCGGCGCTGGCATCTGTTTTTTGCATGGGTGATGGCGATCGGGCTGACGCTTTATATGTTATGGACTGCGCTTGCCGGGCATCTGCGCCGCGATCTGCACGTCCGCCGCGGCGAATGGTCGCCGCGCCATATCTGGCACGATGTGAAGGATCACGCGCGGCTGCGCTTTCCAACGGGCGAGGCGGCGGCGCGGTACGGCATCCTGCAAAAATTGAGCTACATCGGGGTGATCTTCATCCTGCTGCCGCTGATGATCGCGACCGGGCTGGCGATGTCGCCGGGGATGAATGCGTCATGGCCCTGGCTGCTCGACCTGTTCGGCGGGCGGCAGTCGGCGCGGTCGATCCATTTCATCGCGGCTTGGGCGCTGGTGGCGTTCTTTTTCGTCCATATCGCGATGGTGCTGCTGGCCGGGCCAGTGAACGAACTCCGCTCGATGGTGACCGGCTGGTTCCGCCTGCCGCCGGAGCGCGGCGCATGAGCGAGATCATCATGCCGCGCCGCCAGTTGATGGTCCGCGCTGGTGGGCTGGCCGCGACGCTGCCCTTCCTGTCGGCGTGCGATGCGATCAACGAAGCGCCCGCAGTGCGCAAAATCCTGTCGATGGGCGAAGAGATGAACCACGCGAGCCAGCGGGCGCTGACCGACCGCAATGCGCTGGCGCGCGAGTTCAGCCGTGCCGACCTGTCGCCCTATTTCCGGCCGAACGGAACGCGTTTGCCCGCGGGTGCCGCCTATGCCGCGCATGCGGCGAGCGGCTTTGCCGACTGGCGGATCGCGGTAACCGGGTTGGTGGCGCGGCCCTTGTCGCTGTCGATGGCCGACATTCGCGCGATGCCGCAGCGCACCCAGATCACCCGCCACGACTGCGTCGAGGGGTGGAGCGCGATCGGGCAATGGACCGGGGTGCAATTGTCACGCATCCTGGCGGCGGCGGGGGTGAAGGACAGCGCACGCTATATCGTCTTTCGCTGCGCCGACCGGCTGGGCGACGCGCTCTATTACGAAAGCTGCGACATGGTCGATGCGCGGCATCCGCAGACGATCATGGCCTGGGCGCTGAACGATGCCGTGCTGCCGATCGCCAATGGCGCTCCGCTGCGGCTGCGGATCGAGCGGCAGCTGGGTTACAAACACGCCAAATATGTGAACGCGATCGAAGCCGTCGCCAGCCTCGACGCCATCGGCGCGGGTAAGGGCGGCTATTGGGAAGACCGCATCGATTACGAATGGTATGCAGGGATATAGCCGTTCGTCACTGCGAGCTTAGCAAAGCAATGACGGCGGCTTTTACGTCGGATAGCGCTCGTTCATGACGTCCCAGCTCAGCACGACCAGCTTTTCGAGCACATCCAGATCAACGTCGGCGAGCTTGTTGACGTAAAGACAGGATTTCCCGACCTTGTATTTGCCAAGCCGCGCGAACAGCGCGTCCGCCTCGGGCTGGCGGTCGCAGTAGTGGCCCATCAGGTACAGCGTCATCGCCGCCTTGCGCGGGCTGAACCCGGCGCGGCACATGGTCCCCGAATGGCCGCTGTCATATGTGTAGTCATAGCTGCCATAACCGATGATCGACGGTCCCCACATCTTCGGTTCCAGCCCCGTTACCCGGCGGTGGATCGCATCGATGACGGCCGCCTCTTCGCGCCGCCGCGCCTCGGGGACGGCGGCGATGAAGTCGGCCACGATGATTTCGGTGGCTTTGGTCTTGATCTCGGCTTTGCCCATCACATGTCTCCCCTCGGCAGGCTAGCGGGTTGGCACCGATAATCCAACCGGCGCGCAGGCGGGCCCGCCGCCCGCGCGCCGTAGGATCAATCACCGCTTGGCGCGCTTTCCCGCTAGTTCGGCGACCAATGCCGGGGCCGGCCAGATTGTCTCCAGCCCTTCCTGCACCGCGGCGGTCGACACGACGACGGTGCGGTTGAGCGTTCCGTCATAGCCGAAATTGCCGCCCAGCGAGTGGATGTTGCCGTCGAACGCCGCGCCGATCACGCTGCCGTCGCGGGCGATCACCGGCGATCCCGAATTGCCACCGATGATGTCGTTGGTGGTGACGAAATCATAGACGACCTTCTTGTCGATGCGCGCTTCGGCCTTCACGAATCCGTCGGCCAGCTTGTAGGGGAGCTGCCCGGTCGCCCGGTCATAGGTGCCGCCCATCACGGTAGTCGCCGGCACCGGCTTGCCGCGCTCGGTCCAGCCCTTCACCTGACCATAGGATAGTCGCAGCGTGAAGGTCGCATCGGGATAGAGCTTGTCGCCATAGGCAGCGAAGCGCGCCTTTGCCAGCCGTGCCTGCGCCGCGGTGACCGGGGCGTCATAATCGCGGTCGAACGCCGTCTTGATCGCGCGGGCGCGCGGATCGAGCGCGGCGAAGAAGCGGATCATCGGATCGTCCGACGCCGCGATCGCCGCAGCGCCACCCTCCCACAATTGCTTGCGATAGGCCGGATCGGCCAGCTTCGTTCCTTCGACCAGCCGCTTGCCGAGTGCTTCGGGGCTTTCCTTGCCGAGCAGCATTTTGACGTCTTGATTGTCGGCGCCCAGATATTCGCGCGCCTTACTGGCCCAGAAGCCGACGCCCAACTCCTCGAGCCACGGATAGGTCGGGACCGCATCGGTCAGCCGCTTTTCGGTCAGCGGCAGCGCCGAATCGGTAAAGCCGGGCAGGCGTTCGCTGTTGGGCTTGCTGCGTTCGGCGGCAGCGCGCACCAGCGTCTGGGCATAGCCGGCCAGCGTCGAATAGCTGGCAGGGCCGCTTTGCAGGAACACGCTGTCCAGATAGCTGTTGCGGCGCTCGGCCATCGCCTTGTCGATTTCCGACCAGGGATCGCCGATTTCGGCATTGCCCTTGACCCGTGCGCGCAGATCCGCCTCTTCGGCAGCCAACTTGGCGGTAAAGGCGGGATCGTTGAGCGCCCGCAGCTGTCCCGACAAGGCCTTGAAGCTGTTTTCATATCCGAACAGCTCGTCGCCGCCCTCGCGGGTTTTGGCAGCATCGCCCTCCATGCTGGCGATCAGGCGACCGCGAAATTCGGACAGCAGGATCAGCGTCAGCGGCAGGCGTTCGGCGCGCTGGAATTCGCGCTGCGTTTCGGTCAGCAGACGCTGGGTCGAACCCGGGTTGCCAGCGACAAAAGTGATCTCGCCGTCCTGCGGGGCGCGCGGATTCCATTTGAGGTGGGTCGGCGTCGCGACCGGCTTGCCGTCCTCATAGGCGCGCAGGAAGGCGGCATCCATCGCGTAGCGGGGGAAGTTGAAATTGTCGGGGTCGCCGCCGAAGAACGCCGCCTGAAATTCGGGCGCCCAGGCGATGCGGACGTCGCTGTACTTGCGATATTGATACAGCTTGTATTGGCCGCCGCCGAACAGCGTGACAACCTGACAGCGCGTTTTGGCGCGATCGGTGCAGCCCGCGGCTTCAATTGTCGCGATCCGTGCGTCGCGCGCCTTGACCAGCGCTTCGCCGGTCAGCGCCGCGATCGCGCCCTGAATGTCGCCCGTGACATCGGTGATCGAGGTGACCACCTCGGCCTGTTGGCCGGGGCATTTGCGCTCGCGCGCGCGGTCGGCGGCGTTGAAACCGCCCGCGACCAGATCGCTGTCGGCGGTCGACAGATTTTGCAGGCAACTGATGACGCAATGATGGTTGGTGAGGACCAGCCCCTCGCTCGACACGAACGACGCCGAACAGCCGCCGGTCAGCCGCACCGCCGCGGCTTGCGTGCGGGCGAGCCATTGCGCGTCGGGCGCCCAGCCATAGGCCTTGCGGATTGCGTCGGTCGGGACGCCGTCAAAGGTCCACATGCCCTCTTCGGCGGCAGCGGGGGTGGCAGCGGTAAAGGCGGCAAGAGCGGCGAAGGTCAGGGCAAGGGTCAGGCGCATGGGGATCCTCTTCGGCGTTATAAAGTATCATCCGATACTAGCGACGGCGGCGAGGGCGGCCAAGCGAATAAAGCGCGCTGGAGCCGCAACATATATGCGCTGGTTGCGCGCCGCGCGGCGGGCTGCTAGCCGCGCCCGCGTCTGTCCTCACGCCAAAGGTGCCATCATGTCCGAGTCCTTCAAGCGCGTCGTTCTCGCCTATTCGGGCGGCCTCGATACCAGCGTCATCCTGAAGTGGCTGCAGGTGACCTATGGCTGCGAAGTGGTGACCTTCACCGCCGATCTGGGGCAGGGCGAGGAACTGGAACCGGCGCGCGCCAAGGCCGAGTTGATGGGGATCAAGCCCGAACATATCTATATCGACGACCTGCGCGAAGAATTTGTCCGCGATTTCGTCTTTCCGATGATGCGCGCCAATGCGCGTTACGAGGGCGATTATCTGCTCGGCACCTCGATCGCGAGGCCGCTGATTTCGAAGCGGCTGGTCGAGATCGCGAAAGAAACCGGTGCCGACGCGGTGGCGCATGGCGCGACGGGCAAGGGCAATGATCAGGTGCGCTTCGAACTGTCGGCTTATGCGCTGAATCCCGACATCAAGGTGATCGCACCGTGGCGCGAATGGGATCTGACCAGCCGCACCGCGCTGATCGCGTGGGCGGAGGAGCATCAGATTCCAGTGCCGAAGGACAAGCGTGGCGAAAGCCCGTTCTCGACCGACGCCAATCTGCTGCACACGTCGAGCGAGGGCAAGGTGCTCGAAAACCCGTGGGATGAAACCCCGGATTATGTCTATTCGCGCACCGTTAACCCGGAAGATGCGCCCGACATCCCCGAGCATATCACGGTCGATTTCGAGCGCGGCGATGGCGTTGCGCTCAACGGTCAGGCGATGTCGCCCGCGACTTTGCTCGCCGCGCTCAACGACCTCGGCCGCAAGCATGGCATCGGCCGCCTCGACCTGGTCGAGAACCGCTTCGTCGGCATGAAGTCGCGCGGCATGTACGAAACGCCGGGCGGCGAAATCTATGCCCGCGCGCACCGCGGCATCGAAAGCATCACCCTCGATCGCGGCGCCGCGCATCTGAAGGACGAGCTGATGCCGAAATATGCCGAGCTCATCTACAACGGCTTCTGGTTCGCGCCTGAGCGCGAGATGTTGCAGGCGGCGATCGACCACAGCCAGGAAAAGGTCAGCGGCACCGTCCGGCTCAAACTCTACAAGGGCAATGCCAGCGTCGTCGGCCGCAAGTCGCCGAACAGCCTGTACAGCGAACGCCATGTGACGTTCGAGGATGACGCCGGCGCCTATGATCAAAAGGATGCGGCGGGGTTCATCAAACTGAACGCGCTGCGCCTCAAACTGCTCGCCAAGCGCGACCGCTGAGCCGCCGGCCGACCGCGGCCGCACCATCGTCATCGCCGATGCGATCGTTGCGGCCTGAACCGGCCGGGATCGCTTCGTCGCATATTCGGCGCGGATCGCGCCGGGACGGGAACCCGGCGCGTTGTGCCGGGTGGTGGCGTCATGACTTTGCCACATCGCGATGATAGTCATCGTGCGTTAAGTTAGTGAGAATATGTAAGAAAATAGCCAGGGGTGGGCCTATAGCGAGTGACAAGCGATGCAGAATCAACCCGCCCTGAACGACCCCGATTATGAATGGCACCCCCGCCGGGTGGCCTTCCCGCGCGTCGGTTTGCTGATCGATCGTAACGGCGTTCGCACCGGCGTGATCTGGCCCGGCCGCTACCTCGTTCGCAAGTCGCGCACGTTCAGTAAATGGATCTATCGGCAACCTTCGGCGGTTCGGCAGCTGTAAAGTTACGGCGCAATTCGCTCGATCAAACCCAACCGAAATACAGGATTAGCATGGCGCCCGGACCTGCGCTAAGGGGCGAGTCGTGACTGCGACCCGTTTTTTCTCCGACAATGCCGCCACGGTTCATCCGGCGGTGATGGACGCCTTGGCGGCGGCCAATCATGTCGATACCGCCTATGACGGCGACGCGCTTAGCCAATCGCTCGACAAGACCTTTTCGGACCTGTTCGAAACCGAATGCGAGGTTGTGTGGATCCCCACCGGCACCGCGGCGAACAGCATCATTCTCGCCCATTTCGTGCGGCCGTGGCAGGGTATCCTCTGTTATGAAGAGGCGCATATCGAGGTCGACGAATGCGGCGCCCCGACCTTCTATTCGGGTGGCGCCACGCTGATGACGCTGCCTGGACGCGGCGCCAAGATCGATGCCGAAGCGTTGAAAGAGCGGATTCGCAGCATCCGTAACGACGTGCATCAGGTTCAACCGGCAGCGATCAGCATCACCAACGCAACCGAATACGGCCTCGCCTGGCGGGCGCAGGAAATCGGCGAGATCAGCGAGATCGCCCGCGGCAAGGGCATGAAGCTGCACATGGATGGTGCCCGCTTTGCCAATGCCGTCGCCTATCTGGACTGCGCCCCCGCCGACGTTACCTGGCGCGCCGGGGTCGATGCGCTGTCGTTCGGTTTTACCAAAAATGGCGCGATGATGGCCGAGGCGATCGTCTTTTTCGGCGGCAGTGGCGGGCCGGGGGTTCGCGAGCTGAAAAAACGCGGCGGTCACCTGCTCAGCAAGGGCCGCTTTGTTGCGGCGCAGATTCGCGCGATGCTGACCGACGACCTGTGGCTCAAAAACGCGCGCGCGGCGAATGCGGGCGCGGCGAGGCTGGCGATGGCATGCGGCGACCGGCTGATGCACCCGGTCGAGGCGAACGAACTGTTCGTGCGGCTGACCGCGGCCGAAGCCGCGAAACTGCGCGGCGCCGGGTTCGATTTCTACGACTGGGGCGACGGCGCGGCGCGCCTGGTCGTCAGCTGGGATCAGGATGCAAAGGCGGTTGCGCCGCTGGCGGCCGCGATCGCGGCACTATGACCGCGCAGCCCGGCCTGCTGACGCCGCGCGTCCTGTTCCCATTCCTTTTCATCACCCTGATCTGGGGATCGACGTGGATCGTCATCACCGGACAATTGGGCGTCGTGCCGCCGAGCTGGTCGGTTGCTTATCGCTTTTTTGTCGGGGCGGCGGCAATGTTCGCTTATGCGCTGTGGCGGCGCGAGCAGTTGACGCTCTCGGGGGCGGGGTGGGCCTTTGCCGCGCTGCTCGGCCTGGCGCAGTTCGCGCTCAACTTCAACTTCGTCTATCGCGCCGAACAGCACATCACTTCGGGACTGGTTGCGGTGCTGTTTGCGCTGTTGATCGTGCCTAACACCTTGCTCGGCCGGGTTTTTCTGAAAACCAAGGTCGAGGGCCGATTCCTGCTTGGCGCGGGGATCGCCATCGTCGGCGTCGGCATGATGATCCTCCACGAATATCGTGCCGCCAATGTCGGCGCGGGCGAGGTACTGATCGGCACTGTGCTGACATTGTGCGGCGTGATGAGCGCGTCGGCGTCGAATGTGATGCAGGGATCGAACGTCGCACGCGCGCAGTCGATGGTGGTGATGATCGCTTGGGCGATGCTGTTCGGCGCGTTGGGTGACGCGCTGTTCGCCTGGGCAACCACCGGCCCGCCGGTGATCGAAATGACCCCGGCCTATCTCGGCGGCGTCTTCTATCTTGGGGTCATCGCGAGCGCCGTCACCTTCCCGCTCTACTTCAATATCATTCGCGCCGTCGGGCCGGGGCAGGCGGCGTGGTCGAGCGTGCTGATCCCGATCATCGCGATGGGCTTTTCGACGCTGTTCGAGGGCTATCGCTGGGCGCCCTTGTCGATCGCTGGCGGCACGGTGGCGCTGGTCGGGCTGGTCATTGCGGTGGCGAAACGCCCCGAACGGCCCTCGGTCAGCGGGAATACCGTGTCGGTGCCGGTTGTGGAGGCCAAGGACTCCTGACTTCGCTCGGCACGAACGGCAGCGGGGTGGTCCTTATCCCGCGCTGATCCGCTCGATATCGGCGCCAACCGCCTGGAGCTTCTCTTCCAGCCGTTCATAACCGCGATCGAGGTGATAGACGCGGTTGACCTCGGTCGTGCCTTCGGCCGCCAACCCGGCGATGATCAGGCTCATCGAAGCGCGCAGGTCGGTCGCCATCACCGGCGCGCCGACCAGATGATCGACCCCGCGCACCACCGCGCTGCGGCCGCGCACATCGATGTCGCAGCCCATGCGCGCCAGTTCAGGAACGTGCATATAGCGGTTCTCAAAGATGGTTTCGGTGAACAGCGACGCGCCCTTGCCCAGCGTCGCCATCGCCATGAACTGCGCCTGCATGTCGGTTGCAAAGCCGGGGTAGGGCGCGGTCGACAGGGTGACGGGTTCGGCGCGGCCCGACATCGCAACCCGGATGCCGGTCTTGGTTTCCTCGACCGTCGCGCCGGCCTGGCGCAGCGCGGCGAGCGTCGCGTCCATCTCGTCGGCCTTGGCGCCTACCAGTTCGACGTCGCCCTCGGTGATCACCGCGGCACAGGCGTAGCTGCCCGCCTCGATGCGGTCGGCCATCACACGATATGTCGCCCCGTGCAGGCGATCGACACCTTCGATGGTCAGCGTTTCGGTGCCGATGCCGTCGATATGCGCGCCCATCGCGACCAGGCAGTTGCACAGGTCGACGATCTCGGGTTCGCGCGCCGCATTTTCGAGAACGCAGGTGCCCTTGGCAAGGACGGCAGCCATAAGTGCATTTTCGGTCGCACCGACCGATACCACCGGAAAGGTAAACTTGCCGCCCGCGAGCCGTCCGCCCGGTGCGACCGCCTTCACATAACCCGAAGTCAGCTCGATTTGAGCGCCAAAGGCTTCCAGTGCTTTGAGATGCAGGTCGATCGGGCGGTTGCCGATCGCGCAGCCGCCGGGCAGCGACACCGTCGCCTCGCCCGCGCGGGCGAGCAGCGGCCCGAGCACCAGGATCGACGCGCGCATTTTGCGGACGATGTCATAGGGGGCGACGGTCGAGGTGAGGGTGGTCGTGCGCGCGGTCATCACGCGGCCAAAATCTTCGGGCCGCGATCCCTCGATCGTCGTCGAACAGCCCAGTTGGTTGAGCAGGTGGCCAAAGCCGTCGACGTCGGCGAGCCGCGGCAGGTTGCGCAGCGTCAGCGGCTCATCGGTGAGCAGCGCGCAGGGCAGCAGGGTGAGCGCCGCATTCTTGGCGCCGGAGATGGGGATACGGCCCTTGAGTCGCTGGCCGCCGCGAATGACGATTTGATCCATCGGCTGTCTTTAGCGCACGGGCGCGGGCGCGCAAGCAGGGCGGCGCACCTTCGGCCCCGGGCTGCGTCCGGTCCAGCGCTTGTAGGCTCGCGAAAAGGCGGCGCGATCGGAGAAGCCAAGGAGATACGCCGCTTCGTTGATCGACACTTTGCCGCCGTCCAGATAGCGGACCGCCATCTTGTGACGCAGCTGGTCGAGCAGCCGGTCAAAGGTCAGCCCTTCGGCCTTTAGTTTGCGGTAAAGCGTCTGCCGACTGATTCCCATTTCACGCGCGATACCGTCGATGTGCGCGTCCCCCGTGTGAAGGCGCTGGAGCAACAGGTTTTCGATCCGTCCGCCCAGGGTCGTCGTCGCCGCCAGACGCGCCAGCACGGCATCGGCATGGTCGATCAGGATGCCGAACACATAGCTGGGTTGCAGCGCGACGGGGTGCGACAGCCAGTCGCCGTCGAGCCGCATCGCGTTGCGGCCGCTGGCAAAGCGGATCGGCGCCTGAAAGACGCGCGCATACTCGGACGCATAGCCGGGCGCCGGATGGGTGAATTGAATTTCGCCGATCTTGAGCTGATCGGTAAACCGCCGCGGCCCGCAAACCATGCGGGCGAAACTCACTTCGCTGAGTTCGGGAAAGTCGTTGGGGTTCTGGCGGTGATCGACCACCCAGACATGGCGGCCCTCCTGCACAATCTCGAACCGATCGGTTGCGCCCAGATCAAGTTCGACGACGAGGCTGCCATAGCGGTTCATCTGGGCGAGCGCGTCGGCCATCGTCGGCGCCGCCCGAGTGATCAGGCCCACCACCGACAGCTCCGACAGGTCGACGGCTTCGCCATAATGGAGCGCCAGCGCGTCGTTGCCGGTCAAGCGCTGGGCGGCGCGGACCAGTGCGACATAATCGGCAAAGGCGACGCGGTTGTCCCGGTCAGCCAGATGATCTGCCGCGACCGGCAGACCGGCGGTCAGAATGGCGCGGTCGGCCCCACGTGACGCAGCGAAATCGAGAAACGCGGTGATCGCGCCCGCGGAAACGCTAGGGTCAGCCACCGCCGTTACCCTGGAACATATTTTTGATACGAACGAACATATCGGACAGTGTATTGCCTCTCTAATACTGCGCCGCGACGACCCCCGGTCAACCTATGGAAAAATGCTCGTTCAATGTCGATATTGTTACCATTAGTTGCCGTCCACATTGCCAGTGGCACTTTTGGCCTGATTGCGGGCACTGTGGCAATGGCGCGCCGCAAAGGCGGGCCGCAACATGCGCGCTGGGGGAGCTGGTTTTTTATCGCGATGCTGGTGATGGCGGTCACCGCAACCCCGCTCGCGCTGCTCGAACCCGATCGGCTGTCGGCGGTGGCCGCTGTGTTGACCGCCTACCTCGTCACGACATCGTGGATGGCGGTCAAGCGGCGCGGCAAGGCGGGGTGGCCCGAGTGGGCCGCGTTGGCGGCCGCCATCGGATGCGTCGTCGCAGAGATCCTGCTCGGCCTGAAAGCCATGAATGGTGTCGGCAGCGAATTGGACGGCCAGCCAGCGACCGCCTTTTTTGTCTTTGCTGGCCTGGCGGCATGGGCGGCGCTGCTCGATCTTCGCGTCCTGCTAGGCGCTCCACTCTCGGCGCAGCAACGGCTGGCGCGTCATTTGTGGCGGATGTGCACCGCGTACTTCCTCGCCGCGACGTCGCTGTTCCTGGGGCAGCAGGACGATGTCTTTCCCTTTATGGCCGGATCGCCGTTGCTGTTCATCCCGTCACTCGCGACGCTGATTTTCATCGCCTGGTGGCTGGTCAAGGTCCGGCGCAAGCCCAAGCCTCGCCGTGCCATCCCGGCGACCCAGACGCCCTGATTCCCCGAAAAAAGAAAGACAGGAACCCCATGCTGAGCAAGATTTTCCCGGCGCATTACGACGATGTCTATCGCGGACATAAATTCGCGCTGGTGCTGTTGGTCTTCATCACGATCTTCAACACGATCATGTGGTACCAATCGGTGTTCAACACCTATTACGCAGCGGCCGAGGCCGACAATATTCCGCTGGCCAGCTATCCCGCCGATGCCGCGCTGCAAATCATTTCGATCTTTGCCAAGCTCGGCAATGTTCATTTTATCTTTATCGTGCTGAGCGTGCTTGCGCTGATACGCTACCGCTCGATGATCTCGCTCGTCTTTCTGTTGCAGATATGGGAATATGTGACGCGCCTGGCGATCAACAATCATCTGCACGATACGCCGTGGGTCAGCCTGCCGGGTGACCTGGCGCAGGCGATCGTCCAATCGCTGTTCTATGCCATGCTGCTCGGCTTTGCGCTGTCTCTCTGGCATCGCGACCGGTCGGCCAGCCCAAGCTGAGCCGGGGCATTCGGGCCGGTGTTGGCGGACTTAGGCTTCGCCGTGGCTTTCCGGTCCGAATTGTGAAACTATCCGCTGCCATATCCGGATCGAGCGAGGGCGGCTTGCGCCGGCGGACTTTTCACAGGGGAGAAGGTCATGCGGAACCATGTCGTCACCATCGTTACATCTGCGGCGTTGATCGCCAGCCAGCTGGTTGTTCCGGCGTTGCCGCAATCGACCTATCCCTATCCGCCGCCGGGTGGTCCGCAAATTCAGCCGCCGCGGCCAGGCTATGAAGGCTATGTCGGGACGATCCGCTGCGAATCGCGGGGCAATACGACAGAGCGGTGCAGCGTGCGAACCGACAATCGCGTCGATCTCGTTCGGGTCATCGGTGGGCGCTGCTCGAAAGGGCGCGATTGGGGATTCACCGCGAACCAGATTTGGGTGTCGGGCGGCTGCCGCGCCGAATTCGCTTATGGCTACGCAAATAACGGCGGCTATCCGACCCCCTTGCCGCAGCCGGTCGATGACTATGCCGGAACGCTGACCTGCGAATCGCGAAACAAGACCTATCAGCAGTGCAACGTCCCCACGAACAATCGCGTCGATCTTGTCCGCAAGCTGGGCGGCAAATGCAATGCCGGGCGCCAATGGGGCTATACCGGTGATTATATCTGGGTCGACAAGGGCTGCCGCGCCGAATTCGCCTATGGCTATCGCAATGTGCAGCCGACGCGGCCCGACAAGGACAAGGGGCCGAGCACCGGGCTGATCATCGGCGGCGTCGTGGTTGCGGGCGGGCTGCTCGCATTGCTGCTCAGCAAGAAGAAGAAATCGGCCGACGGTGCGAGCGACGACAGCGCGGCGACGCACCCGCCGCGCGGACCGGCGACGTTGAGCGCGAACCTCAGCGGCTTGCCAAGCGCAGCGCGGCCGTCGGTGCAGAACTGCATGACCGATGCGGCGCGGCAGATCGGGGTCACGGGCGGGACGAGGCTGTCCTATGACAAGCTGGTTTCGCTGGAACAGGGCAATGGCGGCTGGCGCATCCGCGCCGCAATGACCGCAACCTATCCCGATGGCGCCAAGGCGATCGAAATGTATTGCCGCGCGACGCCGAGCGACATCATCCAGCTCGATTTTTCGTAGCGCGGGTTTTCATCACCGTCATTGCGAGGACCCGAAGGCGACGCGGCAATCCAGAGCGGTTCTAGGCCGCACCTGGATTGCTTCGCTTCGCTCGCAATGACGAACCCATTCTATCCGAGCAACGCCTCTTCGACCTGGCCAAGCCGGTCCTTGCCGAAAAACATGGCATCGCCAACAAAGAAGGTCGGGATGCCAAATACCCCGCGCGCGACCGCCGATTCGGTGTTGGCGACCAGCCTGGCCTTGATCTCTGGCTCCTGCGTCCGCGCGAGCAGCGCGGGGCCGTCGAAGCCGTTCGCCGACAGGAAGGACGCGATGACTTCGGGGTCGTCCATCTTCAGCCCGTCTTCCCACATCGCGCGGTTCACCGCGTCGATATAATCGTCGAGCACGCCTTCGTCGTCGGCCACGATCGCGCCGCGCATGATCGTAAGCGTGTTGACCGGGAAATGCGGATTGAGGCGGAATTTGGCGAGACCGTGCTTCTCGATGAAGCGCCGCATTTCCAAGTTTTCATAGGCCAGCTTGGCGGGCGCATCGGCATATTGGATCATCGGCGCCTTGTTGCCGGTTGCCTTGAAAATGCCGCCGAGCAAGCACGGGGTGACGAGCAGGTCGGCGCCGGTGCGGTCGAGCAGTTCGGGCAGCGCTTTCATGCAAAGATAGGCGTTCGGGCTGCCGAAATCGAAGATCAGTTCAAGGGTTTTGGTCATGGTTTCGTTCCTTTCCCTTCTCCCCTTGCGGGAGAAGGATAGGGAGCCTTATCGCGAAGCGATTAGGCGGACTTGGATGAGGGGTGGCGAGCGGAGCTCGCGAGGTCCGGTGGACCGCAACCCCTCACCCAGCTGCGACTAGCCAGCAAGCTGGCGAGTCTTCGCATCCCTCTCCCGCAAGGGGAGAGGGAATTGGGCCGCATCACCATTTTTCTCCCCAAGGGCGAAGGTCGAGTTCGTGCGTCCAGGCACTTTTCGGTTGCCGGTGCAGCATCACATAATTGGCGGCGATCGCGGCCGGATTGAGAATGAGATCCTGCGCCTTGGCATTGTCGAAATCCGGGTGGCGGCCCTTGATAAATTCGGTGTCGATCGCGCCGTCGATGACGGTGTGCGCGACGTGAATACCCTGCGGACCCAGTTCGCGCGCCATCGACTGAGCGAGCATCCGCAAACTTGCCTTGGCGCCGGAGAAGGCGGAAAAGCCAGATCCGCCGCGCAAGGATGCGGTAGCACCGGTGAAGATGATCGTGCCGCGACCGCGTGGGGTCATGCGCTTTGCTGCCTCGCGCCCCATCAGGAAGCCGCCGAGGCAGGCCATTTCCCAGACCTTGGTGTAAACGCGCACCGTCGTTTCGGCGATCGGGAAATTGACGTTGGCGCCGATGTTGAACACCGCGACCTCGACCGGGCCAACGTCGGCCTCGACCTGGTCGAACAGCTGGGTCATGTCGTCCTCGCTGCGCGCATCGCCGGGGAAAGCGCGCGCCTGATACCCGTCGTCACGGATCGATTGGGCCAGCGTTTCGAGCTGGTCGGCATTGCGGGTCCGGCGATTGACGCAGGCGGTGAACCCTTCGGCGGCGAAGGCGCGGGCGATGGCGCCGCCGGTGGCGTCGCCGGCGCCGATGATCACGGCAGCGGGATTGGGCATATGCGACTCTCCTCTTGCGCCTGATAGTAACTATGATAATCATAGTAACAAGAGAAATTTCATGGTATGAGAAACATGTGTGATGGCCTTGCCAGATATGATTTCGTCATTGCGAGCGAAGCGAAGCAATCCAGGGCGGCTTGTCACACTCTGGATTGCTTCGCTTCGCTCGCAATGACGGGACGTTAAAGGAATTCCGATGCCCAAACGCACCGATCTGTCAGCGACCTTTTGCCCCGTCGGCCGCTCGGCCGAGCTGCTCGGCGATCGCGCGGTGCTGCTGATCCTGCGCGATCTGTTCTTTGGCAATCGGCGGTTCGAGGTCATCGCCGCGAACACCGGATTGGGTCCGCAGCTGGTGTCGGCGCGGCTCAAGCTGCTCGAGGGCGAAGGCGTGGTCGAGCGGCGCGCCTATCAGGACCGCCCGATCCGCCACGACTATTGGCTGACCGCCAAGGGCAAGGATCTGTTCGGCGTCCTTTATGCGATGCGCGGCTGGGCTGAACGCTGGGCGTATCAAGAGGGCGAGACCGGCGGCGGACCGGCGATGCGCTATATCCATCGCGCCTGCGGCGCCGATGTGGGCACCGCGATGGTGTGTCCGGGATGCGGCGAGCCGCTGGGCTATGGCGATTTGAAAGGGGAGCCGTCACCTGCGCTCAAGGCCGAGCAGGCGCGGCGCGCGGGTTAGCTCAGGCCTTTTCCAGCGTGCATTGCAGCGGGTGCTGGTTCTGCCGCGCGGCGTCCATCACCTGGTTGACCTTGGTTTCGGCAACTTCGTAGCTGAATACGCCGCACACGCCGACGCCCTGCTGGTGGACATGCAGCATGACCTGGGTCGCCTGTTCGATGTCCATGTTGAAGAAACGCTGGAGCACCATCACGACGAATTCCATCGGCGTGTAATCGTCGTTGAGCAGCAGCACCTTGTACATCGACGGTTTTTTCGCCTTGGCGCGGGTGCGCGTGGCGATGCCGACGCCGGGGGTGCCGGGCGCGCCGTCATCCTTGTCCGCCATGGCGCGGACATTCCTAGGCTCCGCCATCGCGCGGACCGGCTGGGTGGTCGATACTGGAAACATCATGGGCAGGAATATCGCAAGCCGCGGGCGAAGCGCAAGGGGCGCGCGCGCGGTTTTTAACCTCTTGTTCGCCAGCGCGGAACGGGCTGGCTTCAAAAACAAGAACCGCCCGCTTCCTTGGGAAGCGAGCGGTCTTGAGAGTGTCGGCGCAGGCGGAGAGGGAGGGGGAAGTGCCCGCGCCAACGGAAGGTGAAAGCGCCTTAGGCGGCCTTCATCTTCGAGGTGATCACCGAAACGCGGTTCGAGATCGGCGCGAAGCTGTCGTTCGCCATCTTGACGACCAGTTCGCTGGTCTTCGAGGTCTGGGCGACAGCGGCGTCGAACGCCTTCTTGCTGTTTTCGGCATAGAGCTTGAAGAACTCGGTCGGCGACTTGACCGAGGTATAGCCCTTCAGCGCGGCGGTGGTGTCTTCAAAGCTCTTGCGAGCGAAGGTGACGCCTTCCTGGCCCAGAACTTCCATGTTCTTGGCAGCGATCTTGCCGGCTTCGACCATCGCTTCGATGTTGGCCTTGTTGAATTCGACGGCTTCTTCAGCAAGCTTGCTGGTCTTGCTCATCGCGTCCTTGGCCTTCGCATTGAAGTCGGCGGTCAGGGCTTCGGTGCGGGTCTTCGCTTCGTCGGCGAACTTCTTGACGGTGTCGTTCATGGTCTTGATTCCTTTGCTGACGGCGGCAACCGGCTTCGGTGCGGCCTTGAGGGGCTTGGGAGCAATATTCTTCACGGCCGCCTTCTTGGGGGCGACCTTCTTGGCAACTGCCTTGGGGGCAGCAGCCTTTTTCGCGACCGGCTTGGCTTTTGCCTTCACCGGCTTGATCTTGGCAGGGGCCGCAGCCTTCACCGCTGCGGGGGCAGCGACAACGGCGGGGGCAGCCGGAGCTTCCACCGGCTTGGCGGCGGTTTCCAGCGTCGCGGCTTCGAAAGCCTTTTCGGCACTATCCATCTTGGTAGCCATGGGTAAAACTCCTTTATGTTGCAGTGCACAATATAGGAGTGGCTCGGCGATTTCAAGGGTATTTTTGTGCAGCGCACAAAAAAACTGTCATCGCCGCCCAAAGGCTGGATAATCGCTAGATATTACCGCTGTTTGACATAGCGACCGGGCGCGTCTTCGATCGCCTTTTTGGCGCCTTTCCCGGGCATGCGGGCGCCTTTGGCGGCGACTGTTTCGCCATCCTGTGCCGCAATCCAGTCGATCCAGTGCGGCCACCAGCTGCCCTTAGTCTCACTGGCGCCCGCAACGAACTCGTCGAGCGTCGCGGCGTTGCTGTCTCCAGTCCAATATTGATATTTGCCTGCGGCAGGCGGATTCACCACTCCGGCAATATGGCCCGACCCGGCGAGCAGGAAGGTTTTCGGGCCGGACAAATTGTCCATCAACCGCCAGACGCTGGCGAGCGGGGCGATATGATCCTCGCGCCCCGCCTGGATATAGGCGGGGGTCTCGATTTTTCTCAGGTCGATCGGGGTACCGAGCGCCGACAGGCTGTTGGGGATGACCATGCGATTGTCGCGGTACAGGTCGATCAGATATTGCCGGTGCCATTTGGCGGGCAGGTTGGTCGTGTCGCCGTTCCAGTACAGCAGGTCGAAGGGCGGATAGTCGTTACCGAGCAGGTAATTGTTGACGACATAGTTCCAGATCAGGTCGCGCCCGCGCAAGCTGTTGAAGGTTGCCGCCATGTAGCGGCCGTCGAGGAAGCCCGGCGCCGACAACTGCTGAAGCAGGGCGAGATAGCCGTCGTCGATGAACAGCTTGAGGTCGCCGGCCTGTTCGAAATCGACCTGCGCGGTGAAAAAGGTCACCGATTTTACCCGCTCGGCTTCGCCCTTTGCGGCCAGCACCGCGAGCGTTGCGGCGAGCGTGGTCCCGGCCACGCAATAGCCGATCGTATGGACCGCGGGGACATCGAGCGCCGCGCGCACCGTGTCGATCGCATCGACCTGCGCCGCGATATAATCGTCCCACACCACGTCCTTCATCGACGCATCGGCCGATTTCCACGACACCATGAACACGCTCAGCCCCTGTTCGACCGCCCAGGCGACGAAGCTTTTGGCAGGGTTGAGGTCGAGGATGTAGAAGCGGTTGATCCACGGCGGGAAGATCAGCAGCGGAACGGTGAACACCTCCCTGGTCGTCGGCGTATATTGGATCAGCTGATACAGGTCGGTTTCATGAATAACCTTGCCCGGGGTGGTCGCGATATTGACCCCGACCTCGAACGCGTCCGGATCGACGTGAGACAGCTGGCCGCGTGACAGGTCGGTCAGCATATGCTGCAAGCCCTTGAGCAGACTTTCGCCGCGCGTCTCGACGGCGCGCTTGATGACTTCGGGATTGGTCAGCGCGAGGTTGGTCGGCGCCATCGCGTCGGCGATGCCCTTGGCGGCAAATTCCATCTTGGCGCGCGCCGCGGGGTCCAGCCCGTCGAGCTGGCGCGTCGTGGCCAACATCTGTTCGGCGAGCAGGCCATAGGTTTGGCGGATCATCGCGAACACCGGGTTCGAACCCCAGTCGGGGTCGGCAAAGCGGCGATCCTTTGGCGCCGCGCCATCCAGCGCTGCGGGGGTCATCGGGTTCAAGGTTGCCAGCGAGGTCCAGAAGGCGACGCCCTGATCCCACAGCTTCGACGACTGCTGGGTCCACAGCTGGGTGGCCGGGTTCTCGAGCCATGTGGAGGGATCGAACATCGCCGCTGCGCTCGCCTGTCCGTCATTGGCCTGGCCCAGCGCATATTCCAGCATCATCTGCTGTGCCCGCCCGATGACGCTGGCCCAATGTTGCATGTCGTCGGGCGACGGCAGAAAGGGATTGGGCGCTTCGGTCGTGCCGTCTTGATCTGCCTGGTTCATGCTCGTTCCCGCTGGTCAGTGCCGTCAAACTGCCTATAACAAGCCGCGTCGCGACTTGCGACCGCTGATCGTCCCGCAACGAAAAGGAGTTGTTCTAGTTTCCCATGTCCGAAGATGAATTCTATCGCATCAAGCGCCTGCCGCCCTATGTCATCGCCGAAGTCAATGCGATGCGTGCGGCCGCCCGCGCCTCGGGCGAAGACATCATCGACCTGGGGATGGGCAACCCCGACCTGCCGCCCCCCGCGCATGTCATCGAAAAGCTCTGCGAAGTGGCGATGAAGCCCGACGCGCACGGCTATTCGCAGTCGAAGGGCATTCCGGGCCTCCGCAAGGCGCAGGCCAATTATTATGCGCGCCGCTTCAACGTCGAACTCGACGCGGAGAGCGAAGTCGTGGTGACGATGGGGTCGAAGGAAGGGCTCGCGAGTCTGGCGACCGCGATCACCGGCCCCGGCGACGTCGTGCTGGCACCGAACCCGAGCTATCCGATCCACACCTTTGGCTTCATCATTGCTGGGGCGACGATCCGCAGCGTGCCGACGACGCCCGACGAGAATTACTGGCGCGCGCTCGACCGCGCGATGGCGTTCACCGTGCCGCGCCCGTCGATCCTGGTGGTCAATTACCCGTCGAACCCGACCGCCGAGGCGGTGGACCTGGCGTTCTACGAACGGCTGGTCGCGTGGGCGAAGGAGAACAAGGTCTGGGTGCTGTCGGACCTCGCCTATTCGGAACTTTATTACGACGGCAACCCGACGCCATCGATCCTGCAGGTGCCGGGGGCCAAGGATGTGGCGATCGAATTTACCTCGATGTCGAAAACATACTCGATGGCGGGCTGGCGGATGGGCTTTGCGGTCGGCAACAAGCGGCTGATCGCCGCGATGACGCGGGTGAAATCCTATCTCGACTATGGCGCCTTCACCCCGATTCAGGCCGCGGCCTGCGCGGCGCTGAACGGGCCGCAGGACATCGTCGCCCGCAACCGCGACCTGTATCAGAAGCGCCGCGACGTGATGGTCGAGAGCTTCGCCCGGGCCGGTTGGGACATCCCGAGCCCGAAGGCGTCGATGTTCGCCTGGGCGCCGCTGCCGCCCGCGCTGAAAGACATGGGCAGTCTGGAATTTTCCAAGCAGATGCTGATCCATGCCAAGGTCGCGGTGGCACCCGGCGTCGGCTATGGCGAAGATGGTGAAGGTTTCGTCCGCATCGCGATGGTCGAAAATGAGCAGCGCATCCGCCAGGCAGCGCGCAACATTCGCAAATTTCTCCAGCTGCACGGCGTCAACACGCCGTCGGTCGCCGTCGGCGCCGAGGGATGAGTATGACCGGCTCGGCGATGATCGCCGAGACGATCCAGCTGTCCGTCACCCCGGTGTTCCTGCTCGTCGCGACGGGAAGCCTGCTCAATGTGCTGACCGGGCGGTTGTCGCGCGTCGTCGATCGATCGCGCGCGCTAATGGAGCGTTGGGCGGAAACCGAGGGGGCGGAGCATGAACGGGTCGTCGCCGAACTGCGCGCTGCCGACCGCCGGATGGATGTGATCAACAATGCGATCGCCGCCGCGGTCGCGTGCGGGATCGTCGTGTGCCTGCTCGTGGCGCTGCTGTTCGCGCAGGCGATCGCCGGGTTCAACCTGGGCCTGGCGGCGTCGTGGGCGTTCGCGATCGCGATGCTGCTGCTCCTCGCCTCGCTGGTGCTGTTCCTGATCGAGGTGCGGATGGCGATCCGCAATATCCATGTCCCGATGGAGTTGCTCGAGCTGGAAGAAATGGGCTGGAAGCGGCGGCGCGATAAACGCTAAGCCTGTCGTCATTGCGCCCTCGGGACGCCGCGAGATTTTTTTGGACAGGTCGCAGGCTGGCAGCCGTAGCGGCAATTGCAAGTGAGCGACGTCAGCGCGCCGCAAGAACGTTGACACCACTCCCCCCGGTCTGCTCCCATGGACGCGGGAGATAGAAATGACCGAAAAAGCAGCCTTGTCGCCGGGCATTGCCACCCCGTCCGCCGGTGTTTCCGCGCAAACGCGGTCGATGCTGTGGATTTTGCTGGTCGTTTATATCTTCAACTTTCTGGACCGGCAGATCGTCAACATATTGGCCGAACCGATCAAGGCCGACCTGGGGCTTTCGGACACCCAGCTCGGGCTGCTGGCGGGACCGGCCTTTGCGGTCTTTTATGCGCTGCTCGGTATCCCGATCGCGCGCTACGCCGACAAGGACGGCACCAACCGGGTGCGGCTGATCGCGATCTCGCTGGCGATCTGGTCGGCGATGACCGCGGTGTGCGGGCTGGCGCAGAATTTCGTCCAGTTGCTGCTGGCGCGGGTCGGGGTCGGGGTCGGCGAGGCGGGATGCACCCCGGCCGCCCATTCGCTGATTTCGGACAGCGTCCCGGCCGAAAAACGCTCGTCGGCGATTGCGTTCTATGGCCTTGGCGTGCCGATCGGGTCGCTGCTCGGGCTGATCATCGGCGGGGTCGTCAACGATCTTTATGGCTGGCGCGTCGCCTTGATGATGGTCGGTGCGCCGGGAATCCTGCTGGCGCTGGTGGTGCTGTTCGTGATGCGCGAGCCGCGACACAGCCGTTCGGAGGAAGCGGTGGCGACGGCACGGGGGGTCGTGCCGCTCTCAACGGGCGAGGCGCTGCGCGAAATTTTCAGTTCGCGCGCCTTCATCTACATCCTGATCGCCGCGTCGGTCGTTGCCGTCCTGGGTTATGGCAAGGCGCTGTGGACGATCAGCTTCTTCATCCGCAGCCACGGACTATCGACGACCGAGGCCGGGCTGTCGATGGCGGTGGTGCTGGGGCTGGCCGGGGCGTTCGGAACCTGGCTGGGCGGCAAGATGGCCGACAAATACGGCCCGCGTGACAAGAAACATCTGCTGACCTTTCCCGCCTACGGCATGGCGATCGCAGCGCCGATCCTGTTCCTGGGCTATTATATGGAGGACTGGCGCGTCGCAGTGGCGATGCTGATCATCCCGACCATCCTCAATTCGGCTTATTATGGGCCCGCTTACGGCTGTGTGCAGGGGCTGGTCCAACCGCGCGCGCGCGCCGTCGCGGCGTCGATCATGTTGTTCGGACAGAATTTGATCGGTCTCGGCCTCGGGCCGTTCCTGTTCGGGGTGTTGTCCGACGCACTGCAACCTGTGGCCGGAACCGAAAGCGTGCGCTGGGTGCTGTATGGCGCGGCTTGGCTAGGGCTGATCCCGGCGTTCTTCTTCTGGCGCGCCAGCTTGCGGCTGAAGGCCGAGTTGAAGTCGGGTTAGCTGCCACGTCTCGTCATTGCGAGCGGAGCGAAGCAATCCAGAGCGGTTTACGCCTACTCTGGATTGCCGCGTCGCTTCGCTCCTCACAATGACGAATCAATAGGGCGGATCGACCTTCGCGCGCTGCGCCTTGGCAGCGTCGATCCACCAATTGAGGTCGTCGGCGAAGCGCGGGAAGCTCTTGACCAGCCGCGCGCCATCGTCGCCCGTCGGCTGGCCATCGGCATCGAACGCACCGCCGATCCGCCCGACGGGGAGGATCGACGAGGTGACCGCCATCCCCATTTCGCCCAGCGTATCGCGCCAGCCCATCATCGCGCGCACCCCCGACCATGGCCCTGCCGAGTAACAGGCGATCGCGGCGGGGCGCCAGAACCATTCTTCGAGGAAATGGTCGGTCAAATTCTTCAATCCCGGCTGCGGTCCCCAATTATATTCGCCGGTGACGAACAGAAAGCCGTCGGCGGCGCGAATTTTCTCCGCAAGCTCGCCCATCGCGGGCGGCGCTTCGCCCTTCGCATATTCTTTGTACATGCGGTCGAGCATCGGCAGGTTCACCGCTTTGGCGTCGATCAGTTCGGCGCTGTCGCCGCGCGCGATCACGGCATCGACCAGCCACTGCGCGAGCTTGATGCCCTGCCGGTCGCGGCGGTAGCTGCCATAGAAGATGAGTATGTGACGGGTCATGGTGCGACGGTGGCACGGCTTGCGCCGCAACGGAAGTGTCCTAAGCTGCCCGCGACCAAGATTGGGGGAGAAAATGATGCGCGTTTATCGCACGCCGGACGATCGTTTTGCGGATTTGCCGGACTGGCCCTATGCGCCACATTATGTCGAGATCGAGGGCGGCCTGCGCGTCCATTTTGTTGATGAGGGCGCGTCCGATGCCCAGCCGGTGCTGATGCTGCATGGCGAGCCGACTTGGGCCTATCTGTATCGTCACATGATCGGTCCGGCGGTCGATGCGGGGTTTCGCGTCGTCGCGCCCGACCTGATCGGCTTCGGTCGTTCGGACAAACCCCTCGACCGCACGGCCTACAGCTATGCGGCGCAGGTCGCATGGATGCGGCAATCGATCGAGGCACTCGACCTCAAAAACATGATCCTCGCCTGTCAGGATTGGGGTTCATTGATCGGCCTGCGACTGGTCGCCGAAATGCCCGAGAGGTTCGCTGGGGTCGCGTTATCGAACGGTGGACTCCCCGAAGGGCAACCCGCGCCGCGCGCCTTTGCCATCTGGCGCGCTTTTTCGCGCTACAGCCCGGTGTTCCCGATCGGCAAGATCGTCAAGGCGGGGGCCAAGCGTGAGCTGAGCGCCGCCGAGATTGCGGCCTATGATGCGCCATTCCCGACCCGCGCGTCGAAGGTCGCGGCACGGGTCTATCCATCATTCGTACCGCTGGGCCACAATGCCGCGGTGCCAGATCAAAAGCGCGCCTGGGCGGCGCTGGAGGCGTTCGACAAGCCGTTCCTGTGCTGCTTTTCCGATGGCGACCCGATCACGCGCGGCGGTGATGCGCTGTTCACGTCGCGCGTTCCCGGCGCGCAGAGCATGGCGCACCGAACTTTGCACGGCGGGCATTTCATTCAGGAGGATGACCCGGCCGGATTCGTCGCCGCGATCCGAGATGTCGCTGCTGCCGGGCGCTGATCGTCAGTCGCTGAACGGGTCGCGGATCAGGATTGTGTCCTCGCGCTCGGGGCTGGTTGATACCAGCGCGATCGGGGTCTCGATCAGTTCCTGGACGCGCTGGATATATTTGATCGCCTGCGCGGGCAGGTCGGCATAGCTGCGCGCACCCGCGGTCGTTTCCTGCCAGCCGTCCATTTCCTCGTAGATCGGCTCGACCTCGGCCTGATCGGCGGAGTGCGCCGGGAAATAGTCGAGGATCTTGCCGCGCAGCCGGTAGCCGGTGCAGATGCGGATCGTGTCGAAGCCGTCAAGCACGTCGAGCTTGGTGAGCGCGATGCCGGTGACGCCCGATACCGCGCAGCTTTGCCGCACCAGTACCGCGTCGAACCAGCCGCAGCGGCGCTTGCGCCCGGTGACGGTGCCGAATTCATGGCCGCGTTCGCCGAGCTTCTGGCCGGTCGCGTCTTCGAGTTCGGTGGGGAAGGGGCCGCTGCCGACGCGCGTCGTATAAGCCTTGGCGATACCGAGGACGAAGCCGACCGCCGAGGGGCCAAGGCCCGAGCCGCTGGCGGCGGTGCCGCTCACCGTGTTGCTGCTGGTGACGAAGGGATAGGTGCCGTGATCGACGTCGAGCAGGACACCCTGCGCGCCTTCGAACAAGATGCGCGCGCCCGCCTTGCGGACTTTCTTCAGGCGCTTCCACACCGGCTGGGCATATTCGAGCACATAGTCGGCGATTTCGGTGAGGTCGGCGACCAGCCGCTCGCGGTCGATCGGCGGCTCGCCGAACCCGGCGCGCAGCGCGTCGTGGTGCGCGGTCAGGCGGTCGAGCTGCGGTTCGAGCTTGTCGAGATGGGCGAGGTCGCAGACGCGGATCGCGCGGCGACCGACCTTGTCCTCATAGGCCGGACCGATTCCGCGCCCGGTGGTGCCGATCTTGCCTGCACCCGCCGCGGTTTCGCGCAGCGCGTCGAGGTCGCGGTGGAACGGCAGGATCAGCGCGCAATTGTCGGCGATCGCAAAATTCTCTGCATTGATGACGACGCCCTGGCCGCGCAGCTTGGTGATCTCGTCGCGCAGCGCCCAGGGGTCGAGCACGACGCCGTTGCCGATGATCGACAGCGTGCCGGTGACGATGCCCGACGGGAGCAGCGACAGCTTGTAGACCTGCTCGCCGACGACGAGCGTATGACCGGCATTATGGCCGCCCTGGAAACGCACCACGGCATCGGCGCGGCTGGCAAGCCAGTCGACAATCTTGCCCTTGCCCTCGTCGCCCCATTGCGACCCGATGACGGTAACATTTGCCATGATGCTGTCCTGCTGAACCGGGCCAAAAACGACCAGCGCGGCGCCCGGCGAGGCCTTAGCGGATTTGGCCGCAGAGGCAAGCGCGCTGGGATGATTTTGCGACATTTGGGCCGGACAAGCGATGCGCGCCGGGGGGCGATGGAGGTGCGGATATGAGCAAGCGAATCTGGATCGGGCTGGCGGCGGTGACCGCCGTGGTGGCAAGCGGGATGCCGGTCAGCGATGCGCGCGAAAAACTGCGCGACCGGCTGCGTGAGCGAATGGCCGAACGCATGGGCGCCGAGGATGGCGCCAAGGTGCCGGGGGGTGAGACGATCGCCTATGGCAGCGATGCGTTGCAGGTGCTGGATGTCTGGCGCGCCAAAGCGGCCAAAGGACCGGCGCCGCTGATCGTCTATGTCCATGGCGGCGGGTGGAAGCGCGGTAGCAAGGACAATGCGACCGGGCGCTTCAAGCCGGTGCATTATCCGGGGCAGGGCTATGCCTTTGCGTCGATCAACTATCGCCTCGTCCCCGCCGCGACGGTCGAGCAGCAGGCGGCCGATGTGGCGAGCGCGGTCAAGGCTCTGATCGACCGCGCCAGCGCGCTGGGCATCGATCGGCGGCGGATCGTGCTGATGGGACATAGCGCGGGCGCGCATCTGGTCGCGCTGGTTGGCACCGACGAGCGTTATCTGAGGGGGGCCGGGCTGTCTTTCGCCGACATCGCGGGGGTGATCCCGAATGACGGCGCGGCTTATGATGTTCCCGCGCAGATGAAGGACGGCCCGCCGATCATGCAAGCGACCTACAAGCAGGCGTTCGGGACAGACCCGGCGCGGCAAAAAGCCTTGTCGCCGACGGCGCACGCCGCGGCGCCCAATGCGCGGGAGTTTCTGCTGCTCTATGTCCAGCGCGAAGATGGCGTGCGGCAGGCGAAGGCCTTGGGGGCCTCGCTGACTGCGGGCGGCAGCCGGGTCGAACATGGCAGTTTCCCCGGCGAGGGGCTGAAAGGCCATGCCGAGATCAACCGCAGTCTGGGTGATCCGGCCTATGCGGCGACGGGGGCGGTTGATGCGTGGTTGAAGCGGGTGTTCGCAAAATAGCCATCGTCATTGCGAGCGTAGCGAAGCAATCCAGAGCAGGGTAAGGCCGCTCTGGATTGCTTCGCTACGCTCGCAATGACGGCTGAAGAGAAAGGATATGCGGCCATGACCAACCCCGACGCCCCTTACCACGCGCATATCTATTACGACCCCGTCGAGCGGCCTACCGCGGCTGCGCTTCGCGACGATTTCGGCAAAGATCCCGCGATCCTGTTCGTCGGCGCGATGACCGACGGACCTGCAGGGCCGCACCCGATCGCGCAATATGAGGTGCATTTTCTGGCGCGGTCGTACGATGATGTCGTGGCGACCATCGAAGCGACCGGCCTGCGCGCGCTTGTTCATCCACTGACCGATGATGACCTGGCCGACCACACGACGCTGGCGCACTGGATTGGCGAGCCTGTGACGCTCGATGTGACGGTGCTCGATCCGCCGGGGGTCAATCAAGGCGTGCCGCGGTTCGGGGTTTCGGATTTTTAAACCGTCCGTCATCCCGGCCTTCGCCGGGATGACGATAGATATGGGCCTCAGACCGCTGTTGGTCCGTCGGCACCCAGCCGCCACCCGCACCCCAGCGCCTGCGCATCGTCAATATCGGACAGGGCGGCCACCGTCTGCCAGTCATCGGCGCGCAGGCTCGCCGCGAGCACCGGATCGTGGCCCAGCGGCAGGAAGATGCGGCGGTCGCTGTCGTCTTCGGCACCCAGCCCCGCGTCGATCAGCGGATCGGGATAGAGCGAAAAGCCGACCGCGGCTTCCTCCTGTTCGCCAACCGGAATCGCATAGCCGCCGCCGCGGCCGACCGCGTCGCCCTGCCCCGGAACGAAGATCTGGAATCCGAACCAGCTTTGATAGGCAAAGCCGTGGCGTTCGGTCGGGTCGAGGGTCAGCGTGACGCGGTCGCGGATGGGGGCAGCGATCGCTTCGAGCGCGTCGATGCGGGCGGTGAGCACCCCCGATGTATCGAAGGCGCGCAGATCCGCAATCGCCTGATCGAAGGGGCCGGTGGCGCGGAGCAAGGGCAGATAGGCCGCGGCGCCGATGCGGGTAAGCGCCCCGGCGTCCTTGGCGTCGAGCTCGTCGCGCAATTGCTGGATGTCGGTATCGACGGGCAGCGGACCGTTCGCGAGCAGATCGACGACGTCGGGCAGGGTGAAGTCGATCGTCACCGGGCCGATCCCCGCGGCTTCGAGCGCGTCGATCGCGACCGACACAATCTCGCGCGCTGCCGCGACGCTGTCGCTGCCGATCAGCTCGGCGCCAACCTGGAGCATCTCGCGCGCCGGGCGCAGCTGGCTGGCGCGCAGTTTGACGATCTGACCGGCGTAGCAAAGCCGCAGCGGGCGCGGGGCATTGGCGAGCAGTGAGGTGGCGATCCGCCCGACCTGCCGCGTGATATCGGGGCGAAGCGCCAGCGTCCGCTGCGACACCGGATCGGTGAAGCGCAGCAGGTCGCGGGTGGTGCGATCATCGTCGCCGCCCAGCGTCTCGCGAAACTCGGCCAGCGGCGGCGCCACGCGGCCATAGCCATGCGCGCGCATCGCATCGACGAGCGCGCGGGTGACGCGCGACGCGGCTTCGGCCTGTTGGGGCAGGCGATCGCGGAGGCCTTCGGGTAGCAGGGCAGGGGTGCGGGGCATGGGTGCGGCCTTAGGCGGGTCGAAAACTTGATTCAACAACCCAGAATTTCCGTTCGCATCGAGCGAAGTCGAGATGCCTTGATGGCATGGTCACCCGATAGGTGTCTCGACTTCGCTCGACACGAACGGAAATGGAGGATGGCGCTAGAATTTGAGTCCCTTCACCGTCTTCACGCCGGGCAACTGGCACAGCTGCCACAGCAGCGGCTCAGGCATCGGCGAATCGAGCGAGAGGAGCAGCACCGCCTCGCCGCCCGCGCCGCGGCGGCCGAGGTGGAAGGTGCCGATGTTGAGCCCGGCGTCGCCCAGCGTCGTGCCGATGCGGCCGATGAACCCCGGGGCGTCCTCGTTGACGATATAGAGCATATGGCCGTCGAGGTCGGCCTCGACCTTGATCCCGAACATTTCGACCAGCCGCGGGTCGCCATTGCTGAACAGCGTGCCCGCAACCGAGCGGTCGCCCTGTTCGGTGGCGACGGTGACGCGCACCAGCGTGTGGTAATCGCCGTCGCGGTCGTGGCGCACTTCGCGGACGTCGAGGCCGCGTTCGCGCGCCAGATGCGGGGCGTTGACCATGTTCACGCTGTCCGAATAGCGGCGCATCAGGCCGGTCAGCACCGCGGCGGTGATCGGCTTGAGGTTGAGTTCTGCCGCTGCCCCCTCGACCTCGACCGAGATGGTGGTGAGATTGTCGTGCGCGAGCTGGCCGACCAGGCTGCCGAGCTTTTCGGCGAGGCTCATATAGGGGCGCAGCTTCGGCGCTTCTTCGGCCGACAGGCTGGGGACGTTGAGCGCGTTGGTGATGCCGCCGGTGAGCAGATAATCCGAAATCTGTTCGGCCACCTGAATGGCGACATTGACCTGCGCTTCGTCGGTCGAGGCGCCCAGATGCGGGGTGCAGATGAAGTTCGGGGCGCTGAATAGCGGGTGATCGGCGGCGGGGGGCTCCTGCGCAAACACGTCGAGCGCCGCGCCCGCGACATGGCCGCTGTCGAGCGCGTCCTTCAGCGCCGCTTCGTCGATCAACCCGCCACGCGCGCAGTTGATGATCCGCACGCCCTTCTTCGCCTTGGCCAGATTTTCGGCCGACAGAATATTGCGCGTCTGGTCGGTCAGCGGCGTGTGCAGCGTGATGAAGTCGGCTTTGGCGAGCAGCGTGTCGAGATCGGCCTTTTCGACGCCAAGCTCGATCGCGCGTTCGGGGGTCAGGAAGGGATCGAAGGCGACGACCTTCATACGCAGGCCCAGCGCACGTTCGGCCACGATGCTGCCGATATTGCCGCAACCGATCAGGCCGAGGGTTTTGGAGGTCAGTTCGACCCCCATGAAATCATTCTTCGGCCACTTGCCCGCCTGCGTCCCGGCGTTCGCTTCGGGAATCTGGCGGGCGAGCGCGAACATCATCGCGATCGCATGTTCGGCGGTGGTGATGCTGTTGCCGAAGGGCGTGTTCATCACGATGACGCCCTGTTTCGACGCCGCGGGAATATCGACATTGTCGACCCCGATCCCGGCGCGGCCGACGACTTTCAGATTGGTTGCGGCGGCGAGGACGTCGGCGGTGACTTTCGTGGCCGAACGGATGGCAAGGCCGTCATAGTCGCCGATCATCGCGATCAGCTCGTCCTTGGTCTTGCCGGTGATGACGTCGACCTGGATGCCGCGTTCGGCAAAGATCGCGGCGGCTTTGGGGTCCATTTTGTCGCTGATGAGGACTTTGGGTGCGGTCATTTCGATAATCCTATTTCTCGTCACCCCCGCGAAAGCGGGGGTCCCGCTTTCTTGTTCAATGCTGGACGTGACTTGGAAAAAGCGGGATTCCCGCCTTCGCGGGAATGACGATTAAGGCGTCAGGCGGAGAGGGTTGAGTAGGCCCAGTCGAGCCACGGGCCGAGTGCTTCGATGTCAGCGGTGTCGATGGTCGCGCCGCACCAGATGCGAAGCCCCGGCGGTGCGTCGCGATAACCTGCGATGTCGTAGGCCGCGCCTTCCTTGTCGAGCAGGGCCGCGAATTTCTTGATGAAATCCTCGTCGGCACCGGCGACCGACAGGCAAACCGAGGTCTTCGACCGGCTGGCGGGATCGGCGGCGAGGTGGCTGAGCCAGTCGCGGTCGGCGACGATCTTGTCGAGCGCCGCAGCGTTCGCGTCGCTGCGCGCCTTCAATCCGTCGAGGCCGCCCAGCGACTTCGCCCATTCGAGCGCGAAGATCGCGTCTTCGACCGCGAGCATTGACGGGGTGTTGATCGTCTCGCCCTTGAACACGCCCTCGGTCAGCGCGCCCTTCGACACGAGGCGGAACACCTTCGGCAGCGGCCAGGCGGGAGTGTAGGTTTCGAGCCGTTCGACCGCGCGCGGGCCGAGGATCAGCACGCCATGGCCGCCCTCGCCGCCGAGCACTTTCTGCCAGCTGAAGGTCGCGACGTCGATCTTGTCCCAGGGCAGGTCGTAAGCGAACACCGCGCTGGTCGCGTCGGCAAAGCTCAGGCCTTCGCGGTCGGCGGCGATCCAGTCGCCGTTCGGGACGCGGACGCCGCTGGTCGTGCCGTTCCAGGTGAACAGCACGTCGTTCGACCAGTCGACCTGCGTCAGATCGGGAAGCTGGCCGTAATCGGCGCGGATGACGGTCGGGTCGAGCTTGAGTTGCTTGGCGGCGTCGGTGACCCAGCCCTCGCCGAAGCTCTCCCATGCGAGTGTCGTCACCGGCTTGGCGCCCAGCATCGTCCACATCGCCATCTCGAAGGCGCCGGTGTCGGATCCGGGCACGATGCCGATGCGGTGGGTGTCGGGCAGCTGCAACATCTCGCGCATCAGATCGATGCAATATTGCAGACGCGTCTTGCCGATGTTGGCACGGTGCGAGCGGCCCAGCGATTCGGTTTGGAGTTTTTCGGGGGACCAGACTGGCGGCTTGGCGCAGGGTCCGGAGGAGAAAAACGGGCGTGCAGGGCGCAATTCGGGTTTCGGCACTTCAGTCATATAGTCTCTCCTTGCAGAGAGCTCGCGCGGCGTTGGGACCGCGTGGCCCGGCGCTGCGTTTAAGGTGAGCGCGCGGGCTGTCAAACAAAATGCGTGGGCCGCGCTAAATTTCGGGTGAGCCGAAGCAAGTCTAAAGAGCTTATTAACCATCTTGCCGGTATTTTGACGCCATGCCGATTCCGCCGTTCTTGCAGCCCCGGATATTGATCGCCGCGAGCGCCGCGCTGGCACTGTCGGCCTGTTTCGGCAGTCCCGACGTGATGAAGCGCAGCGACAGCAAACGTCCGGTCGCCAGCAAGCCCAACCGCCCGCAGGTCGTCGGAACGCCATCGTTCACCAGCGCCGAAGCCCAGCAATGCGCGTTCGATCTGAAGCAGGCGGGGGTGCGCTTCACCCCACTCGCCAATCAGGATCATGGCGGCGGATGCAGTTCGATCGATTCGGTGAAGCTGCTCGACATCGGCACCCCGACGACCAACCTGGGTGCGATGACTTGCCCGCTGGCCAAGAGTTTCGCCGGCTGGGCGCAATTTGCGGTGAAGCCCGCGGCGCGCAAATATTTCGGGCAGGAGGTCGTCAAGATCGAGACCTTTGGCACCTACAGCTGCCGCAATATTTATGGCGGCCGCTCGGGCCGCTTGTCACAGCACGCCTATTCGAACGCCGTCGACGTGTCGGGCTTTGTCCTCGCCGATGGACGGCGGATCATGCTCGACGGCGGATGGAAGGGCGACAAGGCCTCGCAGGAGTTTCTTCGCGCGCTCCACAAATCGGGCTGCCGCCGCTTTGGCACCGTGCTCGGGCCGGACTATAATGCCGCGCATTATAATCATTTTCACTTCGACATGAGCGGCAACGGATACTGCCGCTAAATTCCTTCTCCCTTGATGGGCGAAGTTGGATGAGGGTGACGGAGCGTCCTGACGCCGCCCGCTTCAGGCCGAGAGCACCCCCCACCGCTGTGACTAAGCCAGCAAGCTGGCAAGTTTCACTGCCTCCCCCATCAAGGGGGAGGGATGTTTGGCCTGACTTGGCAAAGTCACGCAGAGCGGCTAGCCGCTGTCCAATGGCAGAAGATAAACAACCCCATCGTTCGCGTTTCCACAAAGCCAAGGATGACGCCAAGTTCGCCAAGCAGGCGACCACCACCCCGCAGACCGCGAGCGCCGCGTACAAGCTGGCGTTTCAGGACAACGACTTCCTGCTGCGCGAAGATTTGCGCCCGGTGCGCTTTCAGCTGGAACTGCTCAAGCCCGAATTGCTGCTCGACGAGGCGAAGATCGAGTCGATGCTCGTCATTTACGGGTCGGCGCGGATTCCCGAGCCCGAACAGGCCGACGCGCTCGAAGCCGCGGCGACTGACGATGTTCAGCGCAACATCGCGCGCCGCCTGAAGGCCAAGGCGAAATATTATGAGGAAGCACGCAAGCTGGCGCGGCTGGCAAGCCAGGTGCCGCCCGACGAAAATGGTTGCCGCCATTTCGTCGTCTGCTCGGGCGGCGGCCCGTCGATCATGGAAGCGGCCAATCGCGGTGCCGATGATGTCGGCAAGGAATCGGTCGGGCTGAACATCGTGTTGCCGCACGAACAGGCGCCGAACCGCTTCGTCACCCCCGACCTCAGTTTTCAATTCCACTATTTCGCGCTGCGCAAGATGCACTTCCTGCTCCGCGCCCGCGCGGTGTGCGTGTTCCCCGGCGGGTTCGGCACCTTTGACGAGATGTTCGAGTTGCTGACGCTGATCCAGACCGGCAAGATCAAGCCGATCCCGATCGTGCTGTTCGGCCAGGAATTCTGGGAACGCGTGGTGAATTTCGACGCGCTGGTCGAAGAGGGCGTGGTGAGCGCGCGCGACCTGGGACTGTTCAAATTCGTCGAGACCGCCGAAGAGGCGTGGCAGATCGTTCAGGATTTCTACGCGAATATCGAAGCGCAGGGGTGACGTATTTTCCTCCCCCTTTGATGGGGGAGGCAGCGAGACTTGCCAGCTTGCTGGCTTAGTCGCAGCGGTAGGGGTGCGCTCTCGGCCTGAGACGACGGCGCAAGGGCGCACCGTCACCCCCATCCAACTCCGCCTGATCGCTCCACGATAAGGCTACATATCCTTCCCCCATCAAGGGGGAAGGGAGCTCATTTCTGCGTTTCCAGATACAGGATCAGCGCCTTGCGGTCGGCGGCGTCGATGACCCCGGCGAACGCCATGCGCGTCCCCGGGACGTCCTTCATCGGCGCTTCCAGATAGCGGTCGAGCGCGGCTTCGTCCCAGACGCCGCCCTTGGCCTTCATCGCTCCCGAATAGGAAAAGTCAGGCTTGGCTGCGACCGCGGCGCCGACGATGCCGTGCAGATTGGGGCCGATGCCGTTGCGGCCGCCCTTGTCGACCGTGTGACAGGCGACGCAGCGTTTGAACACTTGCTCACCCATTGCCGCGGTAGGCGCGACCGCTGCGAAGGGCGCGGTATCGCCGCTGGCGCCGTCGGTAGGTGGAGCGTCGCTTTTGCCGCAGCTGGCAAGGACGAACGCACCCGCCAGCAGGACGGGCGCGATCCGCATTATTTCTTGGCTTCGGCCGGAGCAGGTGTTGCTGCGGTCGCATCGGCCGCCGGTGCAGCCGCTGCGCCCTCTGCGGGGGCCGCAGCTTCGCCTTCGGCCGGGGCAGCACCCTCGGCAGGTGCGACGGCTTCGGGCGCGGGCAGCGGGAGGTTAGAGCCCTGGCTGTTCATGTAAACGATCAGGTTGGCGCGGTCTTCGGCGCTGCTGAGGCCCGCGAACGACATTTTGGTGCCGGGGGCATATTTGCGCGGGCTGGCGAGCCAGGCGTCCATTCCCTTGAAATCCCAGTTGCCGGGAACGCCCTTCAGCGCGTCCGAATAGGCAAAGCCTGCGACATGGCCGTGCGGCTTGCCCAGCGCGCCCCACAGATTCGGGCCAATGCCGTTAGCGCCGCCTGAGGCAATCGTATGGCACGCAGCGCATTTGGCGAAAACCACTTCGCCCTTCACCGGATCGGCGGCGGCAAGCAGGTTCGCAATCGGCACCGCGGCGGCGCCGGCGCCGCCAGCTTCGGCGTCTTCGATCGGGAAACCGGGCTTTTCGGGGGCGTGACCGGCGAACAACATGCTCGACCCGATGGTCAGACCCAGCGCGCAAATGCCGGCGAACAGCACCCAGCCAGCGATCGTGTTGTTGCGATTGTCCATGCTTTTGCAGCCCCGTTAGCTGGCGCCCGCTTGCGGACGCATATTTGATTTGGACGCTCCCTTACTGGTGCGGCGACGACGGCGCAAGGGGATGAAATCAGGGATTGCGACCACGCGCACCGGTTGCGCGGGTGCGGCCCTGCGGCTATGCGCCGCCGCGGTAACGCGGGAAGGCAGTCATGGGCAGTTATTCGGCTTCGGCACAGCATCTGGTCGACGATATGCGGGTGAAGGCGCTTGCCGAGCCCGCGCGCGGGCTGGCGTTTCAGGGGGCGCCGGGTGCCAATAGCGACCTGGCGGCGCGCGAGTATGACCCGGATTCGCTGCCGCTGCCCTGCTATGCCTTTCAGGACGCGATCGATGCGGTGCGCGATGGCCGGGTCGACCGCGCGATCATCCCGATCGAAAACAGCCTGCATGGGCGCGTTGCGGACATTCACTTCCTGCTCCCCGAATCCGGGCTGTCGATCGTCGGCGAGCATTTCCTGCCGATCCGTTACGGCTTGATGAGCCGCGACCTCGGCCCGGTGACGCGTGCGATGAGCCATGAACAGGCGCTCGGCCAGTGCCGCCACTGGCTGCGCGCCAACAATATCGCGCCGGTCGCGCACAGCGACACTGCGGGCGCTGCGGCATGGGTCGCGGACAGCGACGAGGTCGGGCTGGCGGCTCTGGCGCCGCCGCACGCGGCCGAACTTTACGGGCTGACGCTGCATGGCACCGGGATGGAGGATGCCGAACATAATATGACCCGCTTCGTCGTCCTCGCGCGCGAGCCGCTCGCCGATCTGGCGGCGATCACCGGTCCAGTGATGACCACCTTCATGTTCGAGGTGAAGAATATTCCTGCCGCGCTTTACAAGGCGCTCGGCGGCTTTGCGACCAATGGCGTCAACATGACCAAGCTCGAGAGCTATCAGACCGGTGGCAGCTTTGCTGCGACGCAATTCTACGCTGACATCGTCGGAGCGCCGGGCGACGAACGGATCGATCGGGCACTGGAGGAACTGGATTTCCAGACCAAATCGCTGCGGCTGCTCGGTACTTACGCGCAGGCGCGGCTGCGGCCCTAAATCCCGCGGCGGCGCAGCATCCGGGCGGTCGCCGACGTCTGGACGATGAACAACGTCACCAGAATGCTCGAGACGACCAGCGCAAACAGGTCGAAAGCCGAGAAATTGGTGCCGCGAATATCGCCGCCACCGACGATCGGCATCGCGATCGTCATCGCCATCAGCATCAACCGCAGCTCGGTCGGGCCGCCCGCCATATAGGACAGACGGAATTCGCCGACGACCTTGGCGGCGATGAAGGTGTGGATCGACAGCAGGAAATAGCCGATCACCGCCATCAGCGCGACGTCGAAGCGCATATAGGGGCTCATCCCGATCGCGCTGACCATCAACAGCGTCGCCAGTGCGTCGACGCTATGGTCGACGAAATAGCCGTAATTGGGGCGTTCGATCTTGCGCCAGCGCGCCAAGCTGCCGTCGAGCGAATCGCCGAACCAGTTGACGACATAGCCCGCCAGGCAAAGCCCGAGCCATTCGCTGTCGATCCAGCTGAGCATGTAGCCAGCGGCGACCATCACGGCCCCGAAAAATCCCAGCGCGGTCAGCTTGTCGGGGGTCATCCATTGCGGCAGGCGCGGGCAGATCCAGTTGAGCAGGCGGCGTTCGCCGCGCGCGAGAATATTCTGCTGGATACGGACCGGCGCCTGCGCGACGGGCTGAAACTTGCTCATGGAAACCCTTTGTTACCGGTTGTCACAAATGCGACAGCCAGATGTCATCGGCGCGTCATAGAGCGAAAATAGCGGGTGGGGAAGGGCGGTGCAGGCGGCGCGGCGCACCGGGGCTTCGGTCAGTCCTGCCAGGGCCCGATTTCGCCGACTTCGCCGATCGTGCGAAAGCGGACGGCGTCGTCGACCCACGCAACCTCCCACATCGGCGCCGGTCGCGCCCATTCGCCGATCACGAACAGCGGCAGGCGGTGCGCAGCAACGAACGCCAGATCGTTGGCACTCGGACCGGGGACGGGGGTTTCGTAGCGTTGGCGCAGGCGGACGACCGCGAGCATATTCTGCGGCGGCGCTGGCAAGGCCTGGCGCGCCGGAAAGCCGGTGCTGACCGCGATCACGGGAAATCCCTTGTCGTCGCGCGCGATCAGCAGCACCTTGTCGGCGCTGGCGATCGGCCCGCCCACCGGGCGTCCGGCGACCTTGCGCCCCGCGATCGCGACAAATTCCCGCAGATCGGCTTCGGCGATCGGCGCTGCGGCGCTGGCCGGGGCCGCGACCGGCGCAGGGACGGGATCGGCGGCGAGCGCCGCGGCAAACAGCAGGGCCGCGATCAATGTGCCTCGCCCCAGCTTTTGCCGATGCCGATTTCCACGTCGAGCGGCACCGACAACGTCAGCGCCGGTTCGGCTGCGCCCGCCATCACGGCGCGAATGACCTCGCCCGCGGCCTTGGCCTGGCCCTCGGGCGCTTCGAACACCAGTTCGTCATGGACCTGCAGCAGCATCTTGACGTCGGACAGCCCTGCATCGGCGAGCGCGGCGGGCATCCGCGCCATGGCGCGCTTGATCAGGTCGGCGCTGGTCCCCTGGATCGGGGCGTTGATCGCGGCGCGTTCGCTCCCCGCGCGCTCGTTCTGGTTGGCAGCCTTGATCCGCGGGAACCAGGTTTTGCGGCCGAACAGCGTCTCGGTATAGCCCGTGGCGCGGACGCTTTCGAGCGTGTCGGTGATGTAATCCGAGATGCCGGGGAAGCGTTCGAAATAGCGCGCGATGAGCGCCTGCGCTTCGTCGGGGGTGATCTCGAGCCGCCCCGCCAGACCCCAGCGCGAAATGCCATAGAGGATCGAGAAATTGACCGTCTTGGCCTTGCCGCGCGTGTCGCGGTTGCTTTCGCCGAACAGTTCGATGGCGGTGGCGGCGTGAATGTCCTGCCCCTGCGCAAAGGCTTCCTTGAGTTCGGGGACGTCGGCCATATGCGCCGCGAGGCGCAGCTCGATCTGGCTATAGTCGGCGGCAATCAGGACATGGCCGGGCGCGGCGATAAAGGCATCGCGGATCTGGCGCCCGGTCTCGGTCCGGATCGGAATGTTCTGGAGATTGGGATCGGTCGATGACAGGCGCCCGGTTTGCGCGCCGACCAAGCTGTAGCTGGTGTGGACGCGGCCCGTGGTGGGGTTGATCTGTTGCTGGAGCGCGTCGGTATAGGTCGATTTCAGCTTCGACAGCTGGCGCCATTCCAGGATTTTGCGCGCGATCGGCACCCCGTCGCGTTCGAGCCGTTCAAGCTCATTCTGGTCGGTCGACCAGTCGCCCGACTTGCCCTTGCGCCCGCCCTTCAGGCCCAGCTTGTCGAACAGGATTTCGCCGAGCTGTTTGGGGCTGCCGATCGCGAAGGGCTGCCCCGCGAGCGCGTGGATCTCGCCCTCGATCCGCAGCATTTCGGTCGCAAATTCGCCCGATAGTCTGGCCAGATAGTCGCGATCGACCATGATCCCCGCGCGCTCCATGCCCTCGATAATGGCGGCGAGCGGACGATCGACCATCTCATAAACGCGCGTTCCGCCCTCGATCGGCAGGCGCAGCTTGAGCAGCTTCCACAGCCGCAGCGCGACGTCGGCATCCTCGGCGGCATATTCGGTGGCGCGGTCGAGTTGAACCTCGGCAAAGCTGATCTGCGATTTGCCGGTCCCGCACATTTCCTTGAAGGTCAGGCAGATGTGATCAAGGTGGAGCTTCGCCAGTTCGTCGAGCCCATGCTGATGCTTGCCGGCGTCGAGCGCAAAGCTCATCACCAGCGTGTCGTCATAGGGGGCGATGGTAATGTCGTGCTGCGCCAGGACGCCGATGTCATATTTCAGATTATGCCCGACCTTCAGCACCGCGTCGTCGACGAACAGGCCGCGGAGTCGGCCCAGCGCCGAGTCCATTGCGATCTGCTCGGGCTTTTCGGCGAACATGTCGGTGCCGCCATGGCCGAGCGGGATGTAGCAGGCCTTGCCGGGCGCCGTCGCCAGGCTGACCCCGACGAGACGGCCGGTGACACTGTCCAGACTGGCCGTTTCGGTATCGACTGCGACGACATGCGCGGCTTGCGCAGCAGCGATCCAGCGGTCGAGCGCGTCGAGCGTCGTGACGGTTTCGTATAGCGACCGGTCGATCGCGGGCATCGGCGGCAGCGCCGGGGTCGAGGGCGCGTTGTTCGCGCTCGCCGACGGCGTTGCAGCGGCGCGCGGGAAGGTTGGCGGGCCGCCGGGGGTGCCGCCAAGATCGAGTTTGGCCGATAGCGAGCGGAAACCATGTTCGTCGAGGAAAGTCTTGAGCGGCAGCGGCGGGATTGCGCCCAGCTTCAGGTCATCCAGCGCATCGGGCAACGGGCAGTCGCGCTTCAGTTCGACCAGCACGCGCGACAAGCGCGCCATATCGGCATGTTCGATCAGATTTTCGCGCAGCTTTGACGTCTTCATCGTCTCGGCGCCCGCCAATACCTTTTCCAGATCGCCATATTCGACGATCAATTTGGTCGCGGTTTTCGGCCCGACCCCGCGCACACCGGGGACATTGTCGACGCTGTCACCCATCAGCGCCAGCACGTCGCCGACCAGATCGGGGGTCACGCCGAACTTCTCGTTCACCGCTTCCAGCCCCAGCCGGACATTCTTCATCGTGTCGAGCATATCGACATGCGGACCGTCGGTCGGCTCGCGGATCAGTTGCATCAGATCCTTGTCCGACGACACGATCGTGACGTCCCACCCCGCCGCCACCGCCGCCTCGGTATAGCTGGCGATCAGGTCGTCGGCTTCGAACCCCTCGGTCTCGATGCACGGTAGCGAGAAGGCGCGCGTTGCGTCGCGGATCAGCGGGAATTGCGGGCGCAGATCCTCGGGCGGTTCGGGGCGGTTTGCCTTATACTGGTCGTAAATCTCGTTGCGGAACGACTGGCTCGAATGATCGAGGATCACCGCGAGGTGCGTCGGCCCGTCGGCGTCGTGCAAATCCTTCGCCAATTTCCACAACATCGTGGTGTAACCATAGACCGCGCCGACCGGCACCCCGTTGGGGTTGGTGAGCGGTGGCAGGCGGTGATAGGCGCGGAAGATGTAGCTGGAGCCATCGACCAGATAGAGATGATTCTTGTCCGACATCGCGGCGGTGTAGCAGCGGTGGGCGGGACGGCCTAGGGCGAGGTTCCCGCTTTCTTCGCGGTCACGCGGCGCGCGAATGCGACGGTACGGTCGAACGCCTGTTTTCCCGCCGCGCTGTCGAGATCGAACTGATATTCATGGCCCAGTGCGGGGACGTGGTCCTTGGCAAACAACAGCGTTTCGACCGGCGCACCGGCCGCTTTCAAGCTGCTTGCCAGCCGTTCGGACTGGCCGAGCAGCGGGTCGCCATTGCCCGCGGTGATAAAGGCGGGCGGGAATTCGCCGGTCACATGATCGGGCAGTGCCATCAACCGGAACTGCGGATCGTCCATCGCGTCGCGCTTGCCGCCATAGGCCCAGACCACGGCGCGCAGGAACGGCCCGAGCGCGCCGTCGAGATTGAGCACCGTCACATCATGCGCGCCGCAGAAGAGGATGGCCCCCTTGATCCGGTCGGGCTCGACCGCGGGCGCGATGCCCACCGCCTTTGCATAGGCGGGGCTGGTCGCGATCGTGGCGACTTGCGCCGCGATCTGCGCGCCCGCGCTGTCGCCGCCGATCAGGATCTGATCGGGGTCGATCCCGTAGCGCGCCGCGTTGGCGACCACATAGCCGAGCGCCTTGTTGGTTTGCCGGATCGGGGTCGGATAACGCGCTTCGGGGGCGATCGTGTAATCGACGGTGATCGTGACGAAGCCTTGGGCGGCGAGCATCTTCAGATATTCGGCGACGATCCGGCGGTTGCCCGACACGAAGCCGCCGCCATGGACCCAGATGATTGCGGGTTGCGGCGCTGCCGCACCCTTCTGACGAAAGATGTCGAGCAGCGCGTCGGGATCGGCGGGGTCGTAGCGGAGCGCCGCAATCGTTTCGACATTGGCCGGTACCTTGGGAAGCAGCTTTGCGCTCGCGGCGTCCGACCCTGAATCGAACAGCGCGCGGATCGCCCAGATGGCGGGCTGCGGGGTGATATAGCTGACCGTCAGCCACAGCGCGGCGACGATCGCCGCAAGCGCCAGGACAATGCGAATGAACCAGCGCAGCATCGCGCGTCCCCTTCCGCGGGCTCAGCCCTTGGCGCGCGGCAAGGGCGGCAGGTCGAAATGCATCACATCCTCGCGCGAGCCGAGCTTGGTGTATAGCGCAACCGCGGGGTCGTCGCCATAGTCGGCCTGCACGAACACCGCCCAAGCGCCGATGTCGGCGGCGATGTGCTGCAGTTCGGCGATCAGCGCGCTGGCGATGCCGCGGCGGCGGTGTGCCGCATCGACCGCGAGGTCGTAGAGATAGATTTCGCTGCGCGCGGCTTCGAACTTGGGCAGTTCATAGGCGGTGAGGCCGCCGATAATGCGGCCCTCGCATTCGGCGACAAGCAGGATGATCGCTTCCTTGCCAAGCTGGCGAGCCAGCCACGCGTCGTCGGGTGCGTCGCGGCGATAGGTTTCGCTATCCTCGAACGCCGCGGCATAGAGGGCATTGACGTCGCGAATCGTCGCGACATCAACCGGGCCGAGGCGGCGAACGGCGCCGGTCATCAATAATCGATCGCCAGTTTTGCCGCCGCTGCGACCGCGGCGGCGCGCGCGTCGTCGGTCGTGCCACTCGCGACCCGCGCCAGCGTCACGCCCATGCGGCGGTACGGGCGGGTGATGGGCTTGCCAAAGATGCGGACGTCGATCGCGGTTTCGGGATTCGGCGCGGTGAGCGCGTCGGCGAGGCCGGTGATCGCGAAGTCGCTCGCGTCGCGGTCCGCGAGCAGGACCGCGCTCGCACTGGCATCGGGGACGGCGATGGCGGGGATCGGCAGGCCGAGAATGGCGCGCGCGTGGAGATCGAATTCGGACAAGCTCTGCGAAATCAGCGTCACCATTCCGGTGTCGTGCGGGCGCGGCGAAAGTTCGGAGAAGATCACCGCGTCACCCTTGACGAAAAATTCGACGCCAAAGATGCCGTGGCCGCCGAGGGCATCGACGACCTTGGTCGCCATGTCCTGCGCGCTGGCGAGGGCGGCATCCGACATTGCCGCGGGCTGCCAGCTCTCGCGGTAATCGCCGCGTTCCTGCCGGTGGCCGATCGGGGGGCAAAAGGCGACACCGCCCTTGTGGCGGACGGTCAGCAGGGTGATCTCGTAATCGAAATCGATGAACGCTTCGGCGATCACGCGCAGCCGGTCGCCGCGCATCCCGGCGGCGGCATAGTCCCACGCTGCATCGATGTCGGCTTCGCTTTTTACGGTGCTCTGGCCCTTGCCCGACGACGACATCACCGGCTTGACCACCAGCGGAAAGCCGATGCGCGCTGCGGCGGCGCGCAGTTCCTCAAGCGTTTCGGCATATTCGAAGGTCGAGGTGGCGAGGCCGAGCTCGCTGGCGGCAAGGTCGCGGATCGCGTCGCGGTTCATCGTCAGCTGCGCTGCGCGGGCGGAGGGAACGACGTGGAACCCTGCCGCTTCGACTTCGGCCAGGATTTCGGTGCGGATCGCCTCGACCTCGGGGACGATATGGTCGGGCTGGTGCTTTGCGATCGCGGCGCGCAGCGCGTCGCCGTCGAGCATCGAAAAGACCTCGAAGGCGTCGGCGACCTGCATTGCGGGGGCGCCGTCATAGCTGTCGCAAGCGATCACGCGGCAGCCGAGCCGCTTCGCCGAAATGACGAATTCGCGGCCAAGCTCGCCCGAACCGAGCAGCAGGATGGTGGCGGTAGGGGTCATGCGGGCCAACTTTCGGTGTCATGGTCGGGGTGCTGGTGATTGGTCGCTTGGATCGCACCGACATAGGCCGCCATCGTTTCCTCGGTCGTGCCTTCGGCCTGGAGCGGGAGGGCAGCGAAACAGGGCAGGCGGCCTTCGAGGCCAAATTCGACCTTGGGCGCAAAACGTGCGGGCTCGTCGAACGAGCCGGTGGTCAGGTTGATATGTTTGCTCTCGGCATAATCGTAAAGCAGCGGCGTCCCACAACTCCGGCAGAACCCGCGCGCCGCCTTGTCCGAACTGTTGAACGTCGCCGGTTGTCCGCGCGTCCACGTGATGGCGTCGCGCGGCACGCCGATCAGCGCGGCAAAGAAATTCCCCGCCGCCTTCTGGCACATCCGGCAATGGCAGATATGCGACGTGTCGAGCACAGCGGTTACGTGGTAACGCACCGCGCCGCACTGGCAGCCGCCTGAGGCCTGGGTTTCGATCCGGTCCATCACGGCCTGTTATCAAAGCCGACCCGCGGCGACAATCGTTCGCCATTCGCGCCGTCGATGAGGATATATCGACGACCTTCCGGAACTACGCTGGTGCAGGGTTTGCCGGACTCGCTACCGATCATGACGTAGCCCGTTTTCACCGCTATTCAGCGTGTGGATAGCGGCGATATAGAGCTGCACGAAGTATCGGAGAGGGGCAAAAATGACGTTCGACAATCTGCCGCAACTGTTGCTGCGCCATCGCCTGGCGGTCGGCATCATCGCCATCGCGATTGCGGCGCTGACCTGGACGGTCGATCTTGCCGGGCTGGTCTATGCCTGCCCCTATTGCCGCAGCCAGCGTACCGTCATCGGCCTGCTCGGTCTGTTGCTGATGCTGCCTAATCCGGCGCATTGGCTCGTGCGCTATCTGTCGGCGGTCTTTGCGGTGTTCGGCTTGTCGGTCGGCGCGACCCAACATTTTCAGGGCTGGATGCGGATCATGCGCGGCGAGTTCGAATGGGGCGAACAATGGTATGTGAACGCCTGGATGCTGTCGGGCTTTGCCCTGTTCATCATCGTCGGCCTGCTGCTCCTGATCTGGAGCTGGCGGCCGGGTCCTTCGGCAGACCCCTGAACGGTCAGGCGCTTACTCCCACTCGATCGTCCCCGGCGGTTTCGACGTATAGTCGTACACAACGCGGTTGATGCCCTGCACCTCGTTGATGATCCGCGTTGCGCAGCGGCTGAGGAAAGTGGCATCGAACGGATAGATGTCGGCGGTCATGCCGTCGGTCGAGGTGACGGCGCGCAGCGCGCACACGAAATCATAGGTGCGCCCGTCGCCCATGACGCCAACGGTCTTGACCGGCAGCAGCACCGCGAACGCCTGCCAGATCGCATCATATAGACCGGCATTGCGGATCTCGTCGAGATAGACGGCGTCGGCCTTGCGCAGGATGTCGCAGCGGTCCTTACTGACCTCGCCCGGAATGCGGATCGCGAGGCCGGGGCCGGGGAAGGGGTGGCGGCCGACGAAAATGTCAGGGAGGCCCAGCTCCTTGCCGAGCAAACGGACCTCGTCCTTGAACAATTCGCGCAAGGGTTCGACCAGCGCCATCTTCATGCGCGCGGGCAGGCCGCCGACATTGTGGTGGCTCTTGATCGTCACACTCGGCCCGCCGGTGAACGACACGCTTTCGATAACGTCGGGGTAGAGCGTGCCCTGCGCGAGAAAATCGGCGCCGCCCAGCTTCTGCGCTTCCTCGTCGAACACGTTGATGAATTCGCCGCCGATGAACTTGCGCTTCGCCTCGGGGTCGGTGACGCCGGCGAGGCCCGCCATGAAGCGTTCCTCGGCGTCCACGACGACCAGCGGGATGTTGTAATGGTCGCGGAACAGGCGCTCGACCTGTTCGCGCTCGTTCATGCGCAGCAAGCCGTGGTCGACAAAGACGCAGGTCAGCTGCTCACCGATCGCCTCGTGGATCAGCACCGCGGCGACGGCGCTGTCGACCCCGCCCGACAGGCCGCACAGCACGCGCTTGTCGCCGACCTGGGCGCGGATTTCGGCGATCTTGGTGGCGCGGAACTCGGCCATCGTCCAGTCGCCGCTGCACCCGCAGACATGGCGGACGAAATTGGCGATCAGCTTGGCCCCGTCGGGGGTGTGGACGACCTCGGGGTGGAATTGTGTGCCGTAATAGCGGCGCTCGTCGTCGGCGATTAGCGCGAAGGGGGCGCCGTCGCTGACCGCGACAATGCGGAAACCGGGGGCGAACTGGGTGACCTTGTCGCCGTGGCTCATCCACACCTGATGCCGTTCGCCGACCTCCCACAGGCCATCGAACAACACACAGGGTTCGGTGACGGTCAGGAAGGCGCGGCCAAATTCGCCGTCGCGCTCGCCATCCGCGCCGCCGGGCTCGACCCGGCCGCCGAGTTGTTGGCTCATAACCTGCTGGCCGTAACAGATGCCCAGGATCGGCAGGCCGCTATCGAACACCGACTGCGGCGCGCGCGGGCTGCCGTCGGCGGGGACCGACGCGGGCGAGCCCGAGAGAATGACCCCCTTGGGCTGCATGCGTTCGAGCGCGGCCTCGGCCTGGGTGAACGGGACGATCTCGCTATACACCCCCGCCTCGCGGACGCGGCGGGCGATGAGCTGGGTCACCTGGCTGCCGAAATCGATGATCAGGATCGATTCACCAGGATCGGACTTCGGGGCGGCGGATGTGTCTGGAGTCGGCATGGCTGGCCGATAAGGGCAGGGCGCCATGCTGTCCAGCGGTCGATATGGCCCGTTGGTGGAACCACGGTGGCCTCGACACATTGTTGCGACAATTGCGACATAAATGAACCGCCGACGCCAAAGATCGTCAGGGCGGGTTCACTCCTGCCGCGCCAATAAAGACCAAGACAAAAACAAAAAGGCTTCTCCCCCGATGAATAAATCTCGCCTGCCCCTATCCGCGCGCGCCGCTTTGCTGACCGCCAGCGCCGCGCTTGCCTGGCCCGCCATGGCGGAAACCGACGCAATGCCGGCGAGCATCGCGGTTACCGCGGCCGCCGACCAGCCCGCCGATCCGGTGGTGTCCGCGTCCGACGATGGCGAGGACAGCTATGACGACATCGACGGCGAGGAAATCATCGTCACCGCGCCGCGGCTCGCCGGACAGCTGGACACCGACATCAAGGCCGAGGCCGAACTCGATGAGGCGGCGATCGCCAGCTATGGCGTATCGAACGTGTCCGAATTGCTAGACGCGCTGGCGCCGCAGACCCGCTCGGGGCGCGGGCGCGGCGGCGGGCGGCCGATCATCCTGGTCAACGGGCGCCGGATCGGCGGTTTTGGCGAAGTCCGCAATCTGCCGCCCGAGGCGATCGCCAAGGTCGAAGTGTTTCCCGAAGAAGTCGCGCTGCAATATGGCTATTCGGCCGACGAGCGCGTCGTCAATATGGTGCTCAAGCCCAATTTCCGCCAGATCGCGGTCGAAGCCGAAGGCGGCATCCCGACGCAAGGCGGGCGCTTTCAGAGCGAGATTCAGCCGAGTTTCCTGATGATCGGCGACAACGGACGGCTCAATGTCAACGCGGGCTGGGATCACAAGACGATGCTGCGCGAAGACGAGCGCAATCTTGTGTATGACGATCCCGCGCAGGCTGCCGAAGCCCCGGCGCGCAGCTTGCTCGGCGCGTCCGACGAATATTCGATCGACGCGACGATCCAGCGCAGCCTGAACAAGCTGACCGATGCATCGATCAACGTGCGGTTCGACCAGACCGACAGCCTGTCGCTGCTCGGCCCCGGCGTTGGCGGGGTGACCGATCCGCTGGAGCGCGACAGCCGCAGCCGCAACCTGACCACCACCGCCAGCGTCAACGGCATGCTGGGCGACTGGCGCTGGTCGGTGTCGGGCAATTATGCCGACGCCGATCAATTAACCTTTACCGACCGCATCAGCGGCGCCCGCGACCGCTTCGACAGCAGCCAGCAGACCTTTGGCGGCAACGCCAATCTGTCGGGCACGGTGACCGAAGGCTGGGCGGGACCGATCCGGCTGTCGGCGACGGGCAGCTATTCGGGGCTGCGCTTCGACAGCCAGTCCGAGCGCTCGGGCGCGATCACCACCACCGACCTGACGCGCGACCTGCCGGGGGTGTTCGGGTCGCTGACCGTGCCGCTGCTCGATCCCGAATATGAGGTTGGCAACATCGGCCGCGTGTCGCTGACGCTGAGCGGTCAGTACCAGGATCCGAGCGATTTTGCGGCGCTGAAAAGCTGGGGCGCGAACCTCAACTGGGGCGTCACCGACAATTTGTCGCTGATCGCCAGCTTCAATCAGGATGAAGCGGCGCCGGGCATCCAGCAGCTCGGCGCGGCGCCGCTGGTGACCCCCGCGGTGACCTATTATGATTTCGCGACCGGCCAGACAGTGCAGATCACCACGACGACGGGCGGCAATCCCCTGCTGCTCGCCGAACAGCGCCGCGACCTGAAACTGGGGCTCAACTGGTCGCCGCCGATGGTCGAGGGGCTGAATTTTTCGGTCAATTATAACCGTAACAAGAGCAGCGACACCGCGAACAGCTTTCCGTTGCTGACCCCAGAGATCGAGGCGGCGTTCCCTGATCGAGTGACGCGCGACGCCAATGGCGTGCTGATCGCGCTCGACCAGCGGCCGGTCAATTTTGACCAGGTGGAAAATTCGCAGATCCGCTGGGGGCTGAACTTCGGCAAAAGTTTCGGCCAGCAACAGGCGGGCGGTCCCGGTGCGGGGCGGCCCGGCGGCGGGCGACCCGATGGCGCTGGCGCCGGTCGGCCGCGCGGTGGCGGCGGCGGGCCGCGCGCGGGTGGCGGTGGCCGCGGCCCGGGCGGTCCGGGCGGCATGTTCGGCGGACCGCAGGGCGGCCGCTGGCAGGTGTCGCTGTATCACACGATCAAGCTGACCGACAAAATCCTGATCCGCCCCGGCGTCCCCGAACTCGACCTGCTCGACGGGTCGGCGACAGGCAGCGGCGGCGGCAGCAACCGCCATCTGTTCGAACTCGATGGCGGGCTGTTCAACAAGGGGCTGGGGGTGCGGCTCAGCGCCAAATATGACAGCGGCAGCACGGTCACCGGCGGCACCGCGGGCGATCTGAAATTCGGCGATCTGGCGACGTTCAACCTGCGCTTCTTTGCCGATCTGAACCAGCAGCCGAAGCTGATCGAGAAACTGCCGTTCCTGAAAGGATCGCGCCTGCGGCTGTCGGTTGACAATCTGTTCGACGCGCAGCGCAAGATCACCGACGCGAACGGCGTGGTGCCGCTGAACTATCAGCCCGGCTACATCGACCCGCTGGGCCGCTACATCGAGCTGGAGTGGCGCAAGACTTTTTGACGCCGCGTCGGTTCAATTACCCGTTCGTCCTGAGGAGCCATTGAGCTTGTCGAAATGGCGTCTCGAAGGAGCCGGCACAGCGCATGGTCCTTCGAGACGGGTCCCTTCGACTGCCTTGCAGGCGCTCAGGACAGGCTTCGACTTCGCTCAGCCCCTCCCCAGGACGAACGGTGGTTGATGGTCTTAGGCGGCGTAGGCAGTCGCGCCAGCCGGTTGTTCGCCTTGTACCTCGTCGGGGACAAACGACAACGCGTTGGCAAACTGCGCGGTGCAGCCCGCCCAGCTGTAACGCGCACCCAGCGCTGCGGCGTGGGCGCGGTCGCACGCCAGCGCGGTGTCGATGGCACAGGCAAGATTGTCGTCTAGCGCGCCCGCACCGTCGCGAATGATGTCGCCCGGCCCGGGCACCGGAAACGCAGCGACGGGTGTGCCGCAGCTCAGCGCCTCGATAACGACGAGGCCGAAGGTGTCGGTGCGGCTGGGAAAGACAAAGACGTCGGCACCGGCATAGGCCGCGGCGAGCGTTTCACCGCCGAGCTTGCCAAGGAAAAGGGCGTCGGGATGCTGTGCCTTGAGCGTGGCCAGCGCGGGGCCGTCGCCGACGATGACCTTGGTCCCCGGACGATCGATGTCCAGAAACGCGCCGATGTTCTTTTCGACCGCGACGCGGCCGACATAGAGCTGAATCGGCCGCGGCAGATCGGCATAGGCGGGATGCGGCGCGCGGTCGGCGCGGAACAGCGCATGGTCGACGCCGCGTTCCCACATCATCGTCTGACCCAGCCCCTGATTGGCGAGCTCGCGCGCCAAGCTGCGCGTTGCGACCATGATGTGCCGCGCCGGGCGGTGGAACCAGCGGATGAAGCGCCACACGACGGCGGGCGAAATCGGGAACCGCGCCGCGACATATTCAGGAAAGCGGGTGTGATAGGCGGTGGTGAAGGGAAAGCTGTTTTTCAGGCACCAGCGCCGCGCCGCGAGGCCGAGCGGGCCTTCGGTCGAGATATGGATCGCCTGCGGACCAAAGGCACGGATATGCTGCCCGACCTTGCGCCATCCGGCAAAGGCGAGACGGATTTCGGGGTAGGAGGGGCAGGGGACCGATCGGAACAGGTCGGGCGAGACCACCCCGACCTCATGCCCTGCCGCCCGCAGTTCACGGATCGTCGCCTGTAGCGTGCGGACGACGCCGTTGACCTGCGGTTCCCAGGCGTCGCTGACGATCAATATCCTCATGCGGCGCGCGCCGGGGCCGGCAGCTGAAGCTGCGCGGGCGCGGACCGCGCCGCAACCTCTTCGGCCCAGTGCAGGATTTCCATCGTGCCGTCATGATGTTCGACCAGCGCGGTGCAGCCTTCGACCCAGTCGCCGTCGTTATAATATTCGGTGCCCTCGATTTCGCGCATCTCGGCGCTGTGGATATGGCCGCACACGACGCCATCGACCCCGCGCGAGCGCGCGGCGTGGGCGACGACTTCTTCGTAGCGCCCGATGAACTGGACGGCGTTCTTCACCTTGTGCTTGGCGACCATCGACAACGACCAATAGGGCAAGCCGAACGCGCTGCGGATGCGGTTGACCACCACATTGCACTTCATAAGCGCGGTATAAGCCGCGTCGCCGACAAAGGCGAGCCAGCGGTGCGCCAGCATCACCGCGTCGAATTCGTCGCCGTGGACGACGAGCAGCTTGCGGCCGTCGGCGGTCTCGTGGATCGCCTCGCGGCGGATTTCGACCCCGCCAAAATCGAAACCGTCGAAGGGTTTGCACATTTCGTCATGATTGCCCGGAACATAGACGACGCGCGTACCGCGCTTGGCGCGCTTGAGCACCCGCCACACGACGTCATTATGCTCGGGCGGCCAGAAATGGCGCTTTTTCAATCGCCAGCCGTCGATGATGTCGCCGACCAGATACAGTGTCTCGCAATCGACATGGTCGAAGAAGTCGATAAGCATTGCGGCATTGCACCCGCGGGTGCCGAGGTGGATGTCACTGACCCACACGGTGCGATAGCTCCGCCGCTCGCCGATCAGGCGTTCGGGGACATGCGGGTCGGTAGCGAAGGGATCGGGGAAACGCGCGGGGATGGGCAGGGTCGAAATCGATGCCATGTCACACTCCATCAGCAGCCTTTGGCTGCCCACGGCCTAGACAGGAGTTTTGTGACACTGTGCGATTCAAAGTGACGTCGGTTTGACGACGGTTTGAAGGCGGTTTGGTGACGGCGGCACCTCATCCGTCATTGCGAGGAGCGAAGCGACGCGGCCATCCAGAGTAGCGTAAACCGCTCTGGATTGCTTCGCTTTGCTCGCAATGACGAGGTGTATGGCGCTAAGTCCGCCGGATCACCAGATTCCGGATCTCGCTCATATCCTCAATGGCAAACCGGACCCCTTCGCGCCCCAGCCCGCTGTCCTTCACGCCGCCATAGGGCATGTTGTCGACGCGGTAGCTCGAGACGTCGTTGACCACGATGCCGCCGACGTCGAGGTGATCCCACGCGTCGAGCACCTTTTGGATGTCGCTGGTGAACAGCCCGGCTTGCAAGCCGAACTTGCTGTCGTTGACCTCGGCCAGCGCATCTTCCCATGTGGCGAATTTCGACAGCACGACGACTGGCCCGAACGCTTCCTCGACGACGACATCGGCGCCCGCGGGCACATTCTCCAGCAACGCTGCCTCGAGCATATTGCCCTCGCACCCGCCGCCCGCAAGCAGCGTCGCGCCCGCGGCGACCGCATCGTCGATCCAGCGCTTCAGCCGCTGGGCTTCCTTGACCGAAATCATCGGCCCGATGAAGGTGTCGCGATGTTTCGGATCGCCCGATTTCAATGTCTTGACCTTCGCTGCTAGCATGTCGCGGAACCTGTCGTAAATGTCCGCATGGATGATCACGCGCTGCACATGGATGCAGCTTTGTCCCGACTGATAATAGCCGCCAAAGACGATCCGCGCGAGCGCATGGTCGAGGTCGGCGTCCTTGTCGACGACCACCGCGGCGTTGCCGCCCAGTTCGAGCACGACCTTTTTCTTGCCCGCCTTGGCTTTCAGATCCCAGCCGACGCCGGGTGAACCGGTGAAGCTCAGCAGCTTCAACCGCTCGTCGGTCGTGAACAGGTCGGCCCCGGCACGGCTTGCGGGCAATATGCTGAACGCACCCTCGGGCAGGATGTCGCACTCGGCGAGCACCTCGCCCATGATGATCGCGCCGAGCGGCGTCATCGACGCGGGCTTCATCACGAACGGACAGCCGATCGCGATTGCCGGGGCGATCTTGTGCGCGGCAAGGTTCAGCGGAAAATTGAATGGCGAAATAAAGCTGCACGGGCCGATCGGCACCCGCTTCCACATCCCCATATAGCCCTTGGCCCGCGCCGAAATGTCGAGCGGCTGGACCTCGCCATAATTGCGCGTCGCTTCCTCGGCGGCGATACGAAAGGTGTCGATCAGGCGCGTAACCTCGCCCTCGCTGTCGGCGATCGGCTTGCCCGCCTCGACGCAGAGCGCATAGGCGAGTTCGTCGAACCGCTCCTGAAAGCGCGAGACGCAGTGCAGCAGCACGTCGCGCTTCTCGAAACTCGCCAGCCGCGCCATCGGCTCGGCGGCGCGGACGGCGCCCGCGATCGCTGCGTCGATGACGTCGGGGGTTGCCAGCGCGGTGCGGAACGCGACCTCGCCGGTAAACTTGTCGATCACCTCCAGGTCGGTGTTCGGCTGCGCCGCCTTGTTGTTGAGATAGAGCGGATAGACGTCTTTGAGTTTCATTTTTACCTCTCCGCACCCCGGCGAACGCCGGGGTCCAGGGTTGGAAAGCGCAACGGTGGCGCGACGACGCTCTGGACCCCGGCGTTCGCCGGGGCACAGGAAGCAGCGACTACATCTCCTTCGATATCTTCTTGATATCGATATTTAAAATCTGGTCGTTTTCGGTGTAGTCGACCGGGCAGTCGATCAGATGCACCCCCGGCGTATCGCGGGTGTGGGCGAGCAGTTCCTGCAGATGCGCGGCGCTTTCGACGCGGTGGCCGTGGGCGCCATAGCTTTCGGCATATTTGACGAAATCTGGGTTGCCATAGGTCAGCCCCCAATCCTTGAACCCCATGTTCGCCTGTTTCCAGCGGATCATGCCATAGCTGTTGTCGTTGAGGATCAGAACCGTCATGTTGAGCCCCAGTCGCACCGCGGTTTCCATTTCCTGACTGTTCATCATGAAGCCGCCGTCGCCGCACACCGCCATGACCTTGCGATCGGGATAGAGCATCGCCGACATCATCGCGCTGGGCAGGCCGGCGCCCATCGTCGCCAGCGCATTGTCGAGCAGCACCGTGTTCGGGCGATAGGCGGTATAACCGCGCGCGAACCAGATTTTATAGACGCCATTGTCGAGGCAGATGATGCCGTCGTCGGGCATCGCGTCGCGGATCGACTGCACCAGGTGCGGCGGAAAGATCGGGAAGCGCGCGTCCTTCGCGAGCGGCGCGGTGTGATCGACCTCGCCCTGGCGATAGGCCAGCATATGGTCGAATTTCCAGCTGCCGTTGGGGACGATGTCTTCCTTGATCTGCCACACCGCGTTGGCGATGTCGCCGATCACCTCGATATGCGGGAAATAGACCGGATCGACCTCGGCGGTCTTGCTGGAGATATGGATCACCGTCGGGCCATCCTCCTTCATGAAGAAGGGCGGCTTTTCGATCACATCATGGCCCAGGTTGACGATGCAGTCCGATGCCTCGACGGCACGGTGGACGAAATCGCCCGCCGACAGCGCGGCGCAGCCGAGGAATTTCGGATGCCGCTCGTCGATCACGCCCTTGCCGAGCTGGGTCGTAAGAAAGGGGATGCCGGTCTTTTCGATAAATTGCAGCAGCATCCGGCTGGTCATGGTGCGGTTGGCGCCAGCGCCGATGACCAGCACCGGGGATTTCGCATTTTCCAGCGCCTTCACCGCTTCGCGGATCGATTTGGTGTCGGCGTTGGGGCGGCGCGAATGGCTGCGCTTCAATGGCCGCGAGTCGGTATGCTCATCAGCGATATCCTCGGGCAATTCGATATGCACCGCGCCGGGCTTTTCTTCCTCGGCCAGCCGGATCGCCTCGCGAACGCGGCTCGGGATATTGTCGCTGCTCGCCATCTGATGGGTGAATTTGGTGATCGGTGACATCATCGAACAGACGTCGAGGATCTGGAAGCGCCCTTGTTTCGACTTCTTGATCGGCTTTTGCCCGGTGATCATCATCATCGGCATGCCGCCCAATTGGGCATAGGCCGCGGCGGTGACGAAATTGGTCGCGCCGGGGCCCAGCGTCGCCAGGCACACCCCGGTCTTGCCGGTGTGACGGCCATAGGTCGCCGCCATGAAGCCCGCGCCCTGTTCGTGGCGGGTCAGGATCAGCTTGATCTTGGTCGAGCGCGACAGGCTGTCAAGAAAGTCGAGATTTTCCTCGCCCGGAACGCCGAAGATATATTCGACGCCTTCTTCTTCCAGGCACTCGATAAACAGGTCGGATGCTTTTTTCATGTGTCAGTCGCCCCCTCAGCCAGCACCACCCCGGTGCGGCACCAAGCCATGCTGGCGACCCACAGCATGAATATCGGCGCAGCGGCTCCCGTCGTCAGGCCGCGAGTCCCTGCTGCTCCGGGAAAGGTTTGTAACGAGGGGGGCGGGGGTTGTCATCCGCGGATAAGGACATTCGATTTCGCGTCCGCAACAATGCCTGGTCCGGTTTTGCAAAAGGATTGCAAAGCGTAAATTCGACCTTATCCATTCGGCACCAGAGGGGTCAAAAAATTCAGGGGGGAAACATGCGTAAATTGGTCATGGTGACGCTTGGCGTGTCGATGATGGGGCTGCCGATTGCGGCATCCGCAAAGGACAAGGAACCCAAGCCGGTGGAGCTCAGCGAGAGCGAACTGGCGACGCTGCAAAAGCGCGAAATTTCGGCGGGAACCGATGTGGTGTTCCGCTCGTCGATCTCGGCTTTGCAGGAAATGAGCTACGTCAATATCAACGCCAGCAAGGACGCTGGGACGATTACCGCCGAGACCGACGCGAAATCAAAGCTGGTCTATAACATCTTCTGGGGCTTTGGAAAAAAGAAGCTGACCCAGGTTGCATCGGTGTTTGTCGAACCGGTGTCGCCGACCCTGACGCGCATCTCGGTCAAGCTGCAAACGGTCGAGGCCAAGGCGCGCATGGGTTCGTCCTATTCGGACGGCAAGCCCGTGGTGTTCGGCGAACCGTACAAGGCGTTTTACGCCGAGTTTGATAAGGCGTTGGCGGTGCGGATGGCCGAGGCCGCGGCGCCTGCCGCCCCCGTGCCCGCTGCGGCTGAAGCGGTTGCCGCTCCGGCACCCGTCGCGACGCCGGTTGCAGCAGCGAGCGAACCGACCGGCTAAGCGTCGATCGGCAGTTTGGCGACGCGGTGCCCAGCGGCGGCGCGTCGCCATGCCGGTGGTTCAATCGATGTCGAACAATCCCGCGAGCTGTTCGACCATCGTCCCGCCCAATTGTTCGGCGTCCATGATCGTCACCGCGCGGCTATAGTAGCGCGTCACGTCGTGGCCGATGCCGATCGCGCACAGTTCTACGGGTGAGCGATTCTCGATCCAGTCGATCACCTGGCGCAGATGCTGGTCGAGATAGGCGCCGTGATTGACCGACAGCGTGCTGTCGTCGACCGGCGCGCCGTCGCTGATCACCATCAAAATCTTGCGTTCTTCGGGGCGGCCGATGATCCGGCTGTGCGCCCAGGTCAGCGCCTCGCCGTCGATATTTTCCTTAAGCAGCCCTTCGCGCATCATCAGTCCGAGCGACTTGCGGGCGCGGCGATAGGGTTCGTCGGCGGGTTTGTAGATGATGTGGCGTAGGTCGTTGAGGCGGCCCGGATGCGCGGGACGCCCCGCCGCCAGCCAATCCTCGCGGCTTTGCCCACCCTTCCACGTCCGCGTCGTGAAGCCGAGGATTTCGGTCTTCACCCCGCAGCGTTCCAGCGTGCGCGCCAATATGTCGGCGCTGATCGCGGCTATGCTGATCGGCCGCCCGCGCATCGACCCGCTGTTGTCGATCAGCAGCGTGACGACCGTGTCGCGGAAATCGGTATCGCGCTCGATCTTGTAGCTTAGCGACTGGCCGGGCGAGACGATGACGCGCGCGAGCCGTGCCGCATCGAGTTGGCCTTCTTCCTGATCGAAATCCCACGCGCGGTTCTGCTGCGCCATCAAGCGGCGCTGCAACCGGTTGGCGAGCTTGGTTACCGCGCCTTGCAGATGCTGCATCTGGGTGTCGAGATAGGCGCGCAGCCGGGTCAGTTCGTCGGCGTCGCACAGTTCGGTCGCCAGGATGATCTCGTCATGCTTGTCGGTGAAGCGCAGATAGTTGAAATCGGGAATGTCGCTCGGCAGGCGGTTGGGGCGGACCGGCAGCATCCCCTCATCGCCTTCGCCGCCCATTTCGGGCTCGCCGTCGGCTTCCATCTCCTGCGCGTCGGGGTCGCTGTCGCCGTCGTCGGCCTGATCGCCCGCCATTTCGGCGCGGGCGTCGACCTGCGATTCCCCGGCGCCGCCGTCTTCGCTATCCTGTTCTTCCTGGCTTTCTTCGGCTTCGGACTCGTCCTCCTCGCCGCCGTCCTCGCTGCCTTCCTCCAGCGGCTCGTCGCTCTGGATCAGGTCGAGGTGGCGCAGCGCGAGCTTGGCGGTTTCGCCAAAGGCGGCCTGATCGTCGAGCAGCATCGACAGCGCGGTCAGATCGCCGCCTGCCTCCTTGCCGATCCATTCGCGAACCAGCGACAGCCCGGTTTCGGTCCCTTGCGGCGCCTGCTCGCCAGTCAGCGCCTCGCGCAGCATCAGTTCGAGCGCGCTCGACATCGGCACATCGTCGCGGCCCTGCGCGCGCGAAATCGGGTCGCTACGCATCCGCATCGCGAGACTCGCCGACAAATTGGCGCGCATCCCGTCCATATGGCGCGCGCCGAGTGCCTCGATGCGCGCGCGTTCCATCGCGTCGAAGGCGGCGGCGGCCAGCGGTTCGGCGGGGCGCGCCGCGGCGTGCAGTTTCTCGCTGTGATGTTTCATCCGCAAAGCGTAGGAGTCTGAAAATCCGCGCGCTTCGGCGACCTGATCCGCCGGAAGCGTGCGCGACGGCGTCGGCACCTTGATCGCCTTGCCGATCTGCGCCGGGGCATCGGCGGTAAAGCCAACCTCGACCTCGGCATCACGCGTCACCGCGCGCGCGACGCTCGACAGCGCGGCTTTGAAATCGTCGAGTGGCGAAGAGGTGGTCATTTCGAGTCGGCTCTAACCAGCTTTTGATGACGAAGGAAGAGGATGAGAAAACGCATAAATGCAATCGTCACCCCGGACTTGATCCGGGGTCCCGCTTTTCGACGTTTCTGAGCGGGACCCCGGATCAAGTCCGGGGTGACGAAGAGGGAGTGAAGGCCGCCATAGCTATGTTCGCTTGACCCGACGCAGTAAGGGTTGCATCCGGCAACCTATGATCTCCCCGACAACATCTGCGATGAAACGCCCGTGGATTGTCATTGCCTGCGCCGCGTTCATCGTCACCCTGGCGATGGGGGTGCGGCAGTCGTTCGGGCTGTTCCTGCCACAGATGAGCATCGATATCGGGATCAGCCGGTCGGATTTCGGGCTGGCGATGGCACTGCAAAATCTGCTGTTCGGGCTGGTTCAGCCCTTCGTCGGCGCGCTGGCCGACAAGCATGGCGCGGGGCGGGTCGTGCTGGCGGGGGCTCTGGTCTATGCGCTTGGGCTGATCGGCGCGGCGTTTGCGACCGATGCGATCGGGCTGCACATCAGTTTCGGCATTTTCATCGGCATGGCGCAGTCCGCGACGACCTTTGTCGTCGTGCTGGGCGCGGTGGGGCGCGTGGTCAGCCCCGAAAAGCGCAGCAGCGCGTTCGGCATCGTCACCGCGGGCGGTTCGCTCGGCCAGTTCCTCGTCGTGCCGCTGGCGTCGATGCTGCTCGGCGATGTCGGCTATCATCAGACGCTGTGGATCATGGCAGGGCTGGTTGCGCTGTGCGGGTTGCTCGCGATCGGGGTCGCCGGCCGTACCGATGGCGGGCCCGGGCTCGCTGCGGAGGTCGAACAAACCGCGCGTGAGGCGCTGCGCGAGGCGTCGCTCCACCGCGGCTTCTGGCTGCTCAACGCGGGATTTTTCGTCTGCGGATTCCACATCGCCTTCATCGCGACGCATCTGCCCGCCTATCTCGACGACAAGGGGCTGGGGATCGCGATCGGCGCGCAGGTGCTGGCGCTCGTCGGGCTGTTCAACATCCTCGGTTCGTACATCTTCGGTCGCGCCGGCGACGTGCTGCGGCAGAAATATGTGTTGTCGGGGGTCTATGTCGCGCGCTCTGCCGTCATCGCGCTATTCCTCTTCCTGCCAATCACCCACGCCAGCGCGCTGGTATTCGCGGGGGCGATGGGATTCCTGTGGCTCGGCACCGTACCGCTGACCAGCGGCATCGTCGGGCGCATCTTTGGCATCCGCTACCTCTCGATGCTCTATGGCATCGTGTTCCTCAGCCACCAGGTCGGCAGCTTTTTCGGCGCGTGGATGGCGGGGCTGATCTTCGACGCCACCGGCAGCTATAACATCGCCTGGGGCATATCGATCGCGCTCGGGCTGTTCGCGGTCCTTGTTCACCTGCCGATCGCCGACGCGCCGGTCCGGCGGCTGCAACCGGCATGAGGTTGCAGCGGCAGGACGGGATCGCACTGGCGCTGTTCGCGGTCATTGCGGTCGGCGGCTTGTGGCTGTGGACCGGGGCGGGGCCAGTCGTCTGGCTCGCTAATTTCGCGATCCTGTGCGGCTTTTAAGGCGCGGCGGTCACGGGCAACCGGTTGCAAATCGCTTCGTCGTCGGGCTTCGGGTCGGCGGGATCGGGAACGAGGCGAAAGGTGTGCGCAAGGAGCGTCGCCATCCGTTCGGGCCGCGTCCGCTTGCCCGCGACGACATCGACAAAATCGCGGCAAGCCACCGCGCTGCGCAGGAAATTGCTGTGGCCGGTCGCGCTGCGCGACACGTCGGTGGTATCGACCACCGTCAGCCCGGCGCGCGCCACCGGGTAACAGCGCACCGGCAAGCCTTTGGCTTTCAGATCGGCGGCTTCGAATGGGTCGAAGCAATAGGGTGAACCGAGCCGCGGATAACCGTGCAATGCCCGCGACGCGGCGAGCGCCTTGTCGGCGTGTGACACATAGACGGTGATTCGCCGGTCGTTGGCGACCCGCCGCGCCGACAGCACCTCTTCCTCGATGTCGCGTTCGAATGTTTCGCGGTCGATGTCGGGTGAGGCCAGGATGACGTTCGAGATGTTGCTGCTGTCCGCGCTGCTCGACGCGCGATCGACATAGGCGATCGCCGGAATGACCAGCCGCGCCCCCAGCGAGTGCGACACGACGACGATTTCCTTGACCCACGGCCGTTCGGCCAGCGTTTTCAGGAAGTCGCGAAAGTTGCGGACGTCGTGATACATGTTGGTCTCGTCGACCGCATAGCTCAGCACTTCGCCCTGCGACGGCCAGCTATATTCGATCACCGGCCCGTCGAAGCCGGTCATCCGTGCGATCTGCGCCGCGTCCTTCGATGTCGATTCGAACGTCTCGCGATAGCCATGGACATAGAGCAGGACGCGCCCCTGCCGCCGGTCGGTTTCGGCCTGCAAGGCCGTCCACCAGTCGGCCGAGTTCTGGAACGCCATCGGCGTCCGCAGCTTTTTCTTGCCACCGACCTCGGTTTCGGTCGGCACGGCAAAGCGGCCATAGCGGATCATATCGCCGCGGTGCCGCAGCAGGCTGATGTCGGGGGTGCGGCAGTCGGGCAGGCGGCTGGTTGCAAAAAATAGCGGCAGCGCGTCGCCATCGACGGTGGCACCCGGCTGCGGGGCGCAGCGCGGGTCGGTGACATAGGCGGCGTGCGGGACGGGGCCGTAATCGACCGCGGCAATGCCGCACCCTGACAGAGCCAGCGCCGCGGCGGCGACCGTCAGGCGGCGGACCGGAATCACTTGCCGATGACGCTTTCGGGCAGGTCTTCGCCGAACACCCGCTGATAATATTCGGCGACGATCATCCGCTCGGCCTCATCGCATTTGTTGAGGAAGGTCAGGCGGAAGGCAAAGCCGAGGTTGTTGAAGATAGCGGCATTCTGCGCCCAGCTGATCACGGTGCGCGGGCTCATCACGGTTGAGATGTCGCCGTTGATAAAGCCTTGGCGCGACAGGTCGGCGACCTTGACCATGTTGGCGACCGTCGTGTCGTCGGTGCCGGGCACCTTGGCCAGGATGATCGCGCTTTCGGTCGCGGCGGGCAGATAGTTCAGGGTGACGACGATGTTCCAACGGTCCATCTGGCCCTGGTTGATCTGTTGCGTGCCGTGATACAGCCCGCTCGTGTCGCCGAGCCCGACGGTGTTCGCGGTCGAGAACAGGCGGAAATGCGGGTTCGGGCGGATGACGCGGTTCTGGTCAAGCAGGGTCAGCTTGCCCTCGGTCTCCAGCACCCGCTGGATCACGAACATCACATCGGGGCGCCCCGCGTCATATTCGTCGAAGACGAGCGCGGTCGGCGTCTGCAATGCCCAGGGGAGGAGGCCTTCGCGAAATTCGGTGACCTGCTGGCCATCGCGCAGCACGATCGCGTCGCGGCCCACCAGATCGATACGGCTGATATGCGCATCCAGGTTGACGCGGATGCACGGCCATTTCAGCCGCGCCGCAACCTGTTCGATATGCGTCGACTTGCCGGTGCCATGATAGCCCTGGACCATGACGCGGCGGTTGTATTTGAACCCCGCCAGGATCGCGAGGGTGGTGTCGCCATCGAACACATAGGCGGGGTCGAGGTCGGGGACGCGCTCGTCGGCTTCGCTGAAGGCAGGGACCATCATGTCGATATCCACCCCGAACAGCTCGCGCGCGCTGACCTCGACATCGGGCGCGGCGAGGAGCGTCGAGCCGTGGTGATCGGGAAGGCTGTTCGGAATATCGGTCATGATCGCGTCCATCATTTCAGGATCGTCATGCTGAACTTGTTTCAGCATCCATGGCCGTGGCTCTCGTTTGACGTCGCGCCAGCGGAAAGGTCGGGCCATAGACCCTGAAACAAGTTCAGGGTGACGAGGAAGAGGAGTCGGGGCATTCCCGCCGACTGTTGGAGCGCGGTATCGTCAAGGGTTTCGCCTTGCAACGCCTTTTCAGAGGAGGCCGAGCGCCTTCATCACCGCCGACTGGTCATAATAGGGGCGTTCGCAGACGATCTTGTCGCTGCCCGGGGCAAAGACGAAACTGGCCGCCATCCGGATGCGAAACGCCTTGCCGGTCGGAGCGATCGTCCGCGGGCCGAGCTTCAGCGGGCCGAGATGGGTGCCGGTCAGCCAGAATTCGACCAGCACCGTGTCGGTCGCACCATCGGCGGCAATCGCGATCACTTCGTTCGCCTGATCGGGAAAGGGTTCGCGCGACGCCGCGAAATAGGATCGCACCGCGGCTTTGCCGTCGAACACGGTGCCTGGCCCCAGCAATTCGTAACGCGGATGGTCGAACGTCGCGATGACGCCATCCCAGTCGTGCGTGATTTCCAGCGCCATATGGCGGCGAACCACTGCGATCCGGGCGTCGTCCAAGTCCCCCATCCAACCCTCCCTACGCGAAAGCCTTGGTCTTGCGCAGCAGTTGATACGCCGCGACGACCTCGCCCAGACGCGACTCGAAACTGCGGTCGCCGCCGTTGCGGTCGGGATGATAGCGGCGGACGAGCTCGCTGTAACGCCGTCTGAGCGCGGCGCGGTCAGCATCGGCGGGCAGGCCGAGCAATTGCATTGCGGCATGTTCCTCGCGCGTCAGCGCGGGGTTGGCCGCCTCGCGCCGCGCTTCGTCCATCCGCTGGCGAAAGCGCGCCCCCAGCGCGTCGATCGGATCCTTGAAATCGGCCCAGCGCGGCGGCAGGTCGGCGCTGCCGGCGGCGCGGAAGGTTCGGCTTTCGGTTTCCCAGCCAGCGGTCGGTGATTGCGCCGCCATGATCTGATCGGCGTTCATGCCTTCGAAAAAATTATAGCCTGCATTGAACTCGCGGACATGGTCGAGGCACAGCCAGCGATATTGCGGCGGCCCGTCGGGCGAGCGCGTCCACGCCATCGGGGCGCGAAATTCGCCGGGTTCGCGGCATCCGGGCGCGGCGCACGGCGCGTCGCGCGGAATGCGGCCATGGAAGCGGTTAGGGCGGGGTGACGAGGGCAATGATCCAAAAGTCCGTTCGCCCTGAGCTTGTCGAAGGGCCGTTATTCCTCCTAAATAGGGAAATACGGTGCTTCGACAAGCTCAGCACAAACGGATTTGAGGGTCAAAGATGGTTATGGGACAGGTGCAGGCCGAGATGGAAGCGTTGCTGGCGGGGGCTTTTCCGGGGGCATCCTTCAAGGTCAGCAACGACAGCGCCCAGCATCATGGCCACGCCGGCGACGACGGATCGGGCGAATCGCATTTCAGCCTGACCATCGAATGGGCGGGCTTTGCGGGCCAGAATCGCGTCGCGCGGCAGCGGGCGGTGAACAAGGCGCTGGGCGACCTGCCGGGACAGCGCGTCCATGCGCTGGCGATCAAGGCAACGGCGCCGGGCGAATGACAATGGACATCATCACCCCGTCGACCCACGACCTCGGCGCTTTCGAGGTGCGGCGCACGCTGCCCAGCAAAGCACGCACGATGGTCGGTCCCTTCATCTTCGTCGATCAATTCGGTCCGGCGCATTTCGACATCGGGGCGGGCATGGACGTGCGGCCGCACCCGCATATCAACCTGGCGACCGTGACCTATTTGTTCGACGGCGCGATCGAGCATCGCGACAGCCTGGGCACCTTGGCGACGATCCGTCCGGGTGCGTGCAATTTGATGACCGCAGGCCGCGGGATCGTCCATTCGGAGCGGACCCCGGCGGCTGAGCGCGCCAGCGGATCGGGCATCTCGGGGATGCAGACCTGGCTCGCGCTCCCTGACGGTATGGAGGAAATCGATCCAGCGTTCGAGCATGTCGGAAAGGACGATCTGCCGCTGATCGAAGACGGCGGCGTGTCGGCGCGGATCATCATGGGCAGCCTGTGGGGCGCCATGTCGCCGATCACCCAGCACGCCGCGACCATCTATGCCGACATTCTGATGAACGCCGGTGCAAGCATTCCGATCGAGGCTGAGGCCGACGAGCGCGCGGTGCTGGTGGCGCTCGGCGACGCCAGCCTCGATGGCGAGCGGCTCGATCGCCACAGCCTCTATATCCTGAAACCCGGGCAGGCGATGACGCTGCGCGCCGATAGCGACGCGCGGGTGATGCTGCTTGGCGGTGAGGCGTTCCCGACGCCGCGCCATGTGTGGTGGAATTTCGTCAGCTCGTCGCGTGGCCGGATCAATCAGGCGAAGCATGATTGGAAAGATGGCAAATTTCCCTTGGTGCCGGGCGACAGCGAGGAATTCATCCCGATTCCGGAGGTTCCGAAGACGGTGAGTTATCCATAAGGGGCCGCAAACTACCAGAACTAGACGTTCCGGATCCTACAACTTCGTCATTCCCGCGAAAGCGGGAACCTAGGGTGGGGTTAGCCTACGCACGCTCTGGGTCCCCGCTTTCGCGGGGATGACGAATCTGGTGAATATCCGTTTCCCACCCCAAAGCCGACCATGCTTGCCGCGCCCGGCCCAAGGCAGAGCCCACTTGCCAGCCGCAATGATCCCGGCCAGATTGGTTGCGAAACAAAACTAAAGGAGGGGGCGGATGATCGGTGATTTCGAACAGCAGCGCGTGAAGCTATCGACCGGCGTTGAACTCGACGTCGTCGACATCGGCCCGCGCGATGCGCCGACGCTGATCTTTCTGCACGGCTTTCCCGAATCGCACCGCACCTGGCGCTATCAACTGCCGCATTTCGCGAGCCGCTTTCGCTGCATCGCGCCCGACCAGCGCGGCTATCGCGGTTCGTCGAAGCCGCAGGATGCCGAATCCTACACCCCCGACAAATTGATCGCCGACATCTTCGCGCTCGCCGATGCGCTGGGGGTCGGCGAATTTACGATTGTCGGTCACGACTGGGGCGGGGCGATCGCGTGGGGGGTGGCGCTGGGCGGCCAGCCGAATGGGCTGCATCCCGCGTGGTCGGGGCGAGTGACGCGCGCCGTCATTGCCAATGCGCCGCATCCGGCGATTTTTCAGCGGCTGTTGTTCACCAATGATCAGCAGCGCGCGGCAAGCCAGTATATCAGCATTTTCCGCGATCCCGCGAGCGACGCGATCATCGAAGACCATGGCATCGCCGGGATTCTGGCCCATGCCTTTGCCGGACGCGTGCCGAGCGGCGGTATCCAGCCGCCCGACGAGATCGCCCGATTGCTGAAAGATTGGGAGGATCGCGACACCTGCCGCGCGATGATCAACTGGTATCGCGGCTCGCCCGCGGTCGTCCCGGCAATGGACGCGCCTTATGCCGAGCCGCCCGCGATGCCGTTTCCCAAACTTAACATCCCAACGCTCGTCGTCTGGGCGCTCGACGACGTCGCGCTGCCGCCGTGCAACATCGACGGGCTAGCCGATCTGGTTCCCGCAGTGAAAATTGTTCCCGTCGCGGGCTGCGGTCATTTTGTGCCATGGGAGGCGCCCGACGCGGTCAACGCGGCGATGGACGCATTCCTGACCGGAAACTGAACCCGATTATTTCCTGCTAGCCTGAAAAAAAGGGTGGCGGGCGGCATGTTTGCCGCCCGCCTGGGGGGGGTCTGTTTTGGCATGTCAGGGGACATGCGAAAGGGTTTTGCGAGCGGCAGTTTCCCCCCGTTTTCTGCCGCCTTCCGTTAATTTTGGAGGGGCGAGTTAACCATAGATTTGGCCCAGATAGCAGGCTTTCAGATTCTCCCCAACTTGCCATACTCATGTCATGGACGTGGGAGGACTCAGGGTCGAATCGATCGTCGACCGGATCGATGGACCATCGAACTGGACATTCGAACGCGATGTCCACGTCCTCTATCTGTATGAGGCGGGAAGCTATCATTGGCTCGAGACATGGCTCGATAAAATCGCACCTCGCTGGGCGATCCCCTGCCGGGCGAAATGTGGCTGGCCCCCGCCGGGCGTCGCTATCACGGCGAGGCAAAGGGCGGCGGCGTTCGCTATGTCGCGGTTGAAATTCCTGTGACGCGGCTGACGGTGTCGCCGAACACGCGCGCGCTGGCGGGCCATTATGACCTGACGCTGGCGGCGCTGATCCGCGCGTTGGTCGCCGGGGATGCCGCCGCCGCCGACCCGTTGATCGTGATTCTCGCCAAGACGCTGGACGGAATGGTCGTCCGTCCGGAATCGCCTGCCGTCGTCCAGCGGATCAACGATCTGATGGCGTATATCCAGACCCAGCTCGAACTGTCACTGACTGTCGAAGAGATGGCGGCTGAGGCAGGCATGTCGGTCAACAGCCTGATCGTCCATTTCGCGCGCGCGACGGGCTACACCCCGGCGCAATATATGCTGCGCCAGCGGCTGCGCCGCGCCTGCTGGTTCCTGATGAACCGGCCGCTGTCGGTTGCCGAAATCGCCTTTGCCACCGGCTTTTCCAGCCACGCGCATTTGTGCGCGATCTTTCGCCGCAAGCTCGGCATGTCGCCGGGCGAATGGCGGCGGCGGCATGTGTCGGCAATTTTGCCGCCCGCCTTGGAGGAATAGACGATGTCGCACACCGTAGTCATGTTGCTGGCCGGCCTAGCGCTGTTGATCGTTTTCCGGGTCACGATCCGCGACGCGGCTCGGGCGACGCGGATGTTCCTGATCCTGTGGCTGCTCGTATCGATCGGCAACCTGCTCGTCGGGGTGCTCTACGCCGGTTATGGCTGGGCCGAGGAAGCGGGGATCTGGTTGCTTGTGTTCGGCGGCCCGGCGGTGGTCGCGCTAGTGGCGCGGCGGATCGTGCCTTAGTTTTCGGGCCGCAGCAAACAGCCGCTCGCGCCGGCATAGCGTGCGCTGCGCGAGGCGAGCAAGGGGACGCTGCCGGTGACCGTCTTGGTCGCCGGGTCTTCGCTCAGCGACACGATCTCCATACCCGGCTCGAAATCGCTCTGGCAGCTCTCCAGACTACGTCCCTGGACATAGCGGCACGAACAGCCGACGCGCGCCGCATAGGCGGACCCGAGTTCGGCCTGTGCCTTGAACGACGGGAATTTCCAGATCGCGAAGCCCGCCAGCAGCACCGCAAGGACGATCAGCCACGGCAGACATCCGCCCCAGCGGCTCGGCGTTTTGCGCGGGCGCGGTGAGGTCGGGTTGGGGGTTTCGGGCAGCGCCGCCGCGGTCGGCGTCTCGCCCGTTGAAGGACTGGTCGGGTTGGTGCTAGTCACTGGTCCCATGATCACGAAAAAACGGCTGCTGGCAAGTGCCGCTCTAGCGATGCTCGGAACCCTGTCGCTGGCGCAAGCGATGGGGCAGGGCAATATCGCGCCAGCGTCGCCGACACCAAAATTCGGTGCCTCGCTCGATGGGGTGGCGGCGGTCGAAACGCTGCAACCGCTGCCGGTGTTGCCCGCAGCGATCAAGGCGCGCGCCGACGCCTTGTTCGTCGATGCCGAGGACGTCGGCGAAACGCGCGCCCTGTTCGTGCTGCGCGATGGCGAGCCGATCTATGAACGCTACGCCGCGGGGTTCGGCCCGGACACGAAGCTGATCAGCTGGTCGATGGCGAAAAGCATCACCGCGGTGCTGACCGGTTTCCTTGTCGCCGACGGACAATTGGCGCTCGACGGACCCGCCCCGGTCGCCGCCTGGCAACGCAGCGGCGATCCGCGCGGCGCCATCACGCTCAAGCATCTGCTCCATATGTCGGCGGGGCTGGAGCATGTCGAAAATGGCGATCCGATCTGGCGTGGCGATACCGTCGATATGTTGTTCGGCCCCGGCGCCGCCGACATGGCGGGGTTTGCCGAAGCGAAACCTGCGGCGGCGCAGCCGGGTGAGATTTTCAACTATAGCTCGGCGACCAGCGTCATCTTGTCGGACATATTGGCCGACACGCTGACCCCGTCGCAAAGCCCGGCGGCGCGGCGCGACGCGATGCGCGAGTTCATTACCGGCCGTCTCGTCGAACCGCTGGGCATGACCAGCCTGACCCCCGAATTCGACGCCAACGGCACGATGATCGGCGGCTCGATCATGCACGCGACGGCGCGCGACTATGCCCGCTTCGGCGAATTTCTGCGCAACCATGGGGTGGTGAACGGCCAGCGACTGTTGCCCGAAAGCTGGATGGACTTCATGCTCAGCCCGTCGGCAAATGATCGCGGCTATGGCGGGCATATCTGGCTCAACCGGGCACGGCCCGCGGGCGCTCAGCCTGCGCTATGGCCCGACCGCGGCCCCAACGACCTGTTCGCATGCATCGGCCATCAGGGCCAGTACATCATCGTGTCGCCGTCGCAGCGGGTGACGATCGTCCGGCTGGGGGTGACGAAAAGCGAGCAATTCCCGGCGCTGCGTCGCCATCTGGCCGACCTGACCGCCGCTTTATAGCAGGAAATCGCCGACCAGCGTCGTGACGCAGCGACCGGTCAGCTCGACCATGTCGCCGTCGAGACGGCATCCGACATGACCGCCGCGCTTGCTCGCCTGATACGCCGCGAAACTGCCACGTCCCAGCCGCGCCGCCCAATAGGGGGTCAGCACGCTGTGCGCCGATCCGGTGACCGGATCCTCGTCGATCCCGGCACCGGGCGCAAAGCAACGGCTGACGACGTCGGCGCCCGACCGATCGCCATCGCCGGGCGCGGTCGCGATATACAGCACGTCACCGCCATCCCTGAGCGCGCGGAAATCGGGTTCCAGGGCGCGGACGCTCGCCGTGTCAGCATAGGCGATGACCGCATAGCCGCCGGGGTGCCACTGCGTTTCGACCGCATCGCCGCCAAGCGCGCGGACGATGTCGGGCATCGCTTTGGGGGCTGGCGCATAGGCCGGCAGCGTCATGCGATACCCCGCGTCCTCGCCGTCGTCGCCAAGCACGCGCGCGACGTGCAAAATACCCGCCTTGCGAGTGCGAAAGCGCATGTCCTGCCGCCATGGCGCCGCCGACAACAGCACATGACCGCTGGCCAGCGTCGCATGGCCGCACAGCGCGACCTCGACCGTTGGGGTGAACCAGCGCAGCTCATAATCGGCCTCGCCGCTTTCGTCAGGCACCAGAAAGGCGGTTTCGGCCAGGTTGTTCTCGGCCGCGATCGCCTGCAACACGCCGTCCCCCAGCCATTCCTCGAGCGGCATCACCGCCGCCGGGTTGCCGGTGAAGGCGCGGTCGGCAAAGGCATCGACCTGGCTCATCGGCAGGCGCCGTGCCGCGCTCATGGGTAGAGCATCCCACTCGACCAGCCATTGCCGGTGCGGGTGAACAGGGTGCGTTCGTGCAGCCGATGGGCGCGGTCCTGCCAGAATTCGATCACGGCAGGGGTCACTCGCCAGCCCGACCAGCGCGGCGGCCGGGGGACGTCCTGTCCGTCGAAGCGCGCCTGGATGTCGGCGAAGCGCGCCTCGAAAGTTGCGCGGTCGGCGAGTGGGCGCGACTGGTCGCTGGCCCAGGCGCCAAGCTGGCTGTCGCGGCCGCGCGTCGCGAAATAGGCGTCTGCGATCGCGTCATCGACGGGGCTCACCGGCCCTTCGATGCGGATCTGGCGCCGCAGCGATTTCCAGTGGAACAGCAATGCGACATGCGGGTTTGCCGCTAGCTCGCCGCCCTTGCGGCTGTCGAGATTTGTGTAGAAGACAAACCCGTCGGCGCCATGCCTCTTGAGCAGCACCATGCGAAGCGACGGGTGACCATCGGCGGTCGTAGTCGCCAGCGCCATCGCATTGGCGTCATTGGGTTCGCTGGCGCGCGCTTCGGTAAACCAGCCGTCGAACAGGGCGAAGGGATCATCTGTCATGAGCGCGTTCATACTGCGGCGCAGGGCCGCACGAAAGGCGGAACTTGACCGCGCTGCGACACATTACCACATCGACGCGCAATCGGGCCTTCCCGGCCAATCACTTATCGGGCTACAGGAACAAAATGGCCAATCCCTATTCCACCCTGGGCGTCGCAAAGGACGCGAGCGAAGCGGAGGTAAAATCCGCTTACCGCAAACTCGCCAAGGAATTGCACCCCGACAAGAACAAGGACAACCCGAAGGCGTCGGAGAAATTTTCCGAGGTCACGCGGGCGTATGACATATTGTCCGACAAGACCAAGCGCGCGCAGTTCGACCGCGGCGAAATCGACGGCGACGGCAATCCGGCGATGCCGTTCGGCTATGGCGGCGGCGGTGGGTTTCGCGGCGATCAGCGGAGCGGGCCGGGCGGGTTCAGCGGCTTTGGCAACGAGGGCGCCGACTTCGGCGACATTTTCGAAGGTCTGTTCGGGCGCGGCGGTGGCGCCGCAGCGGGCGGCGGATTTGGCGGCTTTGGCGGGCGCAGCGCGCCGCCGCAGAAGGGCGCCAACGTCGCCTATCGTCTGGCGGTGTCGTTCGTCGATGCCGCAACGCGGGCGCCGCAGCGGATCACGCTGGCCGATGGCGGCACCATCGACCTGAAGCTGCCCGCCGGGGTCGAAACCGGCACCCAGATGCGCCTGGCGGGCAAGGGGCAGGCGGGGCCCGGCGGCACCGGCGACGGCATCGTGACGATCACGGTCAAGGACCATCCGTTTTTCGTGCGCGAGGGCGCCAACATCCGCCTCGACCTGCCGGTGACGCTGGACGAGGCGGTCAAGGGCGCCAAGGTCAAGGTGCCGACGGTCGATGGCCCGGTGATGCTGTCGATCCCCGCCGGATCGACGTCGGGCAAGGTCATGCGGTTGAAGGGCAAGGGATTCAGCGAGAAGGGCGGCGGCCGCGGTGACCAGCTGGTGCGATTGATGATCGATCTGCCCGCCGATGACGATGCGCTGGTCGCGCTGCTCGGCGGCTGGACCGATCCGCGCGCGGTGCGGGCCGACCTTGGCGTGTGATGCGTGACTAACGCGACTGACCAACAGGCGGCCGACGCGCTGGCCAGACAGGTCGCCGAAGAGGTCGGCAAGGAGTTTCTGGCCGAGGGGCACTCGCCGCATTCGCCCGAAGCGCGCGCCGAACGCGCCAAGCGGATCAAGCTGCGCGCGCGGGCGCAGGGGGTTTTCGATGCCGGGCGCCAGCGGCTCGGCCCGGGCACCCGCGCCTTTCATATCGTCCGCCGCGTCGTCGTTGGCACCTATACCGACGGCTTTATCCACGCCGGCAATCTTGCCTATCTGGCGCTGATCGCGCTGTTTCCCTTCTTCATCCTGCTCGCCGCGGCCTTTTCGCTGATCGGCGGCAGCGTCGGCGGCGAGGCGGCGATCGAGGCGGTGTTCTCGACCATGCCGCCGTCGGTCGCCAGTGCCTTGTCAGGCCCGATCCGTGAAGTGATGAGCGCGCGCACGGGAATTTTTCTCTGGCTCGGCGCGCTGGTCGCGCTGTGGACCGTGGGCAGCCTGATCGAAACGGTGCGCGACATCTTGCGCCGCGCCTATGGAACCCATTTCAGCAAGGGCTTTTTCCATTACCGGCTGCTGTCGATCGGCATCATCACCGGCGCCGTCGTGCTGATGCTGCTGTCGTTCAGCATGCAGGTGCTGATCGTCGGGGTCGAACAGTTCGTCAGCCGCGTACTACCCGAACAATATCAGGCGGTCGGTGTGGTCGCGATTTCGCGCGGCGTGTCGGGGCTGGGCCTGTTCCTCGCCATCTATATGCTGTTCTACAGCCTCACCCCGTCGAAATACCGGCGGCTCAAGCAATGCCCGAAATGGCCGGGGGCACTGTTCACCACGCTGTGGTGGATCGGCGTTACGCTCGCGCTGCCGCCGCTGCTTGCCAGCCTGCTCAGCTATGACGCGACCTATGGCAGTCTGGCGGGTGTGATGGTCGCGCTGTTCTTTTTCTATCTGGTCGGATTGGGTATGGTGATGGGCGCCGAACTCAACGCCGCGCTCGTCGAGGTTGAGGATTTGGGCCACGACGCTATTGGGCGCATCGACGATGTAATATTGGCAAAGGCCGGAGAAGAACAATGACGGGTCTGATGAAGGGCAAGCGCGGGCTGATCATGGGGCTCGCCAACGACAAGTCGCTGGCGTGGGGCATCGCCAAGGCGCTGCACGCGCATGGCGCTGAGCTCGCGATTTCCTACCAGGGTGACGTGATGCTGAAGCGGGTGAAGCCGCTCGCCGACGAACTCGGCTGCGATTTCCTGATCGATTGCGACGTCGCCGACATGGACAACCTCGACGCGGCCTTTGCAACGCTGAGCGACCGCTGGCCGACGATCGACTTCGTCGTTCACGCGATCGGCTACACCAACAAGGAGGCACTGCGCGGCCATTATGCCGATGTGACGCTCGACGACTTCCTGATGACGATGAACATCAGCGTGTACAGCTTTACCGCGGTAGCGAAGCGCGCGGCGGCGATGATGACGCCGTTCGATCCCGAAACCGGCAAGGGCGGCGGGTCGATGCTGACGCTCAGCTATTATGGCGCTGAAAAGGTTATCCCGCATTACAACGTCATGGGTGTCGCAAAGTCGGCGCTGGAAACCAGCGTCAAATATCTTGCCAATGATTATGGGCCGCAGGGGGTGCGCGTGAACGCGATTTCGGCGGGGCCGATCAAGACGCTGGCCGCATCGGGCATCGGTGATTTTCGCCTGATCCTGAAATGGAACGAGCATAATGCGCCGCTGCGCCGCAACGTCACGATCGACGATGTCGGCGGTTCGGCGCTGTATCTGCTCAGCGATCTGGCGTCAGGGGTTACCGGCGAGACGCATCATGTCGATGCAGGATACCATACGGTCGGGATGAAGCAGGAAGATGCGCCGGACATTGCGTTGGTGTGATGTTCGATCTCGCCCTTGACCATGTCCAGATAGCGATTCCGGTCGGCCGAGAGGAAGCAGCGCGGGTTTTTTATGGCGTGGTCCTGGGTCTGACTGAACTGGCGAAGCCGCCGGAGATGGCGGCGCGCGGGGGATGCTGGTTCCAGATCGGCGCGCAGCAATTGCACGTTGGGGTTGAGGCCGATTTTCGCGCAGCGAAAAAAGCGCATGTTGCGCTGGCGACTGATGACTTGGTCTCGCTGCGGCACCGGATCGAAGCGGCTGGCCATGCGACCGAAGATGACAGTCCGGTCGATGGGCGCTATCGCTTTTTTACCGAAGACCCTTTTGGCAACCGGATCGAATTTATGGACAGGGTGGCGCGGGGAAGATGAGTTTCAACAGCTTCGGGCGCGTTCTTCGCTTCACGACTTGGGGGGAGAGCCATGGCCCTGCGCTGGGTGCCGTCGTCGACGGCTGCCCGCCGCGGCTGTCTTTGTCCGAAGCCGACATTCAACCGTTCCTCGATAAACGCCGCCCCGGCCAGTCGCGCCACACGACGCAGCGCCAGGAACCCGATCAGGTCCGCATTCTTTCCGGCACCTTCGAAGGCAAGACCACCGGCACCCCGATCAGCCTGCTGATCGACAATGTCGATCAGCGGTCGAAGGATTATGGCGAGATCGCGCAGGCCTACCGCCCCGGCCACGCCGACTATAGCTATGATGCCAAATATGGGATCCGCGACTATCGCGGTGGCGGGCGGTCGAGCGCGCGCGAGACCGCGGCGCGGGTCGCGGCGGGCGGCGTCGCGCGGCTGGTCATCCCCGAAGTGCAAATCCACGCCTGGGTTGCCGAAATCGGCGGCGATGCGATCGACCCTGCGAACTTCGACCTCGAAGAAATTGATCGCAATCCCTTTTTCTGTCCCGATCCTGCCGCGGCGCAGCGTTGGGAAGGCCTGATGGATGCCGCGCGCAAGGCGGGCAGTTCGCTCGGCGCGGTCATCGAATGTGCCGCGAGCGGCGTTCCGGCGGGTTGGGGCGCCCCGATCTATGCCAAGCTCGACAGCGACCTTGCTGCCGCGATGATGGGGATCAATGCGGTCAAGGGCGTCGAGATTGGCGCGGGTTTCACCGCGGCGCGGCTGCGCGGCGAAGAAAATGCCGACCCGATGCGCCCCGCCACCGACGGCAGCAACCGTCCCGATTTCCTGTCCAACAACGCGGGCGGCATCGCCGGCGGCATCTCGACGGGCCAGCCCGTCGTCGTCCGCGTCGCGTTCAAACCGACCAGCTCAATCCTGACCCCGGTGCCGACGATCAATCGGGCGGGCGAGGCCGCCGACATCGTTACCAAGGGCCGTCACGATCCCTGTGTCGGTATCCGCGGCGCTCCGGTGGTCGAGGCGATGATGGCGCTTGTGCTGGCCGATCACAAACTGCTCCACCGCGCGCAATGCGAGTGATGCGACGGTAATGGAGTTTATCCGCACGTTCATCGAAACGCACCAGGCTGTCATCGCGCTGATCATTCTGATCGGCATCTTTGTTGGCTTCATGCTGGAACGCCTGCCCGCGACGGTGATCGCGGTCGTCGGTGCCTGCATCTATCTCGCGCTCGGCATCCTTGATGGCGACGCGGTGTATTCGGTGTTCTCGAACTCGGCGCCGATCGTCATCGGCGCGATGTTTGTGCTGTCGGGGGCGCTGATCCGCACCGGGGTGATTCAGCGGGTCGCCGATGCGATCATGAAGCGCGCCGAAAAATATCCACGCCTTGCGATCGCCGAGGTGCTGGTCGGCGCACTGGTTGCATCGGCGTTTCTGAACAACACCCCGGTCGTCGTCGTGCTGTTGCCGATCATGCTCAAGCTCGCCGAAGTGACTGGGGTGAGCGCCAAAAAACTGTTGATGCCGCTGTCGATCGCCGCGGTGCTCGGCGGGACGCTGACCCTGATCGGCACCTCGACCAATCTGGTCGTCGACGGCATCGTGCGCGATGCGGGCATGGAACGCTTCGGGATTTTCGAGATTACCCCGATCGGACTGGTCACCGCGGCGTCGGGCATGGTCGGCCTGGCGCTGATGTGGTGGCTGTTGCCGTCGGACAAGCCGGTCAAGGGACCGGCGGGGACGCACGACGCGCATCAATATCTGACCGAACTGGTGCTGGATGACGACGACGAACTGGTCGGCATGACAGTCGAGGCATTCGGTGACCTGCCGCGGTCGGGGCGGATCGTCGGCATCCGCCGCGCATCGGCGGTGGTTCATGGCAGCGATCTGGAACACTGGATTCTCGCCCCCGGTGACCGGCTGATCGTCCGTGTCGACGGCGCCAGCCTGATGACGTGGCGCGAACAGGGGCGTTTCCGGCTCGGCATCGGCAGCGGCGAAGCGGCCGAAGGCGACATGGTCGTCGAAACGATGGTCGCATCGAACCACCCGGCGATCGGTCAGCGGTTGATCGACATTCCGTTTCTGCAGAAAATCCGCGCGCGGATCATCGGCCTCGACAGGCCCGCGCACGAGCCCGGGCCGGACCTGGCCAGCGTCCGCATCCGCCCCGCTGACCGTCTGCTCGTCGCGGGCGGCCCGCGCGAGGTCGAGGCGCTGCGCGACAATCCGCATCTGATCGGCGCCGATCTGGCGAAGGTGCGGGCGTTCCGGCGCAGCAAGGCGTGGATCGCGATCCTGTGCATGGCATCGGTCGTCACCCTCGCCGCGCTCGATATTTTGCCGATCGGCGTCGCCGCGATCATCGCGATCGGGGTCATCCTGGTCACCCGCTGCATCGACAGCGAAGAGGCGTGGGGGACGATCGACGGCGACGTGCTGATCCTGATCTTTGCGATGCTCGCGGTCGGCCTGGCGCTAGAGAACAGCGGCGCGGTCGCCATGATGGTCGGCTGGGTCAAGCCGTCGCTTGCCGATGCGCCGTCATGGGTGCTGATTTTCGGTATCTATTTCTTTGCCCTGATCCTGTCCGAACTGCTCAGCAACAATGCAGTTGCGGCGTTGATGACGCCGGTGACGCTGGCGATCGCCAGCGAGCTTGGGGTCGATCCGCGGCCATTGCTGATCGCGCTGATGATCGGCGCGTCGGCGTGCTTTGCGACGCCGATCGGATACCAGACGAACACCATCGTCTATGCCGCGGGCGATTATCGCTTCATCGACTTCGTCAGGATCGGCGTGCCGCTCAACATCATCACCGGCGTTTCGACCTGTTTCGCCATCGTCGTTTTCATGACGTGACGCGCCCTTGACGATGCGCGCTGTGGCGGCTCAAAGGGTGCCCATAACGGGTCCGCAACAGCGCGCCATTCATTAAGAATTTCGAGGGGGACGGCCGCATGGACCGCAAGCTGACTTGGTATATATTGGCTGGCATGGCACTCGGCGTGGTCGTGGGTTACGCGGTCCACATTGGCGTGGCCGCTGACCAACCGTGGTTCGAATATCTGACCAAGACGTTCAAGCTGCTGTCCGACATTTTCCTTAATCTGATCAAGCTGCTCGTCGCGCCGCTGGTGCTGTCGACGATCGTCGTCGGCATCGCGAACATGGGCGACAGCAGCGCGCTTGGGCGCATCGGCACGCGCGCGATCATCTGGTTCATCACCGCCAGCTTCATCTCGATCGCGCTCGGCCTGCTCATGGTCAACCTGTTCCAGCCTGGCATCGGCGCGCCGATCCCCGACGCGGCGGAGGCGGCCAAGATGGTGGGCGAGGTAAAGAAACTCGACGCCTGGGAATTCACCCTGTCGATCTTCCCCAAAAACGCGCTGGAGGCGTTGGCGGCGAACAATATTCTGCAGATCCTGGTCTTTTCGATTTTTGCCGGGGTCGCCTTGTCGGCGATTGGCGAAAAGGGCTCGGCCTTGGTACGCGGCGCCGACGCGCTGGCCGAAATGATGTTGCAGATCACCGGCTATGTGATGCGCTTTGCGCCATTCGCAGTGTTTGGGGCGATCGCCAATGTCGTCGCAAAAAGCGGGCTTGGCATCCTCGCGACCTATTTCGAACTGCTGGTCGAATTCTATATCTCGCTGTTCTTGCTGTGGATCATCTTGCTGACGATCGGCTGGGGGTTCCTGCGCCAGCGCATCTGGACGCTGATCCGTTATATTCGCGAGCCGTTGCTGATTGCCTTTTCGACCGCCTCGTCGGAAGCCGCGCTGCCCAAGATGTTCGAACAGCTTGACCGGTTCGGAGTGCCGCGCCGCATTTCGGGCTTCATGCTGCCTTTGGGCTACAGCTTCAACCTCGACGGTTCGATGATGTATATGAGCTTTGCGACGATCTTTATCGCGCAGGCTTATGGCATCGACCTGTCGATCAGCACCCAGGTGCTGATCCTGCTGACGCTGATGATCAGTTCCAAGGGCATCGCCGCGGTGCCGCGCGCCAGCCTGGTCGTCATCACGGGCACGCTGGCGCAATTCGGCCTGCCGGTCGAGGGCGTGGCGATCATTTTGGCGATCGACCAGTTCCTCGACATGGGCCGCACCGCGACCAATGTCGTTGGCAACGCGGTGGCGACCAGCGTGATTACCAAGTGGGAGGGTATGCTCGAAGTACCCGAACCCGCCGATGCCGAACGGCCGCATGCGCCGGCGCATACGCCGCACCATGGAACCCGCGGGCTCGATCTTCGTGATGACATGGGGGACGGCGAAAACAAGCCAGCGGCCGACAACGCATAATCGTCAGCGTTCCGGCCGCCCAATTGGGGGCGAGCAAGGGAGCTGAGCCATGGCCGAGGCCGCCGCGATCGATGAAGCAGACCGGGACGCCGTGCGCGCGCGCCGGTTGCGATGGCGGATGCTGGTGGGGTTTCTTGCCGGGCTGATTGTCGGGCTGGCGGTCCACTATGGCGCGCCCGACGCTTCTTGGGTCGCGGCGATTACCACCTATGTCACCGGGCCGCTCGGCCAGATATTCCTGCGCCTGCTGTTCATGCTCGTCATTCCGTTGCTGGTGTCGGCGCTGATCGTCGGGGTCGCCGATATGGGCGAGATGCGCGCGCTGAAAAGCATCGGCGTCCGCACCTTGATCTATACCGTAATCGTGGCGGCGATTTCGGTCGCGGTCAGCCTGCTCGTCGTCAACCTGCTCCAACCGGGAGCAGGGGTCGATCCGGCGCTGGCGCGCAGCCTGATCGCCGAGGGGGCGGAGGGCGCGAAGGCGATCACCGAGCGGGCGGGCGAAGCCAAGACCGGCATGGACGCCGTCGTCGCCATCGTCCCCGATAATTTCGTCGCCGCGATGAGCGCTAACGACGTGCTGGCGGTGATGTTCTTCGCGCTGTTCTTTGGCGTCGGGCTGATGCTGGTGCAAACACCGCAAACCGCGGCGCTCAAGTCGGTGGTCGAGGGCGTGTTCGCCGTCGCGATGAAGCTGATCGGGCTGGTCATTCAACTCGCGCCGATCGCGATCTTCTGTTTCATGTTCAATCTGGCGTCGCAGTTCGGGTGGGAGCTGATCATCCGCCTGTCGGCCTTTGTCGGGGTCGTGCTGCTGGCGCTCGCGCTTCAGATGTTCGTGGTGTTCCCGATCATCCTGAAGACACTGGCGAAGAAATCGCCGGTCGCCTTTTTTCGCGAGACGCAGGAGGCCTTTGTCATGGCCTTTGCCACCGCGTCGTCGAACGCGACCTTGCCGACCGCGCTGCGTGTCGCGCACGACCGGTTGCATCTGCCCGACCGGGTCGCGCGCTTTGTGCTGACCATCGGCGCGACCGCGAACCAGAATGGCACTGCGATGTTCGAGGGGGTGACGGTGATCTTCCTCGCGCAATTTTTTGGCATCGACCTGACGCTGACGCAGCAGATTTTCGTGATGCTGATCTGCATATTGGGCGGCATTGGCACTGCCGGAGTACCGGCGGGATCGCTGCCGGTGATTGCGCTGATCCTGGCGTCGGTCGGCATCCCACCTGAGGGGATCGGACTGATCCTGGGCGTCGACCGCTTCCTCGATATGTGCCGCACGACGCTCAATGTCATCGGCGATCTGGTCGCCGCGACGGTGGTGTCGGCGGGCGTGGCAGACGAAGCCGAATCGCCGTCCGCGGCGTCCACTTCCTAGTGTTGGCAGGTTAGTCTTCGCGTACCTTGTTTTGGCGGTCGGCGCGGCTTACCGGGGCCGGGCGGGGTTCAGGCGCCGCGGCGGGCGGCGGGGCAGCGCGCGGCGGGGCTGCGGCGGGCCGCGGTGCGGCGCGAACCGGCGGGGCCGACTGCGCCGTGGGGGGCTGGCGGACCACCGGCGCAGGCCGATCGGCGCGCGCGGGGCGCCGGATGTCCGCGCCCGGTCGCGGAGCCGAAAATATCTCGCCCGGCTCGGTCGCAGGCAGGTTACGGATCGGACGCGGACGACCGACGCCATTTTGCGGTTCGGGACGTGGACGGCCGCTGGTCCAATCGGGACGGCCGGGATTGCCGCTGACCGGCGGTGTGCCACCATTGCCGTCGCCGGGCCCGCGTCCGGGGCGTGTCCCGCGAGGGCCATCACTATCATTGCGGTCACCGCGGTTCCAGCCGCCGGGGCGGCCCGGACGTCCATCACCGGGACGGCCGTCGCTATCGCCGCGGTGCCATCCGCCGGGGCGGCCCGGCTGGCCATCGCCGCGTCCACCATGATGTTTCCACCAGGCGCGGCGGCCGCCCCAATAGTTCAGGTAACGGTCGCGCAGCGGATACCGGTTGCGATAATTGTCGAACATCCACAGGCCGTAACCGGGGTAATAATAATCGTCGTACCAGCCGCCGCCAAAGCCGATGTTGACGAAGCCGCCGCCATAATCCGACGCATCATAGCAATCATAGCCATAGCCGTCGTCATAGGCATAACCGTCATAGTCGTAATAGGTGCTGCCGTAGCGCGCCGCGCAATCGCCGCCCGATGCGTAGCTGGTGCCATAGACGTCGCCGTAATAGCAGCCGCCGAGCGTTGTCGCCGTGATCGCGCCGAGGGCGATGGACAAGGGGCGCCTGAACGTGAGGGGCATTAGCGTTCCTTAAAAGCCGCGTCGGGGTCTAGCGGTCATCTTGGGCGCGACGCTGCCCGAGTCGAGTTGAATTTGCGGTGAATGGTGTCGGAGCAGCGCCATGGCGTTACTTGCATCGCTGTCAGTAGTGCGTTACGCATGGGGCCGAAACAGCACGACCGAGGGTATGATCCGATGAACGCGCCGACCAATATCAAATGGCCCGAAGCCCGTTTTGGCCCCGAAACGCAGCATTGGCTGCCGCGTAATCCCGACGAGGCGCTGGACCATATCCCAGGCGAGGATGGCTATCCGGTGATCGGCAACACGCTCGAACAGCTGGGCGATTATCGCGGTTTTACGCAGCGGATGGTCGCGAAATATGGCCGCGTCTATCGCAACAACAGCTTTGGCGGGCGCAGCGTGGCGCTGCACGGTCCCGAAGCGAACGAGCTGGTGATGTTCGACCGCGAGAAAATCTTCTCGTCCGAACAGGGCTGGGGGCCGGTGCTCAACCTGCTGTTCCCGCGCGGGCTGATGCTGATGGATTTCGAAAAGCACCGCGCCGACCGCAAGATACTGTCGATCGCGTTCAAGCCCGAACCGATGCGCCATTATGCCGAGGCGCTGAACGACGGGATCAAGGACCGCGTCGCGTCGTGGAGCGGCAAGACGTTCCAATTTTATGCGGCGATCAAGAAGCTGACGCTCGATCTGGCGGCCACCAGCTTCCTCGGCATCCCCTTCGGTCCCGAGGCTGACAAGGTGAATAAGGCCTTTGTCGACATGGTGCAGGCGTCGATTGGCGTCGTCCGGGTGCCGATGCCGTTCACCGCGATGGGGCGCGGCGCCAAGGGCCGCGCCTATCTGGTCGAATATTTCGGGCGCATGGTGCCCGAACGTCGCGAGGGGACAGGCGAGGATATTTTTAGCCAGATCTGCCGCGCCCGCGACGAGAATGGCGAATATATGAGCGCCGAGGCGATCGTCGATCATATGAACTTCCTGATGATGGCGGCGCACGACACCATCACCAGCTCGATCACCTCGATGGTGTGGATGCTCGCCAAGCACCCCGAATGGCAGGACAAGCTGCGCGAAGAGATGCTCGCGGTGTCGCCGGCGGGCGAAGGCGTCGGGCACAACAGCCTGGGCGAGCTGGAAATGACCGAATGGGCGTTCAAGGAATCGCTGCGCCTGGTCCCCCCGGTGCCGAGTTTCCCGCGCCGCGCGCTCAAGGATTTCGAATATGGTGGCTATCGCATCCCGGCCGGGACGTCGGTCGGGGTCAGCCCCGCCTTTACCCATATGATGGAGGAGCATTGGCCGCAGCCCGACAAGTTCGACCCGATGCGCTTTTCGCCCGAGGTCGCGCGCGAGCGGCACAAATATGCGTGGGTGCCGTTCGGCGGCGGCGCGCATATGTGCCTGGGGCTGCACTTCGCCTACATGCAGGCAAAGATCTTTTTCCACCATGTCATCACCACCCACCGCATCGTCGTCGCCGACGGCTATGAGCCGAAATGGCAGGTGCTGCCGATCCCGCGCCCAAAGGACGGGCTGATGGTCAGTTTTGTCCCGCTGACCTGACCGGACCATTGCCCCACATTTTCAGGCCCGCCGCCGGTTTCCGATATTGTTAGCGTTCACATTCCGGTATACGTATGCCCGATTGCTCCGCATCGACCGTGGGGAGACAAGCGAACAGCGGTAGGCGGGCGACGACTCGGCGCTGCGGGGAGGGTGAGCGATGACCGACATGCTGAACGATCTGTTCCAAACCGTCGGCGACATATTGGGCGCGCATGGTCCCGCCGTGACTGCGGCACAAAGCTACACCCCGACCGACTACAGCATCCACTTCTTCCTGCAGATCGCGGTGATCCTGCTGGTCTGCCGTGTCGTCGGTTGGGCGGCGCAGAAGTTCCTCGGCCAACCGCAAGTGGTGGGCGAGATGATCGCCGGGGTGCTGCTCGGCCCGTCGCTATTCGGGCTGATTTTTCCTGACCTTCAGGCGGCGTTATTCCCCAAGGAAACGCGCAACATCCTCTATGTCGGCGCGCAGGTCGGGGTCGGACTCTACATGTTTCTGGTCGGCACGACGCTGCGGCTCGACCATTTCCAGTCCAAGGCGAAAAGCGCGGTCGGTGTTTCGGTGGCCGGGATCGTGGCCCCGTTCATGTTCGCCGCGCTGATCACGCCGTTCCTGCTCGATATCCCCGGCCTGTTTGCCGAGGGGCTGGGACAGGGCAGCGCGACGTTGTTCATGGGCGCGTGCATCGCGCTCACCGCCTTTCCGATGCTGGCGCGGATCATCAACGAACGCGGGCTGGCGAACACGTCGCTGGGCACGCTGACGCTGACGGCGGGGGCGTTCGACGATGCGGTGTCATGGTGCGTGCTGGCGATCGTGCTGGCGACCTTTGGGGGCGGCCCCGGCATCGCCATGTTGGCGATTATCGGCGGGTTGGGGTTTGCCGCGTTCATGTATTTTTTCGGACGGCGGCTGTTGATCCCGCTGGGCCGCGCGGTCGAGGCGCGCGGCGAGATGAGCGACACGATGCTGTCGATCGTGCTGATGCTGTTTGCCCTGTGCGCCTTTGTGATGGACGCCGCGGGGATCCATGCGGTGTTCGGTGGCTTCATCCTGGGCGTCTGTATGCCGCGCGGCAAGCTGACCGAAGAAATCAAGCGCAAGGTCGGGCCGATCACGATTCTGCTGGTGCCGGTCTTTTTCACCTACTCGGGCCTCAACACCCAGCTCAGCACGGTGAACAGCCTGTCGCTGCTGGGACTTGCGCTCGTCATCCTGCTGGTGTCGATTGCGGCGAAGTTTGGCGCGTGCTGGCTTGCCGCGCGGCTGGCGGGCGAGGATAATCGCACTGCGCTCGGCATCGGGGCGCTGATGAACGCGCGCGGGCTGATGGAACTGATCATCATCAACATCGGCCTGCAAAAGGGGATCATCGGGCCGACGCTGTTCGCAATCATGGTGCTGATGGCGATCGTCACCACGGTGATGGCGGGGCCGTTGTTCGAAATCGTCTATGGCCGTAAGGCGCGCGCCGCGGGCGAACTCGGGACATTGGGCAGCGAAGCACCAACCGAAGAGACGCTGAAAGTGCGGCCGACCTGATCTGCGTCTGACCAGCCCGCGACCGCCATTGTGCTGCGCGGCGCGGCGCGCCAATAGGGGCGCATGAAAAGCGTTCGACCCTATCTGATCTGGCTGGGCATCGCAGTGCTGCTGACCCTCGGCGCGATCCGCGGGATGCAGTGGGTGCGCGATCATCCCGAACATATTCCGACCGCCCGGTTCGAGATCGCGCATCCACAGGGCTGGGCGACGCATCGCAAGCTGGTCGGGCTGGTCGGCGACACCAGCGCCTGTTTCGCGGCGCTCGATCGTGCCGGTGCGCGCTATCTGCGGCGGCCGGTGGTGGGCGAAGGGGTGTGCCGCGCCGAGCAGCGGCTGGTGCTGACCGGCGACAAATTTGTGCCGACGACGCGCCCCGCCAACGCCGCGCCGGGTTGCGCCGTGACCATCGCGATGGCGCTATGGAATCGCGATGTCGTCCAGCCCATGGCGCAGAAGCATTTCGGGCAGCGGGTCGTCGCGCTCGAAAATCTGGGCAGCTACAATTGCCGGGCCATCCGCGGCGGGCAGACGCAAAGCCAACATTCGACCGCCAATGCGATCGATATTTCGGCATTCGTTCTGGCCGACGGGACGCGCATTTCGTTGATCGACGACTGGACCGACGCCGATGTCCGCCGCGAGTTTCTCCACGATGTCCGCGACGGGTCGTGCGACCTGTTCAGCACCGTGCTGTCACCCGACTATAATGCCGCCCATGCCGACCATTTCCATTTCGACATGGCGGTACGAACGGCGGGGTGGTCGGTCTGCCGCTGATCAGACGGTGAAACTTTCGCCGCAGCCGCAGGCACCCTTCGCGTTCGGATTCTCGAAGACGAAGCCGGCCGCAAAATCATCCTCGACCCAGTCCATGACGCTGCCGATCAAGTACAGCACCGACGCGCCATCGATGTAGAAAATGCCACCAGGGGTTTCGATCTTCTCGTCGAACTTCTGCTCGTCGGTCACATAATCGACCGAATAGGCGAGCCCCGAACAACCGCGGCGCGGGGTCGACAGCTTGACCCCGATCGCGCCGTCGGGGGCCGCCGCCATCAGCGCCGCGACGCGCGCTTCGGCGTTGGGCGTCAGCGTGACCGCGGCGGGGCGAGTGCGGGTTTTGGTTTCAGTCATCAGAGCATTCCCAACTCAAGCCGTGCTTCGTCGCTCATATTCGCGGGCGACCACGGCGGATCCCAGACCAGATTGACTTCGGCATCGCCGACCCCAGGCACCGCGCCGACGCGCAGTTCGACCTCTGCGGGCATCGATTCCGCGACCGGACAATGCGGGGTCGTCAGCGTCATCGTGACCACTGCATGGCCTTCGTCGATCTCGACGTTATAGATCAGGCCAAGGTCATAGATGTTCACCGGGATCTCGGGGTCGTAAATATCCTTAAGCGCGTTGATCACGGCTTCATACAGGTCGCCGCCGACACCATGCGGGTCCACCGCCGCGGGCTTGGCGGCCAGGAAGCCTTCGAGATAGTCGCGCTTGCGCTCGAGCTTCGCCGGGGCCGTCTCGACGTCCTCGACGCGCGCCTTGGGCGGTGCTTCGACGCTGGTGACTTCTTCCACCTTGATCATCCGATCCTCACTCATCCGAAAATCCTCTCGACGCGCGACAGGCCATCGATCAGCGCCGCCACATCATCGTCATTGCTGTACATGCCAAAACTCGCGCGCGCCGTCGCGGACACGCCCAGATGGTCCATCAGCGGCTGGGCGCAATGGTGCCCGGCGCGGATCGCGACCCCGCTTTCGTCCAAGATAGTGCCGATGTCGTGCGGATGAACCCCCGCCATTGCAAAACTGACGATTCCGGCGCTGTTTTCAGGGCCGAACAGCGTGATGCTGTTCCGCCGCGCCAGCGCCTCGCGCAGCGTGCCGACCAGCGCCGCTTCATGTGCGTGGATCGCCTCGACGCCGATCGCCTCGACATAATCGACCGCCGCTGCCAGCCCGATCGCCTCGATTATCGCGGGCGTTCCCGCCTCGAACCGCGTCGGGGCGGGGGCGTAGGTCGTCTTGTTGAACGTCACTCGGTCGATCATCGACCCGCCGCCCTGCCATGGCGACAGCCTGTCGAGCTTGTCGCTCCACAGCACGCCGATGCCGGTGGGGCCATAAAGTTTGTGGCCCGAGAACACATAATAGTCGCAGCCGAGCGCGGCGACATCGACCGGCAGCCGCGGCACCGCCTGGCAGCCGTCGATAAGCAATTCGGCGCCGACGCGGTGCGCCAACGCGGCAGCGCGCGCGACGTCGAGCGGGCTGCCGAGCACGTTCGACACATGGGCAAAGGCGACCATGGTGTGTTCGGGCGTCAACAGCTTTCCCGCCGCGTCGAGGTCGATGCACCCGTCGGCGGTGAGCGGGCACACATCGACCTGCCAACCCGCCAACTGCCACGGCACGATATTGCTGTGATGTTCCAGCATCGACAGCAGCACGCGGCCTTTGCGCGGGTGCGAGTAAGCGACGAGGTTGATCGCTTCGGTCGCCCCGCGCACAAACACGCATTGATCCTCGCGGGCACCGACAAAGGCCGCAATCCGCCGCCGCGCTGCCTCATAGGCGAGCGTCATGTCGGCCGAACGCGCATAAACGCCGCGATGCACGGTCGCATAATCGCGGCCCATCGCGTTGACGGTGGCGTCGATGACGGCCTGCGGCTTCTGAGCGGTCGCGGCGGTATCGAGATAGTGCCAATTGTCGGCAAGACCCGGAAAATGCCCCCGGATTCCGTTCGTGTCGAGCGCAGTCGAGCCAAACTGGCGCCGGGCTTCACGTCCCTCGACTTCGCTCGGGACAAACGGGGAGGTGAGGGCGCTCACACCAATTCCCCCAGCTTCGCCAGCGCCAGTTGCTGCAATCGCGCCTCGTCCTCCGCGCCGTCGAACACCCCCGCGACAAAGGCCTGCAACATCAGCTTCTTCGCCTCGCTCGGCGGCAATCCGCGCGATTGGAGGTAGTAAAGGGCCATCGCGTCCAATTCGCCGATCGCGCAGCCATGCGCGCATTTCACATCGTCGGCATAGATTTCGAGCTCGGGTTTGGCGTTGGCGGTGGCGCTGCGGTTGAGCAGCATCGCCTTCACATCCTGCGCGCTGTCGGTCTGCTGCGCATTGCGCGCGACCGCGACCTTGCCCAGATAGGTCCCGGTCGCGGTGCCGCCGAGCACCGACCGCACCACCTGCCGCGACGTCGCGCCGGGTTCCGCATGGGTCACCGTGGTGACGATCTCGAGATTCTGTTCACCGCCGCCGATCTGTGCCGCGCCCAGGTGGAAGTCGGCGCCTTCGTGCAGCGTCACCGCCAGTTCGATGCGCCCATAGGCGCCGCCGACGTTGAGCACATGGAGCGAAGCAACCGCGCCCTTGCCGATGCTCATCGCGATCTGCTGGACGCCGCCGACATCCTGCACGATCGCCCGCGCGAAGCGCCCGCCGGCGGGCACGACGATACTATCCGGCGCGGGCAGCGGCCAGGCAGCAGTGACTGCGTCGATGTCGGCGTAGCGCCAGGCTTCATCGCGGCGCGAGGGGAGGGCGCTCGTGGTCAAGCCGCAATCTCCGCATAACCATGTTCTTCCAGCTCACGCGCCAGTTCGGGCCCGCCCGACTTCACGATCCGCCCGGCGGCCAGCACATGCACGAAATCGGGCTTCACATAGTCGAGCAGGCGCTGATAGTGGGTGATCAGTAGCACCGCCTTGCCGGGCTGGCGCATGATCGCATTGATCCCGTCGCCGACGGTGCGCAGCGCATCGATGTCGAGACCGCTGTCGGTCTCGTCGAGGATCGCCAGCTTGGGATCGATGATCCCCATCTGCACCATCTCGTTGCGCTTTTTCTCGCCGCCCGAAAAGCCGACGTTCACCGGGCGCTTGAGCATGTCCATATCCATCTTGAGCAGCGCGGCTTTCTCGCGCGCGACCTTCAGGAACTCGCCGCCCGACAGCGGTTCCTCACCGCGCGCACGGCGCTGGGCGTTGAGCGCCTCGCGCAGGAATTGGACGTTGGAAACGCCGGGAATCTCGACCGGGTATTGGAAGCCCAGGAACAGTCCCGCCGCGGCGCGCTCGTGCGGTTCCATGTCCAGCAGGTCGGCGCCGTCAAAGGTCGCCGACCCGTCGGTCACGTCATAACCAGGCCGTCCGCCAAGGACATAAGACAGTGTCGATTTGCCGGCGCCGTTCGGCCCCATGATCGCATGAATTTCGCCCGCGTGGATGGTCAGCGACAGGCCTTTCAGGATCGGCTTGTCGGCGACGGTGGCGTGCAGGTTTTCAATCGTCAGCATGTCAGACTTTCAGGCAGGATGAAGCAACGCGGCGCGCGCCGATTGGTGCGCCGACGTTGGGCAGGTGCTGTGGGTGGCAGATGAGGTGCGCAAGGCCCGCGAAGGGCCGGGGCCGCAGCGCGGTTATTCGGCGGCGAAGATTTCCGCCAGTTCCGAATTGGCGACTTCTTCGACGCTGATCACGCTGGTGTTCTGCAGATACTGGAGCCGGCGGATCAGCATGGTCACCGCGTGATGCGGCACCGTGATCACCTCGTCGCGATCGCGTTCCGATTTTTTCTGCTGCCGGATGACGACGCCCTGATGCGTCGGATAGGCGGTCACCGCCTGCACCGGATGCACGACCAGATCGGCGTCCGACCAGTTGAATTCCAAACCGCGTGCCATCGTCCCGCCTCCCGTTCGAATCGAACCGATGACGAGAATATGACAAGGGCGTGATTTCCCATGTCCCCGGATGCGGACTGGCAGAAATTATAGTTAATTCAGGCCCGTTCGCCGCGACCTTGCGTTGGAATCCAGCGCGAATTGTCTCAATTCGGGGCATATATGACAGCGCAGCGGAAATCGCTTTCCCTACCACAACTGGCTTGGCCCCCACGACAGCCGCGAGATGCTCAGTTTCGTGCATCTTGCGCTTTCATCTGATCCAAAATTCGCCGCTCGGCAGCGCCGATGATGGCGTTGGCGGCCTTTTCCGCCGTTTCGCGGCTGGAAAAAGGAACCTGTTCGCCAATGCCGTCGGCCAGGACGTTGACGGCCACCTCGCGCGCACCGGCCACCGATGCAACGTCGGCAAAACTGACCGGCCAATGGCCGAATTCAGCTTTGTAGCTGGCGGCGGCGTTCAACAGATCACGCTCATAAGAGGTGACCGAACCGCGAACCTCCGGCGGCAATTGCTCGACAAGCGTCGCTGTGTCGAGCAAGCCGCCGTCGTTCGCCGAACCAGCGTCGCCGCACGCCGACAGCAGCGCCAAGCTCAAGCACGCTGGAATTACCAAACCAAGGCGCATTATCCCACGCTTCCTTCCAGGCTGATCCCCAGCAACTTCTGCGCCTCGACCGCGAACTCCATCGGCAGCTGTTGCAGCACTTCCTTGGCAAAGCCGTTGACGATCAGCGCCACCGATTCCTCGGCATTCAGCCCGCGCTGCATTGCGTAGAACAGCTGGTCATCCGAGATTTTGCTCGTCGTCGCTTCATGCTCGACGGTCGCGGTCGGGTTGCGGACTTCGATGTATGGCACCGTGTGCGCGCCGCTGAGCGAGCCCAGCAGCAGGCTGTCGCACTGGGTGAAGTTTCGCACACCCTCGGCATTGGGTGCGACGCGCACGATGCCGCGGTAGGTGTTGTTCGACTTGCCCGCGCTGATCCCCTTGCTGACGATGGTCGACCGCGTGCGCTTGCCATTGTGGATCATCTTGGTGCCGGTGTCGGCCTGCTGGTAATTGTTCGTCACCGCAACCGAATAGAATTCGCCGACGCTGTCGTCGCCGTTGAGGACGCAGCTGGGGTATTTCCACGTCACCGCGCTGCCGGTCTCGACCTGCGTCCACGACACCTTGCTGCGCTTGCCCTGGCACAGCGCGCGCTTGGTGACGAAGTTATAGATGCCGCCCAGCCCCTCGGCATTGCCGGGATACCAGTTTTGCACCGTCGAATATTTGATTTCGGCATCGTCGAGCGTCACCAGTTCGACGACCGCGGCGTGGAGCTGGTTTTCGTCGCGCATCGGCGCGGTGCAGCCTTCGAGATAGGAGACATAAGCGCCCTTGTCGGCGATGATCAATGTCCGCTCGAACTGCCCGGTATTTTCGGCGTTGATGCGGAAATAGGTGCTGAGCTCCATCGGGCAGCGCACGCCTTCGGGCACATAAACGAAGGTGCCGTCGGAAAAGACCGCGCAGTTCAAGGTTGCAAAATAATTGTCGTGCATCGGCACGACTTTGCCGAGCCACTTTTTCACCAGCTCGGGATACTCGCGGATCGCCTCGCTGATCGACAGGAAGATCACGCCGGCGCGCTTGAGTTCCTCGCGAAAGGTCGTCGCGACGCTGACGCTGTCGAACACCGCGTCGACCGCGACCTTGCGCGCGCCCTCGACCCCCGCGAGCACCTTTTGCTCCTCGATCGGGATACCGAGCTTTTTATAGACCTCAAGGATTTCGGGATCGACCTCGTCGAGACTACCGAGCTTGGGCTTCGGCTTAGGCGCCGCGTAATAGTACGCATCTTGGTAATCGATCGGCGGCACGTTGAGCTTCGCCCAGTCGGGCGTCTCCATCGTCTGCCAGTGCCGGAACGCCTTCAACCGCCAGTCGAGCATCCATTCGGGCTCGTTCTTCTTTGCCGAAATGAAGCGGACCGTATCCTCGGTCAGCCCCTTGGGCGCGAAGTCGGTCTCGATGGTCGAGGACCAGCCATGCTCATAGTCGGCAACCTTTGCCGCGGCATCATGCGCCGCCTGGTCTTTCACGGGGAGTTCGGTGTTTTCGGTCATATCTCTAACTCGTTGCTCCCGCGAGGGCGGGGGCCGCTGTCGGTTTGCTCTGCGTCGCTGGCATAGAATCTCCAGCGCCCCCCGCCTTCGCGGGGGCGACGGTCAAACTTGCCAAACTGATCTCCGCCAGCGCCCCGCGCACCGCGCCGTTGACGACGCCCCAATGCGGCTGCACCTTGCAGCTGCCTTCCAGCGAGCAGTCATGCCGTCCCTCGGCGACGCACGCGGTCAGCGCGATCGGTCCTTCGACCGCCTCGATAATGTCGGCGACGCTGATCGCCGCCGCGGGCCGCGCGAGGCGCACGCCGCCGCCGCTGCCGCGCGAGGCGACGAGCAGGCCAGCGCGGGCGAGACCACTCACCAGCTTTTGCGCTGTCGGCCCGGGAATCCCCGTCTGTTCGGCCAGCATCGCGGCGTGCAACGGCACCGACCCGCACTGGCGAGCGGCGGCGCTCATCAGCACCACGGCATAATCGGCAAGGTTGGACAGGCGCATTGGGACTATTGGACTCTCGATCGTCCGCAAATTGCGAATGATTCTTAACTGGAGTAAATTACTCCACTTATATAGCCACGCCGTCCTCGCGGCGCAAGCAAGCCCCTTTGGACGCGGTGATAGAAAAGCTGCGCCAAAAAAAAGGCACCCACTTGGCCGGAGCCAAATGAGTGCCGAGATGAAGGTCTCAGTCCTCGTCAGAGGATGAGCTCTTCTGGGTCGCAAGGCTGAATTATGCCGGTGCGATGATTCGCGATTGGACGGAAACGCCAAAAACGGCTTGGATCGCATTTTGATGATGATCGATCTGACCCATTCCGAGACAGAATCGGTCGCGCGCGCCGCAGGCCGCTGCTTCAGGTTTCGGACACCATCGGACTGACCTTGCCGGCCAGCTGCTTGCGCCCCTTGGTCGTTGCTTCGGTGTAGGTGGTCGGTTTGCCGAGCTGCCCCGGCGTCGCCCCGGCGAAACGCTTGATCTCGCGGATCAAATGCGACTGGTCGTAAAAGGCGTCGCCGAGCTGCGCCGAATCGAGCCCTTCGCCGCGCGCCAGCGCCGATGCGGCGCGCACCGCGCGATATTTGCGCGCCAGCATCCGCGGCGACAGCCCGTAATAATGTTTGGTCATCCGCTCGACCGAGCGGATCGACATGCCGGTGGCGTCGACGAGGTCGGGAACCTGGGGGGAGGGCGACGCGGTCAGCCACTCGTCGACGGTGCGGATGAACCACAACGGCGGTGCCTCGCCGCGGGTCAGCACCTCGCGGGCGAAATTATTGCCGATGACCAGCCGCGCCTCGACATCCGCCGCCTGTTCCAGCGCGCTCGCCACCTCCTCGATCCACGGCCCGAAACGGCTGGTCGCGTCGATCGCGCGGTCGGTCAGCTTTTCCGCGTCGTCGCCCATCAGCGCTGCCCATCCTGCGGGCAACATGCCAAACCCGAACAATTGCGCCGGACAATTGCTGATCGCGCGCACTCGTCCGCTCGTCGGGCCGATGATGATGGCGCGCGTCACCGTCGTGCGATGCCCATCGGCAAAGACATATTCGCCGTCGGCATTGGTCACGAAGCGGAACTGCGGCCGGTCGGCGCGTTCATATTCGTCGAATTTCGGCATGTTGAGGCGCGCAAAATAGAAACTCGACACCATGTCTGCCAGATCGGGATCGGGCGGAAAATAGTGAAGTTCGAACGGCGCGCTGCCGTCCGCGCCGACGCGCGAGGATGATGCTTCTGACATGACGAACCCAGACCGTGGCAACCTTTCCCCAGGTTGCCTTGTTATCTGGAACAAATCATTTGCGTTTCATCCCTGCGCGTCAAGCGCGAACTTTGTTTTTTAATTAGCTTTTTTGTGCAGCGATCCAAGCGTCGACCCGCCGTTCGAGCACATCGAGCGGCACGGGGCCGGATTTCAGGACGACGTCGTGAAAGGCGCGATAGTCGAACTTTGCGCCCATCGCCGTCTGCGCGCGGCCGCGCAATTCCATGATCTTGAGCTTGCCAATCAGATAGGCAGTCGCCTGCCCCGGATAGACGATATACCGCTCGATCGCCTTTTCGATGTCGCCTTCGGGGTTGGGGGTGTTGTCCTTGAGGTACTTGATCGCCTGCTCGCGGCTCCAGCGTTTGTCGTGGATGCCGGTATCGACGACGAGGCGGCACGCACGCCACAGCTCCATGCCCAACCGCCCGAAATCGCTGTAGGGATCGGTGTAGAAGCCCATGTCCTTGGCGAGCTCCTCGGTATAAAGACCCCAGCCTTCGGTGTAGGCGGTGAAGCCGCCGAAGCGGCGGAAGGGCGGCAGGCCGGTCAGCTCGGTCTGCACCGCGCGCTGCAAATGATGCCCCGGAACGCCTTCATGATAAGCCAGCGCCTCCAGCTCGGTTTTGGGCATGTCGCGCAGGTCGTATAGGTTCACATAATAGGTGCCGGGGCGCGATCCGTCGGGCGACGGCGATTGGTAAAACGCCTTGCCCGCCGATTTCTCGCGAAACGCCTCGACCGCCTTCACCTGCAGCGCCGCCTTGGGCAGCGTGTTAAAAAAGGCCGGAAGCCGCGCTTCCATCGCCTTGGTGCGCGCATCGACTTCGGCCAGATAGGCCTCGCGCGTCATATGATAATATTGCGGGCTGGTTCGCAGATGCTCGAAAAACTGTTGCAGTGTTCCCTTGAACCCGACCTTCGCCATGATCGCTTTCATCTCGCCGTGGATGCGCGCGACTTCGGACAGGCCCAGGTCGTGGATCTGCGTCGCGGTCATGTCGGTGGTCGTGTAATTGGCGAGCAGCGCCTCATAATAGGCCTTGCCGTCGGGTAGTCGCCACACCCCGTCCTGCGTCGGGGCGCTTGCCTGCTGACGCTTCATTTCGACGAGCAGACGGCCATAGGCGGGGCCGGCGCTTTCCGCCCAGGCCGCTTTTGCTGCCGCGGTCAGCCGTGCCTTTTCGGCGGCATCGATGTCGAGCTTGGCGACTTTCGCGGTGATGTCCTCGATCACCGCGTTGTTCGGCGCCTGCAAATTGCCGATGTCCGAAATCAGATAGGCATAGACCCATTTGGGCGGCTGGACGCCATTGGCGGCGCGCGTCACCGACTGCGCGGTCAGCGCGTCGAGGATCGGGCCCAGCCCGCGGATACGTTCGACATAGGACTCGGCCTCGGCGGCGTTCGCGACGCGGTGGATGTTGATGAGGAAGGCGGGAAGCTGGCTTTGCGGGCCATTCATCTGATCAAAGACATAGCCCCGATCGCGGAACGGGAACAATCGCTCGGCGCGCGCCGCCTGCGCGTTGAACAGTTCGAACGAGAGGGCGTCGTCGGTTGACATGGTGGTTGGGTCAAAACTGCCGCGCATCGCTGCGGCGGTCGCCTGTTGCAATTTGTGGCTCGCGACAGCGGCCTCGTCGCTGACGTCGTTCCAACGGCCGTAGTCGGCGTCGCGAATCCCGCGATAGGCTTTGCCCTGTGGGCTGAGCGACAGCTGCGCCGCATCGTAATTGTCAAAGAATTGCGCCAAATTCGCCCCGGCAGGCGCAACGTCTGGCGCGGGTGCCGATGCGGCGGTGGCGGGCGCCTCCTGCACCGCGGCAGGCGCGCAGCCCGCGACGGCGAGCAGGGCGAGGCCGGTGGATAGACGAGCGATGATGCGAAGCTGCGACACGATTTTCTCCCGGTTTTTCCGATGGCTTTTTGGCGATGCTCAATAGGTTGAGGCGGGGCTTGCCATAGCCGCGCGGGACGCGCAATGGCGGGCCATGTCGCTCTTCGCCTCTGCCGCCGATGCCGCCTATGCGCTGGTCCGCCCGATCGTCCATGCCACCGATGGCGAGGCGGCGCATAATCTGACGCTCAGCGCATTGCAGCCGCTGCCGCGGGCGCGAAGCGCGCTGACCAGTCCGGTGCTCGCGACCGAACTCGCCGGGCTGCATTTCCCCAACCCCGTCGGCCTGGCTCCCGGTTTCGACAAGGACGCGCGCGTCGCGCATGCGATGCCGCATTTCGGCTTCGGCTTTGTCGAGGTCGGTACGCTGACTCCGCTGCCGCAGGATGGCAATCCGCGTCCGCGGCTGTTCCGGCTGGTCGAAGATGGCGCGGTGATCAACCGCATGGGATTCAACAATGGCGGGCAGGAACAGGCGGCGGAGCGGATCGCGTGCCTGCGCCGTCACGGTCTGCCGGTGCCGCTGGGGATCAATATCGGCGCCAACAAGGATAGCGCCGACCGTATCGCCGATTATGCCAAAGGCACCGCGGCGATGGCGCCGCTCGCCGAGTATCTGACCGTCAATATAAGCTCGCCCAACACGCCCGGATTGCGCGCGTTGCAGGACAAGGGCGCGCTCGAGGCGCTGCTCGACGGTGTCGCTGCGGCGCAGCCGGTAGGGGCGGCCAAACCGGTGTTCCTGAAAGTAGCCCCCGACCTCGAACCTGCCGACATCGATGACATCGTTGCGGTGGCGATCGCCAAGGGGCTGGCCGCGGTGATCGTGTCAAACACCACGGTCACGCGCCCGTCGCTGGTCTCGCGCAATGCCGACGAAGCGGGCGGGCTGTCGGGGGCGCCGCTCGCCGATCTGGCGTTGCAGCGGGTCCGCGATTTTCACGTCGCCAGCGGCGGCAAGGTGCCGCTGGTCGCGGCGGGCGGGATCGCCTCGGCTCAGCAGGCATGGGAACGTATCCGCGCGGGCGCGAGCCTGATCCAGATTTATTCGGCGATGGTTTATGCCGGACCGGGGCTTGCGGCGCGGATTGCGCAGGGGCTGGAAAAGCTGGCGGTGCGCGATGGGTTCGCGCGGGTGAGCGACGCGGTGGGGGTAGGGTAAGCCGTTCTCCCCTCCCGCAAGCGGTAAGGGAACAAGGCTTGCACTCCCTCCGACCCCGCGCCAAAGTCGCCGCCATGTTGAAAAGACTCCTGCCGCTTGCCGCGCTCCTCACCCTGACCCTCCCGACATCCGCGCTCGCACAGGGCGTCACCTCGTCCGCCGATCCGCGCGCGACCGAGGCGGGGCGTCAGATATTGCATCAGGGTGGCACCGCCGCCGATGCTGCGGTCGCGATGGTGGCGGTGCTGACGCTGGTCGAACCGCAATCGAGTGGCATCGGCGGCGGTGGTTTCATGCTGCATCATGATGCCAAGGTCGGCAGCATATCGACGATTGATGGCCGCGAAATGGCCCCTGCTGCCGCCAAGCCCGATCGTTTTTTGGGCACCGACGGCAAGCCGCGCTCGTTCCGCGATGCCATCCCCGGCGGGCTGTCGGTAGGGGTGCCCGGCAATATGCGGCTGATGGAAATGGCGCATAAAAAATGGGGCAAGCTGGAATGGCAGGCGGTGCTGCAACCCGCTATCAAGCTCGCCGAAGACGGGTTTGAGGTCACCCCGGTGCTGCACAACTGGTTGACCCAGTTCGAACCGCTGTGGAAGGATTTTCCCGACGCGCGCGCGATCTATTATGTCGATGGCAAGCCGGCGCCGGTCGGCACCCGCATCCGCAACCCGGCCTATGCCGCGCTGCTCCGCGACGTCGCGGCGCGCGGTCCCGATGCGTTTTATAGCGGCGCCAATGCCAAGGCGATCAGCGATGCGGTGGCCAAGGCGCCGCGCAACAGCGCGCAAATCACCGCCAAGGATATTGCCGCCTATCAGTCGAAGGAGCGTCCGGCAGTTTGCACCACCTATCGCGCCTACAAGGTCTGCGGCATGGGGCCGCCCTCCTCGGGCGCCACTACCGTCTTCGGCATCCTCGGCATGATCGAGGGGTGGGACATGAAGGCGATGGGGCAGGGCAACCCGATGAGCTGGCACCTGCTGGCCGAGGCGATGCAACTGTCCTATGCCGATCGCGGGGCCTATCTGGGCGACGCCGATTTCGTCGACGTCCCGGTGGCCGGGTTGCTCGACAAAAAATATCTGGCTGAGCGCCGCCAGCTTATCTCGCCATTCGGTGCCGCTGGAAAATATGAACCCGGCACGCCGCCCGGCGCCAAGCCGCGCGCCGAAGCGCCGCCGATCCCCGAGCAGGGGACCACCCATTTTGCGGTCGCCGATCAGGCGGGCAACGTCGTGTCGATGACCTCGACGATCGAAAGCATTTTTGGCAGCCACCTGATCGCCAACGGCTATTTCCTCAACAACGAACTCACCGACTTCGATCTGGCGCCGACCAATAACGGCGTGCCGACCGCGAACCGGGTGCAGGCCGGCAAGCGCCCGCTGTCATCAATGTCGCCGACAATCGTTTACGGCCCTGATGGCAAGGTCGTGCTCGCGGTCGGCTCGGCGGGCGGCAAGCGGATCATCATGCATGTCACGAAAGTGCTCGTCGGCGTGCTCGACTGGGGGCTCGACGCCAAGACCGCGATGGAACTGCCCAACCTCTATTTCGGCGACCGCGGGGTGTTGATCGAAGATACGGCGGCGGGCGAGGCGGTCGCCGCGAAGATGAAACCCTTCGGCTATAATTTCACCCCCACCGATCTGGGGTCAAAGCTGAACGCGGTCGAACGCGTCGATGGCGTCTGGCGGGGGGCTGCCGATCCGCGTGGTCCGGGGACTTCATCGGTGGATGGCGCGCCGCCGCAGGGCTGAATACGCCAATCTCGTTATGTCGTCATTGCGAGGGTGGAAGGCTCGTGGCAATCCAGAGCGGCGCAAAACGACTCTGGATTGCTTCGCTTCGCTCGCAATGACGTGTAATTGAAACGATAAGAACAGAAAAACAGTCTCCGTGGAGAGAGATAAAATGAAGCTCAACAACCCCCATCTCGACCATTTCCCCAGCTTGGTCGCGATGTTCTTCGATCGCGCCGAACAGGGCGGCGAAGACCCGTTTCTGTGGCGCAAGGCCGACCGTATCTGGCATCCGCTAAGCTGGCGGCAGGTCGCCAATCAGGTTGCGGCGCTCGCGCATGGCCTGCGTGAGATGGGCCTGAAGGACGGCGACCGGGTGGTGCTGGTCAGCGAAAACCGCCCCGAATGGTGCATCGCCGATCTGGCGATCATGGCCGCGGGGTGCATCACGGTGCCGACCTACACCACCAACACCGAACGCGATCATCAGCACATCCTCGACAATAGCGGCGCCAAAGCGGTGATCGTATCGACCGCCAAGCTGGCGCGTACGCTTATGCCCGCGGTGACGCGCTCCGACGCGCACACGGTCATCACGATGGAGAGCCTGCGCGTCGGGCAACAGGGCGATGTCGCCGTGCGCGACTGGGCGCCGCTTGTCACCGGCGGCGAGGCGTATCTGGAGGAAACGAAGGCGCGCGCCGCGGCGATGACGCGCGATGACACCGCCTGCCTGATCTACACCAGCGGCACCGGCGGCGCGCCGCGCGGGGTGATGCAGCATCATGGCGCGATCCTGCACAATGCGGCGGGTGCCGCCGAAGTGCTGGTCAATGATTTCGGCATCGGCGATGAAGAGGTGTTCCTGTCCTTCCTGCCGCTCAGCCACGCCTATGAACATTCGGGTGGCCAGTTCCTGCCGATCATGGTCGGGGCGCAAATCTATTACAGCGAAGGCCTCGAAAAGCTCGTCTCTAACATCGAGGAAACCCGCCCGACGATCATGGTCGTCGTGCCGCGCCTGTTCGAAGTGATCCGCGCGCGGATGATCAAATCGGTCGAAAAACAGGGCAAGCTCGCCAACTGGATGCTGAACCAGGCGCTGCGCGTCGGCGAAAAGGATTACGAACGCCGCATGGGCGTGCTAGACCGCCCGGTCGACCTGATCCTCGACAAATTGTTCCGGCCCAAGATCCAGAAGCGTTTCGGCGGCCGGATGAAAGCGCTGGTGTCGGGCGGCGCGCCGCTCAATCCCGAAATCGGGGTGTTTTTTCACTCGATCGGGCTGACGTTGCTGCAAGGCTATGGCCAGACCGAGGCGGGACCGGTGATCAGCTGCAATCGCCCTGCAGCGGGCATCAAGATGGACACCGTCGGCCCGCCGCTGATGAACACCGAGGTCAAGATTGCCGACGACGGCGAGATATTGGTGCGCGGCGAGCTGGTGATGAAGGGCTATTGGCGCAACGACGCCGAAACCGCGCGGGTGCTTATCGACGGCTGGCTCCACACCGGCGACATCGGCCATATCGACGACAAGGGGCGGATCGTCATCACCGACCGCAAGAAGGATCTGATCGTCAACGACAAGGGCGACAATGTCTCGCCCCAGCGCGTCGAGGGGATGCTGACGCTCCAGCCCGAAATCCTGCAGGCGATGGTCTATGGCGACAAGCGCCCGCACCTTGTCGGCCTGCTCGTTCCCGATCCCGAATGGATGGCCGAATGGGCCGAGGCCGAGGGGCTGCCGAAAGACCTGTGCCGCCTGCGCGAACATGAAAAATTCCGCGCCGCAATCCGCGCCGCGGTCGACCGCGTCAACGGCCAGCTGTCGGTGATCGAAAAGGTCCGCAAGTTCGACTTTGCCGACGAGGCTTTCACGATCGAGAATGAGCAGATGACGCCGTCGATGAAGATCCGCCGCCATGTGCTGCGCGAGGTGTATGCCGACAAGATTGCGGCGTTGTATAAGGCCTAGTCATCAAAGCAGGCGGGGGTGCGACCCGAAGAGCTCGGCGCAAACCGGTCCCCGCCTGCGACTGAACCGCTGGTTCAGCCTGCGTCCCCCGCCGGTTTGCGATAGGGGACGAATTCGCCGAAAACACAGGTCGGGCCGCGGATACCGCTTGACCGGTCGACCAGATGAAAGAAGTCGCCGCTGCACGTCGATGACCCGAACTGTCGCACGACCATGATGTCGCTATCGCGCGCCAAGCCCGGGCAGCTATTCCTCAGGTCGTTGCGATAGACCAGATTGCCGCCCGACCGGTACAGCAGGATGCTGTCCGACACGCGGATCGTGTCATTGCTGCGATAGCTGGGCAGGCAGCGGATCGGTTGGCCGGGCACTTTTCCAGCCAGCTGTTTGTCGAGCCGTTCGGCCTGTTTCGGGGTCAGAGCCGCCGCGCCCGGTTCGGCGGTGCCGGCGGGCGCGCAGCTGGCGACCAGCGGCGCGGCTGCGAACAGCAGCGCGGCCCCCACCAGGTTCAGCTTTGCCATGACATTGCTCCTTGAGATTGCTCAATATATTGCTGGCAGATGAACGGACGCTGAAGCGGCGCCATCAGGCAGCGTCCTTCAGAGCCCGGATCCGCCCCAGTTCGGCGGCGGTCGGCGCGCGCAAAAACGGGTTGGTCGCGCGCTCTTCGCCAATGCTCGTCGGCACCGTCGCCTCGCCCGCGGCGCGCGCCGCCTCGACTGCGGCGAGCCGTGCGGCAAGCGCCGGGTTGTCGGGATCGACTGTCACCGCAAAGCGCGCGTTCGACAGCGTATATTCGTGCGCGCAATAGACCTGCGTCGCATCGTCGAGCGTACCCAGCTTTTGCATATTGGCGAACATCTGTTCGGCCGTCCCCTCGAACAGGCGGCCGCAGCCCATCGCGAACAGCGTGTCGCCGACAAAGATCGCGGCGTCTGCGGCGAAATGATAGGCGATGTGTCCCGCGGTGTGGGCGGGGACGTCCCACACGCTGGCGACATGGCGGCCCAGGCGCACGCTGTCGCCGCCCGCCACCTGCACATCGAGCGTCGGAATGCGGGCATATTCAGCGGCGGGACCAGTGATCGTGCAGCCGGTTACCTCTTTGATCGCGGCGTTGCCGCCGGTGTGGTCGGGGTGCCAGTGGGTGTTCCAGATGTCGGTGATCGTCCAGCCGCGCGTCGCGGCGGCGGCGAGGACGGGGTCGGCAACCGCAGGGTCGACCACCATGGTCGCTCCGCTTTCGGGATCATGGACCAGCCAGACATAATTATCGCTGAGCACCGGGATGCGGACGATGTCGAGTGCAGCCACGTTGATCTCCTTTCGCTCCGGCCTCTTGCCTTCTTAGACGGAAGCCAGAGGTCGCCGCCTTGGTTGCCGCTGCCGGTTTACGCCTACCACGCGCCGGTGTTGGGCATCGACGCCCAGGGTTCAGCCGGGGGCAGATGGCCGTCCTGCAACAGTTCGACCGAAATGCCGTCGGGCGAGCGGACAAAGGCCATATGACCGTCGCGTGGCGGGCGGTTGATCGTCACCCCGGCATCCATCAGCCGCTGGCAGGTCGCGTAAATATCATCGACGCGGTAGGCTAGATGACCAAAATTGCGACCGCCCGAATATTCCTCCGCAGCGCTGCCGTCGGCGGGCGGCCAATTATAGGTCAGCTCGACCTCGGCGACGCCTTCCTGCCCGGGACAGGCGAGGAAGATCAACGTAAAGCGCCCCTGTTCGCTGTCGAAGCGGCGGGTTTCTTCCAGCCCGATCAACTGGAAAAAGGCGACGGTCGCGTCGGGTTCGGTGACGCGGATCATGGTGTGAAGATATTTGGCCATGCCGCCGTTCTACCCGCGAAGGCTGCGTCCTTCAAACGCTTCGAACAAGTTTACGAATTTATCGGGCACCGGGGTCGGCGCGCCCTGCGATTCGGCGACATGGACGCTGACCTCAAGCCCCGTCGCGCGTAGATCGTCTTTCCCCGCGCCGTGCAGTTCGAACAAAAAAGTCATCGAGCTGCGCCCGACGCGCGAACAGCGCACGCAAATGTCGACTTCCTCGTCGAGCAGGATCGGCACCTTGTAATCGACCTCGGCGCGCGCGACGTGGAATTCCGGGCTGGTGTGGCCCGGCCAGCGGTCATAAACCCCGGCGGCGCGCCAATATTCGGTGATTCCGATGTCGAAATATTCCAGATAACGGCTGTTGAACACCACCGCTTGGGCATCGATTTCGGCATAGCGGACACGTTTGATGACGTGGAAACGAAAGTCGCTGCGGGCCATGATAATCCTTTAGTTTGCCGTCGCGAGCCGCGCGACGTGGTCAGGGTGCCGCGAGCCGCGCGACGGTGTCGATCAGCAGCGCGATGTCGGTATCGCGCGACAGGCGGTGGTCGCCGCCCTTGACCAGCGTCACCTGCACGTCCGCGCTGACGAGCGCGGCGGACAGGCGCAGGCTGATTTCGGGCGGCACGTCGCCGTCCTGCTCGCCGTGCAGCAATCGCACGGGGCAGGCGAGCGCGATAGATCCGCCGAGCAACCGGTTCGCCTCACCCGACTGGAAAAAACCGCGCGTCGTCACATAGGGCTGGTCGCCATATGGTGTGTCCTCGCGCAATTCGCCTTCGGCCAGGATGATCGCCTTTTCGGCGTCGGTGAATCCCCAGTCGGTGAAATCTGGCGCCGCGGCGATCCCGACCAGTCCGGCGACCCGGCCCGGCCCGTCGCGCTGGACCAACGCCAGCGCGGTCAGCAGCATCAGCCAGCCGCCCATCGACGATCCGACGATGATCACCGGGCCATCGCCCTTTGCATCGATCAGGTCGAGCACATCGCCGCGCCAATCGAGCAAATCTTGTTCGGCGAACAGACCCTCAGACAGTCCGCATCCGGCATAATCGAGCAGCAGGCACGCCTGGCCTTCGGCTGCGGCCCAATCGAACAGCGCGGTCGCCTTGCCGCCCGCCATGTCGGACATATAACCGGGCAGGAAGACGATCGTCGGCGCCGCCCCTGCGACATGGCGACAGGCCAAGCGCGGGCGGCCGGGCCGGTCGAGATAGTCGGGAGCGGCGTCCACTTGGGTCAGATGACCCAGTCGATCGTGCTCATCTGCATCACGGCCTGGCCTTTCGCCCGCCGCTTTTCGACCATGATATGATTGAGCCGCTGGATCGTGTCGCTGCCGGTGGTGATGCACCACCCGGGCACGACCGCATGGACCAGCGCACACAGCCCGCCCCAGATCATGGTTACACCGAATTTCGACGCGACGCCGAAATGTTCGATATAATTTTCATCGACGCTCTTGGGATGGTCGACGAACAGGCGCTTAAACATGCGGGTGGCTCCCTTCCGACTGCCGCTGCCCTAGCGAGCGATCGATCGGCTCGCAAGGGCAGGGGGCGGTTGGACGCTCAATCGGCAAGGAAATCGTCGACCGCTTTGGCAAAGGCTTCGGGCTGGTCGAGCATGATGAAATGACGGCTGCCCGACACCATCTGCGCGGTGAATTTTGCGACGCCGACATATTGCGGCTCGAACGCGGCCTTCGCGCGCTCGGCCGGCATCAGACTGTCGTCCTGTGCATAGAGCAGGGTGACCGGCGCTGTCACCGCGGCCAGTTCGCCGCGCATGTCGGTCGTCATCACGTCGTGAAAGACCTGCGCGGTGACCCGTGCATCGGCGGACCGCATCCAGCCGAGGATCGCGGTGCGCCCGGCAGGCTGGTTCGACATGCTGCCGACCATGCTGACCGGGCCGGGATCGCTGACCGGCGTCGTCGGCACAGGTTGGCCATATTGGGCGCGCATCATCGCCGCCATCTGCTCGGCTTGCGGTTTCACGCTGTCGACCGTTGCCGCAGGATTGAACAAGGTGCCGATAAACGGCAGCGCATCGACGATCATCAGCTTGCCGACCTCGTCCGGTGCCCGCGCGGCGATCATCAATCCGGTCAGCCCGCCCATCGAATGGCCGATGATAGCGGGCGCGGCGCGCCCCCGATCGGTGATGCAATTGTCGATATAATCGGCAACCTCGCGCATCATCGGGTCGAGCACTGGCCCCTCTGCATTGATCCCGGCCTCATCGCCAAAGCCGCGAATCTGGATGCGGTGCAGCCGATGCTTGGCCCTCAGTCGATCGGCAGTCGAATCCCAGACCCCGCGCGGGCTGGACAGACCCGGGATCAGCACGACGTCGGGGCCATCGCCCTCGACCTGCACCGTAATGCGCTTGCCCTCGACCATTCCCGTCGGACACGGCTCGGCGGCATCGGCGCGGCCCGCGAGCAGACCGACCGCGAGAAGGAAGGTCGCGGCAACAGAAGTATGTCGATTCATGGCAATCAATCCTTCAGGAAAATATCTTCGATCGGCAGCCCGAACAGGTCGGCGATGCGAAAGGCGAGGGGGAGCGAGGGGTCATATTTGCCTGTCTCGATCGCGTTCACCGACTGGCGCGACACCTCCAGCCGCTCGGCCAGATCGCCTTGGCTCCAGTCCCGCTCGGCACGCAGGACTTTCAGGCGGTTTTTCACGACCCGCTGATCCGCCGCCGGATTTGCGACAGGCCAAGGCCGATCGCCCAGACCGGAACGACAATCCAGCTTTCGACATGCGGCACGACTTTGAAGCTCTCGAGGAAGCCCCAAATTGTTGATACGATCAGCAGCAGGCCAAGCCCGAACAAGGCATCGCTCACGTAGCGCATCTTCAGATATTCGTCGGTTTCTTCGATCAGATAACGATAGAGCGCCCACACGAAGTAGAGGATCGGCAGCGCCGGCAGTACCGCGATCAGCCATAGCAGCGGTCCTGTCGGCTTCAGCCAGTCGTTGACCGAGATGGCGAAGAACAGCGCCGCGACATAGCCGAATGCCCAGACCAACCCTCGGCGATTATAGCGGCTCAGCGCCGGTGAGTTGCATCCGGCAAGATTTCCCCCGCGCTCGGCGGACCGGATCATGGGGATCAGCAGCAGCATCGGCGGTAGCATCACGGCCATGCTCCAAAAGCCGTTCAGGCCGACGACGCGGGCAAAAATGCCGGTCCCGAATGTGGCGACCATGAATGCGAGGCCCCACAGCAGTGGAGCGCGATGCCGCGGCATGGGGGAATCTTCGGCCATCTCAGACGCTCTGCTGGCGCAGCGCGCACGGCTTGGCGTTCATGGTCGCGACCATCAGCACGGGGATGACGACGATCAGCGTCTGCGCCGACGATTCGGGAATCAGCTCAAAGATGCTGGCGACGGCGACGAGCACGCTCGCAGCCGCCCATGGCAGAGCGCGAAGAATTTGTGGCATTGGTCAAGCTCCCTTGTTAATCGGTAAAGGAACATTGACAGTAAGCCCGATCAAAGTCAAGCGAAATTGACAAGAGGATTGGTTTGCTTGTCACCATGAATCGTTGTGACGGCTGGGAAACAGGTTCGGCGCCGCGTCCCCGCGATGCCGCAGCCGCCAGTTGAAGAGGTGTGCGCTCGCCAGCGCCAGCGCGCCGAGAGAGGTTAGCAGCCGGTCTGCCGCGGCGCGATCCGCTACCGCAATCCATCCCTCATGCGCCGCCAATCCGGCCGCCAGCAGCGTCAGGCCGACGCCCGCCAACACGCCGGGCATCAGCCCGCCGTGGCGCCGCCAACCGTCGGTCATCGCGATCAACGCGGCTGGCACGGCCAGCATCAGGATCGCCGCGTGAAACCACTCGGGCATTGCGATCCAGCGGCTGAGCGCGGGTGCGAGCAGGATCAGCAGCGGCAACGCGAGGCAGTGGGCGAGGCAGGTCAGCGATAATCCGACCCCAAACAGGTCGGCAAAGCGCGGACGCGCGGCGGGAAGGCACATAGGGGAATCTTTCGCGGGAGGGGCTGCGGTGCGAGATAGTGATACATTGTATCATTGCAAGCGTGATTGTGAATCCGCCCCTTGCCGCCCCCACCGCATGCTGGCAAAGGAACCCGGCAATTTTGCCCAGAAAGGCTATAGTTTCGATGTCCCAGATGATCCGCGTCACCCTTCCCGATGGCTCTGCCCGGGACGTCGTGCGCGGGACTACCCCGGCGCAAATCGCCGCCGACATCGGACCCGGTCTGGCGAAGGCCGCGCTTGCCGCCAAGATCGACGGAGAACTGCGCGACATCATGCGCCCGCTGGAGGAAGACACCAATCTGGCGCTGGTGACGAGCCGCGACGAGGCCGAAGCGCTCGAACTGGTGCGCCACGACTTTGCGCATATTTTGGCCGAGGCGGTGCAGAACCTGTTCCCCGGCACGCAAATCACCTTCGGCCCGTCGACCGGCGACGGCTTTTATTATGACTTCGCGCCGACCGCCGAGCACGGACCGTTCCGCGATGAAGAACTGCCGTTGATCGAGGAAGAGATGCGCCGGATCATCGCCGCCGATCTGCCGCTGACGCGCGAAGTGTGGGAGCGGGACAAGCTGATCGCGAAATGGCAGACCGATGGCGAGACGTTCAAGGCCGAATGGGCGGCTGAGCTGCCGGCGAACGAAGAACTGACCGTCTATCGTTCGGGCGGCCAAAGCGGAGAGGGGGGCTGGATGGACATGTGCCGCGGCCCGCACCTCGCCTCGACCGGCAAGCTCGACCCCACGGCGTTCAAGCTGACGCGCGTGTCGGGCGCCTATTGGCGCGGCGATCAGAAAAACGCTCAATTGAGCCGCATCTACGGCACCGGCTGGCTCAACAAGAAACAGCTCGCCGAACATCTGGTGCGGCTTGAGGAAGCGGCGAAGCGCGACCACCGCAAGCTGGGGCAGGAGATGGACCTGTTCCACCTCCAGGCCGAAGCGCATGGCTCGGTGTTCTGGCACCCCAAGGGCTATATGATCTGGCGCGAGTTGGAGGCCTATATGCGCCGCGCGATCGACGGAGCAGGCTACCGTGAGGTCAAGACGCCGCAGGTGATGGACGCGCGGCAATGGGAACAGTCGGGCCACTGGGGCAAATATCGCGAGAATATGTTCGTGATCCCGGATGAAGTGCCGAACACAGAGGATGAAGGCCCGATCGTTTCGGACGACGCCGAGTGGATGGCGCTGAAACCGATGAACTGCCCGGCGCATGTGCTGATTTTCCGCCAGGGGATGAAATCGTACCGCGACCTGCCGCTGCGCCTCTATGAAAACGGCTGCTGCCACCGCAACGAACCGCATGGCGCGCTGCACGGTCTGATGCGGGTGCGCCAGTTCACGCAGGACGACGCGCATATCTTCTGCCGCGAGGATCAGATTGTCAGCGAAGTGCAGGCGTTCTGCGCGCTCGCCGATCGTATCTACAAGGAATTTGGCTTCTCCTATTCCATCAAGCTCGCGCTCCGCCCCGAAAAGCGGTTCGGGACTGAAGAGATGTGGGACATGGCGGAGACCGAGCTGCGCGCCGCGGTTGCCGCCGCGGGCCTCAACACCCCCGACTATGGCTGGGAAGAATTGCCGGGCGAGGGCGCCTTTTATGCGCCGAAGCTCGAATGGCATTTGACCGACGCCATCGGCCGGACGTGGCAGGTCGGGACGATCCAGTCCGACCGCGTCCTCCCCGACCGTCTCGACGCATCCTATATTGCCGAGGACGGCGAGCGCCACCGCCCGGTGATGCTGCACCGCGCGATCTTTGGCAGCTACGAACGTTTCATCGGCATCCTGATCGAACATTTCGCGGGTAAGCTGCCCGTGTGGCTGGCGCCGGTGCAGGCGGTCGTCGCGACGATCGTCAGCGACGCCGATGACTATGCCAAGGATGTCGCGGCGCAGTTGGCGGCTGCTGGGGCGCGCGTCGAAACCGACCTGCGCAACGAAAAGATCAACTACAAGGTCCGCGAACACAGCCTGGCCAAGGTTCCGCACCTGCTCGTCGTCGGCAAGCGCGAGGCCGACGAAGGCACGGTGGCGATCCGCACGTTGGGTCAGGAAGGCCAGCGCATCATGCCGCTCGCTGAAGCGATCACGCTGCTGCAGGGTGAAGCGACGCCGCCCGATCTGCGCCGTTGATCGCAACGCCGGACCGTCGCCCACGCCGGTGGCGGCGCTGGCTGTTGCTGGTGGCGCTGCTCGGCGCTGCTTTGCTCGCCAAGGGCTATTGGAACGCGACGCGCGACCCGGTCATCCGCACCGCGGCGGTCGCGGTCGCCGACTGGCCGGTCGAGCAACCGCCGCTGAAACTGCTGTTGCTGTCGGACATCCATGTCGCCGGTCCCGACATGCCGCCAGAGCGGCTGACGCGAATCATCGCGCAGCTCAATCGACTGCGCCCCGACCTTGTGCTGATCGCGGGCGATCTCGTCAGTGAGAAGCGCAGCGCGACGCATATCTACACCGCCGCCGAAGTCGTCGCGCCGCTCGGCAAGCTGCGCGCGCCGTTGGGCGTCGTGGTTGCGCCGGGCAATCACGACCATTGGTTCAAGCCCGACGCGCTGCGCGGCGAGCTGGAACGGCGCGGGCTGCGCGTGCTGCAGAATGAAGCGATCAAGCTCGGCCCACTGATCGTCGGCGGGGTGGATGACGATTATTCGGGGCATGACGATGTCCCCGCGACGATCGCCGCGATGGACCGGCTCGGCCCCGGCGTTCCGCTGATCCTGTCGCACAGCCCCGACATCGTCCCGGACGTGAAGCGCCCGGTCGCTGCAATCTTCGCGGGCCACACCCATTGCGGCCAGATACGTTTCCCGTTCGTCGGCGCGCTAAGCTATGTCTCGCGCTACGGCGACCGCTTTGCGTGCGGCGCCATGACCGACAACGGCCAGCGCGTGTTCGTCGGGGCGGGGTTGGGGACCAGCCTGCTGCCCCTGCGTTACAACACCCCGCCCGACGCGTGGCTGGTGACGCTGGGACCACGAGGCCCCGACAAATGATCGACCTGCACAGCCTGGTCGGCATCGCCCCGCTCACGCTCGCGGGGGCCGCGGCGATGACATTTGGCGCGGCCTATGTGCGCGGGCTCACCGGGTTCGGCATGGCGATTATCCTCGTGCCCTTGCTCGGACTGATCATCACCCCCGGCGAGGCGGTGGTGCTCGGTATCCTGTTGCAATTGCTGATCGGGCCGGTTGGACTGAAGGTGATCCTCGCCGATGCCGACCGGTCGACCGCGGTGCCGATCGCGCTGATCGCCATGGCGACGACCCCGATCGGCATGATCGCGCTCGATCTGGCGACCCCCGATGTGGCGCGGCTGCTGATCACTCTGATCGCGGTCGGTGCGTTCGTCGCGGTGCTGCTGCCCAAGCAGCCTGAGGGGCATCGTCCCGGTCGTATCGCGATTGGCGGCACCGGGATCGCGTCGGGCATATTGACCGGCTTTGCCGCGATGCCGGGCCCGCCGGTCGTCCCATTCTATCTGCGCCGCTCGCTGCCACCCAGCGTCGCACGCGCATCGATGATGCTGATCTTTTTTGCGACCGCCATCGCCGGGACGCTGGCGGCGATCTGGGTCGGGATCGCGACCGGACGGCTGCTCATCCTGTCGTTGCTGCTCTTCGCGCCGATGTGGCTTGGCAACCGGATCGGCGGGCGCCACTTCGGCAGCGTCGCGCCGCATGTGTGGCAGGCGATGGTCGCGGTGGTGCTGGGCATCGCCGCGGTGGCTGCAGTGGTGCGAATCCTGAACTGATCTTTGCCGTTCGTGTCGAGCGAAGTCGAGACACGGTGAGGTCAGGCACCGCCGATGGGTGTCTCGACTTCGCTCGACACGAACGGAATTTGAAGGCGGCTAAAGGCTCCGCAGCGCCTGCGCCGGTTTCGCCGACAACAACGGCCAGCTGCCCGCGATGCCGATCAGGAACGACAGCCCGGCGCCGCCGATCAGCGTCGCGCCGACGATCAGCGGATCGGGAGCAAAGGTGAAATCGAACAGGCTGACCACGACATAGCGCGCCGCGATCAAACCCAGCCCGAGCGCCAGCACCGCCAGCACCGCCGCCAGCACCGCATATTCCATCGCCTGCGCCCCCAGAATCTGGCGTCGCGTCGCGCCGAGCAGTTTCAGGATCACGCTGTCATACACCCGCCGCTCGCGGCTGGCGGCGATCGCGCCGATCAGCACGGCGATCCCGGCGAGGATCGCGATGCTCGCCGCCGCAGCGATCGCCTGACTCATCTGGGTCAGCAAAGTCGTCACCTGCGATACGACATCGCGCACCGCGATCAGCGATGCCGAGGGGAAGGTGCGCGGAATGCTGCGCGCCAGTTCGGTTTCCGCCTTGGCATCGACCGCGACCGTCGCAACCATATTATGCGGCGCCGCGTCGAAGGTGCCGGGCGAAAACACCATCACATAGTTCAACCCGAAATTGTCCCAATTGACGGTCCGGAACGACGCGACCTTCGCCTGCACCTCGACCCCCAGCACATTGACGCTCAGCGTATCGCCGATCTTGAGGCCCAGCGAGGTCGCGACCTCTTGCTCGACGCTGACCAGCGGCGGTCCCTTGTAATCGGTGGCCCACCATTGTCCGCCCACCAGCTCGCTGCCGTTGGGCGGCACCGCGCTATAGGTCAGCCCGCGGTCGCCGCGCAGCACCCACGCGCCCTCGGGCAATTCGGCAAGCTCGTCAACGCGCTGGCCGCGAAACTCGGTGACACTGCCGCGCAGCGCCGGAATCATGTTGATCTGGGCGTCGGGTGCGGCCTTGGTCACCATCGAGCGAAACTGCGCCGCGCCGTCGCGCGGCACGTCGAGCACGAAAAAGCTCGGCGCGCGCTGTGGCACGGTGCGCGAAATCTCGTTGGTTATGCTGGTCTGGATCGCCGCGAGGGTGACGAACAGAGTCAGCCCCAACCCAAGTGCGACCACGAGCGCGCCAGTCGCGGCGCCGGGGCGGTGCAGGTTGGCGAGTGCGAGGCGGAACAGCGGGCGGCGCGGGCGAGGCAGCCGGCTTGCAGTGCGGCGCACGAGCCAGCCCAGACCGACCAGGATCAGCAACAGACCGACCGCCGCACCGATAAAGCCCAGCGCAAACAACGGCTCGCGCGCGGTGCCGACCGCCAGAGCGACGATCGCCATCAGCGCGGCCGCAACCGCGATCAGCGCGGGCCGGTCGATCCGCGCGCCCTTGTCCACGGTGGCGCGATAGAGTCCCGCCGCCGGGATATGTTTGGTGGCCGCCAGCGGTGGCAGCGCGAAGGCGATCGCGATCAGCAGGCCATAAGCGGCGCTAACCGCAAGCGGCAGCGGATAGAGCGCGAAACCGGGCCGTACGGGCAGGACGTCTCCTGCGATAGCTCCGATGGCGACCGGCGCAAGCGCGCCGACGATCAATCCGGCGAAGATCGACACCGCGGCAACCGCCAATATTTGCAAGCCATAGATGCGCAGCACCGTCGCGCTATCGGCGCCCAGCACTTTCAGCGTCGCCAAGCCGGGACGTTTGCCCGCGAGGTAGCTCGCCACCCCATTGCCGACGCCAATTCCTGCGATCACTAGCGCGGCGAGACCGACGAGCGACAGAAATTGCCCCATACGTTCGATGAAGCGCCGCGTTCCCGGCGCGCCGTTGCTGCTGTCGGTGATGTCCCATCCGGCGTCAGGGAATTCTGCGGTGAGTGCTTTGCCCACGGCTTCGGGATTGGCGCTGGCGGGCAGGCGGACGCGATATTTGCTTTCGTAAAGGCTGCCCGGCTGAATCAGCTGCGTTGCGGGCAGGTCGGCGAGGCCGATGATCGCGACGGGGCCAAGAGTGAAACCTTCGCCCAACCGGTCGGGTTCTTCGGCGATGACGCCGTCAATAAGGAACGGTTTTTCGCCGAACTTCACCTGCTCGCCGATTTTCAGGTCAAGCCGCGAGGCGAGATCCTTGCCGATCCAGATGCTGCCCGCAGGTGGCGGGCCGCGGCGCACCCCGCTGTCGAGCCGCATCGTGCCATAGAGCGGATAGGCGCCATCGACCGCTTTCAGCTCGGACAGCAAGGCGTCGCCGTCCGGCGCATTGGCCATCGCGCGCATCCGTACGGTTGCCGACGGCGTGCCGGCGCGGCGGAAGCCTGCCATTTCGTCGGCCGTCGCTTCGCGCTGCGGGATGCCGAATTCGATGTCGCCGCCCAGGATCGTCTGGCCGCGCACCTCGAGTTCCGAGGTGATGCCGCTGGTCAGGCTGCCGATCGCCGCCAGCGTCGCAACGCCAAGGAACAGGCAGACCGCGAGCAGGCGTAATCCGCGAATCCGCGTCGCCAGATCGCGACGGGCAATCCGCCAAAGAGCCGAAAACGGGAGCATTAGATCAACACCCCCCTTGGCCCGTTCGTGTCGAGGGCGTCATCATGCCCGTTCCTCGATGCGCCCGTCGTGCATCACGACCACCCGGTCGCAATGCTCGGCCAATTCAGGATCGTGGGTGATGATCAGCAACGTCGCGCCCAATGCGGCACGGCGGGCGAAGATCAGGTCGATGATCGCATGGCCCGTCGCGGTGTCGAGATTGCCGGTCGGCTCGTCGGCAAAGATGATCGCGGGTTCGCTCGCCATCGCGCGCGCGATCGCGACGCGCTGCTGCTCGCCGCCCGACAGCTGTGCCGGATAATGGGTCAGCCGATGGCCAAGGCCAACCGCTTCAAGTTCGGCCGCCGCGCGCCCGAACGGATCGGAGATCCCCGCCAGCTCGAGCGGAACCGCGACATTTTCCAGCGCGGTCATCGTCGGCAGCAGGTGAAATGCTTGCAGCACGATGCCGATGCGCCCGCGCCGCGCGCGCGCCAGTTCGTCCTCGTCCATCGTGGTGAAATCCAGCCCGGCGACGCGGATCGTCCCGCCATTGGCGCGCTCGAGTCCGGCGAGTACCGCCATCAGCGAGCTTTTGCCCGACCCCGACGGCCCGAGCAGCGCGACCGAAGCGCCCGCGGGAACCTCCAGGTCGACACCGCGCAAAATTTCGACAGGGGACTTGTCGCTCCCCAGGGTCAGCGTCACATTATGGGCGGCGATCGCCATTTCGGGCGAAGGTCGATCTGCGGTCAAGAAAGGACCCTTTGGAAATGAGAACGACCGGATGGCGCTCTTACGCACTATATGGTTGCGCCATCGCGCTTTGCCAACCGCTCGCCGCGTGCGGATCGGCGGAAACCCCGGCGGCTTCGACCAACGACAAGGTCGCAGCAAAAGCGGCCCCCGTTATCCCCGCCGACGCGGCGCTCGTCATCGCGTTCGGCGACAGCCTGTACGCCGGCTATCAGCTGGGGCCTAAAGAGGGTTTGGCGCCGCAGTTGCAGGCGGCGCTGGCCGCCCATGGCGTCGTGGCGCGGGTGCAGAACGCCGGGGTGTCGGGCGACACGACCGCGGCGGGGCGCCAGCGGCTGACCTATGTCCTCGACAATGCAAAGGTGAAGCCCGCGCTGGTGATCCTCGGGCTCGGCGGCAATGACATGCTGCGCGGCATCGGCCCCGACCAGACGCGCGTCAACCTCGACGCGATGCTGGCTGAGCTGAAAAAGCGCCAGATTCCGGTGCTGCTTACCGGCATGATGGCGGCGCCCAATCTCGGCAGCGATTATGCGAAGAAATTCAATCCGATCTATCCCGAGCTGGCGGGAAAATATGATGTCAGCTTCTATCCGTTCATTCTCGACAATGTCGTGACCGACAAGGCGCTGATGCTCGGCGACAACATGCATCCCAATGCGAAAGGGGTGGCGGTGGTCGCCGAGGCATTGGCGCCGCTGGTCGAACAGGCGCTGCCAAGCGCGGGGTAGTCCTTTTCTTCGTCATTGCGAGCGCAGCGAAGCAATCCAGAGTGTGCGTAAACCGATCTGGATTGCTTCGCTGCGCTCGCAATGACGATTGACTTCGGCGCGCTCTAACTCCCCCGCGGCCCGAACAGGATGATCGCGGCGCCGCCCAGGCACACCGCGGCGCCGATCAAATCCCATCGGTCGGGCCTGGCGCCCTCGACCGCCCACAGCCACAACAGCGCCGCGACGATATACACACCGCCGTAAGCGGCATAGCTGCGCCCGGCATGTTCGGCATCGACCAATGTCAGCAGGTAAGCGAACAGCGCCAGCGACGCGATGCCGGGGACGAGCCACCAAACCGACTTGTCCAACCGCAGCCACGCCCAAAAGGCAAAACAACCTGCGATCTCGGCGAGTGCGGCGGCGATGTAGAAGAATGCGGTCATGGATCGACCGTGGAGAGTTGCCTGGCGAAAGGGAAGGGGGTTGTAGCGGAGGGAGGGGGCGGCTGTCGGCTTTGGGGTGGGAAGCCGTCATTTCCTGATCCTCCCCGGAACGGGGAGGTGGCAGCCCGCAGGGCTGACGGAGGGGTCGAAACCTCGCGCCATGACGCACCGTCGCGGCCCCTCCACCCCCGCTTCGCGGCGGTCCCCCTCCCCGTTCCGGGGAGGAACTTTATGGCAACTTCTGGTCAAACCCGCCATCGCGCTCGCCCAACAAAAAAAGGGCGACCCGCAGGCCGCCCCTTCCCTTTTCTTCGCGGGTTCCGAAAAATCAGAACGCGAAGCCGACGCCTGCGACGAAGGTGTCGAAGTCGCCGAAGTTCTCGATGAACTGGTGACGATATTCGGCCTTGGCGTACAGGTTCTGGCCCAGCTTGTGCTGGTAACCGGCACCGACATAGGGATCGTCGATGTCGCTGAAGGTGTAGCCACCGGTGACATAGGCCTTGCCGTTCGCGCCAACCTTGGCGCCGACGCGGCCGCCGGCCGAGAACTGGACATCCGCACCGTCGACCAGCACCTTGTCGCCGGCGACTTCGGCGCCGATGAACGCGGTCGAACCGAGGTCGAAGTCATAACCCGCGGCAAGGCCAGCGGTCGCTTCGTCGATGCCGTTGCCGGTGATCAGGCCGCCGCGCACTTCGACGCGGCCTTCGCCGCCTTCGGCTGCCATGGCGGGGGTTGCAACGATGGCCGTCAGGAGAGCGGCTGCAACTGCGAATTTTTTCATTTATCGTTCCTTCTACATGTATGCGGCCACGCCCTTTGGGTCGTGGTCCATCGCGTAGATGGCCTTTGCAGCTGTCGCTTCAATGAACGGATTGTTCAGAATGTGACAATTTTCTTACCTGTGTTATTTTTACCACACGGTATAGAATAGGTATGCGCTCTTTCGGCCATGAAAACCACGGATTTTGGCAGTTTGTCTTAGAGGGGAGAAAGGCGCCGAGGGCAACTTCAGCCGAGCGCGGCCTGTTTTTCCTCTGCGATGCGGTCGAGTTCGGCCCGCGTCGGCTTGGTCGCGGCGCTTTTCAGCTGACCGCACGCCGCCATGATGTCGCGCCCGCGCGGGGTGCGCACCGGCGCCGAGATTCCGGCCTTGAAAATCAGGTTGCTGAACGCGCGCACCCGCTCGGGCGACGAACATTCATACATGGCGCCGGGCCAGGGGTTGAACGGGATCAGATTGACCTTGGCATGCAGCCCATATTCGCGGATCAGCCGGACAAGCTCGCGCGCATCGTCGTCGCTGTCATTCTTGTCCTTCAGCATCACATATTCGAAGGTGATGCGCCGCGAATTGCCCGCGCCCGGATAGTCGGCGCAGGCCTTCAGCAATTCGTCGATGCCATATTTGCGGTTGAGCGGCACGATCTCGTCGCGAATTTCTTTGCTCACCGCGTGCAGCGACACCGCCAGATTGACGCCGATCTCTTCACCGGCGCGCGCCATCATCGGCACCACCCCGCTGGTCGACAGGGTGATCCGGCGCCGCGACAATGCCAGGCCGTCGCCGTCCATGACGATCTTCAGCGCGCCCTTGACCTCATCGAAATTATACAGCGGTTCGCCCATGCCCATCATCACGATGTTGGTCAGGATGCGCCCGTCGGCAGTATAGTGACCGCCGTCTTCTTCGTCGTCGCCGTCCTCGGGATCGGGGCCGAAACCGGCCATGGTGCCCTTCGGCCATTCGCCGAGCTCGTCGCGCGCCAACATGACCTGCCCGACGATCTCGCCCGCCGCCAAGTTGCGCACGAGCCGCATCGTGCCGGTGTGACAGAAGCGGCAATTGAGCGTGCAACCGACCTGGCTCGACACGCACAGCGTTCCCCGATCGGCGTCGGGGATAAACACCATTTCATATTCCTGGCCGTCGGCGGCGGCGAGCAGCCATTTGCGGGTGCCGTCGCTCGACACCTGCGCTTCGCGCACCGTCGGGCGGCCGATGATGAAACGGTCGGTCAGCCACGGGCGCATGGCCTTTGCGATGTCGGTCATTGCCTCGAAATCGGTGACGCCGCGGTGGTACATCCAGTGCCAGATCTGCTTGGCGCGCAGCTTGGCGCCCTTGGCATCGAGCCCCGCCTCGACCAGCACGCCGCCGATCGCGTCGCGGGTCAGCCCGACCAGGTCGATGCGGTTGCCGCCGCGCAACGGGACGGTGCCCGTCGTGACGGGGTCGATATGGCCGGGAATCTGCATGATGGGCGCGCATATAGGGCGGAAGGGGGCAATGTGCAATTGCGGCCGCGTGTTGGCGGTTTGTCTGGCCGTGGCAGGCGCGGACCGGCCGGCAATGGACCAGTACATCCGCGTTTTGGGCCCGATCGTGCCGCGAAAAAAGGGTCGATACCACTTCGCCGGGATGGGTGCACGACGGCACTATGACCCCCATCACTCTGCGGACAAGGTTCCCAGCGTAAGGATGATGCACGTCCCGACCGGAGGCTTCTTTATGCGTTTTCCTATCCTGACCGCCGCGCTGGCCCTTGCCGCGCCATGCGGACCCGCCATGGCGGCGCCGTCCGAGGCTGCCAGTGGCTGCGTCGCGGGCGAAAGACCGATCAAGCACCATCCGAACTGGTCGAGCCAAAGCGATGCGATCTGCGATTACGGCTTTATCGATGTCAATCGCCGGCTGGCGGGATTGATCGAGGCGCCGGGCGGCGAGGTGAGCGTCGAATGGCTGAAGCGCGTGCTTGGTATACCGGAATTTGTCGCGCGCGAAGGGTTTGAGCCAAACGGCGTCTACGTCATCAAGGCGGCGCATCAGGTCGCGCTGGCCGGTCAGGATGATTGGGAGATGATCATCGCAACCTATCATCACCGGCGCGAGGGTGTGTGGGGTCGCAAGGATGATTTCAGGGTCGATTTTCTCGGCTCCGGCTTAAACCCGGCGACCGAGGCGGCTTATAAAGGTCGCTGCATCAGCGAGGCCGAAGTGCTGGACCGTGCTCTTACCGCAGGATGGTGGTATGTGCCCGGCACGATCGAAAGCGGCACAGCCGGCCCGCTTTTCATGCCGGGCGCGCTGGTGAAGGACGACGGGCGCCGACTGGTGCTGGTCCATCTGTCGAGCACCACCGAATTGCCGCCGCGCGCGACGCTGGAGGCGACCTGCGCGTGGATCGTAGAGTTCCACGACCTGCACGAAACGCGGGCAGGCATTACGTCCTGACGTCGCGCGCCGACGTGAACCAGTACATGATTGCGGGTGCCGCCCCCTGCCACGCTCCCTAGAATATTCAGTTGCCGTTGAAGAGGTTATGCCATGTATCGCCCCATTTACTTCGCCGCCATGTTGTCCGCCGTCGCGCTGCCCCAGGCCGCGTCTGCGGCGCCGGGGCAGAAGATTTGCACCCGTCACTCGACGATCGTGCTGGAACCGGGCGAAAAGGCCGAGGTCAACGGCGCCGGGTCGAGCGGGGTCGAGTTGCTGATCTCGGGTCCGGCCGGGCAGTGGATATTTGCCGATTTCAACGGGCTGTCGGCGCCCGGTGCGGATGATGTCCAGGTTGCGTCGACGAAAACGCAGACGGTCGTCCGCCGCGGACAATTGCCGCAAATCTATGCGATCTATTCAAAGGCATCGCGCCTGATCGAGGGCAAGCAGATGACCGCCTTCATCAGCGGGCTATATCTCGACCGGCGCCCGCTCGCCAATCCCCGCATCAAGGGCTCTGACGCCGACAAGGCTGTATGGAGCCGCGTGCTGCTGGGTCAGACGGCCGGCTGCGATCTGCGCTGGGTGCCGGGGCAGGGACTGGTGAAATAGGAATGCGTCAGAACGCTCGCTGCCTTCCGTCAGCCGACATTGCCCCGGCTCCGCGCATCATTTGCGGATCGAGCTGACGCGGATCGCCTGATTGCGCGCCGCGTCGGCGATCGCCACGTCGGCCTGCGCCGATGCGGCCAGCCGCGTGTCGGTGCGGCATTGCCGGACGTCGTTCTTGCCTTTCAGATCGAAGTCCGACGCGGTGCCGCACACTTCGATAACCGCGCGCCAGATGCGGCGATCGAGGCTCTTGGCACCGGCCTCGGTCCGCAGGTCGAGGTCGCGGTGCTGGACCACGATGCTCCGGTTCGCGGGCGCCGACTGGGCGAGGGCGGGCTGGCTCACCGAGGCGGCGGCCAACGCGGCGAGGATCAGAAGCTTTTTCATCTCATGTCTCCATCGACCGGCCAAAGAGGAGGGGAGGAAGCCGGTAATCAGCAGATAAGCGATCGATCGCCGCCGCAGGAGCAACGATGTTGCGCGACCATTCTGCAAAATTGCAGAATGCCGCGAAGCCGCTTATGACGCACAAGACGCCATGTATGATTGGAACGACCTCAAAGCCTTTCTGGCGGTGGCCGAAACCGGCAGCACCCTGTCGGCCGCACAGTCGCTGCGCGTCAGCCAGACGACCGTTGCGCGCCGGATCGCGGCGCTGGAGGCGGCGACCGGGCTCAATCTGTTCGAACGGCGGCAGGCGGGCTACGCGCTGACCCCGGTGGGACAGGCGATGTTGGCGAGCGCCGCGGCGGTGCGCGAAGCCGCCGATCGTTTTGGCGCCGCGGCGGGCGCGTCGTCGCGCGATGTTGGCGGCACCGTCAGCCTGACGGTGATGGAAATCTTTGCGGTCACCGTTCTGCCGCCAATCCTGCGCGACTTGCGCGCCGCGCATCCCGGCATCCACATTCACCTGGATACCGCCGACGAACACCGGGATCTCGCTGCGGGCGCCGCCGACATCGCCATTCGCAGCAGCAAGCAGCCGACCGGCGCCGGGCTGGTCGGACGGCGGATCGCCGACAATCCATGGACGGTGTATTGCAGCCGCGACTATGCCGACCGTCACGGCATTCCGCACAGCCGCGAACAGCTGGCGGCGCATCCGTTCATCGGCGGCGGCGGCGGGGTGTGGAAACCCTATCTGGCCTGGCTCCAGCAATATGGGCTCGAGGAGTCGGTGGTCATGCAATATGACAGCGCCTCCGGCCTGCTCGCCGGGGTGCGTTCGGGTATGGGGCTGACCATATTGCCCGGCTTCATCGCCAACCGCGAACCCGATCTGATCCGCTGTATTCCGCCCAAGAAGGAGGACACGACCGGCCTGTGGCTGTTGACCCACGAGCGGCTGCGCCACGTGCCGCGAGTGCGGCTGGTGCTCGATTTTCTAGCGCAGGAATTGGCGAAGCTAGCGCGGGAAGGCTGACCTTTAGCTCAGCTTCGCGCATCCCAGCGCCGCCGCGTCGATCGCCGTGGCGGCCCCGCGCAACCGGTATGTGTCGGCGATCGCTCCGCCCGACGCGGTGCTGCTAGCGACGCTCATGCTTGGCGCCGATCGCATCGCACCGATGATCGCGGCGTCCATCCGCGGGTCGCTCGCCCAGCCGTGCGCGCCATTGCCGGTCAGGATGAAACGGCGGCTGCCGATGGTCAGGCGCAGGTCGCGCCCCGGCGCGCGCGCTTTCGACAGGCGGACATAGAATTGCCCGCGGATGCGCGCTTTGGGCCAATATCCGACGCTGGCATAGGCCTTGATCTGGGGGGTGCCGATGGTCGCCGACGGGGCGGCGAGGGCGTAGCAGCGCGGCGTCGCGGGATTGCGGAACGCGCCCCAGCCATCGAAAATGCCCAAGGCTGTCGGGCCCGCCGCCAGCGCCGCGGCGGGCATCGCCGCCAACATCAGGAAAAGGGAGGCCCGGCGCTGCATCGGCCCTCGTTCGCGCGATTGGGAATGGTTTGCAAGCATGGCTTGCACGTGCCGATGCGTGCGTTAAGGAAGGTGGGCATTTTCAGGGGCCGGGAATCGGGGTGACGAATCGCCTCCGGTGGCGGCTCTGTCGGGGACTTCTCCCGCGGAACACAGGGATGGCGGATTTAGAATGAAAGCGACGATCGAACGCGCGGTGTTGTTGAAGAGCCTGGGTCACGTCCAGTCGGTGGTCGAGCGGCGCAACACCATCCCCATCCTGTCGAACGTCCTGATCGAAGCCGATGCGTCGGGCCAGCTCAAGCTGATGGCGACCGATCTTGACTTGCAGGTCGTCGAAACGATCGCGGCCAAGGTCGAAACGGCGGGCACGACCACCGTGTCGGCGCACACATTGTTTGAAATCGCGCGCAAGCTGCCCGAGGGCGCCGAGGTCAGCCTGGCCGCCGCCGAGGGCAAGATGCAGGTCAAGGCCGGGCGGTCGAACTTCAACCTGCCGACGCTGCCGCGCGACGATTTTCCGGTGATCGCCGAAGGTGACCTGCCGACCAATTTCGAACTGCCGGTCGCCGAACTGATCCAGATCATCGACAAGACGCGCTTTGCGATCTCGACCGAGGAAACGCGCTATTATCTGAATGGTATCTTCCTGCACGTCGCCGAAGACGCGTCGGGTCCGGTGCTAAAGGCCGCGGCGACCGACGGTCACCGACTGGCGCGCTATACGGTGACCCGGCCCGAAGGCGCTTCGTCGATGCCCGACGTCATTGTGCCGCGCAAATGTGTCACCGAAATCCGCAAACTGCTCGACGAGGCCGAGGGCAATGTCGAAATCAGCCTGTCGGCCAGCAAGATCCGTTTTCAGCTGGGCAATGCGATCCTGACCTCGAAGCTGATCGATGGTACTTTCCCCGATTACAGCCGCGTCATCCCGACCGCAAACGACAAGCTGCTCAAGGTCGATCCGAAAAGCCTGTATCAGGGCGTTGACCGCGTCTCGACGATCGCCAGCGAAAAGACCCGCGCAGTGAAAGTCAGCCTCGACAAGGACCGCATCACGCTGTCGGTGACCAGCCCCGAGAACGGCACCGCGGCCGAAGAAATCGCGGCGGGCTATGACAGCGACGCGATCGAAATCGGCTTCAACGCCCGCTATCTCAGCGACATCCTAGGCCAGGTCGACGGCGACAGCGTCGAGCTGCATCTCGCCGACGCCAACGCCCCGACGCTGATCCGCGAAAGCGAAAAAAGTCCGGCCCTGTATGTGCTGATGCCAATGCGGGTCTGATTGGCCGACACCTCCACGCAACATTTTTCGCGGAGGCTGTCGAAATCGCCGCGGCGCCGTCGTCACGGAGGTGAGGGACGGCATGGTGCGGTTCTTCGTCTTGATGGAGGACTGCCATGACCAACGTGTCAATTGCGCCGCCAGCCGTTTCGCTTCGCGCGGTGGCGGCGGGCGGCGCGACGTGGAACGCCTTTGGTATCGTTCAATTCGCGCTGCAATATGCCGCGACCCCCGCGTCGATGATGGCGCAGGGAATGACCGCGGTCCAGATCGAAGTCTATGCCGCACTGCCTGGCTGGATGACAGCCGCGTTCGCGGTCGCGGTGTTTGTCGGCACGGCCGGCTGTGTAATGCTGGCGCTTGGCCGGTCGGCGTCACTGCCACTGCTCGCGCTGTCGCTCGCCGCCTTCGTGCTCCTGTGCATCGGCGACATCGCTTTCGGCGTCTTTGCTGCCTTTGGCGCGCCGACGATTGCCGTGGTCGGCTTTTCGACCGCGCTGATGTTCATTGTCACCCTGTGGGCGTGCCGCGCGCGCGCAATGGGCCGTCTGGCGTGATCGCACCCCAAACTTAAGGACAATTCCATGCAATATATGCTCATTCTCAACGAAACCCCCGCCGATTTCGCCGACCGCAATGATCCGCAGCGGGCCGAAGCCTATTGGGCCGGCTGGAATGCCTTCATCGGTGCGTTGTCGGCTGCTGGTATCGTGGTCAACGGCGACGGGCTGATGCCGCCTGAGACGGCGACTACTGTACGCATCCGCGACGGCGAGCGCATCGTCGAAGATGGCCCCTTCGCGGACAGCAAGGAACAGCTCGCGGGCTATTTCATCATCGAGGTGGACGGACTTGACACCGCGCTCGCCTGGGCTGCCCGTGCGCCCTCGGCGGTAACCGCCTCGGTCGAGGTCCGCCCGGTAATGCCGCCGCCGGCTGCACAGTGACCATTGCCGCCGCCGCGGTCGAGCGCACCGCGCGCGATGCCTATGGCCGCCTTGTGGCCTTGCTGGCATCGCGCTCGGGCGACCTCGCCGCGGCGGAGGCCGCGCTCTCAGATGCTCTGCTCGCGGCGCTGGAAAGCTGGCCGAACCAAGGCGTCCCCGCCAATCCTGCCGGTTGGTTGCTGACGACGGCGCGCAATCGCGCGATCGACCGTCACCGTGCAGCCGGCCGCGCCGACGCGCGCGCCGACGACATCCGAATGCTGGAGGAAGAATTGACGGCTCTCTCCCCCGATTTTCCCGACGAACGGCTAAAGCTGCTTTTCGTCTGCGCCCATCCGGCGATCGACGCGAGGGTGCGCACACCGCTGATGCTTCAGGCCGTGCTCGGCCTCGATGCGGCGAGGATCGCTCGCGCCTTTCTCGTCGCCCCCGCTGCGATGGGGCAGCGGCTGGTCCGTGCCAAAACCAAGATTCGCGCTGCTGGTATCGGTTTCGCGGTTCCCGATCCACAGCAGTTGGGTGACCGTCTGCTGCCGGTACTCGATGCCATCTATGGCGCCTTTGGCCTTGCTTGGGACGATGTCCCCGGCGGCGACGCCACAGCGAGCGAGCTTTCGGCGGAAGCGATGTTTCTCGCGCGGCTGCTCGTTGACCTGATGCCCTTCGAACCCGAACCCAAGGGGCTGCTGGCGCTGATGCTGTTTTGCGAGGCGCGGCGCGGCGCGCGGCGCGACGCCGTCGGCTGCTTCGTCCCACTCTCGAAACAGGATGTGTCGCAATGGTCGCGCCCGCTCATCTCCGAAGGCGACGCGCTGTTGATCGCCGCGTCGCGGCATGCCCGCTTTGGCCGCTACCAGTGCGAGGCAGCCATCCAGTCGGCGCACAGCCAGCGCGCCTTCGGTCGGTCTGTCCCAGCCACCGCGATCGTCGGGCTCTATAATCTGCTCGTCGACCGCGCGCCCAGCATTGGCGCGGTCATTGGCCGTGCCTCGGCGCTGCTTGACGATGGCGCAACCGATACGGCGGCCGCGGCGCTCGCAGAACTGCCAGCCGATCGCGTGCGCGACCATCAGCCCTATTGGGCGGCGCACGCTGCGGTAATGTGGGCGCTGGGGCAGGAAGCGGCGGCGCAGGCGAGCGCGCAGCGAGCCATCGGCCTTTCGCACGATCCCGCCGTGCGCGCCTACCTTGCGTCGCGCTTCGGCGGTCCACTGTCGTGACGGCCGCCTATACCGGCTTCGCCACCCGCCAGATCACCCCGCCGGTATCGTCGGCGACCAGCGCGCTACCATCTTTCGCAACCTTCACATCGGCCGGACGACCGCGGGTGGTTTTGCCGTCCTTGCCCAGGAACTGGTCGAGCAGGGTGACGGGCAGCGCGTCGGCGGGCTTGCCGTTGGCGCCGAACTTGACGAACACGACGCTGTAACCCGCCACCGGCTCGCGGTTCCACGATCCGTGCAGCGCGACCAGCGCGCCGTTCGCCCAGCGTTCACCGAGATCGAGGCCTTGGGTAAAGGTCATGCCCAGCGGCGCGGTGTGGGCGCCCAGGCCATATTCGGGTCGCTTCACATATTGACGGCGGTCCTCGGCTTCGGGTTCGACGCGCGGGTCGACGAAGCCGCCCCAATAATACCAGGGCCAGCCATAAAAATCGCCTTCGGTGACGTCGGTCAGATAGTCGGGGACGAGGTCGCTGCCCAGCATGTCGCGCTCGTTGACCACGGTCCACAGCCGCGCGCTGCCGGGGTAGAAGCCCAGCCCGACGGGGTTGCGGATGCCCGCGGCAAAGGTGCGGATATATTTCTGCGCGGGGCGCACTTCGAGTACGCTGGCGCGGCGGAACTCGCGGTTCATGCCCTTTTCGCCGATATTGCTGTCGGCGCCGACCCCGATGTAAAGCCAGCCATTGGGCGCCGCGACCAGGCTTTTTGTCCAGTGGCGGTTGGTCCCCTTGGCAGGCAGATCGACGATCTTTGCTGCCTTGCCGCTCATCTTCGTTTCGCCCGCGACATAGGGAAAGGCGAGCAGCGCGTCGGTGTTGGCGACGTAAAGTGTGTCACCGACCAGCGCCATGCCATAGGGTGAGTTGAGCCCGGTGAGATAGGCAGTCTTGACCTCGGCCCTGCCGTCGCCGTCGGCGTCGCGGAGCAGGGTGATCCGGTTTGCCGACGGGCGGCGGCCGGTGCCGCCCTTGGTCATCAGATTGCTCATGATCTTGCCCTCGACCCCCGATGTGTCGCGCGGCGGGCTCTGCGATTCGGCGACCAGCACGTCGCCATTGGGCAACACGAGCATGGTGCGCGGATGGTCGAGCCCTTCGGCAAAGCGCGCCACTGCCAGCCCCTGCGCCGCGCGCGGCGCCTGTCCGGCGGGCCAACTCGTCGCCTCGGGCACATTGACGGTGGGGAAGGTCTCGGTCTTTTGCGACGCCATCACCGGCACCCGGCCGCTGAGTTCGGCGGTCGAGAAGCGGGCGACGTCGGGCCGCGACATGATGTACAGCGTCACGCCGCCGACGATGATCAGCAGCAACAGGGCCAGGGCGACATATTTCAGGATCTTGCGCATCGTGCGTGTCTACACCGCTGATGCGCGGCGGCAAAGAGGTGAAACATCGCCAGCGGGGCGGCAAAGACGGTTAATGCGGAGCGGGTGCCGATTAACCTTACCCGGATCTTCATCACGGTTGGGAACGGCACGGTCAGGGCCGGAGTTTAGGAGGATCGCTCCAAGGCAACGGACGGGGACTCCATGCATCTGCCTGCACCATTTCTATCCGATCGCGCCGCGGTCGAGGATGCGCATGCGCTGATCCGCGTGCACGGCGAAGAAGCGGGCTTCGCGGCCGCGGCGCGCGCCGAGCAATATCGCGTGCTGGGCAATCACGTCCATTTTGCGCGCTGGCGCCAGATCGAACGGCTGATCACCTATCTGGCGGTCGAGGATGTGCTCGACACGGTGCATTAGGTTTTACAGAAGCAAACCCGCGGTTTCGGGCAATCCCGCCATGATGTTGAGATTCTGGACGCACGCGCCGCTGGCGCCTTTGCCCAGATTGTCGAGCCGCGCGATCAGGCGGGCCTGGCTGGCGTCGTCATTGGCGAAGACGAACAGCTCGATCCGGTCGTCGCCCGCGTTCGATGCGCGGAGCAGCATTTCGCCGTCGATCGGCGCTTCGCCCATAACGACGATCGGGCTGGCGGCGTAAAAATCCGCGAGCGCGGCGCGCAGCGCATCGGGCGAACCCGCGTCCGTCATGACCGATAGCGGCAGTTGCACATCGACCACCATGCCGCGATGCGCGGGGATGACCGACGGCGAAAACAGCGGCGCGATCGACAGGCCGCAGCGCGCCTGCATCTCGGGCACATGTTTGTGGCCAAGGTCCAGAGCATAGCCGCGCCAGGCGAGATCGCGGTCCTGCTCAAACCGCTCGATCAGCGCCTTGCCGCCGCCCGAATAGCCGCTCACCGCATTGCAGGCATAGGGCCAGTCGGCGGGGAGCAGCCCGGCGCGAACGAGCGGTGCGATCAGGGCGATAAAGCCGGTTGAGTAGCAGCCGGGGTTGCTGACCCGCGCTGCGTCGGCGACCGCATCATGCCCGCTGACCTCGGGAAAACCATAGACCCAGCCGGGCGCGATGCGGTGCGCGGTCGATGCGTCGATGACGCGGGTGCGGGAATTATCGATCATCGCCACCGCATCACGCGCCGCGTCGTCGGGCAGGCAGAGGATAACGAAATCAGCATCGTTCAGCGCCTCGCGGCGCGCACCCGCATCCTTGCGGCGGGCGTCGTCGATCGTCAGCAGCGAAAATTCGCCCCGCCCGGCCATCCGCTCGGCAATTTCCAGACCCGTCGTTCCCGCCGCGCCGTCGATAAACACCGTCTTTGTCATGAGTTATCGCAGTCGTTTATATCCGCTCACCGGCGGATTGTGATCCTTGGCGGCCGAACGCGATATGACGTCGGCCAGTGGTTCCGCCTTTACCGCCATCCATCGTCGGCTGGCGTGGATGATGGTCCGGTCGTCGGCCATGATTCCGACATGGCCGGGAAAAAACACCAGATCGCCGCGCGCCAGCGCCGCCGGATCGACGTCCTTGTCGGCGCCGAGCGACGCCAGTTGCAAATCGCTGTCGCGCGGCAACTGGATTCCGGCGGCCGCCCAGCTCAGCTGGACCAGTCCCGAGCAGTCGATGCCCTTCGACGTCCGGCCGCCCCACAGATAGGGGGTGCCGATCAGTTCCTCGGCGCGTCCGGCGGGGTCGGCGTCTTCGGCGCCGACCTCGACCAGCGCCGCGAGCGGCAGATAGCCGTGCGCCGTGACCAGCCATTCGCCCTCGACCTCGCCCATCACCAGCGCGCCGCGCGGCAGGACCGCGGGACCACCGCTTGCGGCGTCGGGCGCGTTGTGCAGGATCGCCTCGATCATCTCGACACGGTGCGTCGGCGCGATCGGCGCGGCCAGCGCATCGGCGGACAGATAGCCGACATAATGGTCGGCAAGGCAGTAACCCCACGCCCAGCCGCCCGTCAGGTCGAGCAGGGCAAAGCCTTCACCGAACAGCAACTCGCTTGTCTGGTCGGCATCGACCGACGGCGATCCGCGCAGCACTGCGGCGGGCAGCACGCCGCTGCGCATCATCGGCGCGGCATAATGCGGGGCGAAATGCTGACCGGCGACGGCGATGTCGGCAAGGTCGGGGCGGATCGCGACGATGCGCGGATCATAGGCCTGCGACGTGCCGGTCAGGCCAAAGCGATCGCGGCCCGCGCCGACGGCGCCGGGGCGCCCCATGCGCACGCGATTGGCCGCTGAATTGTCGCTGCTTTGACCTGTCACGTGCCGTCCCGTTGCCGTCTGACGTCCGCAAAGCGCGGACAATCGCGCGCCATTAGACCAGCAGGGGGCGCTTTATCAAGAATGTTCAGGCTTTCGCTCGCCGGTCGTACCGCGCTTGCAGCATCGCCCACGCGGCGCGCAATCCCAGCGCCGCGCCGCCCTTTGGACGCCCGGGCTTCGCCGACGGGCGCCAGGCAAAGGTATCGACGTGCGCCCACTGCGCGCCGTCGGGCACAAAGCGTTTGAGGAACAGCGCCGCGGTGATCGTCCCGGCAAAGGCCGAACTGCCCGCATTGCCCAGATCGGCGACGTCGGTTTCGAGCAGATCGGCGTAACCGTCCCACAGCGGCATCCGCCACAATGGGTCGTCGCGTTCGATCCCGGCGCTCAGCATCGCATCGGCCAGCGCATCGTCATTGGTGAACAGCGGCGGCAGATCGGGGCCGAGCGCGACGCGCGCCGCCCCGGTCAGCGTCGCGAAATCGACGATCAGTTCGGGCTTGTCCTCGCCCGCTTTGGCTAGCGCATCGCCCAGCACCAGCCGCCCCTCGGCGTCGGTGTTGCCGATCTCTACCGTCAACCCCAGCCGACTTTTCAGCACATCGCCGGGGCGAAAGGCATCGGCCGAGATCGCGTTTTCGGCCGCCGCGACCAGACAGTGCAGCCGCACCGGCAGTCCGCTCGCCATCACCAGTTCGGCGAGCGCCAGGACATGCGCTGCGCCGCCCATGTCTTTCTTCATGAGCCGCATCCCAGACGCGGGTTTGATGTCGAGCCCGCCGCTGTCGAAGCTGATCCCCTTGCCAACCAGCGCGACGCGCGGGTCGCCGTCCTTGCCCCATATGATTTCGATCAGGCGCGGGGCGTGATGCTTCGCCGCGGCGCGGCCGACCGCGTGGATCATCGGATAGCCCTGTTCCAGCGCCTCACCCTTGGTCACCGTCAGCTGACCGCCATGCGCCTTGGCGATGCGTTCGGCCGCTTTTTCGATCGCCGCCGGACCCATATCGGCAGCGGGGGTATTGACCATGTTGCGGACCAGCGCGGTCGCGCGCATTTCGGCGACCACCGGCGCGATCGCACCGACGTCGCTGGTCAGCAGCACGCGGGCGCCTTTCGTCTCGACCTTCGACCGATAGGCATCGAAGCGATATTGCGCGCTCATCCAGCCGAACAGTGCCTTGCCTGGTTGCTGGCCCTCGACCCGATAGCGGCCTTCGGGCAGGATCTGCCCCAGTTTGGCGAGGCACCAGGCTGAGAGGTTATCGGTCCGGGCGACGGTCGTGACAACCGCCCATTTTTCGGGATCGTCGCCGGGCAGGATCGCGTGGACATAGGCATCGGGCTTGAACCCCACCGCGGCAAGGTGCGCGCGCTCGCGCGGGCTGCGGCCCTTCAGCCAATCGGCATAACCTTTTTTGTCGACCAGGTGGATGGGGCGGGCGTCCTGCCCCTTGTCGGGCTGGATCAGGTTCGAATAGTCGGTCATGCGAGTGGTGCTAGGCGGCTGGGGATATTTTGTCGATTCCCGGCGTTATTGTGGCATGACAATCACCCCACCGCTTCGCACCACCCTGTTGATCCTGACCGGCGCCGCGCTGCTCACCGGCTGTTCCGACGATACGCCGACGCAGGCAGAAAAGGGGGCCGCCGCGGCGGTGCCGGGTGCGCCGCCAAGTGCCACTGCGGATGCCACGACGAAAAACGCGTTGGCGTCGGCTGTCCGTGAAAACAACGGCCTTGTCGAATTTACCTACGCCTATCCGCGGGAAGCTGCCGTCATTGCCGAGCTGGCCGCTTGGCTCGACGGCGACCGCACGACAAGGCGCGACGCGCTGATCGCCGCGGCGCAGCGTGACAAGGCGGCGGCCGAGAAAGCTGGCTTTCCCTATCGCCAGCACAGCCATTTGCAGACTTGGCAAATCGTGTCGAACACGCCGCGTTTCCTGAGCATGTCGGCGGAAATCCAGACCTACACCGGCGGCGCGCACGGGATGACCAGCTTTGCGACCCTGCTGTGGGATCGCAACCGGGCCAAGCGGCTCCAGCCGCTCGACCTGTTCACCAGCGGCGAGGCTTTTGACGCGGCGATCCGCGACCGCTTTTGCGCTGGGATCAAGCGCGCCAAGGCGGCGAAGGGCATATTTCGCGAAGAATCGCCGGACAGCCCGTTCGGCAAATGCCCGCCCGCATCGGCGCAGACGGTGTGGATCGGGTCGTCCGACGGGCGCTATCTCGACCGCATGACCATCGCCATCGCGCCTTATGAGATCGGTCCGTTCGCCGAGGGCAGTTACAAGATCAACGTCCCGGTGACAGGGGCGCTCGTTGACGCCGTCAAGGCCGAATACGCGCAGAGCTTCTTGCCTATCAACTGACGCCGTTCTCTCGAGGCGTCAGCCGTCGTTACTTTCTATTCGGCAGCTTCGAGTTCAGCTGGTGCGGCTTCCGCCGCGCGGGCATTGCTGAACGTCAGCACCCCGTCGGCGATCGCGCCGGTCCGCATGTCGATCCGGTCCTGGACATAATTCTGGCTGAGCCGCCAGGGCAGCGCGACCGTGCTCTTGGGCATGATGTGCAGCGAACGCTGAATATAGCCCGACGAGAAATCGAAGACATTTTCCTCCTCCAGGCTCGACGGATCGGCGAGCGCCGGGGTGGCGACGGTCGTTCCCGTGTCGCGCATATGATTGAGCACGCGGCAGACATATTCGGATACGATGTCGGCGCGCAGCGTCCAACTGGCGTTGAGATAACCGAACACCGCCGAGAAATTCGGGACGTTCGAGAACATGCACGCCTTGTAATAGAAATGATCGTGCCAGTTGATGAGCGCGCCATCGACGCGGACCGGAATCTTTCCGGCCACCGCCAGGTTCAGCCCGGTCGCGGTGACGATGATGTCGGCGTCCAGATGCTGGCCCGATTTCAGCTGGATGCCAGTCGCATCGAATTTTTCGATATGGTCGGTCACCACCGATGCCTTGCCGGCCTTCATCGCCTCGAAGAAATCGGCGTCGGGGACCAGGCACAGCCGCTGATCCCACGGGTCATAGGGCGGGGTGAACGCCTTGGCGTCATAGCGGTCGCCAAGGCTCGCCTTCAGCTTGTTGGTCAGGAATTCCTTGACCTTCTCGGGCTTTTCGCGAGCGCGCCGGAAGGCGATGTCCTGCAACCGGACATTCTTGAAGCGCGTGATCTTGTACGCCAATTGCTCGGGCAGGAATTTGCGGAGGAAATTCGCAAATCCATCCTTGGCTGGGCGGATGAAATACCAGGTCGGGGTGCGCTGGAGCATCGTGACATGCGCCGCCTCGTTCATCGACGGGACGATCGTCACCGCCGTCGCCCCCGATCCGATCACGACGACCTTCTTGTCTTTATAATCCAGATCCTTGGGCCAGAATTGCGGATGGATGATCTGGCCCTGGAAATTTTCGCGTCCCACAAATTGGGCATCGAAGGGCGCGTCATAGTCATAATAGCCCGCGCCGAGGTAAAGCCAGCGCGCGGTGGTGGTCGACGTGGCGCCCTTGCTGTCCTCTATCGTCACCGTCCAGCGCGCCGCAGCGCTGTCCCAATCGGCGCCGACAACCTTGCTGTCGAGGCGGATGCGCTCGCGGATACGGCGTTCATCGACGATTCGGTTCAGATATTCCAGGATCGACGGGCCGTCGGCGATCGATTTTTCATGCTTCCACGGTTCAAAGACGAAGCCCAGCGTGTGCATGTCGCTGTCCGACCGGATACCGGGATAACGGAACAGATCCCAGGTGCCGCCCAGCTGTTCACGGCGTTCGACGAGCGCGAAGCTGCGGTCGGGGCAATTCATCTGCAAATGCACCGCCATACCGATGCCCGAAATGCCGGCCCCGACGATCAGCACATCCTGATCGACCGGTGCAGCGTTCACATTCGCGGGGCGTTCCATCGTCGTGGTGCCTGCCATCATCCTGTCTCCCGACTATGTTTGGCGGCAGCTTACGCACCACGTTGCATTTTGCAATCGAATTGACGTTTACGGAAAGCAGCAGCGGAGCGAAGCGTCCTTGTCGCTGTCACAATATTGTCATAGGGGCGTAACGTTTTTGTCACCTTGGCCCGCCGCGGCCGCGCTTTCAGGAAAGGATAGAGCTTATGCGTCAAATCGCCGTCCTTCCCTATCGCTTCAGCGGCGCTGCCCATGACGGCCCGACCGAAATCCTGCTGATCACGTCGCGCGAGACGAAACGCTGGGTGGTGCCAAAGGGCAATCCGCTGACCGGCATGACGCGCCATGCCGCCGCGGCGATCGAGGCGGAGGAAGAAGCGGGCGTCACCGGAGCGGTGTGTCCGACCCCGATCGGCAGCTATGAATATCGCAAGCGCCGCACCAATGGTGCGGCGATCATGTATAACGTCGAAGTGTTCCCGCTCGCCGTGACCAACGAGCTCGCCGAGTGGAAGGAAATGGACGAGCGCGAGCGCAAATGGTTCTCGTTCCGCGATGCCGCGTCTGCGGTCGACGAGCCCGATTTGCAGGCGTTGATCCGCTCGTTCGGCGATGGTGGCTTTCGCGCCGTCGCCGCGCCGCGCAGCGCCGTCCAGAATGTAGCCGAGAAAGCAGGGGTAAGCCGGATGTTCGCATGGTTTCAGCGATTGCTGCCGCGACAGGGGAATTTCTTTGAATTGTTCGAAAGCCATGCCGCAACGCTGGTTGCCGGGGCGAACGCGCTGTCGCGGATGTTGCAGGGCGGCCAGGGAATGGCCGACCATGTCCAGGAAATTATCGAGCGCGAACATGATGCCGATGCGATCACGCGCGAAGTTCTCCAGACCGTCCGCCGCACCTTTCTGACCCCGTTCGACCGCAGCGCGATCACCGACCTCATCGCCTCGATGGACGATGCGATCGACGAGATGCAAAAGACCGCGGGCGCTGTCGACCTGTACGACGTCACTGAATTCGAACCCGAGATGCGCGACATAGGCGGCATCATCGTCGACGCGGCGCGGCTGACCGCCGAGGCGCTGCCGCTGCTGCGCAACATCGGGGCCAATGCGGTGCGCCTCCACGAGCTGACCGAGCGACTGGTGCGGATGGAAGGTCACGCCGACGAGATCCACGCGGCCGGGCTCAAGCGCCTGTTCCGTGAGCATGGCGAGGCGAACCCGACGCAATTCCTGATCGCACGCGAACTCTTCCGCCATCTCGAGCGCGTCACCGACAGTTTCGAGGATGTCGCGAACGAGATCGACGGCCTGGTCATCGACCACGCATAAGCGCGAGATAATTATGTCCTCGCCAGAAAATTCGTTCGCATCGAGCGAAGTCGAGATGCCCCTCGGAGCCGCGCAAGGCCGAAGGGTGTCTCGACTTCGCTCGACACCAACGGGGCTATAGGGTCGGAGCGAACTATCCATGCACGAACTCGCTTTCCCGCTCCTCGTCGGCCTGGTCATTCTGGCGCTGGCGTTCGATTTCCTGAACGGGCTGCACGATGCCGCAAACAGCATCGCGACCGTCGTTGCAACCCGGCTGCTGCGCCCCGTACAGGCGGTGATCTTTGCCGCCTTCTTCAACTTCGCCGCATATTTCCTGTCGATCATCTTTCCCGAACTGCACAAGGTTGCGGAGACAATCGGCAAGGGGATCATCGACAAGGATCTGGTGACCCCGGCCGTCGTGTTCGGCGCGCTGGTCGGGGCGATGTTCTGGAATGTCGTCACCTGGCTGAAAGGTATCCCGTCGTCGTCGAGCCATGCGCTGGTCGGCGGCATCGTCGGCGCGGGCGTCGCGCATGCGGGGTTCGAGGGGATCGAGTGGACGGGCCTCAACAAGACGGTGATTGCGATCTTCCTGTCGCCGATGCTCGGCATGTTGCTGGCGATGCTGGTGATGCTGATCAGCAGTTGGGCGCTGCGCCGCGCGACCGCCAATTTCGCCGAAAAGACCTTTCGCCACCTTCATCTGTTTTCGTCGGCAGCCTATTCGATCAGCCACGGGCTGAACGACGCGCAAAAGACGATGGGGATCATCGCGGTGCTGCTCTATTCGACCGGCTATCTGCAGGGCGAGTTTCACGTCCCGCACTGGGTGGCGTTCAGTTGCTATGTCGCGATCGCGTTGGGCACGCTATCGGGCGGGTGGAAGATCATCGAGACGATGGGCGGCCGGATTACCAAGCTGTCGCATCACCAGGGCTTTGCCGCATCGACCGGCGGGTCGATCATGGTGTTCACCGCCAGCTTGCTCGGCATCCCGGTATCGACGACGCACACGATCACTGGCAGCATTATCGGCGCCGGTGTCGCGCGCCGCGCCAGCGCCGTGCGCTGGGGCGTGGCGAGCAATGTCGTCGCGGCCTGGTTCATCACCATCCCGGCGAGCGCGATCGTCGCGGCGGCGTTCTATGGCATCACACGTTTGTTTTGAGGATCGGGTGCCGAAAGATTTGAACCGTTCGTCCTGAGGAGGGACTGAGCGAAGTCGAAGGCCCGTCTCGAAGGATCCAGCGCAGCGCCAGATCCTTCGAGACGCCATTTCGACAAGCTCAATGGCTCCTCAGGACCAACGGTTGTTTCCCATGGGCACCCTCAGCTCATTTTACCGGGCGGTAATCGACTTGCGCGCCGCCGACCAGCCGCACCGGTAGATATAGGCCGTTGCCATAGGCCTTGATCGTCCCGATTTCGAATTGATCGACCTGGGTGCGAATTACAAAGGCGCCTTCGCGCCGCTGATCGACCGCGCGCTTGATCTTGCCCTGCAACTCGCCAAGGTCGCGGGCAAAATTCTGGGTCAGCGCATCGGCGATCAGCGGGGCAAAGCCCGGGCTCTGGCCAAGCGTGATCAGCAGGTCGCCGCCCACCCCGTCGGTGTCGCCATTGATCGACAAATTGGTGAAATGCACCTCGGCCGATCCGGGCTTGTTGACGGGAACCGCGGTCATCCAGATGCGGCCGTGGGTTGGCTCGCCGCTGCGGTCGGCCAGTCGCATGGCGACATCGACCCCCAAGGCGATGCGTCCGTCGGGCGCGCCATAGATCGTCGATTTGCCGAATTTGACCGTCATCGGCCCTACCTTGGGTAGCACAAACGGCCGCGCCGACCGCTTGAGCAGCGCGCGATCGACCACGGGCTGAAGCTGGGCATAGTCGGCAAGCACCGGCACCCGCACGTCGAGGTGCGGCGTGGGCGCTTCGCGGACCATCTTCGGCAGCGGCGTTGGCGTCGGATCGGTGGGCCGCCGCGAAACAAAGGTCTCGGTGATCGCTTCGAGACCGAGGTTCAGCCGCATCTGCTGCCCCTCCATCCGGTATCCGCCATAAAGGATGCGCTGCGGGGTGACGCGCATCCACACCGGCGGATTTTCGCGGTTGAGTTCGAGCGCCGTGAAACTCTGCCGCCACACCTCGGAGGCCTGCTGGCGGATGTCGATGCGGGCGATCTCGCGGTTCACCTCGCGCTCGACGTCGCGCACGACGGGTTTCAACTTGGCATCGGCCTCGTCAGTGAAGGTGATGCGCTTGCCCAGAAAGTCGATCCCCGGCGCCTTGGTCCAGCCATAGCTGATCCGCGCCGTGCCGCGGGTGCGCCAGTCGGGGGTGATGTCGATCCTGACCCGCGCATGCGCCATCGCCGCGCCAGTCGCGGTCTCGCCCTTCAGCACCCCGCCGACGTCGCGCGCCGCGATCGTGGCGCTCAGCGGCACATCGACGATAATCTCGTCGCCCACGCCGCGCAGCCGCAGCGGCCCGCGTGTGACGCGCCCGACGATGGTGCAGGGGATCGGCGGCGTGACCTTCACCTTCTTGCCGAACACCTTGACCCGCTGCGGCTGCACGCACGCGCGTTCGCGCCGGTTGATCGTCCACAAGGTCTTGGGCACCGCGCGTTCGAGCGCCTGTTTGAGCGCGGTCGTGTCGGCATTGATCGGCACCGCGATCAGCGATGTTTGCGTGGGCGAGGGCGCCTTGTCGGTCGCGCGCGGCGGCGGATCGACGGCGACCTGTCGGTCGCAGGCGGTGAGTGCGGTCGTCAGCAGGATGGTGGCGGCTGCCAAGTGGATTAGACGCATGTGGTGCCCCTGATGCGGTGTTTTCTGCTTATAGCATCGGTCGCGTTAAGCCGTTCCTTGCCGAAAAGGGGCCGCCGAAAAATGGCGGAAAACTGGGCAACTTCACTCGAGAATCGATTTTCTCGCGCCCGCTATCGCGGGCGGCAACGCATCTTAACGCGACAAAGGAGACGGATGTGCCGTCCGCAATTGTCGCCTTTGTCGCTTTAAGCGCAGACACGCATCGCTGGCGTATCGGACATGCCACGCTGGATGCGGGACGATGCAACAAAGTGAAAAACCGCGACATTGATGGAGGCTAACGCAGCGGAATTTTGTAGGAAAGCGTCTTTTTTGAGGCCTGAGTTAGTCGAACATATCCGTTTGCTGATCCGCTGACGGCGGAAGAACTCCTTTCACCCTTTTTACAACGAAAGTAGGCGGGTGTGCTTTGTCGCGAGGTTGGGTGATCTCCATGGTCACGTCTAACCAAGCACCAGGAACGGCCTCAGGCTCACCTCCGGTTTGGAAGCGAGACAACCAATGTTCATCTTCGATCTTCATCTGGCGGGTGCGACCTGTCCACCAAAGGCCCCACTGTGCCGCGCCCTTAAACTGAGCAGTAACAATCTCGACCTGACCATCCACAGTGGAAATGAAATTCTCTGCTTCTGCTTCTTCGCTAGGTAGTGGCTGAGCCATTGATCGAATGTTTTGCGCCTCGTCTCGATCAATCTGTACGAGCGCCTCATCGCCTTGGATGATGCTGAAATCCTCGTAGTCCGGATTCCCGAGAGGCTCCAGGACGGTTTTTACGTGCTGTAGGACTTTTGGGTCTTGAGCAAGGACAGCTGTCTGATTTGAAACGGTAATACTATTTCCGTCACCGTTTATATTGATAACGGTCGTGCCAGTCGCATCATCGGCTGTGAAGGTGACGGCGGGCGATGCACCCTCAGCGGGCTTCTGCCCATAGATTTTCTTATAGAGCCAAAATAGCCCCCCTAAGGGAGGGCCAGCCAAGCCGATCATCTCTGCAATTTGTCGTGCGGTTGCGACATTGTCCTTGCCTACAAAAAGCGCAGCGTGATCCATCCAAGATTGGACTAAGCTCAGATCTAGCTGAAAACACTTTTGCTCGGTGTCAGCGTTTACCAGAATGCGGATCGACGCTTTGTCACCATTAAATTTGTGGTTTGCTATCTTGGCGATCTCGGCAAGGGCCAAAAGGGCGGGCGCCAAATCTTGAACGTCCATCTCATGTGAAGCGAGCGCTGGTCCATCATATCGGATCGTCGTGGTGACGTGCTTGCTCATGTTTCCCCCATAGCCTCGTTGGGCCTAACGCATCCTGAACCGCGGTTTCATTTCTGCCAAGGGGACGAACATCCAATTTCGATTGTTTAACGATGCCCGTCATTCAACCAATATGTCGAAAAGCCTATTCGCGGATCACCCCGAACAAATCATGCTCATCGGCATCCTCGATTGCGACATCTACGATATCGCCCGATTTCAGCGTCCCCGCGACGTCGCGCAGATAGACATGGCCGTCGATCTCGGGCGCGTCGGCTTGTGACCGGCCCGTTGCGCCGATGCTGCCGTCTTCGTCGGCTTCGCCGACTTCGTCGATGATTACTGGCATTGTGCGGCCGATCTTGGCCTCCAGCTTCGCGGCGCTGATCGCGGCGGTTTTTTCCATGATCCGCTGGTAGCGCTCTTCCTTGAGTTCTTCGGGAACCTGATCGTCGAGCGCATTCGCTTGCGCCCCCGCGACGGGTTCGAAGCGGAAGGCGCCGACGCGGTCGAGCTGGGCTTCGTCGAGCCAGTCGAGAAGATATTGGAAATCCGCCTCGGTCTCGCCGGGGAAGCCGACGACGAAGCTGGAGCGGATTGCGATGTCGGGGGCGATGGCGCGCCAGTTCTTGAGTCGTTCGAGCACCTTGGCCTCGTTCGCGGGGCGCTTCATGCGCTTGAGGACGCTCGGGCTGGCGTGCTGGAACGGGATGTCGAGATAGGGGGTGAGCAGCCCCTCGGCCATCAGCGGGATCACCGCATCGACATGCGGGTAGGGATAGACATAGTGGAGGCGCACCCACGGGGCGCGGCCTTCGCTGGTCTGAAGCTGGCCGAGTTCACGGGCGAGGTCGGTCATATGGGCGCGGACTTCGCGGCCCTTCCAGTCGCGCGGGTCGTGACGGGTATCGACGCCATAGGCCGAGGTGTCCTGGCTGATCACCAGCAGTTCCTTGGTCCCCGCGGCGACGAGCTTTTCCGCCTCGCGCAGCACCGCGTCGATGCGGCGGCTGACGAGTTTGCCGCGCAGGTCGGGGATGATGCAGAAAGAGCAGCTATGGTTGCAGCCTTCGCTGATTTTCAGATAGCTATAGTGGCGCGGGGTCAGCTTCAGCCCGCCTTCGGGGACGAGATCGACAAACGGCCCCTGCGTCGGCGGCGCGGCGTCGTGAACGGCGTCGACAACCTGTTCGTACTGATGCGCGCCGGTGACCGCGAGGACGTTGGGGAAGCGGGCGCGGATGACGTCGGCCTCATTGCCCATGCAGCCGGTGACGATGACGCGACCATTTTCGGCCATCGCTTCGCCGATCGCCTCAAGGCTCTCTTCCTTCGCCGAATCGAGGAAGCCGCAGGTGTTCACGAGCACGACGTCGGCACCCGCATAATCGGGCGACAGGCCATAGCCGTCGGCGCGCAGCTTGGTGAGAATCCGTTCGCTGTCGACCAATGCCTTGGGGCAGCCGAGCGAAACCATGCCGACCTTCGGCTGGGTGGGGAGGGTTTTGACTGTCATGATTGCGGGCGCGCATAGGGGATTTTTTGGGGTTTGTCACGAGGTGCGTCGCACGTCATTGCGAGGAGCGAAGCGACGCGGCAATCCCCAGCCATCGTCGCGCCTTGCCGATGGCGGGAGATTGCCGCGTCACCTTCGGCTCCTCGCAATGACGACGCGTTATTTCCCCGCCAGCGTATCCGCGACAATCCGCCACACCTTCGGATTGATCCCAAGCCCCAGATGCGTGCTGTCGACTTTGATGTTCCGCGCCTGATCGTTGTAGATGTCCACCGCAATATCCGGCCCGACGATGCCGTCGCGGTCGGAGTAGATGACAGTCAGCGGCTGTGTCAGCCCTTTCAGGTTGCGCGCGTGGATCTCGCGTTCGATCGCGTCGAAATCACGCCCCGCAAAACGCTGCGCCAGCGCGGTATATTTGGGGCCGCCGATGATCGGAGTGCCCATGGTAATAACTTCGCGCACAAGCTTGGGATAGGCGCGCGCGGTTTCGCGGGCGATGACGCCGCCGAGGCTCCAGCCGATCAGGGTGAGCGGGGCGCCGTCGGCCTTCACCCATTCGGCGGCTTGGGCGGAAAAACGCTCGACATCGGCGGCGACGCGGCCCTGGTTGCGGCCCATGCCCCAGTCGCGGACCTGATAGCCAAGGTGGCGCAGATACGCCTCCAGCGGCCGCATCGACAATTCGCTGGCGCCATAGCCGGGGAGCAGTGCGACGGCGCGTCCGTCGCCGCGCGGGGCGCCGATCAGGTGATAGCCCGACAGGCCATAGCGCAGCAGGTCGAGCGGCAGCGCGAGTTCGCCGAGCTGCGCCAGCCGACTGGGCGGTTTCAATCCGGTCGGCAGCGGAACGTCGCGGGGCATCGCCTTCTCCCTGTCATCGGTCTACAGCTTGGCCGATCGGCGCAGCATTGCAAGCGGATAGGGTGACGAATGATGATCGGGGTATTGGCGGCAATGTCGGCGGCGATCGCGGTCGCGGCGGGGGCGTTTGGCGCCCATGGCGCGGCGGGGCAGCAGGAGGCCGAATGGCTGCGGACCGGTGGGCTCTACCAGCTGATCCACGCGGTGGCGGCGCTGACGATCATGGGTGTCGCGCGCGGACCCGCGATCCTGTTGCTGATCGGCGCGGCGGTGTTTGCCTTCACCCTCTATGCGATGGCGCTCGGTGCGCCGCGCTGGCTGGGCGCGGTGACGCCGATCGGTGGCGGTTTACTGATTATCGGCTGGCTGTGGGCGGGCTGGCTTTACTGGCGGGGCTAGTCGTTAAATAGGGACAGTCCCTATTTAATTAGCCGCCGGGAACATTTGCTTCGCATTCTTCGCAGCGGATGACCTCGACGATCAGGTCGCCGGGGGACAGGCTTTGCGCTTCTGGCTCCCAAAAGCCGAAGGGCTTGCCGCCGCGATAGATGCGCAGGCCGCGGCCCTCGCTGGCCAGTTGATCGATGCTGCGCCCGACTTCCTCCGCCGCGACCGGCCGTTCGCGCAGCTGGACGCGCCCGCCGATGCTGGCGAGGTCGGCCATATAGTCGGCGACATGCGCGCCCTGCGCCGATCCGGCGAGGAGCAGGCCGGTGAAACTGACCGGGTTGATGACGTTGTTGGCGCCCGCCTGGCGCGCCAGCGGTTCGTTGTCGTGGGCGCGGATGACGACGCTGATCGGCACTTTGGGCGACAGGTGGCGGACGGTCAGCACCATCAGGATCGAGCTGTCGTCGCGACCCGCCGATACCAGCACCGATTGCGCGCGCGCGATATGGACGTCGATCAGCGTGTCGTCGTTTGATGCGTCGCCCTGCAGCACGTTGCAACCCATCGCCTCGGCCTCTTCGATGCGCGATGCCGACTGGTCGATGACGACGATGCAGGTCGGATCGGTGCCGCGCGCGATCAGTTCACGCACTGCCTCGGCGCCGCTGACGCCGAAGCCGAGAACGACGATATGGTCGGTGAGCTTTGCCTGGATGCGGGCCATACGCCATTTTTCCCATGTGCGTTTGAGGACGAAATTATAAGCGGTGCCGACGAAGATAAACAGCACCGCGATGCGGATCGGCGTGACGATCACCGCCTCGATCAACCGCGAACGGTCGGACACCGGGGCGATGTCGCCGAACCCCGTCGTCGTGACCGAAATCATCGTGAAATAGACGACATCGAGGAAGCTGATGTGGCCGTCGTGGCTGTCCTTCAGCCCCGCGCGGTCGATCCAATGGACCAGCACGACGATGCCGATCAGGGCGAAGGCGAGGCCGAGCCGCGCGATGACGTCGGCCCAGATCGGCCATTTGCTCGCGCGTTTGAGCGGCTGGAACCGGTGTTGCAGCTTCAGTCTGGACGTCTTGCGATCGCTCATCGGGGCGGCAATTGCTTCATCGGGTCGACGGGTATGCGATTTTTGCGCAGCTGGAAATGGAGTTGCGACGTCTGGACCTGTCCAGTTGCTCCGGCGCGGCCGATGACGTCGCCGATCCGCACCGCCTGACCGCGCTGGACATCGATGCGGGCCGCATGGCCGTAGGCGCTGACCCAGCCGCCGCCATGGTTGATCAGGATCAGCCCGCCATAGACGCCGATCTGGTCACCGGCATAGGCGACGACGCCATCAGCGGTAGCGCGGATCGGGGTGCCGGCGGCGGCGGCGATGTTGATCCCGTCACTGACCTTGCCGGGCGCGAGCGGGCCAAAGCGCGCGAGGATGGGGCCATTGAGCGGCCACTCAAAGCGGCCAGTGAAGCGCGCGGGTCCGGCGAGAGCGGTGGTCACCGGCTGGCGCGGTGCGGCGCTGGCCAGGGTCGGGCGCGCGGCTTCGGCCAGCGCGGGCTGGCTGCCAGTGGCGATGTCGTCAATGTCGAGGGTGAAGGCGGCGGCGCGGGCGCCGACATTCACCGGCCCGGGTGGGATAGCGCGGGCGTCGGAGGGCAGGCGCAGCCGCTGGCCGACGCGCAGGATATAGGGTTCGGCGAGCGCGTTGATCGTGATGATCTCGCCCCATTCGGCGCCATAGGCGCGGGCGATGCCGATCCCCGTCTCGCCGGTGCCGACGCGGTGATAGAGCCCGGCTGGGATGCGGAGTTGCTGCCCGGCGCGCAGGGAGAAGGGCGGAGTGAGGTCGTTTTCCAGCGCGATCGCTTCGGACCCGGCGCCGCTCATTTCGCCGATCGCGCGCAGCGTGTCGCCGGGGCGGACCGTGTAGGCGCCTGCGTTGACGCGCACGGCGTTGGTGGCGACGGATTTCAGCGTCCAGGTCGGCCGTGCATCGCCGCCGACGACATCGGTGAGCGGGCGGCGCTCGAAGTCGATGCCATCCGGGGTGGCGGTCGGAGCAGGCGCGGGTGCGGCGGGCCGCGAGGGCGGAGTGGGGGCGGCCGGAATGCAACCGGCGAGCACCAGCGCGCCCAGCAAAGCCCCGATATGATGCCTGATTTCCCCCACGCGCTGCTTTTGCCAAAGGAAAAGGATGGTGGCTAGACTTCTGTCTCAAAATGACAGCGAATCGTAATTTTTCGTCATTCCCGCGAAAGCGGGAACCCAGCGCGCAACGCTGGCTCGCTGGGTTCCCGCTTTCGCGGGAATGACGAGGGTTTTGGAATCAGGCGGTTGGCCGATCAGCCGTCATAAGCCCCGCGCAATGCCGCCAGCGACGCGTCATGCGTCAGGTCGAGCTGGAGCGGGGTGACCGAGATATAGCGGTCGTCGATCGCTTCCAGGTCGCTGTCGTGCCCCGGCGAATGTTCGATGCCGTGCAGGCCGAACCAGTAATAGCGATAGCCGCGCGGGTCCGTGCCCTCGACGATCGAGCCGCGACCGTAATCGTGGAAGCCCTGCCGGGTGACGCGGATGCCGCGCACATCGGCAGCTGGGATCGCCGGGAAATTGACGTTGATCAACGTGCGCGGCGCCATGTCCATAGCGAGCAGCGGCCGCAGCACTTTCGCGCCCCATGCCTCCGCGGCTTCGAACGGCACGGTGTCGCCCATGCCTTCGCGCGCATAGACCTGGCTGAGCGCGATCGAGCGGATGCCCGCCAGCGCCCCCTCAATCGCCGCCGAGACGGTGCCCGAATAGGTGACGTCATCGCCCAGATTGGCGCCGCGGTTGACCCCTGACAGGATCAGGTCGGGCTTTTCGGGCATCAGCTTGCTGATCGCCATCATCACCGAATCGGTCGGCGTGCCGCTGCACGACCAACGCTGCGGCCCGTGGTCGCGGATCCGCACCGGGCGCGACAGGGTGAGCGAATGGCCGGCGCCCGACTGTTCCTCGGCGGGGGCGCAGACCCAGATGTCGTCGGAAAGCTGGCGCGCGATGGATTCGAGAATGGCGAGGCCGGGGGCGTGGTAGCCGTCGTCGTTGGTGAGGAGGATGCGCACAATTCTTGTCCCTTTATGATCCGTTCGTCCTGAGGAGCCATTGAGCTTGGCGAAATGGCGTCTCGAAGGACCGCGACGTCAAGATCCTTCGAGACGGGGCTTCGACAAGCTCAGCCCCTCCTCAGGACAAACGGCTATGTAAGTTGACCGGCTGGCTCCAGTCTTGTGATCCCGCCCATATACGGCAGCAGCGCATCAGGAACGGTGACACTGCCATCCGCCTGCTGGTAATTCTCCAGCACCGCGACCAGCGTGCGGCCCACAGCCAGCCCCGACCCGTTCAGCGTGTGGACGAACTCGTTGCCCTTGGCGCCGTCGCGGCGGAAGCGGGTGTTCATGCGCCGCGCCTGGAAATCGCCGCAGTTCGAACAGCTCGAAATCTCGCGATAGGCGTTCTGCCCCGGCAGCCACACCTCAAGATCATAGGTCTTGCGCGCCGCAAAGCCCATGTCGCCAGCGCACAGCAGCATCTTGCGATAGGGGAGTTCGAGGGCTTCGAGGATCGTCTCGGCGGCGCGCGTCTTGCGCTCCAGCTCGGCATCGCTGTCCTCGGGTCGGGTGATCGACACCAGCTCGACCTTCCAGAACTGATGCTGGCGGATATAGCCGCGGGTGTCGCGCCCCGCCGACCCGGCTTCGGAGCGGAAGCAGGGAGTCAGCGCGGTCATGCGGATTGGCAGATCAGTTTCGGGCAAAATCTCCTCGCGCACCGCGTTGGTCAGGCTCATTTCGGAGGTCGAGATCAGCCAGCGCCCGTCGGTGGTCTGAAACAGATCCTCCCGAAATTTCGGCAGCTGGGTCGTGCCGAACGCGGCCTCGTCACGAACCATCAGCGGCGTCGCGCATTCGGTGTAGCCCGCGTCGATCGTCTGCCGGTCGATCATGAACTGGCCCAGCGCTCGTTCGAGACGCGCCATCTGGCCTTTCAGAAACGCAAAGCGCGCGCCCGACATCTTCGCCGCGGTTTCAAAATCGAGCCCGAGTGCCGGCGCGAAGTCGGCATGTTCCTGCGGGGTGAAAGCGAACGTCCGCGGGGTGCCCCAGCGGGCAATCTCGACGTTGCCGTCTTCGTCCATGCCATCGGGAACATCGGCGGCAGGCAGGTTGGGGAGCGCAGCGAGGGTATCTTGCAGCGCGGCAAGCTGTTCGCGCTCGGCCTCTTCCTTGGCGGGCAACACGGCTTTCAGGTCGGCGACCTCGGCTTTGAGCGCGTCGGCCTTGTCCTTGTCGCCCTGTGCCATCGCCTGGCCGATCAGCTTCGACACTTCGTTGCGGCGTGCCAGCGAAGCCTGAATGTCGGTCTGCAACGCGCGCACCGACGCGTCGGCGGTCAGGATGGCGGCGGACAGGGGTTCGAGACCGCGGCGCGCGAGGCCGGCGTCGAACGCTTGGGGATTTTCCCGGATCAGGCGAATATCGTGCATGGGCGCGCTATGGCGTTGCGCGGCGAGGGGTGCAAGCCCGATCGCGGCCATGAAAAAAGGGCCGCCTCGAAAGGCGGCCCCTCAGTGTGGTGGTCCGGGTTAGCCCCCCCGACCTCCAGTGGATCGCTTACGCCGCGTCGGCGTCTTTGTCGTTGCGGTTGGCGGCGCGGCGGCGCGCGACGAGCGCGGCGGCGGCGGCGCCGAACAACAGCATCATCGGCGGCGCCGGAACCGGGGTCGGCGGATTGCCCGACGAGCTGCTGGTGCTGCCGCCCGAGCTGGACGATGAAGACGAGGACGACGACGAGCTGCTGCTCGACGACGAAGAACCGGTGCTGCCCGTGCTGGTGCTGCCGGTCGAACCCCAGCTGCTGCTGCCGCCGGTCGCGCCCGACGAGGTCGCGCCGCTCGACGTGCTGCTGCTCGACGACGAGGACGACGAACTGGACGACGAGCTGCTCGATCCACCCGAGCTGCTGCTGGAGCCGCCCGAACTGCCGCTGGACCCATTTGAGCCGCCCGAACTGCCGTGCGACGAGCTGCCCCAGCCCGAGCTGCCATGCGACGAACCGCCCTTTGACGAGCTGCCGCCGCCCGACGAGGACGAGCTGGACGAGGAGGATGACGACGACGAACTCGACGACGAGCTGCTGCTCGACGACGAGGTGCTGACGTTGCCCGATGAGGTGGAGACATTGCCCGACGACGTGGACACGTTGCCCGACGAAGTGCTGACATTGCCCGACGAGGTCGACACGCCGCCGGTCGAGGTGCTGATCCCGCCCGTCGAAGTCGAAACGCCGCCTGTTGAAGTCGAGACACCGCCGGTCGAGGTGGAGACGCCACTCGATGTGCTGACGCTGCCCGTCGAGGTCGATACGCCGCCCGTGGAGGTTGAGGTGCTGACGCCACCGGTCGAGGTCGATACGCCGCCCGAGGTGCTGCTGCTGGTCGTGCTGAGGCCGCCGGTCGTTGTCGAGGTGACGACGATGCTGCCGCTGCTGCCGCCGCCGCTGCTGCCGCCGAAGAAACCGCCAAAGAAGCCGCCGCCGAAACCGCCGCCAAAGCCGCCGCCGATCACAGTGACGCCGCCGCCGCTGCTGCCGCCTTCAAAACCGCCGCGCGGGAAGGGCGCATAGGGGATGGGAGGCAGCGGGATCGTCTGCGTCACCACTTGCTGCTGCGGGGTCGCGGTGCGGATGATGCGCTTGGTCGTGACGACGCGGCGGATCCGCTTGACCGGCTTGCGCGCCGCGTGACGCTTGCGCACCACCTTTTTGCCGACGCAGGGCGAGCAGGATTTGACCGTCTGGGCGCGCGCCTTGGGCACGTCGGTAATCTGCATCGCGCCGCTACCGATCAGCGCGCCGCCGCAGGTGCAAGCGCAGAGCTTCGCAAGGGCCATTCGGACAGACATAGGTTTCTCTTTCTTTCCCGTTGCAGGTGCGAAGCATCACCGACCGACACCCAATCTCACCTTCGCTATACCCCAAAAGGTCAAAGGTTTGCGAACGCGGCAATTGCGTTAACCGCGTTTGCCTGTCCGACAGCGGGAAAAGGACACCGAAATCAACCCCAATGGCGATTATTGTCCCAAAATAGAACGTAAATTGCAATGATTCTATGCGATTGGTTAATCTTCGGCCCTAAATCGGCACGGCTTGGGAGTGTCGCCAATCGCGATGGACGGACCTGGAATCGGAGTAACGCCGCCACCGGTTCACCCCCGCTTCACGGGCCGGTCGCTATGCGCTGCTTCGGCGCTTGTATCGTAACCAGCGGCTGGTTATAGGCGCGCCACTCCCCGCACCGCTCGGCGGCCCGCAGGGTGACAGGAAAGGACGCGAGAGCCCCTCATGCCGACCAAGATTGCCGATGTTGGCGCTGACGCGCTTCGCGCCGCGAAATCCAATCTCGATACGGATTATGTTCCTGGCGACGACGAAGAGTTCATGAACGAGCGGCAGCAGGATTATTTCCGCGGTCTGTTGCTCGCCTGGAAAAAGTCGATCCTGTCCGAATCCGAATCGACGCTGGCGCATTTGCAGGATGGACCGCTGCGCGAACCCGATCTGGCCGACCGCGCGTCGAGCGAAACCGACTGGGCGATCGAACTCCGCACCCGCGACCGCCAACGCAAGCTGATCGCCAAAATCGATTCGGCGATCCGCCGTATCGACGAGGGTGAATATGGCTATTGCGCGGTGACCGGCGAACCGATCTCGCTGGCGCGGTTGCAAGCGCGGCCGATCGCGACGATGACGCTGGAGGCGCAGGAGCGTCATGAGCGTAACGAGCGGATTTCGCGCGAAGACTGATCCGCTTTGGCACGAAACGCCGATTTACCCGCCCGCAATTTACATTTCGGCAATGGCTGCGCTTTAGATTCGCGACCCTGACACGCAACGCGGGGAACAGGTCGCAATGGAATCGCGCGGATCAATAACGACAGATGAAGAAGTGGCGGCGCTGTCGCGCGGCGCCGATCGGGACAGCCTGTTCCTGCAAGCCGGCCTGATCCTGCCGGGGCGCACCGATCCGGTGGTCGTGCGGGTGCGCAATCTGTCGCCGGGCGGGATGCTGGCCGAGGGCAAGGTGCGCGTCGAACAGGGCGCGACTATCCAGATCGATCTGAAAAATATCGGCCCGGTGCCAGGCCGTGTTGTGTGGGCGGGCGAGGGTAAGTTCGGGATCGCGTTCGATCATCAGATCGATCCGCAGGCGGTGCGCCGTCAGGTGGTATCGCAGTCCGATTTGCCGCCGCATCTGCGGCGCTCTGGCCTTGAACCGGGGCCGTTGTACCGCCGACGCTGATGCATCCGGTTTAGGGCAGCACCAGCGGGGCGGTAACGACTGGCGATCGTCAGGCGATCGCGAGCATCTCTTCCTTGAGTTTCAGCTTCTGCTTTTTCAGATGCGCCAGCGCGGCCATGTCGGGCGCCGGACGCCGTTCTTCATTCGCAATTTTCTCGTCGAGGTTCGCGTGACGCGACTTCAGGGCGGAAAGATGCGACGTGCTCATGGGCCATTCTCCTTTTCGACTCGGTTGGCAGGACCGAGTAAATCACGAATCGGGACGAATGTCGTCGCGATTCGGCCAGCCGGTCCCCGTTGCGGACCAGTGGTGAACGTGGCAGGGAGACGGTCGTGAGCCCCGACGAAATCACCCAGCGCCTGGAACTGTTACGGATCGAGCATCGCGACCTCGACGCCGCAATCATTGCGCTGGGCGTCGCGGCAATCCCGGACCAGTTGCAGCTCGCGCGGCTGAAGAAACGCAAGTTGCGCCTGCGCGACGAAATTGCGTGGTGCGAGGATCAACTGGTGCCCGACATTATCGCGTGAATCAAAACGGGACGGTCGCGCCCCGCAATTTCATGGTTACCGCCATTGCATTGCGGCGCAGGCATGGCATCCCTTGGCCTATGGTCGCCCAGCATCCCGACATGATGGCAATCGCAGCGCCGGTGCAGCGGGCGCAGATCGAAAATCTCTATGTCGAGGCGATGGTGCTCGTCGACGAGGCGCACGCCGTCTTTGCCGCGCAGCGCGACTTGGGCGATCTGCGCCGCGACGGGTTGATGCAGATCAGTCTGGCCTGCGAATCGCTCAAAACCACGACGCGGCTGATGCATGTCATTGCCTGGCTGCTCCACCGCCGCGCGATGATCGCTGGCGATCCCGGCGCAGGACCGCACGACAGCGCGGCGCGGATCGGCGCGCCGGTTTTGGCCGATTGGGATATTTGCGCGGGGTTCGAAGCACCGGTGCGGCGGATCATCGCGGCAAGCGAGCGGCTGTTCGAACGGATCGCGCAGATCGAGGAGGGGTGGAACACGCCGGTGGCGGTGACCCCGGTGCAACGGTTGCTGGCGCAGCTGGAGGCGCGGCTTTAGTATAGCGCGATGTCGGCTGTCGGGTGGAAAGCTATCATTCCCGACCCTCGTCATTCCCGCGAAAGCGGGAACCCAGGGTGGGATCAGCCGACGCACGCCCTGGGTTCCCGCTTTCGCGGGAATGACGAAGCGAAAAAACGCCGAACGTCGTCTATCGGTCGATCCCGCCCTTTACCCCAGCCACTCCACCCACGCGCCATGGGCATGGGCATGCGCCAGCTTCGCCGGCGCGCCGCCGCCGGGCCAGTACCGCACCACCAGTTCGTGATGATGCACGGTGCGGTTCGCCTCAAGCGCGATCCACGCCAGCGGGCGCTCCGCGGTTGCGCGGGCGCCCGCGGCTTCCATCACTGCAACGATCCGCGCCTGCTGGTCGGCGGGAACATATTGCCAGACGATCGAGTGCATCAGCACCCGCGTCGTCCCCTCGGCCTGCGGGCGCGCCAGCTCGGCCTCGACGAAATCGGCGGCGTTGGCGTGGACCAGCTGCGGCGGCGCTTCGGTCGCCGCGGCGATCGCCGCCGCCATGCGCTGGAAACGGATATGATGTTCGGGCCAGATATAGGCTTTCAGTCGCAGCGCCTGCGCCGGATCGGTCAGCTCGACCGGCGCGACGTCGCAGCCTTTCAGACCTGCAAATTCGATCGCGTGCTGGGGCGGATGGTTGCCGCGCCAGTCGGGGGTGAACGCCATGACACCGGGCTGCGGGCCGACATGGACGCCGCCAAGGTCGTAACGATAACGATCGATCATCAGGTTGATCCCGGCGCTCGACCCGATCTCAAGGCAGTCGAAGCGCGGCGAGAGTCCACGGTCGGCGAGCCACAGCATCGCCGCGATGAAATTCGACGAGCGCCCCGCCTCGTTGGTCTGCGGCGGGCCGTCGAGCCACGGCAGCAGCGCCGCCTCATGCCGCGCCACCACCCCGGCGACGATCGCGGTGTCGTTGATGTCGTCGGCATCAGCGTAAATCGGCGCCAACTCGTGCGCGCTTCCCGCCAGATGCAGCGCGTGGATGCCGCCCGCGGCGCGCAGTGGCAGCGCGTCGGCGAGGGGGGCGCCTTTCCAGTCGGCTATACGGCGGGCAAAGCCGCTGGCGGGCTTGTCGAGCAAGGCGTCGAGCGCGGCCACGACGCGCGCCGTCACCGGAGCGCCGTTCGCCCGGCAATAGGTGACCTGATTGGCAAAGGCGGTTCGCACCGCCGCGGGTCCGGTTTCGGCCATATCGATCGGCTGATAGCGCTCGCTCATTGCCCTTTGTCCTGTCACCACCTATGTGCGCGACGCTTATGCCCGAACCGATCATCTTTGCCATCCCCAAGGGACGCATCCTCGACGAGGCTCTGCCGTTGCTGGCGCGCGTCGGGATCGAGCCCGCGGCCGATTTCTTCGACAAGAGCAGCCGAGCGCTGGTGTTCGCGACGAACCAGCCGCATATTTCGCTGATCCGCGTCCGCGCCTTCGACGTCGCGACCTTTGTTGCGCATGGTGCGGCGCTGCTCGGCATCGTCGGGTCGGACGTCGTCGACGAGTTCGACTACAGCGAGCTTTATGCGCCGGTCGATCTGGGCATCGGTCATTGCCGTCTGTCGCTTGCGGGACCGGAGGGCAGCGCGCCCCCGGGAATGGGTGAAAGCCACATCCGCGTTGCGACCAAATATCCGGCGACGACCCGCCGCTGGTTTGCGGCGCAGGGCATCCAGGCCGAATGCATCAAGCTGAACGGGGCGATGGAGATTGCTCCGAAACTGGGGCTTGCGTCGCACATCGTCGACCTGGTTTCGACCGGGCGGACGCTGGTCGAGAACGCGCTCGCCGAGCAAGTGATCATCAGCGACGTATCGGCGCGGCTGATCGTCAATCGCGCCGCGTTCAAGCTGCGCTCGGCCGAGGTGCCCGCCCTTGTTGAACGCTTCCGTCAGGCGGTCGGCGATGCGGCGGCTTGACGCCTCCACGCCCGGCTTTGCGGCCGCGTTCGACGCGCTGGTCAACGATCGGCGCGAGAGCGATTCGGATGTTTCGGCGGACGTCGCGGCGATCATCGCGCGGGTGAAAGGTGAGGGCGATGCGGCGCTCGCAGACTATACCGCCAAGTTTGACAAGTTCGATCTCAACACGAGCGGCTGGAGCATCTCCAAGGATGAATGCGCCGCGGCCTACGAAGCGCTGGCGCCCGACCTCCGCGATGCGCTCAACCTCGCTGCCGACCGCATCCGCGCCTATCACGCCGCGCAATTGCCCGAGGACCGCGACTATCGCGACGGCACCGGCGCCCGGCTGGGCGCGCGCTGGAATGCGGTCGATGCCGCGGGCGTCTATGTTCCCGGCGGCCGCGCCGCCTATCCGTCGTCGGTGCTGATGAACATCCTGCCCGCCAAAGTCGCGGGGGTTGGTCGTATCGTGATGATGACCCCGACCCCGGGCGGCGAAATCAACCCGGTCGTGATGGCCGCGGCGCATATTGGCGGGGTCGATGAAATCTGGCGCATCGGCGGGGCGCAGGCGGTGGCGGCGCTGGCCTATGGTACCGAGAAAATCGCACCGGTCGATGTCGTCACAGGTCCCGGCAACGCGTGGGTCGCCGAAGCGAAGCGGCAGGTGTATGGCGTCGTCGGCATCGACATGGTTGCAGGGCCGAGCGAGATCGTCGTGGTCGCGGATGGAAAAAACGACGCGCGCATCATCGCCGCCGACCTCTTGAGCCAAGCCGAACATGATCCAACCAGCCAGTCGATTCTGTTCACCGATGACGGTGATTTTGCCGACGCGGTTGCGGCGGCGGTCGATGCAGTCATCCCGACGCTGAGCACAGCCGCAACGATGCGCGATAGCTGGGATGCCAATGGTGCCATTGTCATCGTTGCGACGCTGGCCAACGCAATCCCGCTTTGCGACCGGCTCGCGCCCGAACATCTCGAACTCGCGGTCGATACTGAAGAAGCCGACGCACTATTTGCCAAAGTGCGCCATGCCGGTTCGGTCTTTCTTGGTCGCCAGACCCCCGAGGCGATCGGCGATTATGTCGCCGGTCCCAATCACGTGCTGCCAACCGGTCGCCGCGCGCGTTTTTCCAGCGGGCTGTCAGTCAGCGATTTCATGAAGCGCACCAGTTTTCTGGCGCTCGATGACGCCAGCCTTGCTGCGATCGGCCCCGCCGCGGTCGCGCTGGCCGGGGCCGAAGGGCTGCCGGCTCATGCGCTTTCGGTCAGCCAGCGTCTCAGATAAGAAAAGAACCATGAACAAACGCGCCCAATCCCGCTCCGCCGCCCGTCTCGCCGCCGTCCAGGCGCTCTATCAGCACGAGATGGAGGCGACCCCGCTCGCCAAGCTGATCCATGAATTTCACCAGCACCGCATCGGCGCGACGATCGAGGACGCTGAATATGCCGAAGCCGACGTCGCTTTCTTTGACGACATCGTCAAAGGCACGCTGGCGCGCGCCGACGAGATTGACGCGGCGATTGTGGCGCGGCTGGCCAGCGGCTGGTCGATGGACCGGCTTGACCGCACGATGAAAGCGATCCTGCGCGCCGGTGCTTATGAATTGATCGCGCGCGGCGACGTGCCGGTCGGCGCGGTGGTCAGTGAATATGTCGATGTGGCGAAGGCATTTTTCGACGCGCGGGAGGCGGGGTTCGCCAATGGGCTGCTCGACGCAATCGGCAAGGATGTGCGGGCCGCCAACTGACGCTTCCCAAAAGCCGTTCGTCCAGAGCTTGTCGAAGGACCGTCCTTTTTCTGTTAGGAGGTAAAAGGAAGAGCGGCCCCCTTCGACGAAGCTCAGGACGGGCTTCGACAAGCTCAGGGCGAACGGAGAAGGGTTGGCGTTGTCCGAAAACGATTTCATCGCTCGCCTGCGCGCCATTGCCACCGACCCTGCCGCCCGTGGCCTGGCCGATGATGCCGCCGAGTGGGAAGGGCTGGTCCTCACCCACGACATGATCGTCGAGGGTATCCACTTCCTGCCCGACGACACACCGCAGGATGTGGCGTGGAAACTGGTTGCGGTGAACTTGTCGGATCTGGCCGCCAAGGGCGCGGCGCCGGTCGGCGTGCTCGTTGGGTACAGCCTGGGCGACGACGCCTGGGACGCCGCCTTTGTCGATGGGCTTGATGTAGCGCTGCGCCGCTTTGGCGTCATTCTGCTCGGCGGCGATACCGTGCGAGTGCCCGCCGGGGCGCCGCGCAGTTTCGCGCTGACCGCGATCGGCCGGGCGCCGCCGGGCGGAGCGCCGGCGCGGAGTGGGGCACGGCCGGGCGACCAATTGTGGGTCACCGGATCGATCGGCAACGCCGGACTGGGGCTGGCGATGCGGCTGGGGCAGGTTGACCCCAACGAGACCTGCCTGGCCGCCTACAGCCGCCCGCAGCCGCTTTTGACGTGCGGGCAGGCGTTGGTGCCGCACGTCCATGCGATGATGGACGTGTCGGATGGGCTGCTGATCGACGCGCAGCGGATGGCGGACGCCAGCGGGTGTCAGTTCGTCGTGATGCTGGAGGCAGTGCCGCTGTCGGCGGCGCTGCTTGCGGTGCGGCCCGATGTGATCGACACCCGCCTCGCCGCGGCGACCGCGGGCGACGATTACCAGCTGTTATTTGCCGCCGATCCCGGCGCGGCAGGCGCGATCCGCGAGATTGCGGCGGGACTCAATATCGCGGCGACGCCGATCGGCCATGCCGGGGTAGGCGAGGGAATATTGCTGACCCATCGCGCCCAGCGCATCGCGCTGCCCGAGCGTCTCGGTTTCACACACTGACGCGAAAGCGTTACAAAAGTGCCGAAAAACCGGGGTTGCCCTTGGCTTTCTTTCTTCCCATAACGCGGCGTCCAATTTTAGGGGCGGTCGCATCAGGGGAGAGGGCGAACCGGCAATCATAAGTCGGACGTGCTCGATTGTTCACCTGGGTCCGCCCCGCTCTATGGGGAAGGAAATTCATGATTGATCCGGTTATGATCGCGATAGCGTGCGGCCTTATCGCCGTGCTCTATGGCTTCATTACCTCGCGCCAGGTGCTCAGCGCTTCGGCTGGTAATGATAAGATGCAGGAAATTGCCGCCGCCATTCAGGAAGGCGCCAAGGCCTATCTGGGCCGCCAATATCGCACCATCGCCATCGTCGGCGTCGTTGTCGCCATTCTGGTCGGGATTTTCCTCGGCGCGATTTCGGCAACCGGTTTCGTCATCGGCGCCGTGCTTTCGGGGGTCGCCGGGTATATCGGGATGAACATCTCGGTCAAAGCCAATGTCCGCACCGCGGCGGCGGCGCAGACCGGGCTGCAAGCCGGCCTGACCATGGCGTTCCGCGCCGGCGCGATTACCGGCATGCTGGTGGCGGGCCTTGCCCTGCTCGCGATCTCGGTCTTTTTCTGGTATCTGATCGGCCCGGGTGGGTTCACCGTTGGCGGTGAGGATCGCACCGTTGTCGACGCGCTCGTCGCGCTGGCCTTCGGCGCCTCGCTGATCTCGATCTTTGCGCGTCTCGGCGGCGGTATCTTTACCAAGGCCGCCGACGTCGGCGCCGACCTGGTCGGCAAGGTCGAGGCCGGAATCCCCGAAGACGATCCACGCAACCCTGCGGTGATCGCTGATAACGTCGGTGACAATGTCGGCGACTGCGCTGGTATGGCCGCCGATCTGTTCGAAACCTATGTCGTCACCGTCGGCGCCACCATGGTGCTGATGGCGCTGCTGCTCAAGAGCGCGGGCGACCAGCTGCTCCCGTTGATGAGCCTGCCGCTGCTGATGGGCGGCGTCTGCATCATCACGTCGATCATCGGGACCTATTTCGTCCGTCTTGGCGGCGGCAAGAATGTCATGGGCGCGATGTACAAGGGCTTCCTGGTCACTGCCGTCCTGTCGATCCCGGCGATCTGGTTCGCCACCAGCTATGTCCTCCAGGGCGACATGAGCACCGATGTGACCGGTCAGACGTTCAACGGCAGTGACCTCTTCTATTGCTCGCTGCTCGGGCTCGTCGTGACCGGCCTGATCATCTGGATCACCGAATATTATACCGGCACCAACTATCGTCCGGTCCGCTCGATCGCCAAGGCGTCGGAAACGGGCCATGGCACCAACGTCATCCAGGGTCTGGCGATCAGCCTGGAATCGACCGCGCTGCCGACCCTCGTCATCTGCGTTGGCATCATCGCCGCATTCCAGATCGCAGGAATCGTCGGCATCGCCTTTGCCGCCACCGCGATGTTGGCACTGGCCGGCATGGTCGTTGCGCTCGATGCTTATGGTCCCGTCACCGACAACGCCGGCGGCATCGCCGAAATGGCGGGCCTCGACGATTCGGTTCGTGAAAAGACCGACCTTCTCGACGCCGTGGGCAACACTACGAAGGCGGTGACCAAGGGTTATGCGATCGGGTCGGCGGGTCTGGCGGCGCTGGTGCTGTTCGGCACCTACACCGCTGACATCACCGAATATTCGGCGAAGCTGGGTCTGACCGAGCCGCTGACCTTCTCGCTGTCGTCGCCCTATGTCATCGTCGGGCTGCTGCTCGGTGCCTTGCTGCCGTATCTGTTCGGGGCGTTCGGCATGACCGCGGTCGGCCGTGCGGCGGGCGAAGTCGTCAAGGATGTTCGCGAGCAGTTCAAGAACAACCCGGGCATCATGACCTATGAGAGCAAGCCCGACTATGCGCGCACCGTCGATCTGGTGACCAAGGCGGCGATCAAGGAAATGATCATTCCGTCGTTGCTGCCGGTTCTCGCTCCGATCGTCGTCTATTTCGTGATCCGCGGCGTTGCGGGTCCGGCGGCGGCGCTCGAAGCGCTCGGCGCGCTCCTGCTCGGCGTCATCGTCGGCGGTCTGTTCGTCGCGATCTCGATGACCTCGGGCGGCGGCGCATGGGACAATGCCAAGAAATATATTGAGGACGGCAACCACGGCGGCAAGGGCAGCGAGGCCCATAAAGCTGCGGTGACCGGCGACACTGTCGGCGATCCGTACAAGGATACCGCGGGTCCGGCGGTCAACCCGATGATCAAGATCACCAACATCGTGGCAATCCTGCTCCTCGCGGCACTGGCACACGGCGCGGCGTAAGCTGCGCGTCCTGTGCGGGCAAAGATAAGCCCCGCCGGAGTGATCCGGCGGGGCTTTTATCATACTCCGGTCAACCGTTTGTCCTGAGGAGGGGCTGAGCTTGTCGAAGACCCGTCTCGAAGGACTGCGACGTTTGCGGTCCTTCGAGACGCCATTTCGACAAGCTCGATGGCTCCTCAGGACGAACGGATAGGCGCTACCGACCTGCCTTCATCTGCGCGGCATAGCCCGCCTGCACCATCGCGCTCATCCGGTCGAATAGCGCATCGGGATCGCCCCGCCGCAGCGCTGCGATCGCCGCCTCGGCGCCTTCCGCCAACACCAGCTCGCGCGTCCCTGCATCGACCGCCGCCAACATCTGCGCGGCGGCGAAGTCGGGGGACAGGCCGTTGTCGATCGCGGCGTCGCTTGTCCCGCGGACGCTGCCGTCGGCATTGAGCGCGTTGCGGCTGACGTTGGTCTGCACCGACCCCGGCGCGACGACGAGCACCTTCAACCCCAGATGCTCATTCTCTGCGCGGACGCTGTCGTGGTAGCCGATCAGGCCGTGCTTGGCCGCGCAATAGGCGCTACGCAGCGGCACCCCGGCGATCCCCGCGACGCTGGATATGGCAATGATCTGGCCGCCGCCCGCGCCGATCATAAGCGGTAATAGTCGCTGGGTCAGCGCGATCGGGGCGAGCAGATCGACCGCGACGATCCGCTCATAGACGGCAAAGTCGGTGTCGATCGCCAGGCTGCGCTGCGAAATCCCGGCATTGTTGACCAGCCCGTCGATGCGCCCGCACCAGTTCCACGCCTGCTGCACGATGACGGGCAGGGCGGCATAGTCGGTTGCCTCGAACGGCAATATCATCGTTCCGGCGCCGCAATCCTTCGCGACCGCTTCCAGTGCCGCAATGTTGCGCCCCGACAGGATCAGCTTTGCCCCGCGCGCCGCGAGCGCCCGCGCCAGCGCCGCGCCGATTCCCGACGAAGCGCCCGTGATCCACCAGATTTGACCGTTCATATCCGCTCCCTGTCACTGCTTTCGTGCCAAGGTGAAACTGCAACAGGATGGCGTCAAGGCGCCGTGCCGCGCGGGGGTGGCAATTTTGTTGCGAATCTGTTATAATAAATATCAACGCGCCGACATTCTGCCTCTGCCTGTCGCTGGCTGGGGTATGTCACGGCGTTCCGATGGAGCCATATCCCTTGTCACTCTGACTGGCTAGCGCCGAGCGATTGCAAATCCCCCTTGGCTAGAGGGCGGGATGCGCCGCTGTTGTCGCAGTTTCAGATCGGGGTCAAGGCACAACAAAAGGAATTTGCATGTCCGTGAACACGCTCTTGTTCGAAGTCGGTGATTATGTCGTTTATCCCAAACATGGCGTGGGGCGCGTCATCGAGTTGCAGAAATCGGAAATCGCCGGGATGCAGCTCGAACTTTATGTCCTGCGCTTCGAAAAGGAAAAAATGACCCTTCGCGTGCCGACGAACAAGGCCGAAGGCGTGGGGATGCGCAAGCTGTCGTCGGATAAGACGCTGAAGGAAGCACTGCAGGTGCTGACCACCAAGCCGAAGGTCAAGCGCACCATGTGGTCGCGCCGCGCGCAGGAATATGAAGCGAAGATCAATTCGGGCGACCTGGTTTCGATCGCCGAAGTGACCCGCGACCTGTTCCGCGCCGACGACCAGCCCGAGCAGAGCTATTCGGAACGCCAGATCTTTGAAGCGGCGTCGAGCCGCCTCGCGCGCGAATTGGGCGCGATGGAAGAAAGCGACGAAAAGACTGCGCAGGCGAAGATCCTGCAGATTCTGAACGAACATGCGCCGCTGTATTACGCCGAAAAGGTGTAAGCTGCGGGCTTCGGGATAAAGGGAAGGGCGGTTCGAAAGAACCGCCCTTTTTGATTCTGCCATCTGATTCCTATGCCGAACAGTAGACCGGCTGACGTTCGGCAGTATCCGCCTTCCACCTGCGTGGTGGACGTCGTTCAGGCGCTCATGCTGCCGTGCTGGACGGTTATTTCATTCGGTCTTCGTCAATAATCGACGTCTGCGGTTGATCTGCTGCATAGGTTCCGATGATGCGACATTGTCGCCCTTTCGGACAATTGAGGGCAACACGTTTGGTGGCCGCTGCCGCATTGGCGGCATCGGTCCAGTAGGTTGCGCCGACGTTGTCGGCAAAATGTACGAGTATGCCCGACCCGCTGTACTGGCCGAGCACGCATTCCATACCTGTGTCAGCCGCACACCGCTTGACGGCGGCGTCGACAGCCGCGTCCAACCCGCTGATGCCTGAAACAAGCCATGTTTTCCACCGCCATGCCGGCACTGTCGCTTTCGTCCAAGCGACGACGGCATATTTTCGGTTTAACGGGATGAACTTCGGGAAGCTGTCCTTTGGACCTGTGCTGTTGAAGAAAGTCTTGGTAATCTCGCAGCCAACACTTTGTTGCTGACAAGATGCCAGAGCTTTTGAACGAGCAACTTCGTTATTGACGTCACCTGCGGCAAAGGCATGTCCAATAATGTCCTGCGCCACCACGATGACGAACGCGTTGTAGCCCCCGTACAGGGCATAGCATCCTTTGCCCATCTGTCTTTGACACGCTTGCAAAGCGGCTTTGTCGGCAGCCGGACCACTGTCATAACCCGATGTCGCCCACAGCACCGACGTGTCGGGGTGCGCGATAACGGACATGAATGCGTCGGGTATCGGTCCAGGCGCCGAGTCGGGTTCGCCTTGCGGATTGCCGTCCGCCGGGCCCATGGGGGCACATGCAAACCAGCCGACATCGGCACCACCGGTCGGGTAAAAGCCGGGTGGACAGCGTCCTTCTGCGTTCGCCGGTACCGAAAGGCATAGGGTACCAATCAGGGCGACGAACACGGCAAGGCCCACCGATCGGGCGAATCTGAAATGACGCATGCGCACAATTTTCCTATTCGATACTCATCGCCACAAAGCGCCCCCAAATTTTTGGGAAGCCTAATCCGCCATATCATTGGTAAAATCTAAATATGGTACTGGTGCGTTGAAGGAGCGGGTTAGGTTTCATCCGCTAGCTGCCAGAGATGCAGTAAAAAATCATGCCAGACATCGAGGCCGACCAACGCAATTTGCTCATAGCCCGCGGCATGTCGCAGCATTCCTGTTTGATCGACCCGTCCGGTCAGGGATAATCCGCACTCACAAAATAAAGCCCATCCGGCGGGGCATTCAGTCCCAGCGCGTTTCGGTCCGCCGCCGCCAGCGCCGCCTTCAAGTCCGCCGCCGACCATTTGCCATAGCCGACCAACGCCAGACATCCGACCATTGATCGCACCTGATGATGGAGGAAGCTGCGCGCCGCTGCCTCGATGATCAGTTCCTCGCCGTGGCGGCTGACCGATAGCTTATCCAGCGTCTTCACCGGACTTTGCGACTGGCAATGCGCCGAGCGGAAGGTGGTGAAATCATGCAGGCCAATGAGGTGCTGCGCGGCTTCGTGCATCGCATCGGCATCCAGCGGCCGCGCGACCTGCCACGACAGCCCTTTGTCCCATGTCAGCGGGGCGCGGCGGTTGACGATGCGATATTCATAGGACCGGCCGATACAGGCAAAGCGCGCGTGCCAGTCGTCGGGGACAATCTCGCAGCCGATGATCGCGATCGGCGCGGGGCGCAGCTGCGCGTTGAGCGCCTCGGTCAGCTTGAACGGGGTCAGCGGCTTTTCGATGTCGACATGCGCGCGCATCGCGATGGCATGCACGCCAGCGTCGGTGCGTCCGGCGCTGAACACCTGCGCGGTCTCACCGGTGAAGCGGTGGATTGCTTCCTCGATCGCCTGCTGGATGCTCGGGCCATGCGCCTGCCGCTGCCAGCCCATAAAGGGGCGGCCGTCATATTCGATGGTGAGGGCAAAGCGGGTCATGGGCAGGGCTTTAGCGTTGCGATCCGAAATTGTCGAAGGTGCGAATCCCTCTCCCATTTAGGGAGAGGGTTGCGAAAGCTTGGCAGCTTGCTGCCTAGCTGGAGCTGGGTGAGGGGTTGTGACGTCACGATAGCACACAGCCCCTCACCCGCTGCGACTAAGCCAGCAAGCTGGCAAGTCTCGCTGCCCTCTCCCTAAATGGGAGAGGGGATCAGGATAGCCGCGTCCCTTTGACGATCCCCCGACCGCGCAGCAATTCGCCCGCCTCCATCGCGGGCTTGCCCGCTCGCTGCACCCGCGCCGCGCGGATTGCGCCGGGGTTGCAGGCGATGGTGAGGGCATCGTCGAGCGTCGTGCCGGGCGCCGCCCCCGCCACCGTCTCTCCCGGATGGACAACCTCGGCGGCCAAAATCTTGTACCGCTCGGCCTCCAGCTCGAAAAATGCCCCCGGGACCGGGTTGAACGCGCGAATCTGGCGTTCGACCTGCACCGCGCTGACCAGAAAATCGAGCCGCGCTTCGCTCTTGTCGATCTTGGCAGCATAGGTGACGCCGTCGTCGGGCTGCGGCACCGGCGGAAAGGCGTGGAGGTCGCTCAGCACGCGCCGCATCATCAACGCGCCCATTTCGGCGAGTTCGTGGGTCAGCACCCCCGCCGTCTTGCGCCCGATCGGGGTCGGCTCGACCAGCCGCATCGCGCCGGTGTCGAGCCCGACGTCCATCTGCATGATCGTCACGCCCGTTTCGGCGTCACCCGCCAGGATCGCGCGCTGCACCGGCGCCGCACCGCGCCAGCGCGGCAAGATCGATCCATGGACGTTGAGGCAGCCCTCGCGCGGGGCGTCGAGGATCGCTTGCGGCAGGATCAGACCGTAAGCCGCGACCACCGCAACATCGAGGTCGAGCGCGGCGAACTCGGCCTGTTCGTCGCCGCCCTTCAGGCTTTTCGGGGTGCGGACGGGCAGGGCGTGTTCTTCGGCCCAGACCTGCACCGGGCTTTTCTGCAATTTCTTTCCGCGCTGCGCCGGACGCGGCGGCTGGGTATAGACCGCGGCAATGTCATGCCCCGCGGCATGCAGAGCAGCGAGTGTCGGCACCGCAAAGGGCGGCGTTCCCATGAAGGCGATACGCATGGGTGCGGGCTTTGGCGGAGGTGGGGCGGTTGTGCAAGATTGATGCTCGCCTTCTTCGTCATGCCGGACCCTTCGACAGGCTCAGGACAGGCTTGATCCGGCATCCATCGCGGCGCGGTGGGCATGGCCCCGGATCAAGTCCGGGGTGACGATGTAGGGGTAAGGAAGGGATGTTGCGCGTATCCCCCCGCGCCACTACCACCGCCCCATGGCCTCCACCGAAATCGAAGCCCTCGTCCAGCAACTCGCCCGTCTCCCCGGCCTCGGCCCGCGGTCGGCGCGGCGCGCGGTGCTGCATCTGATGAAGAAGCGCGAGTCTGCATTCGTGCCGCTGCTCGCGGCGCTCCAGACGGTGTCCGAACGGCTGGTCACCTGCACCATCTGCGGCAATGTCGACACCCACGATCCCTGCGCGATCTGCGCCGACCCGCGCCGCGATGCGCGGTCGCTGTGCGTGGTCGAGGAAGTATCGGACCTGTGGGCGCTCGACAAGTCGCGGCTGTTCCCCGGCAAATATCATGTGCTGGGCGGGCGATTGTCGGCGCTGGAGGGCATCCGCCCGCAGGATCTGGCGATCGACGCCCTCGTCGCGCGCGTCGCGGCGGGCGGTATCGACGAGGTCGTGCTGGCTATGAACGCGACACTTGAGGGGCAGACGACCGCCCATTATCTGGCCGAGCGGCTGGAGGGCTATCCGGTGCGGTTGACGCAGCTGGCGCATGGCCTGCCGGTGGGAGGCGAGCTGGATTATCTCGATGAGGGGACGTTGGCGCAGGCGCTGCGGGCAAGACGGCCGGTGGGGTAGCAATGACCGAGAAAAGCTGTCCAGAGTGCGCTGAGCGCGTCAAAGCGGAAGCGATCAAATGTCGCCATTGCGGATACCGCTGGTCGGGACACGAAAAGCTGCCGTTTGATCCGTGGCGCGTCGGATCGTTTGTGTTGATCTTGGCTATGGTTGTGTTGGCTATCGCTACCTCTTGACCCAAAGCCCCCGCAATCATACCTGACCCCCATGGCCATCCTACCCATCATAGAGACCCCGGATCCCCGGCTGCGCGTCATTTCCAAGCCGGTCGAGAGCTTCGATGCCGAGCTGAAGCAGCTCGTCGCCGATATGTTCGAGACGATGTACGACGCCCCCGGCATCGGGCTGGCGGCGATTCAGGTCGGGGTGGCGAAGCGCATCCTGGTGATCGATCTGCAGGAACCCGATCCGGAGGATGAAGAGGGCAAGAAGGTGATCCGCGAGCCGCGCGTGTTCATCAACCCCGTCTTTTCCGACGAGAGCGAGGAGCATAGCGTCTATTCGGAAGGCTGCCTGTCGGTGCCCGAGCAATATGCCGATGTCACGCGCCCCGCCGAGGTCACCGTCGACTGGCAGGACGAAGACGGCAAACATCATCAGGAACGCATGACCGGGCTGATGGCGACGTGCATCCAGCACGAGCACGACCATCTGGAGGGCATCCTCTTCATCGACCATCTGTCGCGGCTGAAGCGCGAGATGGTGCTGAAGAAGCTGATGAAGATGCGGAAGGCGGCTTAGCCCGTCATCGCTAGGCTAGCCTGTCATTGCGAGGAGCGTAGCGACGCGGCAATCTCCAGTTATCGGCCGCGCGTTCCGATAGCTGGAGATTGCCGCGTCACCTTCGGCTCCTCGCAATGACGATTTATTACCCCGCCTTCGCCACCGCGACCATCGCCGGGCGCAGCAACCGGTCCTTCATCATATAGCCCGCCTGCATTTCCTGCACGATCGTGCCGGGTTCGGCGTCGCTGCTCGGGATCTCCAGCATCGCCTGATGCTGGTTGGGGTCGAGCGGCAGGCCGATCGCCGCAATGCGGGTGATGCCGTTGCGTTCGAACACGCCGAGCAATTCGCGCTCGGTCGCCTCAAGCCCGGTGATCAGCGGCTTGATCGCATCCGATGCGCGCTGTTCGTCGCTGAGCGCGGCGAGCGCGCGGCCCAGGTTGTCGGCGACCGACAAGATGTCGCGCGCAAATTTGGTCGCGGCATAGGCGTGCGCGTCGGCAATTTCCTTTTCCTTGCGGCGACCCAGATTCTGCGTCTCGGCGCGCGCATAGAGCAGGTCTTGCTGCACCGCAGCCAGCTGTTCGTGCAGCTGGGCGACTTCGTCATTCTCGGGCGCAGCCGCTTCGGGGGCGTCGGTTGCGGTTGCGGCTTCTGGGGTCGCGCTGTCGTCGACCGGGGTGTCATTTTCGATGTTCGTCATAAACCTATCGTATCAGTCTGGAGAGTGATTGTGCGGTGAAATCCACCATGGGAACGATGCGGGCATAGTTCAAGCGGGTGGGGCCGATAACCCCGACCACGCCGACCACGCGCCCGTCCGATCCGCGATAGGGCGCCGCTATCACGGAAGAGCCCGAAAGCGAGAATAATTTATTTTCCGACCCGATGAAAATCCGGGTCGCGCTGCCGTCGCGCGCGCTGTCGAGCAATTGCGCAATGTCCTGTTTGGTTTCGAGCTCGTCGAGCAATTGCCGCACCCGGTCGAGGTCGCCGACCGCGCTGTCGTCGAGCAGATTGGCCTGCCCGCGCACGATCAGCACCGGGCGGTCGGCGCCGTCCGACGACCAGATCGCGAGCCCGCGCGACACAAGATCCTGCGCGGCGCGGTCGATCGCGATGCGCTCGGCCTCGATCTCGTGGCGCACCCGCGCCATCGCTTCGGTCAGAGTCAGGCCCGCCAGCATCGCGCTGATATAATTGCCCGCCTCGACCAGTGCCGACGGGTCCAGACCGGGCGGGGTGTCGATGACGCGGTTCTCGACCGCGCCGTCGCCCGCGACGAGCACGACGAGCGCCTGTGCGTCGGACAGCGGCACAAAGGCGACCTGTTTCAGGATACGCTCATGCTTGGGGACGAGCACAAGTCCGGCGCACGCCGACAGCCCGGACAGCGCCGATGTCGCCTGCGCCAGCGCGCTTTCGATCGGACCGGGGTCGGACAGGCTCGCCTCGATCTGGGCGCGGTCCTCGGCGCTCGGTTCGGCGACCTGCATCATCCCGTCGACGAACAGCCGCAGCCCTTGTTCGGTCGGCAGGCGCCCCGCGCTGGTGTGCGGGCTGGCGAGCAGGCCATATTCCTCCAGATCCTGCATCACATTGCGGATCGAGGCAGGAGACAGGTTAAGCGCCGCGAGTTTGGACAGGGTGCGCGACCCGACCGGCTGGCCCGTTTCCAGATAGGCATCGACGACCAGCCGGAACACGTCACGGGCGCGCGTGGTGAGTTCGGTGATCGGCGCGGTGGTCATGGTGGGGATTTAGGGACGCGGGGGCGTGGGGGCAAGCGGACGATCCTCCCCATCGACTTGCGATGGGGAGGTGGCAGCCCGCAGGGCTGACGGAGGGGCCGCGACGTTGCTGCCCCTCCACCACCGCCTGCGGCGGCGGTCCCCCTCCCCATCGCAAGTCGATGGGGAGGATCAGGTTTGCGCTCGCCTCGCTTCACCGCTAAGCGCGCGGCACACAATCACAGGAGAATCCCCCATGCGCCCATCCGGCCGCGCCCCCGATCAGATGCGCCCCATCGCCATCGAAACCGCCTTCACCATCCATGCCGAAGGCAGTGTTTTGGTCAGCTTTGGCAACACGAAGGTGCTGGTGACCGCCAGCGTCGACGAAAAGGTGCCGCCGTTCCTGCGCGGCAAGGGGCAGGGGTGGGTCACCGCCGAATATGGCATGCTGCCCCGCGCGACGCACACCCGCGGCAGCCGCGAAGCGGCAAAGGGCAAGCAGTCGGGCCGGACGCAGGAAATTCAGCGGCTTATCGGACGTAGCTTGCGCGCCGTAGTCGATATGAAAAAGCTGGGCGAGCGCCAGATCGTCATCGATTGTGACGTGATCCAGGCCGACGGCGGCACCCGCACCGCGTCGATTTCGGGCGCGTGGGTCGCGCTGCGGCTTGCGGTCGATACCTTGCTCGAAAGCAAGGCAATTGCCGAGGATCCGATCGTCGACAAGGTCGGCGCGATTTCGTGCGGCATTTACAACGGCACTCCGGTGCTCGACCTGGATTATGACGAGGATTCGGTCGCCGAGGCCGACGGCAATTTTGTGCTGACCGGCCGCGGCCAGATCGTCGAAGTGCAGGCGAGCGCCGAGGGTGCAACCTATGACGAGGAAGGCTTGCTGCGGTTGCTGCGGTTGGCGCGCATCGGCTGCGGCGAGATTTTTGCGGCGCAGGACAAGGCGACGGGGCGGTAATTGGGCAGCGGATAGGTAATCAGCTTCGTCACCCCGGACTTGATCCGGGGTCCATGACGCCGCCGCAGTTATGGATGCCGGATCAAGTCCGGCATGACGATGAATTGGAAGTAGCATCATGACCCATCGCAAACTCACCCCCGGTAAACTCGTCATCGCGAGCCACAATGCGGGCAAGGTGCGCGAGATTCGGGCGCTGCTCGAACCGTTCGGCATCGAGCCGGTGTCGGCGGGCGACTTGGGCTTGCCCGAGCCCGAGGAAACCGGAACGACGTTCCGTGAGAACGCGCTGCTGAAAGCGCATGCGAGCGCGTCGGCGGCGGGACTACCCGCGCTCGCCGACGATAGCGGCCTCGAAGTTGCCGCGCTGGGCGGGCGCCCGGGGGTTTACACCGCCGACTGGGCCGAACGGCAGACGTTTGAGGGACCGCCCGGTCGTGACTGGTATATGGCGATGGGCAAGGTCGAGGGGCTGCTCGCCGAGCAGGGGCCGGACGTCGACCGCAGCGCCTGTTTCGTCTGCACCCTCGCGCTCGCCTGGCCCGATGGGCATGCCGAGCTATTCGAGGGACGCGCGCAGGGTAGCCTGACCTGGCCGCCGCGTGGGTTGCTGGGGTTCGGCTATGATCCGGTGTTTATTTCGACTGGTAACACACTGACTTACGCCGAAATAGATCCGGCGGAAAAGCACGCGATCAGCCACCGCGCCGATGCGTTTGCCAAGCTGGTGGCGGGGGTGTTTTAACGTCGAGATATTCGTCACCCCGGACTTGATCCGGGGTCGCCATCGGCCCTGGGCAACATCCGCAAGCGATTCCGGCTTTCGCCGGAATGACGAAAGGGAGTAGGGCGCCCCGCATGGCCGAACCGCTCGCCCTTTATATCCATTGGCCGTTTTGCGTGTCGAAATGCCCCTATTGCGACTTCAACAGCCATGTGCGCGAAAGCGTTGACCAGGCGGTGTGGCGCGAGGCGTTGCTTGCCGATCTGCGGCATGAGGCGGCGTTGCTGCCGGGCCGCCGCGTTGGGTCGATCTTTTTCGGCGGGGGTACGCCGAGCCTGATGCCGCCCGCGACCGTGGCGGCGGTGATCGCCGCGGCGGGGGCCGAATGGGGGCTGACCCACGACTGCGAGATCACGCTGGAAGCAAATCCCAACTCGGTCGAGGTGGCCAACTTTGCCGACCTCGCCGCCGCGGGGGTCAACCGCGTGTCGATCGGCGTTCAGAGCTTCGATTCGCAAATACTTGAATTTCTTGGCCGTGCGCACAGCGAAGATGAGGCGCGGCGTGCGATTGCGACCGCGCAGGAGCATTTTGCGCGGGTCAGCTTCGACCTGATCTACGCGCGGCCGGGCCAAACGATGGCGGCGTGGGAAAGCGAATTGGCGCAGGCGCTGGCGTTCGGCACCGATCATCTTTCGCTCTACCAGCTGACCATCGAGCCCGGCACGCGCTTTGCCACGCTGGCGGCGAAGGGTGATCTGACTATCCCCGACGGCGACGCCGCCGCCGACCTGTTCGACGCGACGCAGGCGATGACGTCCGCCGCCGGACTGCCGCGCTACGAGGTGTCAAACCATGCCCGTATTGGGCAGGAGAGCCGCCACAACCTCGCTTACTGGCGTTACGCCGATTATGCCGGGGTCGGCCCCGGCGCGCATGGGCGGCGATTGGGTCAGGCGACCGAGCGGCACAAGAAGCCCGAGAATTTCATCGCCGCGGTGGAGCGCAATGGCCATGGCCTGAAGGTCGAGAGCGATCTGCCAGCGCACGAGCGCGCGACCGAGGCGATGCTGATGGGGCTGCGGCTGACCGAGGGGATCGATCTGGCGCGGATCGAGGCGCGGAGCGGGCTGGCGCGCGAGGCGTTTGTCGATGCGGATGCGGTGGCGCGGTTGGTCGATCAGGGATTGATGGCGCAGGAGGGCGACCGGCTGGCGGTGACCGACGAGGGCATATTGCTGCTCGACTCGATCCTTTCCGCGGTGGTGCGGACCGGCTAGACTCACTTCACCCGTTCGCATCGAGCGAAGTCGAGATGCCTTTCAGGCTCGCACCACGTCGATGGGTGTCTCGACTTCGCTCGACACGAACGGATCGAGAGGGACTGTTTTGGCGCAAGATCTGATCCGCGACTGGGATGCCCATCTGGCGCATGAAAAGCGCCGGTCGGAGCATACGCGCCGCGCCTATATCGCGACTGCGGATCGATTTTGCGCTTTCCTGGCGCAGCACCGCGGTGGGGCCGTTGATCACTCGATGCTGGCGAAACTGACCCCGAACGACCTGCGCGCCTATCTCGCCGATCGCCGCGCCGAGGGGTTGGGCAATGCGTCGGCGGCGCGCGAGCTGTCGGCGCTGCGCGGATTCCTGCGCTTTGTGGGCGGCTCGAACACCAGCATCCCGCCGTTGCGCGGGCCGCGGGTCAAGAAGGGGTTGCCGCGCCCCGTTGCCCCGACCGAGGCATTGGCGCTGGCGCAGGAGATTGAGGACAATGCCCGCGAGGGCTGGACCGGCGCGCGCGATTTCGCGCTGCTGTTGCTGCTCTATGGCGCGGGGCTGCGGATCGGCGAGGCGCTGTCGCTGACCGGTGCCGCTCTGCCGCTGGGCGAGACGCTGCGGGTCACCGGCAAGCGCAGCAAGACGCGAGTCGTGCCGGTCTTGCCCGCCGTCGCGAGCGCCGTGGCGCGCTATGTCGATGCCTGTCCGTGGCCGATCGCCAAGGACGCGCCGCTATTCCTCGGCGCGCGCGGCGGGCCGCTCCAGCCCGGCGTGGTGCGCGCCAGCGTGCGGTCTGCGCGGCGCGCGCTGGGGCTGTCCGAACGCACGACGCCCCACGCGCTGCGGCACAGTTTCGCGACGCATCTGCTGGCGGGCGGCGCCGATTTGCGCAGTTTGCAGGAGCTGCTGGGCCACGCGAGCCTCGCCTCGACGCAGGTCTACACGGCGGTCGATGCCGCGCATCTGCTCGACATCTATCGCAGCGCCCACCCGCGGGCTTAAGGGGGACTTTCTCTCTCCGTTCGTCTCGAGCGAAGTCGCGAGACGTTGCGTTTCTGCGTGCCTTCGGGTGTCTCGACTTCGCTCGACACGAGCGGGGTCAGGGCCGTCCTATTCCTCGCTGAGGTTCGTCGGTTTCCAAGTGATAACCCGGTAAAAATAGAGCAGCACCAGCGACCCGATCGCGAAGATCGCCGCCGGACCGACAAACGCATCCATGTTGGCGAATTTGCCGCCGAACCAATTGCCCGCCCCGGCCAGCGCGGTGATCCAGATCGTCGATCCGGCGGCGGTCCACAGCAGAAACTTTGCCTGGTTCATCTTTACCATGCCCGCGGGCAGCGACACCATCGTTCGCGCGACAGGCATGAAGCGCGCGATAAAAACGATGCTCGGCCCATGTTTCAGAAACCAGCCGTGCAGCCGCTCGACATCGGCCCAGTCGAGGGTCAGCCAGCGGCCATGGCGGTCGATAAAGGGCTTCAGCCGCTCATAACCGATCCAGCGCCCGATGCCGTACCACACCCAATTGCCTGCCGTCGTCCCGGCGACGGCGACCGCGACCAACGTCCAGAAATCGAAATGCCCCTTGGCGACGGCGATGCCGCCGAGGCCCATGATGACCTCAGACGGGATCGGCGGGAACACATTCTCGAGGAACATGAGGATGAAGATCCCCACATAGCCCCAGCTCTGGATCAGGTTCAGGATGAAATCGGTCATGGCGGGGAGAACGCGCGGGCGGGGTCAACCGATCCGTCGGACGATCGCGTCCCAGATCATGCCCGCCGTATCGCTGTTGTTGAAGCGGTCGATCGCAACGATGCCGGTCGGCGAGGTGACGTTGATTTCGGTCAGCCATTCGCCGCCGATCACGTCGATGCCGACAAAGACCAGTCCGCGTTCCTTGAGCGCGGGGCCGAGCGCGGCGCAGATTTCCTGCTCGCGCGCGGTCAGTTCGGTCGCTTCGGCGAAACCTCCGACCGCCAGGTTCGAGCGGAATTCGCCTTCGCCAGGCTTGCGGTTGATCGCCCCCGCGACTTCGCCATCGATCAGCACGATGCGCTTGTCGCCTTGGCTGACGCTGGGCAGGAATTGCTGGACCATGAAGGGTTCGGGCCACACCTGACCGAACAATTCGACCAGCGCGCCGAGGTTGCTGCCGTCGGCGTCGATGCGGAACACCGCCTTGCCGCCGTTGCCGTGCAGCGGCTTGATCACGACGGCGCCGTGGCGCGCCTGAAAATCCTTCACCGCATCAAGGTCGCGGGTGACCATCGTCGGCGGCATATATTCGGGGAAGTCGAGCACGAAGACTTTTTCGGGCGCGTTGCGGACCGACACCGGATCATTGACCACCAACGTCTCGCTGGCGATCCGTTCGAGCAGCCAGGTGCCGGTGAGATAGCCGAGGTCGAAGGGCGGATCCTGCCGCATCAGCACGACATCGACATCGCGGCCCAGATCGAGGATCACTTCGTCGCCAAAGCTGTAATGCGCGCCAACCTCGCGCTTCACGTTGAGGACGCGATGCGCCTTGGTCGTCAGCCGCCCAGCCTCCCAAGTCAGCCCGCGCACATCATAATGATAGAGGGCATAGCCGCGTTCGAGCGCCTTCAGCATCAAGTGGAAACTGCTGTCACCCCCGATGTTGATTCCGTCCATCGGGTCCATTTGCACTGCGGCGCGCAGGGTCATTCGATATTCCTCAGGGTTGCCAGACGTGGACCAGATGGCGTGGCAGGCGCCCCGGCGCAAGGAGCATCACGTCGATGCGGATGTCATCCTGCGGTCGGGCGAAGCGCGGGCTGAGCATTTCCGCCGCTGCGGCAACGCGGCGCAGGCGATATTGATCGATCGCAAGATCGAGGTCTTCGGGGCGTTCGCGCCATTTCACCTCGATGAAAGCGACGATGCGGCCGCGCCGCGCGACGAGATCAACTTCGCCCGCGGCGACGCGCAACCGCTCGCCCAATATCCGCCAGCCATGCAGCCGCAGCCACCAAGCGGCGCGGCGCTCGCCCTTGCGCCCGCGCGCCTCGGCGGCGGCACGCTTCAACCGGCATCCTTCAGCTTCAGGGCGCGGGCGTAGATGTCGTGGCGGTCGAGCCCGAAGCGTTTGGCAACCGCTTTTGCCGCCTGTGCGACGGGTTTGTCGGCCATCGCGTCGCGCAGCGCCGTGTCGAGCGTCGCGTCATCGGCCTGTTCGGGCACCGCTTCGCGGGGCGGGCCGACGACGATGACGATCTCGCCTTTGGGAGGCGCGTCGGCATAGCGCGCGGCAAGTTCGATCAGCGTCCCGGTGACACATTCCTCGAACAGCTTGCTGATTTCGCGCGCGACAGCCGCCTCTCGGTCGCCCAGCCCGGCGGCGAGCGCGGTCAGCGCGGCGGCAAGGCGTGGGCCGCTTTCGTAAAACACCAGCGTGGCGCGCAGTCCCGCAAATTCGGCGAGCGTGTCGGCGCGGGCCTTGGTTTTCGAGGGCAGGAATCCGGCAAACAGGAAGCGGTCGCTGGGTAGCCCGGACAGCGTGATTGCGGCAATCGCGGCACATGGGCCGGGCAGGGTGCTCACATGCCGCCCGGCGGCGCGCGCATCGCGGACCAGCTTGTAGCCGGGGTCGGAAATCAGCGGGGTGCCGGCGTCAGACACCAAAACGACCACTTCGTCGGCCATCCGCGCCACCAGCGTCGCGCGCGTCCGTTCGTCGCTGTGGTCATGATAGGGCGTCATCGGCACACGCAAGCCAAGATGTGAAAGCAGCTTTGCCGTGACGCGGGTATCTTCCGCCGCGATCAGGTCGGCGCGCGCTAGCATCGCCCCGGCGCGCGCAGTGATGTCGCCGAGGTTGCCGATGGGGGTCGCGACGATATAGAGACCGGGCAAGGGAGAATTTGAGATGGTCGAATCTGGCATGACGCCGAAAATGGCAGAAACTGCTGTCGAGCGCCAAGCATATGCGTCGCCGCGGCGGCAAATGCTACGCGGACTCGGCGCGGTGGCGATGGCGGGGCTGCTCGCCGCGTGTCAGGTTGTGCCGAAGACCGCTGGTCCAGCCGTCACGGCGCCCCCCGAAACCCCGACCGACAATGTCGGCCCCGGCCTGCCCACCGACACCGATCGCCACCGTGTAGCATTGCTGGTGCCGCAGACCGGCCCAAACGCCGATGTCGGCATGGCAATCGCCAACGCGACAACGCTGGCGCTGCTCGATTCGCGGACCGAGCGCGTTCGTATCACCACGTACGACACCGCGCTGGGCGCGGCGGCGGCGGCGCGGCAGGCGGTCGCCGACGGCAACCGGCTGATTCTGGGGCCGCTGCTCAGCGAAGATGTTGCCGCGGTCGCGCCGATCGCACGCGACGCGAAAGTCCCGGTGCTCAGTTTCTCGAACGACAGCAGCGTTGCGGGCAACGGCGTCTTTATCATGGGCTTTGTCCCCGGCCAGTCGGTCGAGCGCGTCGTCGCTTTCGCGCGCGGCAAGGGGCATCAGCGTTTTGGCGCGCTGGTCCCGAAGAATGTCTATGGCGACCGCTCGGTCGCCGCCTTCCGCAGCGCGGTGGCAGAGGCGGGCGGGACGCTGGTCGCGGTCGAAAGCTATGACCGCAGTGCCACCGCGCTGACCGGCGCGGCGCGGCGGATCGCCAACGCAGGCGCGATCGACGCGGTGCTGATCGCCGACAGCGGCGGCAATGCGATCCGGGCGGTTCCCGTGATCAAGGGCGCCGGGCAGCGCCAGATCTTGGGCACCGAATTGTGGAACACAGACGCCTCGCTCGGTACCAGCGCGGTGATGCGTGGGTCGTGGTTCGCCAGCGTGTCGGATGGGCTCTATGGTCAGCTCGCGGGCAAATATCGCACGCGGTTCGGCAAAGCGCCTTACCGGCTTGCCAGTCTGGGCTATGATTCGGTGCTGCTGACCGTCCGCATTTCGCGCGACTGGAAACCCGGCACCAGCTTCCCGGTGAATAAGCTGCTCGCCGCCGACGGCTTTGGCGGCATCGACGGCATTTTCCGTTTCAACAACCGCGGCATCGCCCAGCGCGCGCTGGAAGTCAGCGAGATCGGCGCGGGCGGTTTCCGTGTTGTCGATCCCGCGCCGACGAAATGGTGAGGCCGAAAGTCGTGGCTTAGCCGCCACAGTCTGTCGAAAAGCGTCACCCCTATGCCACGCGCAGCCTTTACGGCGCGCTCGCGTTCACTATATGAGCAGGACGCGCGCGTATCGTGCCGATTCCGCGCGCCATCCGTCAACGACCAGGAGATACAGCTATACCACCGCCCATGACCCGCCGCCCGATGGAGCGCACGCCGCCCAAGAATGGCCCGCGATACAATGAATTCATCGCCTCTCCGAAGGTCCGGGTGATCGACGATGAAGGCGAAAATCTGGGCGTGATGCTGACCGCTGAAGCGATTGAACAGGCGGCCTCTGTGGGCCTCGACCTGGTCGAAGTATCCCCGAACGCCGATCCGCCGGTGTGCAAATTCCTCGATGTGGGGAAGTTCAAATACGAAGCCCAGAAAAAGGCGAACCTGGCGCGCAAGAGCCAGAAGACGCAGGAAATCAAAGAGATCAAGATGCGTCCGAATATCGACGATCATGATTTCGATGTGAAGATGCGCAAGGTTTTCGACTTTCTGGGCGAAGGCGACAAGGTCAAGATGACCATGCGTTTCCGCGGCCGCGAAATGAGCCACACCCAGCTTGGCCTGAACGTGCTGCAGCGCGTCGCCGAACTGACGTCGGAAATCGCGAAGGTGGAAGCGCACCCGCGTACCGAAGGCCGCCAGATGCTGATGGTCATCGCGCCGAAATAAGCGCGTCCGGCCTAGCCGATACGAAATTGCAGGGCGGTCGTTCCAACGGGACGGCTGCCCGCTTCGTATCGCCGCTCGATGATCTTCCCGTTCCCGTCCGCCGCCACCGCAACCAGCGTCGACGCGCGGGTGCCATAGATGTCGCCGCGCAAGAACAGCGCCGGATCGCTTGTCGCGGTAAGCGTATCGAGCAGGCCTTCGGGGTCGGCGCGCGCATCGACGACCGCCGACAGTGCCGCGCGCAGGCGCTCGGCGCGCGGGCAGGGCATATCGACGGGTTCGTTGGCAAGCGCATGGATGCCCGCGCCGAGCGCGGCGATCTGCGGCCGCGGCCGGTTAGTAAGCAGCCGCGCCTTACCATCGCCAATCGCCAACAGGTTGAACGCATTAAAATGGTCGAGATCACTCTCTGCCGGATCGGCGAAGCGCCCGTCGCCGCGCAGCAAATCGACGACCAGCGCACCGCGCGATTCCTTGGCCGGATCGGGCAAGGCGCCGCGGACATTGGTCACGACGACGATGCGTCCGCTGGCCGGATGCGCGCCGAGCCAGGTGCCGCCCGCCTGCAAATCGCGGCCCGCGACGATACCGCTGCCATCGTCCCACGCGGCCAGCGCCGCCGCAGGGCGCGCATGAAATTCGTCGCGGTTGCCGATCAGGATCAGCGGCCAGTCGGCATGGACCTGCCAGGCGAGGGCGACAACGCACATGGTGGGGCTATCGCGATCTGAAAGCGGCTTGCCAAGCCATTTGGCGATCATCGGCGCATCTTTGTTTCGCCGCCGCCGCCAGTGTGTTATGTGATTATGGCAGCGTGGTTTCCGCTGCGGCAAAAGCTGACAGGCTCGCGCCATCTGTCTGGGGAGGGAGATGATTATGACCGAAGCTGGAAAAACGCCGTGGCATCTGTGGGTGGTCGGCATCGTGTCGCTGTTGTGGAACGCGTTTGGAGCGTTCGACTACACGATGACCAAGCTTAAAAATCCCGACTATATGGCTGCCTTCACCGCCGAGCAGCAGGCCTATTTCTACAGTTTTCCGGTGTGGGCCAATGTCGGCTGGGCGCTGGGCGTGTGGGGATCGGTGCTGGGTTCTGTACTACTGCTCGCGCGCAGCCGCCACGCTGTAACCGCCTTCCTGCTATCGCTTGTCGGCCTCGCGATCAGCAGCATCTATCAGTTCGGGATGCATTATGGCGATCTGGAGCGGATGTTCGGGACGTTTCCGATGATCTTCACCGCCGTGATCTGGGTGATTGTGATCGCGCTGTTTCTCTATGCGCGGGCGCAGGCGGCGAAGGGTGTGCTGCGCTGATTACGCAGCTTCGTCATCCCGGACTTGATCCGGGATCCAGGACGACGGTGCGGTTATGGAGCCCGGATCAAGTCCGGGATGACGAAGAAGGAAATTCCTCCCTGTGGCGAAGCCATGGGGAGGTGGCAGCGCGAAGCGCTGACGGAGGGGCCATGGCGCCACCGTAGCTACCCCTCCACCACGTCCTTCGGACGCGATCCCCCTCGCCATCGCTACGCGACAGGGAGGATTAAAGTCCGCAATCGCCGAACCCCGGCCCGGCCTTATCGCGCCCGGATAAACGCGCGAATATCCGCCGACAATTTGGCGCGATCTTCGTCGCGGATATACATCATGTGGCCCGCGCCATAATAGGTGTAGCTGATCCGGTCCTGCGGGATACCGGTGCGCGACAGCGCATATTCGGCGGCGAAAAACGGCGTCGCGAAGTCATAATAGCCCTGCGCGACGAGCACTTTCAGCCCCGAATTTTCGCGCAGCGCCTGGCCGATATAGGGCGCGACGTTCAGATACGCGTTGGTGTCGCGGCCGCCGATGCGCCAGTCCCACTGGCCGCCGATGCCGCCGATCGACTGATATTCGCGGTCGGTCTTGAACCCGAGCCCGTCGCGGCTCCAGCTATTGATCGCCGCCGTGTAACTGGCGTCGATGCCGTAAAAGCTGGGGTCGTTGTCGGGCTCTTCGCCGGCGCTGTCATAATCCTTGCCGGTGTAGCGGCTGTCGAGCCGCCCGACGGTCAGCCCGCGGTCGCGCAGCAGTTCCTTGTAAAACCGGCTGGGCGTGACGCGCAGGTCGGCGCTGTCGAGATAGGTTTCGGACAGGCCGGTGAAGCGCGCCAGATCGCGGCGGATTGCGGCGCGTTCCTCGCCCTGCAATTTCTGCCCTTTTAGCAGCGCGGTGGCATAGGGGCCGATCGCCCATTTCCGCGCTTCTTCGGCAAAGGCTTCGGGCGAAGCGCCGGTCGCCTTGCCATGATAAAGTGCGGTGACCGCCATCGACGGCAGGTTGGTGATGAACGACAATTCATTGCCTGCGGTATCCGACCCGGCGGCAAAATCGAGCACGGTCGAAATCAGGATGATGCCGTTGAGCGCGACGTCGTTGTAGGTCGCGTTCATCAACTGGTTGGCGACAGCGGCGGAGCGCGTCGTGCCGTAACTTTCGCCCCCCAGATATTTGGGGCTGTTCCAGCGGCCATTGTCATTGAGCCAGCGGCGGATCACCTCGGCCACCAGCTTCGCGTCCTGCGTTACCCCATAATAATCCTTGGGGTCGGCCTTGCCGATCAGGTGCGAGAAACCGGTGCCTGGGGGATCGATGAAGACGACGTCGGTGACGTCCATCAATGCGTCGGGATTATCGACGATCGGATAGGGCGGCGCGCCGTCGTCAACCCCAGTGCCGGGGATCGCGACGCGCTTCGGTCCGAAGGCGCCCATCATCAGCCAGACGGTGCCGGACCCCGGGCCCCCATTGAACAGGAAGGTCACCGGGCGGCCGGGGTCACGCGGTTCCTTGACGTATGACGTGGTAACGACCGCGACTTCGGCGACGCCATCCTTGTTCCTGATGATCGTCTCGCCGATCGTCGCGGCGTAATTGATCCGCTGACCGCCGAAGGTGCCGGAAAGTTTGGTCGTGCGGACCTGCGGTTCGTAATCGGCGGGCTTTTCGGTCTTCGCCATGTCGCCGGTGTCCTGCGCGTAGAGGACAGACGGCGCAGCGGCGGCAAGCGCCAGCGCGATAAGCGACAGACCCGATTTCATAAGCGTGTTCTCCCCGATTGTGCGCGGACCCTATGCAGCGCGCGGGGAGGGGGCAAGGCTACTTGTCGGCAACAGGCGGGGTTTCGTCGAAGGGGCTTACGCGGCCTTCTTGGGCTGCACCGACAATTCAAGGCCGAGGGCGTTGAGCACGGCCACAAGCGTTTCCAGTGTCGGATTACCGTTCTCCGACAGAGCATTATAAAGTGCTTGCCGACCAAGCCCGGTCTTGCGGGCGATCTCGCTCATGCCTTTCGAGCGGGCGACATCGCCCAGCGCACTGGCGATGTGTTTTGGATCATTACCTTCCATTGCCGCTTCGAGATAATAGAGGATATGCTCCTCGGTCGCGAGGTAGCTTGCTGCATCAAAGGGTCTTAGCTCCGTCACGGCCTTCTATCTCTTCCTTCAACCGCTTGGCGCGGGCGACGTCGTCATCCTGCGTGCGCTTGTCGCCACCGCACAGCAGAATGACAAGCTCCTTGCCGCGCCGGAAGAAATACACCCGATAGCCCGGTCCGTAGTCGACCCGCATCTCAAAGACGCCGCCCTTTACGGACTTATGGTCTCCGAAATTGCCGTTCGACGCGCGTTTCAGCCGGTCGGTGATTTTCGCGATCGCCCGAATGTCACGCAACGAACCGAGCCAACGAGCGAACTCAATCGTTTCCGCCAGCTGGTAAGCTTGTCCTATATGAAGGACATTGTTCAATTTGTCAAGGTCGTGGGTCATGACTTGAGCGCGTCCATTCGCACCCAATCCTCATCATAGGGCCGTCGCACATACCAAAACCGCCATCCGTTTACGTTTGTCTGTGAGATCGCGCTCGCCGCGTCGGATGGACTGGTTCTCACATTGCCGTTTTCATCGATCCATTGGGATCCTCTTACCTGCGCGCGATGAGTCCGGCCCTTGTATGTGGCCCTGAAAGCTGTCCCATCAGGGAAGAAAACATTAGAAAACCAAGCGCCACTGACGGAACTTCCGCCTGGAAGCGGGAGAGTGTCTGGTAGGCCCGGCATGTCAATTTCGCCGAAACCGGGACTCACCTCTGTCGCTGGTAGGTTAAGCAGGCGGCGGATCACCTCATTGTAATTGTCGTTTGCGCTTTGCAGCCGGGCGGTGAGTGCTTGCCAGACCTCAAAATCAATAGTGATTTGCATGCCAACCCTCCTAATAGCTGGCAAACTATCTCAGTTAGACAAAATAGTCAACGCCCCCACTTCGTCTTACTCTGCTTCCCGAACCGCCCCTTGCGCGTCCCCGGCTTGCCCTCATTAGAGCGCCCGACGCGCGGTGCGACCTGTTCGCCCGCGGGCAGCCCCAACTCGTCCGCCTCCAGCTTGCGGATCTCATCGCGCAACCGTCCGGCTTCCTCGAACTCCAGATCCGCCGCTGCATCGCGCATGCGTTTTTCCAGATCCTGGATATACGCGCGCAAATTGTGGCCGACCATGTGCGTCGGCTTATCGTCGCCGATGTCGATGACGACGCCGTCCTTCGACGCGACATGCGCGATGATGTCACCGATGTTGCGCTTGATCGTCGTCGGGGTGATGCCATGTTCTTCGTTATAGGCGCGCTGTTTTTCGCGGCGGCGGTCGGTTTCGCGCATCGCGCGTTCCATGCTGCCGGTGATGCGGTCGGCGTAGAGGATGACGCGGCCGTCGACGTTGCGCGCGGCGCGGCCGATCGTCTGGACCAGCGATGTCTCGCTGCGCAGGAACCCCTCCTTGTCGGCGTCGAGGATCGCAACCAGTCCGCATTCGGGAATGTCGAGCCCCTCGCGCAGCAGATTGATCCCGATCAGCACGTCAAACACGCCGAGCCTGAGGTCACGGATGATCTCGATACGCTCCAGCGTCTCGATGTCCGAATGCATGTAACGCACCTTCATTCCCGCTTCGTGGAGGAATTCGGTGAGATCTTCGGCCATCCGCTTGGTCAGCGTCGTCACCAGCGTGCGGTACCCCGCGGCGGCGGTCTTTTTCGCCTCGACGATCAGGTCATCCACCTGCTCTTCGACCGGCTTGATCTCGACCGGCGGGTCGATGAGGCCGGTGGGGCGGATCACCTGTTCTGCGAAGACGCCCTGGGTGCGATCCATTTCCCAGGTGCCGGGGGTCGCCGACACGCTGACCGTCTGCGGCCGCATCATGTCCCATTCGGCAAAGCGCAGCGGCCGGTTGTCGATACAGCTCGGCAGGCGGAAGCCATATTCGGCCAGCGTGATCTTGCGGCGATGGTCGCCCTTTGACATCGCACCGATCTGCGGGATCGTCTGGTGGCTTTCGTCGACGAAGAGCAAAGCATTGTCGGGCAGATATTCGAACAGGGTCGGCGGCGGTTCGCCGGGCAGGCGGCCGGTGAGGAAGCGGCTGTAATTCTCGATCCCGGCGCAGCTGCCCGTTGCGGCAATCATCTCGAGGTCGAAATTGGTGCGCTGTTCAAGCCGCTGCGCTTCGAGCAACCGGCCCTCGGCCTCCAACTCCTTCAGCCGCTCGGTCAGCTCATGCTTGATCGCTTCGCTCGCTTGCTTCAGCGTCGGGCCGGGGGTCACATAATGGCTGTTCGCGTAGATGCGGACGCTGTTGAGCGTCGCGATCTTCTTGCCGGTCAGCGGGTCGAACTCGGTGATCTCCTCGATCTCGTCGCCGAAAAAGCTGATCCGCCACGCCATGTCTTCGTAGTGCGATGGGAAGATTTCGAGAGAGTCGCCGCGCACGCGGAAATTGCCTCGCGCGAACGCCTGATCGTTGCGTTTATATTGCAGCGCGACGAGCTTGCGGATGATCTCGCGGTTGTCGGCGACCTGACCTTTTTTCAGGTCAAAGATCATTGCCGAGTAAGTTTCGACCGATCCGATGCCATAAAGGCACGACACCGACGCGACGATGATGACGTCATCGCGTTCTAGCAACGCGCGGGTCGCCGAATGGCGCATCCGGTCGATCGCTTCGTTTACCGAGCTTTCCTTCTCGATATAGGTGTCCGACCGCGGCACATAGGCCTCGGGCTGGTAATAGTCGTAATAGCTGACGAAATATTCGACCGCATTGTTCGGGAAGAAGCTCTTGAACTCGCCATATAATTGCGCGGCGAGGATCTTGTTGGGCGCGAGGATCAGCGCCGGACGCTGCAACTCGTCGATGACCTTCGCCATCGTGAAGGTCTTGCCCGACCCCGTAACCCCCAGCAGCACCTGATCGCGTTCGCCGTCGAGCGCGGTCGAGACCAGTTCCCTGATCGCGGTGGGCTGATCGCCCGCGGGCTCATAATCGCTAACCAGTTCAAATCGCTTGCCGCCTTCAACCTTGTCCGGGCGGGTGGGACGGTGCGGGACATAGCCTTCGGCGGTGTCGATTTCGTCGAGCGAAGTGCGAATCTGGATTGCCATCGGGGATAATATGGTATCGATTGGGGCCAACGACAAACATAATGGTGCACAACCAACCGGTCGCGTCCGGCTTTGCGCTTTGTTCCAACAGGAGGATGGTTTTTATGAAGAAGTTTGTGGCGATAGCGGCGCTTGGCGTCGCACTTGCGGTGGCGGGCTGCGGCAAGACCGAAAACAGCGACGGCCCGGTCAAGCGCGAGGCGGGCAACTGGAAGACCGACGTCAAGCTGGTGAAGTTTGAAGTCCCCGGCATGCCGCCCGAAATGAAGGACGGCATGGCGAAGATGATGGAAGGGGCCAGCGGCATGGACCAGTGCTTCACCCAGGAGCAGGTCGACAAGGAAGACATCGCGGCCGAACTCGCCAAGGGTCCGGGCAATGGCGGCGAGTGCAAATGGTCGAAGAAGGACATCGCCGGCGGCAAGATCGACATCGCCGGCACGTGCACCGCCAACGGCCAGACGGTCGACATGGCGATGAACGGCACGATGGCGGCCAAGAAGACCGACGTGACGATCACCACCAAAGGCAAGGTGCCGACCGGGGGCGAGATGGAAATGGTCATGCAGATGACCAGCAGCCACACCGGCCCATGCAAGGCACCGGCGACGACCTGAACCGTCACCACCTGAACCATGAAGCAATTGTCAATCGATCAGGGCGTCAGCGAAGCTGGCGCCCTTGTCATGTCGAGAGGAGATGGGTGATGCTGGGCTATGTAACGATGGGAACCGACGACCTGGACCAGGCGCGCGATTTTTACGCGGCGCTGCTGGGCACGATCGGCGCCAGCGAATTGATGCGAATGTCGGACGAAGACAATGGCTTTACCCTCTACGCGACCAGCTGGGGCCAGCCCGGCATTGCAGTGACGCGGCCCTATGACGGCCAGCCGACCCATGCGGGCAATGGCCATATGGCGGCGATCGTCGTCGACGAGCGGGCCAAGGTCGACGCGCTGCACGCCAAGGCGGTCGAGCTGGGCGGTGCCTGCGAAGGACCGCCGGGCGTACGCGGCGACGAGGGCGAGCAGGCGTTTTACGGCGCCTATTTCCGCGACCGCGATGGCAACAAGCTCTGCGCGTTTCGGATTGGCCCGGCCTGAAATCCGGGTGCGGCGGTGCCGCAGATCGACTTGCCGGGCGGGTGACAGGTGGGGCTGTCGATCCGCCCGGCGAAGTCTTGAAATGAGGCCGGAGGGGGTCTGAAGAATGCCAGGGACCAGCTCGCACCCTTCGCCTGTCGGCCTCAACATCGCCCCATCGTAGGAATGACGCGACCCCGCCAGAATGGCAGGGTTTCCCAAATGGGGCAGTTACAAGGGGTCACATGCTGCGATGTCGCCGATTGATAACCAATTCTTAACCTGGTTTCGGCCTTTGTCGTTCCAGATTGGCGGCTCGTCGTTCTTCTGATATAAACAATGGCGTCCTTGTTACCGTTACGTCGAAGTAACAATGGCTGGCCGCGCGAGTTGATTGGCGTATCACCCGCATCGCCCGTCTGGGGTATTTGAGGGTAGCATGGACCACGCGAAAGCGAACGAGACTCACAATCCCGGCGATACCGACCGGATTATCGCGGAGGAGCAGGAGCGCCTGCTCGAATCCCCGCTGTTCATCCGGTCGCCGGTGTTGTCGCGTCTGCTGCAATTTCTGGTCGAGCACCGGTTGCGGGGCGGGCGCAGCTCGCCCAAGGCTTATGCGATTGCGACCGAGGCGCTGGGGCGCAGCGAAGATTTCGATCCGGCGGTCGACAGCTATCCGCGGGTGATGGTCGGACGGCTGCGGACGTTGCTCGATCGCTATTATGCCGACACCCCTTGGATCCACCGCTTGCGGGTGCCGCAGGGCAGCTATGAAGTCGTCGTCCAGCACCGCGTTGCGCCGCCGGCGCGATCGCTCGAGGACGCCGATGGGGCGGGTGACGTCAAGGCCGCAACAGGCGCGGACGGCGCGGGCGTGCCTCGCGTTCCGGGCAGCGCCATTCGCCGCCCCACCGCGGCGCCGCGCTATGGCCGCTGGGTCGTTGCTCTCGTCCTGCTGGTGCTCGCGCTGTTCACGCTATGGACGCTGAGTAGCGGGCCCGATCGCCTGTTTGTCAGCGATCCGGTGCCGGTGCCGGTGCTGGAGGTCAGTGCCCCGGTCGCAGGCAATACGCCGCCGTCGCGGGCGCTGGCGCGGGCGCTCGACGGCAAATTGCGCGACGGGCTGCGCCGGTTCGACCTGGTTGATCTGCTCAGTTCCAAGGCGCCCGGCGCGGCCACGCCGCGCACCGCCGATTATCGGCTCGACGCGTCGCTGGTTCGCAATCTGGAGGGCAATGCCGAGGTTACGCTGGTGCTCAACCGCGTCGCCGATCAACGCGCGATCTGGTCGCAGCAGATCAAGGTCACCGATCAGGAAACCCCCGAATTTGCCGCAATCGAGCCGGTGATCGCGCGCATTGCCGGCGATTACGGCGTCATCGTGCGCGATCAGGTGCAGCGCCAACCCGATAATTTTTCGCCGGGCTTTCCCTGCCTCGCCCAGTTCAACCGGATGCGGCAGATGCGCAGCACACCAACCGCCAAGCAGGTCACCACCTGCCTGCGCGCGACGCTGAAACGCGACAGCCGCGATCCGGCGGCGCTCGCCGCGCTGTCGCTGGTGCGCTTTGGCGACTGGCAACCGCAGCGAATGACCCCGGCAGGCCGCACTGCCTTTAGCGAAGCCCGCGCGCTGGCGCTGCAAGCCTATGAAAACAGCCCCAATTCGACCGCCGGGCTGTTCGCGATGGCGCGCGCAAATTTCTATGTCGGCAATTGTGCGGGCGGCAACACGATGGGCGACACGGCGCTGCGCCTCAATCCCTATGACCCCGACATGGCGGGCTTTTTGGGATTGTTCAAAATCACCTGCGGGCAGGCGACCGAAGGGGAGGCGCTGCTGCGCCGGTCGCTGGCGCTCGACGACAGCTATCCCGGCGTGCCGGCAGTTACCCTGGCTTTCATCCTGTCGCAGCGCGGCGAGCAGGGCGAAGCGCGCCTGATCCTCGATCAGATGCCATCGCCCAGCAATATGGAGCCGCAATTCATGATGGTTCGGGCAATCGTCCTGGCGCGGCAGGGCGATGTTGCGGCGGGTCAGGTGCAATGGCGCCGCCTGCTCGACTATACCCGTCAACCGGCGAATGCTGCCCCCGAAACGGTGCTCAGCCGGTTCATGATAACCCCGGTGGTGATCCAGCGGGCATCGGCGGCGCTGCGCGAGTCAGGGGTGGTTGCGGCAAAGCCTGCGGCTTGACGGTGGGCCCGCGCCTGCCCAGAAAGATGTCATGTTATCCGCACTTGCCCTGCTGATCGTTGCGGCGTCCCCGTCGCCTGCTGCCGTCGCGGTCCATTTCGATCGCGATGGTACGGTGGAAACGCGGGTCGTCGCGGGCATGGCCGATCGGCAGAGCGGGCGACCGCTCAGCCCCGATGATCCGGTGCGGATTGCGTCGGTGTCGAAACTGGTCGTCGCGCTGGGCGTGATGCGACTGGTCGAGGCCGGGCGGCTCGATCTCGACCGCGACGTGTCGGCCTATCTCGGCTGGCAATTGCGCCACCCGGCCTATCCAGACCGCGCGGTGACGCTGGCGCAACTGCTCGGTCACCGCGCGGGGCTGACCGACAATATCGACTATGCACTGCCGCTCGGCGCCGATCTGGAGGCGGCGCTTCGAAACCCCGCCGCGTGGGACACGGCTCGCCCGCCGGGCGGCGACTTTACCTACGCCAACCTCAATTACCCGATCGTCGCGGCGGCGATCGAGGGCGCGACCGGCGAGCGGTTCGACCAGGCGATGGCGCGGCTGGTGTTTCGCCCGCTGGGGCTCGACGCCTGTTTCAACTGGCCGACCTGTAGCGACGCCGCGGTCGCACGGGCGGTGGTGCTCTACGACGCCGACAATAACGTCCTGCGCGACGATCTGCGCGCAGGCCGTCCGATCTGCCCGGTGGTGCCCGCCACAGACGGGACCTGCAACCTCGCGGTCTATCGGCTCGCGCGCCATGGGGCTGGGTTCAGCCCGCAGGGCGGCCTGCGGATTTCGGCCAACGGGCTGGCGCGGATTGGCGTCATGCTGCTGCGCCGCGGCGACGGCTTTCTGCGACCCGACAGTGTGGCCCGGCTGGAAGCGATGGCGACGGTCCGCCCCACCACGGGTGAAGGGACCGCAGGGTTTTTCTGTGAATATGGTATGGCCATGCATAGTTCGGGCAGCCGGGCCGCGACTGGGCCGGGATGCCGCGATGACCTGTTCGGTGACGGCCGCCGCCGGATCGGCCACTCGGGCGACGCCTATGGATTGCGGTCGGGGCTGTGGTTCGACCTTGAAGCCGGAGCGGGCACTGCCTATTTCGTGACTCAGGTGCCAGACGGGCAGAAGGGGAAGCGGTCAGCCTATAGCGCGGCAGAGGAGGAATTGGTCGATGCGGCGATTGCCGGGCCGACCAGTGTCAGCCCTCTTGCCAGCCCCGCCCACGGACACTAGGGCAATTTCCAACATTCACGGCTTAGTCAGAAAAGGAATAGCGCATGAGCGATTCGGCCGAAAAGGTTAAGAAGATCGTCGTCGAACATCTGGGCGTCGAAGCCGACAAGGTTACCGAAGAAGCGAGCTTCATCGATGATTTGGGCGCCGACAGCCTCGACATCGTCGAACTGGTGATGGCATTCGAAGAAGAATTCGGCGTCGAGATCCCCGACGATGCGGCGGAAAAGATCGCCACCGTCAAGGATGCGATCGACTATATCGAAGCGAACAAGGGCTAAAGCGGCCCGGTCCGGCTTGGCCGGACGCGGCGGCTGCGCTGCCCAGCGTTTCCGGCTTCCCGGTCCTGCCGCTCCGCGCGCTGTGACCGGGAAGCCTTTTTATTGGGCGCGCGCCGGTCTAGATAAAGCGGGCACCTGCTGGGGCGGGGCCGACGAAAGGAATGACTATGCGCCGCGTTGTGGTGACGGGATTGGGTTTGGTGACGCCGCTGGGCGCCGATGTGGAAACCACATGGGCCAATTTGCTCGCGGGCAAATCGGGCGCCGGGACGATCACCCATTTCGACGCGTCGGACCAGAAATGCACGATCGCGTGCGAGGTCAAGGGACCCGACCATGAATATGGTTTCGACCCCGGCAAACGTGTCGATCACAAGGTGCAGCGCCAAGTCGATCCGTTCATCATCTATGGCATCGACGCCGCCGGACAGGCGATCGAGGATGCGGGGCTTGAAGACATGACCGAAGCGCAGAAGCTGCGCGCCGGTTGCTCGATCGGGTCGGGCATCGGCGGTCTGCCGGGCATCGAAAGCGAGAGCCTGCTGCTCGCCGAAAAAGGTCCGGGCCGCGTCAGCCCGCATTTCGTCCATGGTCGCCTGATCAACCTGATCTCAGGCCAGGTCAGCATCAAATACGGCCTGCAAGGCCCCAATCATGCCGTCGTTACCGCCTGTTCGACCGGCGCCCATTCGATCGGCGACGCGGCGCGGATGATCCGCGACGATGATGCCGACATCATGCTGGCGGGCGGCGCCGAGGCGACGATCTGCCCGATCGGCATCGCGGGCTTCGCGCAGGCGCGGGCGCTCAACATGAGCTATAACGACCGGCCCGAACAGGCGAGCCGCCCCTATGACAAGGACCGCGACGGCTTTGTGATGGGCGAGGGCGCGGGCGTTGTCGTGCTCGAGGAATATGAACATGCCAAGGCGCGCGGCGCCAAGATTTATGCCGAGGTCGTCGGTTATGGCCTGTCGGGCGACGCCTATCATGTCACCGCGCCGCATCCTGAAGGCTCGGGCGCGTATCGCTCGATGGAAATGGCGCTGAAAAAGGCCGGGATGACCCCGTCGGACATCGATTATATCAACGCCCACGGCACGTCGACGATGGCCGACACGATCGAGCTTGGCGCGGTCAAGCGGTTGTTCGGCAACGCGATCGGCGATGTGTCGATGAGCTCGACCAAATCGGCGATCGGCCATCTGCTCGGCGGCGCCGGCGCGGTCGAGACGATCTTTTGCATCCTGGCGATCCGCGACCAGATCGTCCCGCCAACGCTCAACCTCGACAATCCTGACGAGGGCACCGACGGCGTCGACCTGGTTCCGCACGTAGCGAAAAAGCGCGAAGTGAAGGCGGCGCTGAACAACAGCTTCGGCTTCGGTGGCACCAACGCGAGTGTGATCGTGAAGGCGTTGGACTAAATATCCCCGTCATGCTGAACTTGTTTCAGCATCCATGGCCTGCGCTCGCGTTAGGCGCTGCATCCATGGAAAAGGCGGGCCATGGACCCTGAAACAAGTTCAGGGTGACGAAGGAATAGAGGTCGGAATCTTGGCTCGCATAGTCCTCGCCACTTTCCTCGCCCTGCTGCTGGCAGCCTGCTCGGGCGGTGCGCCCGCGGATACGGTCGTTGTGATTCCGCAGGGCGCCAGCATCGCCAAAGCGGGCGAAATTCTCGAAAAAGCGGGCGCGGTCTCTGCCTCCAGCTTCCGCAACGAAGCGCGCTTCTTTGCCTCCGACGATCCGATCAAGCCTGGCGAGTATGAAGTGAAAGCCGGGATGGACGCGGGCGACATCTTGGAACTGCTCCAGTCGGGCAAGACGATCCAGCGCCTGGTGATGATCCCCGAAGGCATGCCGTCGATCATGGTCTGGGACCGGCTGATGGCCGAAAAGCGGCTGACTGGCACGATCCCGGTGCCCGCCGAGGGCAGCATCCTGCCCGACAGCTACGCCTTCACCACCGGCGAAAGCCGCGCCGCGGTCGTCAAGCGCATGCAGGCGGCGATGGACAAGGCCTTCAACGAACTGTGGACCAAACGCACCCCGCGTACCGCCGCCAAGGACCGCAACGAAGCGATCACGCTCGCCTCGATCGTCGAGAAAGAAACCGGCGTCCCCGCCGAACGCCGCACCGTCGCCGGCGTCTATACCAACCGGCTTGCGGTCGGCATGAAACTGCAAGCCGACCCGACGATCATCTATCCCCTGACCAAGGGCAAACCGCTCGGCCGCCGTATCCTGCGCTCCGAAATTCAGGCGGTGAACGACTACAACACCTACAGCATGATCGGCCTGCCAAAGGGGCCGATCGCCAATCCGGGCAAGGCATCGATCGCGGCGGTGCTCGATCCCGAGCCGACCGATTACCTGTTCTTCGTCGCCAAGGGCGACGGCGGCCATATCTTTGCGCGCACGCTGTCCGAACATAATGCCAATGTGCAGAAATGGTATCAGCTGCGCCGCGACCGCGGGGAGATGGAATAATCGTCGCCCCCGCGCAGGGCGTTTCAGAGTCACGTGCCTCTGAACGCGGCCGCTGGCGGTTTACCCCGTTGGGTCGGAGCAAGACCGACGACGGCCCCCGCCTGTGCGGGGGCGACGGGAAGGAATGATAATGACCCCCAAACTCTTCCTCCACGGCGTCCCGGACAGCCCGGCGATCTGGCGCCCGCTGCTTGGCCAGCTCGACCTTGGCGACACACCCGTCGCGGTCCCCGCGCTGCCCGGCTTCACGGCATCGTTGCCCGCGGGGTTCGCGGCGACCAAGGAAGCCTATGCCGATTGGGCAATTGCACAGGCCGAGGCCTTGTTTGCCGTCCACGGCCCGATCGACATCGTCGGCCACGACTGGGGCGCCTTGATCGCGCAGCGCGTCGCAATGCTGCGTCCCGATCTGCTGCGTAGCTGGGCGATCTCGAACGCGGTGATCGACCCCGATTATCGCGGCCACCGCGTCGCCCGCATCTGGAACACGCCGGTCCTTGGCGAAATCTTCATGGCGCTCAGCAAGCCTGCGAAACTCGCCGAAGGTCTGGCAGTGCAGGGCATGCCCGCCGACATCGCCGCCGAAGAGGCGGCGCAATGGGAAAACAAGGACAAGCGCCGCGCGATTTTGAAGCTCTATCGTTCGGCCAAGGGGCTGAGTTTCGAGCATGACTGGGCGCGTGACATCGGGAAATTGCCTGCGCAGGGGGCGTTGATCTGGGGCGCCGATGACCCATATGTGCAACTGTCGGTGGCGCAGCGCTTCAGCGCGAACATCGGCATCCCGCTCACCGTCATCGACGGGGCAGGGCATTGGGCGATCGCCGAGCGACCCGCAGAGGTCGCAGCGGCGCTGCATCGCTTCTGGGCTCCGCTCTGATCGCCTGACGCAATCAATATAAGCGGCCAACTCGATTTGACCTGCGCCCGCCGGTCTGCTTTTGGTGCGCCGCACAAAAATCCCACAGAAAGGATTCTCTCCCATGATCAATCAACCCGTTCCCGCCGTGATCCTCAAGACGCGCGTCCGCGACGAGGCCGTCGATGGCCCGAACCCGTTCCGCTGGCAGGATGTCGATACCGGCGAAGCCTTTGGTACCGGCCGCCACATCCTGTTCGGCCTGCCCGGCGCCTACACGCCGACTTGCTCGAACGAACAATGCCCGGGTTTCGAGCGCCTCTACGGCGATTTCGTCAGCGAAGGCGTTACCGACATTCATTGCATCAGCGTCAACGACGCGTTCGTGATGTACAACTGGGGCAAGAGCTTGGGCGTTCAGAACGTCAAGATGGTCCCCGACGGCTCGGGCGCCTTCACCCGCCGCATGGGCATGCTGATCAACAAGGATCACGTCGGTTTCGGCATGCGCAGCTGGCGCTATACCGCGATCGTCGATGACGGCATCGTCGTCCAGATGTTCGTCGAACCCGGCATCAACGATGTTGGCACCGACGCCGATCCCTATGTCGAATCGACCCCTGAAAAGGCGCTCGAATGGGTGAAGGCAAACCCGTATCAGGGCAAGCTGGCGCAGGCGGCTTAAATCACAAGCGGCCCGGCCATCCCCCCTCCCGATCGGGCCGCTGGCGCCGCACCCATCATCGTGACTGCGACGATGGGTGCGGCGGACCAGCGATATTTCGATGGTCTTCGCGCCGCGCATTTTCCACCCGAGCGTAATTATCTGACGGCGCATATCACGCTGTTTCATCAGCTGCCGCCCTCGGCGCTGGGCGAACTCGATGGGCTGATCCGCCGCATCGCCGCCGACACCCCACCGCCAGCGGCGCGGCTGCGCGAGCTCTATTCGCTCGGCAAGGGGGTCGCCTACCGGATCGACAGCCCCGAGCTGCTGGCGATCCGCGAGCGCATCGCCGAGCATTTCACCGGCATGCTGACCGCGCAGGACCAAGGGATACCGCGGCTCCACATCACGGTACAGAACAAGGTGACTGCCAGCGAGGCCCGCGCGCTGCTGGCCGAACTCGCCGCCGATTTCCAGCCGCGCCCGCTGGCAATCGCGGGCCTGGCCGCGCACCATTATCGCGGCGGCCCTTGGGAAGCGGCCTTCGCACGGAATTTTCGCGCCCCGCGCGGATGATATTGACCGGGAGCAGCGGCCTGCCTATAGGCGCTGCTCGCCCGATGTGGCGGCCTTTCGGGGCGGAGTAGCTCAGCTGGTTAGAGCAGCGGAATCATAATCCGCGTGTCGGGGGTTCGAGTCCCTCCTCCGCTACCAAGCCTTCCGATAATTGGTACATTTTCCTGTTGCTGGCTTTGCGATCGGCTCATGGCGTCCGGCGCGCGCTTGCTGGCGCAACGCTTCGCCAACCAGGATCAGCGTCGGCGCCTTGTCGGCGAGTGCCCGCGTCGCAAGTCTCAGCAGGTCGAGCCGCGTCGTCAGCTGTTTTTTGCCGGGCAGGCTGACGTCGCAGACGATGAGTACCGGGGTGTCTGCCGCCATCCCCGCTGCCATCAACTCGCGCAAAATGGCGTCGGCGGCGCTGCGGCCCATATAGAAAGCGAGGGTGGTTCCGGCCTTCGCCAGCGCGTCCCAGTCGAGCGCTTCGCCTGGCGCAGCCCATGCGAAATGGTGGCGGCGCGCGTCGCGCTGGTATCTATGGTCGCCATCCTCATCACCGCGCCTTTACGCTGCAGCGCACAAATCTTCCAGCAGATTTCTTTTTTGTCGAACGGATCGCGCGCTCGACGTCCACTTTTTGACATTTTCAGCCAGAAGTGGCTTCGATGCCACCGGCAATGAAATATTGCCCTGTTGCAACGGGATGTCGCGGCCACTGCCGTCAGATGGCGCTGCGATATATTCAAAAAGAATATCTGGAAACGCATAATCTATTATAAAGATATATGAACGCCAGTAACGTCCAATCAGCTAATCAATCAGGCCGAACGAAGTGCTTTCCCTTGACGAGGAAAAAGCGCGGTCGGCCGCTGGGGGAGACGGACAATGACATCAATTCGGACCATGCGAGGGGCGCTTTTCGTCACAGTGGCGGCCATTTCGGCGCCGGGTGTGGCCCACGCACAGGCGACCCCTGACGGGGCGGTCGAAGCATCGGCGAGCGACGAGATCGTGGTGACCGCCCGCAAGCGCGAAGAAAGCCTACAGGACGTGCCGATTTCGGTCCAGGCGTTCAGTGGCGCCGCGCTGGAGCAGGCGGGGATCAAGGATTTTTCGGAAATCGCCTATCGCGTCCCCGGCCTGAAGCTGAGCGCCGAGCGCGCGGTCGATACCGAATTGTTCATCCGCGGTATCGGGTCGGATATTCAGGGTGCGGGGGCCGATGGCGCGGTCGGCATTTTCGTCGATGGCGCCTATCTGTCGCGTGGCACCGGGTCTCTGCTCGATCTTTATGATCTCGAGCGCGTCGAGGTGCTGAAGGGGCCGCAGGCGCTGCGTTTCGGCAAGAGCGTCGTCGGCGGACTGATCAATTATGTCACCAAAAAGCCGGGTGACACCTTCGAGGGCCGCTTCGAGGCGACCTATGGCAATTACGACAAGCTCGACGTCGCGGCCTCGGTGCGTGGGCCGGTTTCGGACACGCTGGGGCTGGGGCTGGTGGTCAGTTCGCGCAAACACGACGGCTATGCAATCAACACGCGCGGCGGCGACGAAGAGGATCAGAATGTTCAGTCGGTTCGCGCCCAGCTGCGCTGGCAGCCCTCGGCGACGCTCGATATCAATCTGTCCGCCGATTACACGCGGCACCGCGACGGCGCGCGCTGGGTCGATGTGATCGTCCCCGGCGACAGCAACGAAGTTACCTACAACAGCTTTTTTGCGCCGCCGATCGCCAGCCTGCCCGGCTTCGTCCTACCCAACCGCAACGCCCCGTTCAAAAATGCCGACCCGCGCAAGGGCGCGCATAATTTTACCGGCTACCAGAATTCGGACATGTATGGGGTCAGCGGTTCGATCGACTGGGAGGCGAGCGACAATCTGAGCATCGCGTCGCAGACCGCCTATCGCGATTCCTCGCTTGCGGCGCGCGAGGACGGGTCGGGGCTGTTCTTCAACTTCCCGATCGATCCGGGCACCAATGCGCCCGACATCACCCCGGCGATGGTGGCGGGGCTCGATACCTATCTGGCGACCGTCCCCGACAGCTATTTCGACAGCGGCAAGGCCGAGGATGTGAAGCAGTTTTCGCAGGAACTGCGGCTGCGCTGGGATGATGGCGGGCCGCTGCGGCTGGAAGGCGGGGTTTATTATCTGCGCGAAAATATCCGCCGCGCCGAGGATGTGAACTTCCTGTTCCCCGATTTCCAGGCGATCACGGAATTCGCTTTCGCCATGGCCTTTGGCGGCACCCCCGCATCGCCGTTCCCCGGGTCGAACCACACCGTGACCACGTCGAAGAACGACAATATCGGGGTGTTCGGCGAAGTCAGCTACAGCCTGACCGACCAGCTGACCTTCGACGCCGGGCTGCGCTATGCCTATGACCGCAAAAGCTATTCGAACAACCGGTCGGGGGAATCGTTCGAAGGTGCACCGGTAAACTTCACCGTCACCGACAAGCGCAGCTGGGACGCTTGGCTGCCCAGCGCGACGCTGCGCTTCGAACCGAACAACGACGTCACGCTCTATGCCCGCTATGCCAAAGGCTACAAGCCGGGCGGCTGGACCGGCGAAGATGCCAATACCCCGGCCGAGGCTTTGGTGTCGTTCGAGCCCGAAACCGCCGACAGTTTTGAGCTGGGCGCGAAGCTGGCGCTCGCCGACCGGCGCGTCTTCATCAATGCGGCGGGCTATTATACGACATACGACAATCTCCAGACCAACCAGTTCCTGTCGCCCGGTCCGGGCCTGCCGCCCGACAATTTCGTGTTCAATGCTGCGAACGGCACCCGCGCCTACGGGCTTGAACTCGATGTCCAGGCGCGGCTGACCGACAGTTTCAGCGTATCGGGCAACTATGCCTATTCGCGGTGCAATTTTACCGGCGAGCTGATCATCGACGACGATGGCACGGACCTCGACGGCAACAGCTGTCGCCGCACCCCCAAACATGCGTTCGGTGTCTCGGCCAATTTCGACCAGCCGGTCAGCGAAACGATCGTCCTGCTCGCGGGCAGCGATTTCCAGTATACCGGCGCCAATTTCTTCGACAATCCGAACTCGCCGCTGCTCAAATTCGACAGCGAGATATTGCTCAATGCGCGGATCGGGGTGCGCGATGTTGACAGCAAGTGGGAAGTGACCGCCTGGGCCAAGAACCTGACCAACGAGCTGAATTACACGAGCAAGCTGGCGCTGTTCGGGACGATCTATGGCACCTACATCCCGCCGCGCACCTATGGCGTGACGGCCCGGTTCCGCTTTTAGGCCGCGCCGGGGTCATGCTATCTTGGGTTCAGACAACAGGGAAATGCCGATGAAACGCGGAGTGAGGATCATCGGCGGCGGCGCGGCAGTCATCGCGGGGCTGCTCTATGCCACCGCGCTGACGGCGGCGAGCGGCGAGGGCGGGGCGCCCGCCGGCGCGGTCAACATCGTCGATCCCTATCTGAAGGCGTGGCATCAGGCGACGCCGGAAAACCCGCCAGCGCCGCCGAAGCCCGACGCCGATTATGGCATGGACCCGGCGACCGGCGCATTCCGCCACCCGGTTGCGACCCCGCTGACCACCAATGCGCCCAATTTCGCTGGCCAGCTCGATCACTGGGACCAGAACAGCTACGCCAAAAATGTCGAGGTGGTCGGCTTCTACCCCGGCGTGACGTCGCCTTGGCATGCGTGGGCCAGCGTCGTCGATTTCGGCGGCAAGCGGTATCTTTACACCCACGACCGCGATTATCTGCGGATCATGGACGTGACCGATCCGCGCCAGGCCAAAATCATGTGGTCACAGGGTGGCGTGTGGGGCCGCAAGGGTTCCAGCGAGGATTGGGACGCATCGGCGGTCACCGACTATTTCGGCGGCGTCACCATCGCGTGGAACAAGAAGTTTCAGCGCAATGTGCTGGTCGCGTCCTACGAGATCGGGCGCTTTGGCCTGATGGACGACAAGCTGCGCCAGCCGGACAAGGTCGCGGCGCAGCGCAACTATAATTCGCTCAAGGGCTTCAAGGTGTTCGTCATGAACGGCCCGACCCCGGACAAGTGGGAGCTGATCGCGACGCGCACCACCGACTATCAGCATCCCGACGCGCCGATCGGCCAGCAGCAGGGATCGGGCGCGCTTGATGCGGTGACATGGTGGGGCGGCAAATATATGCTGTTGTCGGCGGCGCCCGACGACAGTTACGCGCTGACCGAATATCCCGACTATCTCTATTCGCCCGGCTATCAGGTCTGGGATATGGAAGACCCCGCAGATCCCAAATTTGTGTCGCAGATCAGCGTCCCGGGACAGCGGCTGGGCGACAAGGTCAGCGAGGCGGCCTACCTGGCCAACCCGCGCGCGGGCAACCGCACCAGCTGGATGGGGTCGCGCAATCCGATCGTGCTGACCAAGCCGATCGAGGCGGGCGGCCGGATCGGTTTCGGCGGCATGGGCGGGCTGGGCTTTTACACCTTCGACCTTGCCAATCCCGCCAAGCCAAAGACGCTCGGTCACCTCAGCGTACCGCCCAGCTATGCGGGTACAGAGTTCGACAATGTCGATGTCAGCCAATATGACCGCACCGGCTTTGTGTTCTCGAACGGTTATCCGATGAACGAGAATTGTTACGAGCCGTTCAAGGATATTTTCTCGATCGACGTCCGCGATCCGGCGCATCCGAAGGTCGCGGCAAAGTTCCCGCGTCCGGTGCCGCCGCCGGGCGCGTCCTTCACCGATTTCTGTCAGCGGCGCGGCAGTTTCGGGCCGAAGCGGTCGGGCGGGCTGGGGCAGCCCGAGGGCGGACGCCAGGGTCTGGCCATCTATGCGTTCTACAACGCCGGGATCCAGATTTTCGACGTGACGGATCCGGCCAGGCCCAGCATTTCGGGCTATTTCGTCCCGCGTTTCCCGACCAAGGACGAGCTGCCCGAATATACGTTCGGCAATTCGACCTTTGCGGTGTTCACCGAATATGACCGCAACATCATCTGGGCCTTTTCGGTCAATGGCGTCTACGCGCTGTCGAGCCCGCTGCTTGGCAAGCCGCGTCTCGCTGCCCCGAAAAAAATCTGGCCCGACCGCCGCTAGGTCGATCTTGAAGGACTGAAACCATGCATGAATGGAAGATTGGGTTGGCGGGAGCGTTGCTCCTCGCCGGATGCTCGGGCGCGCCTGCGGAAAAGGTGACCGAAAAGGCGGTCGAACCGGCCGGCAACAATATCCTGCACATCAGCTGGGGCGGTATCGCCGAGGCCGAAGCGGGCGAGGCAAAGCGGCATTGGTCGACCTATACGATCAATCTGGTCGATGGCGGCCCGGCCTATGGCTGGCTTTCCGAAAAGAGCATCCGCTTTCCGCACACGCTGAATTTCGAACTTGCGGGTAACGGCAAGATCGATGCGGTGGTGATCGACAGCCGGTTCGAGCCCGTGGTGCGCGAGGACGGGTCAATGTCGCAAACCGCCGAAGGGTCGCCGGTGCGGCGCTTTGCGCTGCTTGGATCGACAACCGGACCCGACGGCCCGTTCGCGCTGCTGGTCGATGGCGAGGCCAGGGCCGATGCGCAGACCACCATCAAATTGCCGAAGGAAAGCCGCGCCCGCTGGCTGCGCCTGCGCATCGACAGCAATTGGGCGGGCAGCGGCGCGACGCGCTTGTCCGATGTCGTGATCATCGGTGACGTCGAACAGCGCGGCGCCGCGGCGGTGGCGGACGTCAGCGGCGTCTATAGCCATGAATATGGTCCGATCATGCTGCGCCAGCGCGGTAATGAGATATTGGGCTGCTACAACAACGGCCTCGGCACGCTGCGCGGCACCATATTCGGCCGGATCATGCGGCTTGCCTGGTTCTCGAACGAGGAAGGCAGCATCGGCGCGGCGACGCTGGTCGCGGCGAACGACAAGCTCTACGGCTTTTGGTATCGGCCCGAGGACAAGATGGGCAGCCCGTGGAACGCCGACAAGCAAAGCGGCATCGACGGCGCCGATCTGGGCAAGTGCCGCGCGGTGCTCTATCCGCCGGTCTGAACAACACGGGGGCCATATGAATTCCGTTTTCCCGATCGATCACCCGACCGCCGCAGTTGCCGGGAGTGATCAGCGGTTTCCGGTCCGGCGCATCTTTTGCGTCGGCAAGAATTACGCCGATCATGCCCGCGAAATGGGCGGCGATCCCGACCGCGAACCGCCCTTTTTCTTTTCCAAACCCGCCGATGCGGTCATTGCGGGGACCGCTGATATCGCGATGCCGCCGCGCACCGCCAACCTGCATCACGAGATCGAGCTGGTCGTGGCGCTGGGCGGCGGCGGCACCAATATCGGCGCGGATGACGCACTGGCGGCGGTGTTCGGCTATGCAGTCGGCAACGACCTGACCCGCCGCGACTTGCAGGCCGATGCCAAGGCGAGCGGGCGGCCGTGGGACATGGCGAAGGGGTTCGACCGTAGCGCGGTGCTGTCGCCGATCCGCCCGGTGGCCGAGGTCGGCCATCCAGCCGCGGCGCGCATCTGGTTGTCGGTCAACGACGAGTCGCGTCAGGACGGCGACATTGCCGACATGATCTGGCCGGTGGCGGACATCATCGCCGAACTGTCGACCTATGTCGAACTAAGCGCGGGCGATCTGATCTATACTGGCACCCCGGCGGGGGTTGGCCGGATCGTCGCGGGCGACCGGGTGGCGGGCGGTATCGATGGCATCGGCAGCATTGCCAACCGCTTCATCTGACCCAGCCTATATAGCTTATGGAATATATCGACACGGCCATTCGGTATTATTTGTTTATGGCGCGCGCGCTTAGGCCGGTTGCAGAGAGTGGCTCTGTTTGAAGGATCGCGCATGAAATCGACCAATGTGGCCCGCAATGTCGGTGCGGCGCTCCGCGATATGGGGGTGCGCCATGTCTTTGGCGTGCCGAGCGGCGGCTGGGTCGATTATATGGAGGCGATCCGCACCACCGACGGCATCGACTTCGTTCTGGCCAGTCACGAAGGCGGCGCGGGCTTCATGGCCGACGTCTGTGGACGTCTGACCGGAGTGCCCGGGGTTTGTTTCGGAACCTTTGGACCCGGCGCGACCAATCTGGCCACCGGCGTCGGCGGTGCGACGCTCGATCGTTCGCCGATGATCGCGCTGACCGACGAAATGCCTGCGCCCTGGCGCAATCGCACGATCCAGATGGGCATCGATCATCAAGCGCTGTTCGCGCCGCTGACCAAAGCGACGATGCGGATCGCACCCGACACGGCGGTCGAGACGCTGGCCGCAGCGGCGCGGATCGCATTGTCGGGTCGTCCCGGTGCGGTGCATGTCGGGCTGCCGCAGGGGATGAGCGCGGTCGCGGTCGATGAAGCGCGGATTGCGCCGGTTGCCGCCGATCCGATTTCTGCCGCCAGCGACGCTGACATTGCCGCGCTGGTTTCGGCCTTCGCGGCGGCGCGCAAGCCGGTGCTGGCTATCGGGTTGGGTGCTGTTCACGCGCGGGTGCAGGACCAGATCGTGGCGCTGGCCGAACGCTTCGGCCTGCCGGTGCTGCTCACGCCGATGGCCAAGGGCATGGTGGAGGAAACCCATCCCAATTACGCCGGGGTGTTGTTCCACGCGCTATCCGACATGGTGGGCGTGACCCATGCCGAGGCCGATCTGGTCGTCGCGGTTGGCTATGACCCGATCGAGTTCAACTATGAAAGCTGGATGCGCGACGGGCTTGCCCTTGCCAGCATCGACATCGCGGCCGCCGATATCGATACCGCCGTGCATCCGCTCGTCGCCGACGCGGTCGGGGGGATCGCGCCGACGCTCGATGCGCTGCTCGCGCTGCCCGCCGATACCAAGGATTGGGATCTGGCCGCGCTCGCTGCGCGCAAGGACGCGATGTTTGCGAAACTGGCGGGACGCGAGGGCGCCTTTGGACCGTGCGCCGCGCTCGACGTGCTGCGCGACGTGCTGCCGGGCGAGGGCATCATGACCTGCGATGTCGGGGCGCATACCCATCTGATCGGCCAGCATTGGCGCACCCCGGCGCCGGGAACCCAGATCATGTCGAACGGCTGGTCGGCGATGGGCTTTGGCCTGCCGTCGGCGATCGCGGCCAAGCTCTGCCGCCCCGATACGCCGGTCTGTTGCGTCTTGGGCGACGGCGGTTTCCTGATGACGGCGGGCGAACTGGCGACCGCGGTGCGCGAAAAGCTGCCGCTCGTCATCGTTATCTTTACCGACAACGACCTCGCGTTGATCCGCATCAAGCAGGAAAAGAAATCGAACCCGATCTATGGCACGCCGGTGCGCACCGAAGGGACGATCGGCGGGCCGTCGCTGTTCGGGGTTCCGGTGACCGTCGCCCGCGATCCGGCGGAGTTCCGCGCGGCGCTGGAGGCGGGCTTTGCCGCCAATGGGCCTGTCATCGTCGAGGCGCTGCTCGACAGCCGTGAATATGACGGTCTGGTCCTGCGCAAGGACAAGCCATGATGCATGTTGCGCTCGACAGCGGCCGGTCGTTGTTGATTGATGGTCGCTGGGAAGCGGCGACCGCGACGATGGAGGTGGTTAATCCTTGGTCGGGGGAAGCGCTGGGCGAGGTCGCCTGCGCCGACGTGGAGCATGTCGATCGGGCGGTGGCGAGCGCGGTCGCGGGTGCGGAAGCGATGCGCGCGTTGTCGACCGGAGCGCGGGCGCGTATCCTGCACGATGCGGCGACGGCGATCGAGCGCGATGCCGATCGCTTCGCCGCCGCGATCACCGCCGAGACCGGCAAGCCGATCCGCAGCGCCGCGCGCGAAGTCGCGCGGGCGGTCAATACGCTGCGCCTGTCGGCCGAGGAAGCAACGCGGCTGGCGGGAGAGACGATTGCCTTCGACAGCTTTCCGGGCGGCGAGGCGCGGTCGGGCTATTATGTCCACGAGCCCTTGGGTGTCATCGCCGCGATTACGCCGTTCAACGATCCGCTTAACCTGGTCTGCCATAAACTTGGCCCGGCGCTGGGCGCTGGCAACGCGGTGGTGCTGAAACCCGCCGAGCAGGCGCCGTTGGTCGCGGTCATGCTCGCGCGGCTGTTGCTCGCGGCGGGCCTGCCCGGCGATGCATTGCAGCTGCTGACCGGCCGCGGCCGCGATTTCGGCGACGTGCTGACCGGCCATCCCGATGTTGCGATGGTCAGCTTCACCGGCGGCGCCAGCGTCGGACAGGCGATAACGCGCGCGGCAGGGATCAAGCGGCTGGCGATGGAGCTTGGCGGCAATGGCCCGGTGATCGTGATGGATGATGCCGACATTGCGCGCGCCGCCGATGCGTGCGTCGCGGGTGCCTTTGGTGCGGCGGGGCAGAATTGCATCGGGGTGCAGCGGATCTATGTCCATGATGCGGTGCATGACGCCTTTCGCGATGCGCTGGTCGCCCGCGTGCAAGGCCTGCACGTCGGCGATCCGACCAACCCCGCCACCGACGTCGGGCCGATGATCTGTGCCGAGCAGGCCGAACGGATCGTCGCGTGGACGGCCGAGGCAGTGGCCGAGGGGGCGAGCCTGCTGGCGGGCGGCGAGCGGGCCGGAACGCTGGTGCGCCCGACCCTGCTTGCGAATGTCGCCGATGATGCGCGGGTCGCCTGTCACGAAGCCTTTGGCCCGGTTGCCAGCCTGTTTCGCTTTACCGACCTTGACGCCGCCATCGACGTCGCCAACCGCGCCGATTATGCCATCCACGCAGCGATCTTTACCGAATCGATCCGTCATGCGCGCCATGCGGCGCGGCGCTTGCGGGTCGCCGGGGTGATGATCAATGATTCGACCGACTACCGGCTCGACGCGATGCCGTTCGGCGGCGCGGGAAGGGGAAATATGGGGCGTGAAGGCGTGCGCTTTGCGATGCGCGAAATGTCCCAGACAAAGGTGATATGTTTCCATGACGCTTGATGCCGCCACGATCAAAATCCCCGAGTCGCCCGACCGCGGTTGGTGCGAGGCGATGGACCGCGCCGACGCGCTGGCGCCGATGCGGGGCCATTTTGTGCTGCCCGACGGGATGATCTATCTCGACGGCAATTCGCTGGGCGCGATGCCCAAAGCGGCAAGCGCGCGGGCGCAGGCGGTCGTGACGCACGAATGGGGCACCGACCTGATCAAGAGCTGGAACAGCGCCGGTTGGTTCGATCTGCCGGTGCGGCTGGGCGACAAGCTCGCGCCGCTGATAGGGGCTGACGCGGGCGAAGTCATCGTTTGCGATTCGACCAGCCAGAATCTGTTCAAGGTCTTGTCGGCGGCGGTCGCGATGCGGCCCGATCGCAGCGTCCTGATTCTCGAGGGCAGCAATTTCCCGACCAATAATTATATCGCCGAAGGTGTCGCCGCGGCGACCGGCGGGCGCGTGACCGTGCGCCTGTGCGAGAAGGACGAGATCGCGGACGCGATCGACGAAAATACCGTCGCGGTTGCGATCACGCATGTCCATTACAAGAGCGGCCATATCCACGACATGGCGGCGATCACCGCGCGCGCCCATGCCGCGGGGGCGCTCGCGATCTGGGATCTGTGCCACAGTGCGGGAGCAATGCCGGTCGATCTGAACGGCTGCAATGCCGATTTTGCGGTCGGCTGCACCTATAAATATCTGAATGGCGGTCCCGGTTCGCCCGCATTCTTGTTCGCGGCCAAACGACATCAGGGACAGGCGTTGCAGCCCGTCACCGGCTGGTGGGGCCATGCCGCGCCCTTTGCTTTCGAAGCCGGGTACCGCCCGGAGCCGGGGCTGCGCCAGTTTCTGATCGGCACCCAGCCGATCCTGTCGATGGCGCTCGTCGAAACCGGGCTCGATATTCATTTACAGGCCGACATGGCGGCAATCCGCACCAAGTCGATGGCACTGACCGACCTGTTCATCCGCCTGGTCGAGCAGCGGTGTGCCGGACATGGCTTTACGCTGGCCTCGCCGCGTGCGGCCGCGGCGCGCGGCAGCCAGGTGTCGTTCGCCCATGCCGATGGTTATCCGATCATGCGGGCGTTGATCGCCGCCGGAGTGATCGGTGATTTCCGTGCCCCCGACACGGTGCGCTTTGGCTTTACGCCGCTCTACGTCGGCTATGCCGATGTGTGGGATGCCGTCGACCGGCTGGTGACGATCATGGATGCGGGCATCTGGAAACGGCCCGAACATCAGGCGCGCGACGCCGTCACATGACCGAAGGACGAGGGGGAATGGCGATGGACGAACAGGCGTTGGTGGACCGCGAGGGCGGGCTTGAGCGCGGCTTGACCAAGGCGCAGATCATCATGATCGGCCTGGGCGGCGCGATCGGCACCGGGCTGTTCATGGGGTCGGGCATCGCGATCGGCTATGCCGGTCCCGGCGTGCTGGTCAGCTATGCGATCGCGGCGCTGATCGCGGTGATCATGGTGTTCAGCCTCTCCGAAATGGCGGTCGTCCACCCGACCGCCGGATCGTTTGGCACCTATGCCGAAATCTATCTGGGCCCGATGATGGGCTTTATCGTCCGCTATACCTACTGGATCCAGCAGGTGCTGCTAATCGGCAGCGAGGCGGTTGCGGTCGGCATCTATATGAGCTGGTGGTACCCCGACACGCCGGTGTGGATGTGGGCGGTCGGCAGCGCCGCGGTTGTCGTGTGGGTCAACACCCGCGCGGTGCACAATTTCGGGTCGGTCGAATATTGGCTGACCGTGATCAAGGTGTCGGCGATCGTCGGGTTCATCATGGTCGGCCTGTCGCGCATTTTCGGCATCGTTGGCGACCCGGTCGGGCTGCACAATGTCACCGGCCTCGCCGGCGGCTTTTTCCCCAACGGCTTTTCGGGGGTGTGGATGGCGGTGCTGATGGCGCTGTTTTCCTTCATGGGGCTGGAGTTTGTCGTCGGCACCGCCAGCGAGGCAAAGGATCCAAAGACTGCGATCCCCGCAGCGCTGCGCACGATGGCGGCGCGATTGTTCCTGTTCTACATCCTCGCGCTGTTCATCATCATTGCCTTTCTGCCGTGGACCGAGTCCGGCGCCAAGGTCGTCACCGAAAGCCCGTTCGTGAAGATGTTCGCCAGCGCCGGCATTCCCTATGCGGCGGGGGTGATGAACTTCGTCGTCGCGTCGGCGGCGCTGTCGGCGATGAACACCAGCATCTATATGGGATCGCGCATGCTGTTTTCGCTGGCGCGCGGCGGTTATGCGCCGCGCGTGCTGGGCGAGCTGAATGCGCAAAAGGTGCCGATGCGCGCGACGTTGCTCACCGGCGTGTGCATCCTCGCGGCGGCGTCGGTGTCGATCCTGACCCCGCTGGCGTATAATTATCTGTTCGGGATCACCCTGTTTGGCGGGCTGCTGGTGTGGAGCACGATCCTGGTCAGCCACCTGCGGTTCCGGCGTCAGCACAAGGCCGCCAATCTGCCGGTGCAAATGCCGTTCTTCCCTTATGCCCAGATCGTGGGGCTGGCGCTGCTCGCCGCGATTGCGGTGACGATGGCGCTCGACAGCGATTTTTGGCAGACGGCGGTGATCGCCGGGGTGCCGTGGTTGATGGTGGTGACCTTGGCCTATTTCGTCTGGCGGCGGGTGGCTGCGGGATCGTCGGCCGCATCCTGATCCTGCCCCAGCTCGGCGCGGATTTCGGCGGCGATTTCGTGGACGATGGCCATGAAATAGCTTGCCGCCGCGGATAGCTCGCCATGCGCATGGGTGGTCGCCCCGATACGCGAATTGGCGCCCTCCAATATGACGGGCAGCGCCGTCAGCCCTGCCTGACCCATGCCCACCTGATGCGGCATGGTCGCCAGCATGTCGGTGTTCATCAGCAGCGCATGATTGGTCAGGATCGACACCGATTCGATGACGTCGTGCGGCGGCTCCAGCCCTTCGTGGCGAAACGCGTGATCGACCTGGCGGCGCAATGACGTCTGCGGCGGCGGCATCACCCACGCCTGGTCGATCAGGTCGGCGAGCGTCAGGCCGCTGCGCAGGGTCAGCGGGTGTCCCTCGCGCACCATGATCGACACGGTGTCGCGATACAGCACCTCCTGTTGCAGTCCGTCGCGCTCGCGATATTCGGGCAGACGGCCCAGGACGACATCGATGTCGCCGGTGCGCAGCCCAGGCATCAGGCGGTCGATCGTGCCCTCGTCGACGGTCACCGCGATCCCGGGACGCCGTTCGCGCAGCCGCGCCAACGCGCGCGGCAGCAGCGACGTCGATGCGGCGAGGAGGGTGCCGACATGGACGCGGCCGGACAGGCCTTCCTCGAGCGATTGCAATTCTTCACCGGCATGGCGCAGCTGGGTCAGGATCAGCTTGGCATGTTTGATCATCACCCGGCCGAAATCGGTCGGCGTCACCCCGCGCGAGGAGCGGTCGAACAATTGGACCCCCAGCGCGTCTTCCAGCTCCTTGATGCTCTTCGTCGCGGCGGGCTGAGCGATGTTCAGCGCCTGCGATCCTTTCAGCACCGTGCCTTCGTCGGCGATGGCGGTCAGGAGGCGGAGCTGGCGCAATTTCAGCCGACTCAGCAGAAAATTTTCGTGGAACTTTGGCATCTTGACCCTCTGGCGCCGGTTTGGCTCAGATATAGCCATTTTATAATAGCGAGGGCAAGTCTCGGGATTATTGTTGATAGCTAAGCCTCGTTACCCAAGGTCATGGCCTGCGCCCAGATCGGCGCACGGGCAGGGCGACTAACGGGGATGCGGCGACAGTCATGACCAAAGAGGCTTCACAAAAAATGGCGGTCATCGACATGCACAGCCATTTCTTTCCGTTGATGGACGCCGCCTACCGCAGCCGGGCCGAAACCGAAGGCCTGCCATGGCTGCACGATGCCGGTAAGGGCCAAGGTTTCATCATGCAGGGCGCGAGCGAATTTCGTCCGGTCGACGACATTTTGTGGGATCCGGCGCGGCGGGTCGAGGCGCTCGACGCGCAGGGTATCGACTTGCAGATCATCTGCGCCACCCCGATCATGTTCGGCTATAGCCGCCCGGCGGCGAAGGCGCTGGAATGCGCGCAGCGTTTCAACGACGCCGCGCTGGCCTTTTGCAACCATGCGCCGGGCCGGATGAAGGCCTTGGCACAGGTGCCGCTGCAAGACATCGACCTGTCGTGCGCGGAAGTCAGCCGCGCGGTTGCGGCGGGGCATCTGGGGGTGCAGATCGGCAACCATATGGGGCTGCGCAACCTCGACGACGCCGGCATTTTGACCCTTTTGGCGCATTGTGCCGACGTCGGCGCCGCGGTGCTGATCCATCCGTGGGACATGATGGCGCGCGAACGGATGCCCAAATATATGCTGCCGTGGCTGGTCGCGATGCCCGCCGAAACGCAGCTGTCGATCCTGTCGCTGATCCTGTCAGGCGCGTTCGAGCGCCTGCCCAGGAACCTGCGTATCTGTTTTGGCCATGGCGGCGGCAGTTTCGCGTTTCTGCTCGGCCGCGTCGAAAATGCGTGGAAGCATCGCGACATCGTGCGCGTCGATTGTCCCAATCCGCCGTCGAGCTATGTCGATCGCTTCTTCGTCGATTCCGCGGTGTTCGACCCGCGGGCGCTCAGCCTGTTGGTCGATGTGATGGGCGAGGACCGGGTGCTGCTCGGGTCGGACCATCCGTTCCCGCTTGGCGAACAGGATATCGGTTCACTGGTGCAGGGGCATGACGGGCTGAGCCCCGCGCAGAAGGCGAAGATCCTCAGCGGCAATGCCAAGGCCTTTCTGGGTTTGTAGCGCGAGCCCATCCGCCGATTGCGGACATAAAAAGGCGGCCGGAGCGATACTCCGGCCGCCATTCTTTGTCGCGGGAGCGCCAGCGGTCAGGGTGCCTTGGGCGCGCCCTGAAAGCTCTCGGTGCCCGCCCAGCCGCGTTCGGACACATCGACCATGACATTTTCGGGGCCGGTCATCTTGTATTCCGCATTGTCCTTGGCCGGGTTCTTGCCCAGTCCCTGCGCCAGATTGACGTCGTGGCGCGGGGCGTAACCCGAATTTTCAAAGCGCTCGACGACCGCCGCGATGTCGTCGCACTGGAAACCGATGTGATGCAGTCCGGTATAGCCTTCGGGAAATTCCATCCCTGCGGCGGGACGGTTTTTGAAACAGAGCAGCGCGATATTGATGTGGCCGTCGGTGACATAATAGCCGCGGGCGTTGCGGCTGTCGATTTTGCCCGCGAGCGTCCAGCCGAGGACATCGGTGAAAAAGCCGACCGAATTGTCGGGGTCGGCGGATGCGATCGCCACATGGCGTAGGCGGGTGGTCATAGTTGGGCCTTTCTAGGTTCCGATACGGATGGGGCTGACGAGATCGTTCAGCGCCGCGACGATGCTTTGCGCGGTGATCCGGCCGGTGCCGGGGTTCTCGTCGGTAGGGATGTTTTCGATTATCAGTTCGAACCGCGCGCTGTCGGAATCGACGATGATGCGGTGGGTATTGCGTTCAAGCGCGGGGTCGGCCCAGATTTCGAGCCGCGTCAGTGCCGGACCGATGCCCGCCATACCCAGCGCCGCGGCGACGTTGACGTTGGCCGGAAACGCCATCGCGCCTTCGAGCGCGCTGCCCGCAAAGATTTTCAGCGGTTCGGTCAGGTCGGTGAGGTCGATCCGGTTGCGCACGACATGTTCGGCCTTGACCAGCGACTTCACCGGTTTGCGCGTCACCATCCTCACCGAATGGATCGTGCCGATCGCGGCGGCGCGCACCGCATCGAGCCCGAGCAGCGCACCGGTGGCCAGAACGATGCGTCCGCCATGGTCGCGGGCGATCTCGACTGCTTCGGGCCATTGCATCAGCGCCGCGCCGCTGACCGTCACCAGCGTCTTGCCAGCGCGCAGCGTGGCGGTGGCAATATCACGGAAAGCGGCCGTTGGGGCGCTGTCGACGATGACGTCGGACAGCGCCACCAGCGCGTCGGTGTCGACGATTGGGACAGGCGCACGCAGCTGCACCATCGCCGCGGCCGCGCGGGCCGGATCGCCCGCCGACACCGCGGCCAGGTTCAGCGGCAACGCGCTGGCTTCGATATGGCGCGCAACGACGCGGCCGATGGTGCCGAACCCGGCGATGCCAATCTTGATCATGGCGACCGCGCTACGGCGTCTCTGCTATATAGGATAATATCCATTGGCCGCGTTGCTATCGCTGAAACGATATAGAGGACGTTGTGCCCGAGCTATGCATTTTTGATTATAGATGCACCCGGTTTCTATCTTTGACTGCATATCGATCAACCCGCACAAGCAGCATCGAACTTGCGGGGGACCCGATGCAGTCGCTTTTGAATCCTGATCTGCTGACGCTGGCGGCGATGATGCTGCTGACCGGAGCGGTCGGCGGCGTGATTGCCGGGATGCTGGGCGTTGGCGGCGGGATCGTCATCGTTCCGGTGCTCGACCTGGTGCTGGCGGCGCTCGACGTCGATAGCACGGTGCGGATGCATGTCGCGGTCGCGACCTCGCTCGCGACGATCATCCCGACCGCAATCTCGTCATCGCGCGCGCACCATGCCAAGGGTGCCGTCGATCGCGATCAGCTGAAGCGCTGGGGCGTTGCCATTTTTCTCGGCGCGATTGCGGGCGTCCTGCTCGCATCGCGCGTCAGCGGCGACATGCTGTCGGCGGTGTTCGGGATTGTCGCGCTGATCGTTGCGATCAAGATGCTGCTGCCGCTGGAGGGCAAGCATATCGCCGACGCGGTTCCCGGCGGACCCGTCGGGCAGCTCATCCCCTTTGGCATCGGCGGCATTTCCAGCATGATGGGGATCGGCGGCGGCACCCTCAGCGTCCCCGTGATGACGCTGTTCAATGTTCCGATCCACCGCGCGGTTGGGACCGCGGCGCTGTTCGGCTTGCTGATCAGCGTCCCGGCGACGGCGGCATTCATCGTCACCGGCTGGACCGTCGAGGATCTGCCGCCGGGCAGCTTGGGCTATGTCAATCTGATCGGCTTCGCGATCATCGCGCCGGTGTCCTATCTGACCGCGCCGTGGGGCGCCCGGATCGCGCACGCGCTGTCGAAGCGCCAGCTGAGCCTGATGTTCGGACTGTTCCTGACCGTTGTCGCGGTGCGGATGCTGGTCCGGGCGTTCGGATAAGATGCGATGTCCGTCGCCCGCAACACGATCGGCGCATTCGCCACGCAACGCATGTTGGATCGCCGCACCGCGCTCGCGCAGATCGGGGGCGCCATGGCGCTCGGCTGCACCGCTCCCACTTTCGCTCATTCCCCTCAAAAGAAAGATCGCCGCATGACCTGGTTCGCCCTTGCCACCCGCGCCGGAGCCGATGGCCCGCGTCCTGTGATTCAGGTCGGCGACGCCTTTCACGACCTCCACGATGCCGCCGCCGCGCATGGCTTTGCCGCCGTCGCTGGCGACGTGTCCGCCATCATTCGCGACTGGGACGCCCGGCGTGACGCGCTGTTCGCGCTCGCCCGGGCGCTCGGCGGCGTATCGGGTGCGATCGCAGCGCCGAAGCTCGCCGCGCCGTTCGAGCCGCGCCGCATCTTTGCCGCCGCCTCGAACTTCATCGAACATGCCGAAGAAATGCAGACCAAGCTCGCTGCCAAGGCCGACAGCGAACCCTATATCTTTCTGAAGACGATCGAGAGCGTCGTCGGGCCAGGCGATACCGTCGTCGTCCCGCCGCAGGTTGCACGCCCCGATTGGGAGGTCGAACTTGGCGTCGTGCTTGGCCGGTCGGGCAAGAATGTCGCGGTGGCCGACGCGCACGCCATGATCGCGGGCTATACAATCGTCAACGACGTGTCGGCGCGCGACCGCACCCGGCGCAGCGACTTTCCCTTCTCGCACGACTGGTTCCGCGGCAAGAGTTTCGACAGCTTCACCCCGCTTGGCCCGGTGTTCGTCCCGCGCGATTGCCTGGACGATCCGCACACCATCCGCTTGGGGCTGAAGGTCAACGGCGCGACGATGCAGGACGGCAACACGTCCGAGATGATCTTCAACATCTACGAACAGATCGCCTATCTTTCGACGATCCTCGAACTGCGCGCAGGCGACCTGATCGCGTCGGGCACCCCCGCCGGGGTCGGCATGGGGCGCGGGGTCTTTCTGCAGGACGGCGACGTGATGACCGCGTGGATTGACGGGATCGGCGAACTCGCCAACCCGGTCGCTGCCCCGCACCTGCCGAAAGAAGCATGACCATGGCTGCGCTATCCCGCCGCTCGCTGCTTGTCCCGATCCTGATCGTCGTGGCGATTGCCACGCTCACCCTGTGGAGCGCTTTGGGCGGCAGTGCGCCCAAGACGGTGCAGCAAGCCGATGCGCGCACCGTGCGCTTCAACATGGCTTGGCTGCCGCAGGGCAGCATGGCCGGCATCTTTGTCGCGATCGACAAGGGCTATTTCGCCGAGGCCGGGCTCAACGTCGAGGCGGTGCGCGGCTTTGGCGGCATACGGACGGCCAATGAGCTCGATCAGGGCATGTTCGAGTTTGCCTATATCGACCCGCTGTCGGTCGCGCTCAACCGGTCAAAGGGCGGCGCGGCGCGGATGATCGGCGGCATCAACATGCGGCTGCCCGCGGGTGCCTGCTTCGTCAAGGAACGCCACGTCATCACGAAGCCCGCCGACTTGGCGGGGCTGCGTTTCGGCGCCGGTCAAAGCTCGGCGATCCAGGCACTGCTGCCGGCCTGGCTGAAAGGCAACGGCGTCGATCCGGTGCGCGTCGAACAGATCCAGCTCGACCCCGCGATCGTCGTGTCGTCGCTGGTCGAGGGACGGATCGACGCCGCCGAATGCTGGCTGGGCAATTCGATGGCGCTGTTCGACAAGGCGGCAAAGGCGAAGGGTGTCACTATCGGGCGCATCGCCTATGCCGATTTCGGGCTGGATGTTTACGGAAGCGGCTTTGCGGCGCGCGATTCGCTGATCGAAAAAGATCCCGAACTGGTGCGTGCTTTTTTGAAGGCAGCCTATCGCGGCTATGCGGACGCGGCGCGCGATCCCAAGGCCGCGCTGGCCGTCATTCGCAAACATTACCCGCTGCTCGACGAGGCCGTGACCGAACGGCAGATCCGTGAAACCGCCGACCTGATGGCGGCCGAGGGCGGATCGCACCGGCTGAAGCCCGAGAAGGTTGCGCGGACCGTCACCTATCTTCAGGCGAGCGGCCAGTTGCAAGGCTTTGATGCCAACACGGCGCTGTTCACCAACGCCTTTGTGCCAATGGGGAAGCCGTGATGAGCGACCCTGCCGCCTATCGCCCGCGACCGACGCGGCTGGGGCATCTGGTCCTGAAGGTGCGCGACATCGATCGGTCGCTCGCCTTTTACACCGAAGTGATGGGGCTCGAAGTGTCCGACTGGATCGACCACCAGATGGTGTTCCTGCGCGCGGGCGAGGATCATCATGATCTGGCGCTTCTGCAACTGCCGCCCGGCCATATCGCGACGCCCGATGGCCATTTCCCGGCGGTGGAGCATTTCTCCTATCGGCTCGAGAGCCTGGACGAGATGGAAAAGGTGGCTGCGATGCTGGTCGCGCGCGGCATCACCATCGATCGCGGGATCGGCAAACATGGTCCCGGCGCGAACAGCTTTCTGGTGTTCCGCGACCCGGATGGCAACAATGTCGAATTCTACACCGACATGACGCAGATCGACGCCGAGCATCCCTACACCCCGTCGGTGTGGGACGGCAAACAGCTCGACACGTTCGATCGCTGGCATCTGGAACATTTTTTGGTCCCGCCGCCCGCGCGCATCCAGTCGTTGATCGACAAGGAGGGCGGCCAATGAGCGCCCCCGCCGTCACCCGCGACCATGCGATCAGCATCGGTTTTTTCCTTGTTCTTGGTCTCGCCTGGGAATTCGGGGTGCGCTGGTCGGGGGTGCAATCCTATCTGTTGCCGCCGCCCGGCGCGATCCTCGCCGAACTGTGGCAGTCACGCGGACCGATATTGGCGCAAAGCCTGGTCACGCTGACCGAGGTGTTCTGGGGCTTTATCATCGCGGTGGCGCTGGGCGTGCCGATCGCGGCGCTGATCTATTTCTCGCGCACCGCGAAACGCACCGTCTATCCGCTGTTCGTCGCGCTGCAGAGCATTCCCAAGATCGGCCTCGCGCCGCTGATCGTCGTCTGGTTCGGCTATGGGCTGACGTCGAAACTGATCATGGCGTTCCTGTTCGCCTTTTTCCCGATCATCATCTCGACGCTCGGCGGGCTGGCGAGCACCCCGGCGCATCTGGAGGAACATTTCCGCGCCTTGCGCGCGACGCCGATGCAGAGCTTCTGGCGGCTGCGCGTTCCCGCGGCGCTGCCGAGCTTTCTCGACGGGTGCAAGGTCGCGATGCCGCTGGCGGTCATCGGCGCCGTCGTTGGCGAATTTGTTGGGTCGAACGACGGCTTGGGCAATCTGATCCTGACCGCGTCGGGTTCGGGACATACGACGCTGACCTTTGCGGCGTTGATCGCGGTGACGATGATGTCGCTCATTCTCTTCTACAGCGTGGCCTATTGGGAACGCTTCATCTGGTGGCGGGCGGCATGAGCGGGGTGATTTCGATTGCGGACGTCGGCAAGGCGTTCGGCGACCTGCGGGTGCTTGGTAATGTCAGCGCCGATATCGGCGCGGCGGAATTTGTGTCGGTGCTTGGTCCGTCGGGGTGCGGCAAGAGCACGTTGCTGCGCCTGATCGCCGGGCTGACCCCGTTCGAGCACGGCAGCATCAGTTTCAACGGGACAGAAGTCACCGCGCCCGCGCCCGAAATGGGGTTTGTGTTCCAGACGTCGAACCTGCTGCCCTGGCTCAATGTGCGCGACAATCTGCTGCTCGGCGTTGATCTCGACGCTGCGGTGCAGCGGCCAAGCGACGCGGTGTTCGCCGATCTGGTCGAGACGCTGGGCCTGACTGGCTTCGAGGCCAGCTATCCGCACCAGCTGTCGGGCGGGATGCGGCATCGCGTCGCGATCGGGCAGGCGCTGGCGCGTAATCCGCAGGTGCTGCTGATGGATGAGCCTTTCGGGGCGCTCGACGCATTGACCCGCGACCGGCTCAACATGGAATTGCTGCGCATCTGGCAGCGCGATCGCAAGACGGTGGTGCTGGTTACCCACAGCATTTCCGAAGCGGTGCTACTGTCCGACCGGGTGCTCGTGATGTCCGAACGGCCGGGGACGATTATCGAGGATGTCCGCATCGACCTGCCGCGCCCGCGCGATCCCAGCGTCACGCGCGAGGATCCCGCGTTCGGCGACTATGTCGTGCGGCTGAGCAAATTGATGGGAGTATCGTGATGGACAGCGGGGTTCTGGCGACCGCGGGCGCCGAAATCTATTGGCAGACGCACGGGCAGGGACCGGCGGTGGTGCTGGCGCATGGAATCGGCGGCAATCATGCGATCTGGTATCGCCAGATCGACGCGCTGGCGCGGTCGAACCGTGTCATCCTGTTCGATCATCGCGGTTTCGGCCTGTCGCGCGATTTGGACGGACGCGGACGCGACGGCTTTGTCGATGACCTTACGGCGCTGCTCGACCATTTGGGCGAAACCAAGGCGGCGCTGGTCGGCCAGTCGATGGGCGCGGGGACGTGCATCGGCTTTGCGCATCGCGCGCCTGAAAGGGTCGCGGCGCTGGCGATCTGTGACAGTTTGCACGGGCTAGTCGAGAGTGACGCGGTCAAGGCGATCATGGATACGGCGCGGGCGCAAACCGCAACGATGGGACAGATCGAGCGCGTCCTTGGCGCGGCGGCATCGCGCGAACTGGCGGGGCTCTATACGCAGATCGCGAGTTTCAACGCCGCCGATCGCCGCAGCCTGACCGGTCGTTTCGACGCGCGGCCCGCCGCCGAGCTCAGCGGCAACGGTTTTCCGATCCTGTTCCTGTGCGGCGCCGACGACTTATTGTTCCCAGTCGCGGCGGTACGGCTGGTCCAGGCCGAGGTCGCCGGATCGTTTCTGGTCGAGGTCAACGATGCCGGGCATTCGGCGTTTCTGGAGCAGCCGGTGCAGTTCAACGACACCATCCTCTCGCTGCTCCAGATGGCGGACCATGTCGGCAAGGGCGGCGCCGTCCACAGCAACACTGTGGGCTATGTGCGGGTCGGGGGTGACGCATGACCGATGCGGCTTACCCCTTCGCGAACCGCGACATCCTGAATTATGTCGACGGCGCATTCGTCGCGACTGGCGCGCAATTCGACAATGTGAACCCGGTGACCGGCGAGGTTGCGGCGCGCGTGTCGCTGGCCGACCAGCCGCTGGTCGACCGCGCCGTTGCCGCGGCGCGGCGGGCGTTGAAAGGGCCATGGAGCAAGATGTCGCAGGCCGAGCGGTGCCAGCTGCTCGTCCGCGTCGCCGAGGGGATCGAGGCGCGCTTCGACGAATTCGCCGCCGCCGAGATCGCCGATACTGGCAAGTCGCTGCATCAGGCGCGCACGATCGACATTCCGCGCGGCGCCGCCAATTTTCGCGCCTTTGCGGGACTGGCGGAGTCGCGCGCGATGCCGAGTTTCCGCACCGATCTTCCTGACGGGCGCAGCGCAATCAACTATGCGATCGCCCGGCCGCTGGGCGTGGTCGCGATCATTTCGCCGTGGAACCTGCCGCTCTTGCTGATGACGTGGAAAGTCGCCCCGGCGCTCGCCTGCGGCAACGTCGTCGTCGTGAAGCCCAGCGAGGAAACGCCATCGACCGCGACCCTGCTGGCCGAGGTGATGGACGCCGCGGGGTTGCCGCCGGGTGTGTTCAACCTCGTCCACGGCTTTGGCGCCGACTCGACGGGCGAATGGCTGACCGCGCATCCCGACATCGACGCCATCACCTTTACCGGGGAATCGACCACCGGCGGCGCGATCATGCGCGTCGCCGCGGCGGGGGTGAAGCCGGTGTCGTTCGAACTCGGCGGCAAGAATGCCGCGCTGGTCTTTGCCGATTGCGATTTCGACGAGGCGGTGGCGGGAACGGTGCGGTCGGTGTTTTCCAACTGCGGGCAGGTCTGCCTGTGCACAGAGCGTGTCTATGTCGAGCGGTCGATCTTCGACCGCTTCGTGAAGGCGCTGGCCGAGCGGGCCGAGGCGCTGACCATCGGCGATCCGTGGTCGGGTGCCGACATGGGGCCGCTGATTTCGCACGGCCATCGCGACAAGGTGCTCGGCTATTACCAGCTCGCGCGCGATGAGGGGGCGACGGTGGTGACTGGCGGCGGGGTGCCGGTGTTTGGGACGGCGCTCGACCAAGGCGCGTTCGTTCAGCCGACGATCCTGACCGGACTTGACGCCGATGCGCGCTGCGTGCGCGAGGAGATCTTCGGCCCGGTCTGCCATATCGCCCCCTTCGACCGCGAGGACGAGGCGATCGAGCTGGCGAACGATAGCGCCTATGGTCTGGCGGCGGCGATCTGGACCCGCGACGTCGGGCGCGCGCACCGCGTTGCCGCGCAGATGGAAGCGGGCATCGTCTGGGTCAATGAATGGTTCCTGCGCGACCTGCGCACGCCGTTCGGCGGCATGAAATTGTCGGGCATCGGGCGCGAGGGCGGCGAACATTCGCTGGGCTTTTATTCCGAACCGACCAACATCTGCGTGAAGTTGTAGAGGAAGATCAATGGCAGACATCGCCGCAATCGCCGCAAAGCTCGACGCCGCCTCCAGCGAGCCGCGGGCGATCCCGCAAATCACCGGGCAGGAGGGCGAATTGTCGCTCACCGACGCCTATGCGATCCAGCGCGCCACGATCGATCACCGGCTGGCGCGCGGCGCGACGCTGGTCGGGGTGAAAATGGGATTCACCAGCGAAGCCAAGATGATCCAGATGGGGCTGACCGACCAGATATGGGGGCGGCTGACGTCCGACATGTTGGTCGCGAATGGCGGCGCAATCGAGCGCGCACGCTTCATCCATCCGCGCGTCGAGCCCGAAATCGCAGTGCGCCTGAAAGCGCCGTTGGTGGGCGAAGTAACGCGCGATTCGGCGTTGGCAGCGGTCGATGCAGTCGCAGCCGCGCTCGAAATCATCGACAGCCGCTATGAAAATTTCCGTTTCGCGCTGGGCGATGTCGTCGCCGACAATGCGTCGTCATCGGCCTTTGTCGTCGGTCCCTGGCTTCCCGCCGATACCGACGTAGCTGATGTCGCGATGGCGATGCGCGTCGATGACGTTGTCGTCGAAACCGGATCGAGCGCGGCGATCCTGGGCGATCCGCTCCGCTCGCTGGTCGCGGCAGCCCGGCTGGCGGGCTCGGCGGGGCTGATGCTCCAGCCGGGCTGGACGATCATGCTCGGCGGCGCAACCGCGGCGGCGGCGATCGGCTCGGCGCGGGTGGTCTCGCTCGACGCCGGGCATCTGGGCCGCGTCGGTTTCACGATTGCGGGGGATGCGGCATGAGCGGTGAGGGACGGGTCATACCCGGCAAGGCGCGGCCGCGCGGCCGCTTTCCGCACTATCGCCGCGCGGGTGATTTTGTGTTCGTGTCGGGCACCAGCTCTCGGCGTCCCGACAATAGTTTCGCGGGCGCATCAGCTGACGAAAATGGCACGGTCAGCCTCGACATCCGCGAGCAAACACGCGCGGTGATCGAGAATATCGCCGCGATCCTCACCGACGCGGGTGGATCGCTGGCCGACGTCGTCGACGTGACGAGCTTCCTCGCCACCATGAACGACTTCGGCGGCTACAACGACGTTTACGCCGAATTTTTCGACGAAGCGGGTCCGACGCGCACGACGGTTGCCGTCCATCAGCTTCCCCATCCCCACCTGCTGATCGAGATCAAGGCCACCGCCTTCATCCCGCGCGCGCCCACGAAAGGATAGCGCCGATGCTGACCTATGGATTGCCCTTCAACTTCCGCCAGTGGATCGAGGATCACCGCGATGTGCTGAAGCCGCCGGTCGGTAACGCCCAGATCTGGGAGGACGCCGACTTCATCGTCACCGTGGTCGGCGGCCCGAACCAGCGCACGGATTATCATGTCGACCCGCTGGAGGAATTTTTCTTTCAGCTGGAAGGCGACATGAACCTGAGGCTGTGGACCGATGATGGTCCCAAGGACATGCCGATCCGCGAGGGCGACATCTTTCTATTGCCGCCGGGCGTGCCGCATTCGCCGCAGCGCCCGGTCGCGGGCAGCGTCGGGCTGGTGATCGAACGCAAGCGGCCCGAGGGAATGATCGACGCGTTTCAATGGTATTGCGACGATTGCGGCCACATCGTCCACCGCGTCGAAGTGCAGCTGAAAAGCATCGTGCGTGACCTGCCGCCGCTGTTCGCCGCTTTTTATGCCAGCGACGAGCTTCGCACCTGCGGCCATTGCGGCGCGGTGCACCCCGGCAAACATGGGCCGCAGGCCGCGGCATGAGCAACATGCACAACCAGGCCGCGCGGCGGCTGCGCGATGCCTATTCGGGCGGGGTGATCGAACCGCCGCGCGACGTGCTGGCGCCGACCGACGCCGACGGCGCCTATGCGGTGCAGACGATCAACACGCGCTTCTGGGAAGCGCAGGGGCGGCGGATCGTCGGGCGCAAGGCGGGGTTGACCGCGAAAGCGGTGCAGGTCCAGCTGGGCGTCGACCAGCCCGATTTCGGGGTGTTGTTCGATGACATGCGGATTGGCGACGGCGGTTCGCTCGATCCGGCGCGGACGATCCAGCCCAAGGCCGAGGCGGAGATTGCGTTCGTGCTCGGCGGCGATCTGCCCGATGTGGACACGACGGTCGCGCAAGTTGCCGCGGCGGTCGCCAGCGTCCACGCCGCGATCGAGATCGTCGACAGCCGCATCGCCGACTGGAAAATCACTTTTGCCGATACGGTGGCGGACAATGGCTCGTCGGCCTTCTTCGTGCTCGCCGATACCGGGTTGGCCGTCGAAGGCCTCGACCTCGAAGGCGCGGCGATGGAGATGACGGTGAATGGCAAGGTCGTATCGACCGGGGTTGGCGCCGCGGCGCTCGGCAATCCGCTCAACGCCGCCGCCTGGCTGGCACAGACGCTCGCGGCGCGCGGCGAGCCGCTCAAGGCGGGCGACATCCTGCTGGCAGGCGCGCTCGGCCCGATGGTCGCGCTGACGCCGGGCGACCATGTCGTGGCGACCATCGCGGGCATCGGCAGCGCCAGCTTCACCTATGGGCCGACCCAATGAACAAAACCAAAGTGGCGATCATCGGGTCGGGCAATATCGGCACCGACCTGATGATCAAGATCATGCGGCTGTCCGAGGTGCTGGAAATGGGCGCCTTTGTCGGCATCGATCCCGAGAGCGATGGGCTGAAGCGCGCTGAACGGATGGGCGTGCCGATCACCGCCGACGGCCTCGACGGGCTGATCGCGCTGCCCGGCTTTGCCGACATCGCGATCGTGTTCGACGCGACCTCGGCGGGCGCACACCAGCACCACAGCGCGGTGCTGATCGGACATGGCAAGCGCGTCATCGACCTGACCCCGGCGGCGATCGGTCCCTATACGGTCCCGCCGGTGAACGGCGACGCGCACCTCGATGCTCCCAACGTCAATATGGTGACCTGCGGCGGGCAGGCGACGATCCCGATCGTCGCCGCGGTAAACCGGGTCGCGAAGGTCCATTATGGCGAGATCGTCGCCTCGATCGCCTCGAAAAGCGCGGGGCCGGGGACGCGCGCCAATATCGACGAGTTTACCGAGACGACGAGCGAGGCGATCATGAAGGTTGGCGGCGCGACGCGCGGCAAGGCGATCATCGTGCTCAACCCCGCCGAACCGCCGCTGATCATGCGCGATACCGTCTATTGCCTGTGCGACGACGGCGACCGCGAGGCGATCCGGGCGAGCGTCGAGGCGATGGTCGCCGAGGTCCAGACCTATGTCCCGGGCTACCGCCTCAAGCAGGCGGTGCAGTTCGAGAGCATCGGCAGCAACGCGCCCTTGCGCATCCCCGAAATGGGCGGGAGCTTTACGGGCCTGAAGGTCAGCGTGTTCCTCGAGGTTGAGGGCGCGGCGCATTATCTGCCCGCCTATGCCGGCAACCTCGACATCATGACCTCGGCAGCGCTGAAGACCGCCGAGAAGATCGCGCTCCGCATGAATGAAGGAGCGGTCGCATGACTTTGGATCCGACTACGACCAAGCTCTATATCCAGGACGTCACGCTGCGCGACGGCATGCACGCGATCCGGCACCAGTACGGCCTCGATCATGTGCGGGCGATCGCCAAGGCGCTCGACCGCGCCAAGGTCGATGCGATCGAGGTTGCGCATGGCGACGGGCTGCAAGGGTCGAGCTTCAACTATGGCTTTGGCGCCCACACCGACTGGGAGTGGATCGGGGCGGTAGCGGAAGTGCTCGAACATAGCGTGCTCACAACATTGTTGCTGCCCGGCATCGGCACGGTTCACGACCTGAAGCGCGCTTATGACCTCGGCGTGCGTTCGGTGCGGATCGCGACGCATTGCACCGAAGCCGATGTGTCAAAGCAGCATATCGAAGCGGCGCGGAACCTGGGCATGGACGTCTCAGGCTTCCTGATGATGAGCCATATGTCGGCGCCCGACGCGCTGGCCCAGCAAGCCAAGCTCATGGAAAGCTATGGCGCGCATTGCGTCTATGTCACCGACAGCGGCGGGGCGATGACGATGGACCAATATGCGGCGCGGCTCGCGGCTTACGATCGCGTTCTCAAGCCTGAGACCCAGCGCGGCGTCCACGCCCACCATAACCTGAGCCTTGGTGTCGCGAACAGCATCGTTGCGGTGCAGAGTGGCGCGATCCGTGTCGATGCCAGTCTGGCGGGTATGGGGGCAGGGGCGGGCAATGCACCGCTTGAAGTGTTCATCGCCGCTGCCGACGTCCATGGCTGGAACCATGGCTGCGACCTGTTCGCGCTGATGGACGCCGCCGAAGATCTGGTGCGCCCGCTGCAGGATCGCCCGGTGCGCGTCGACCGCGAGACACTCACCCTCGGCTACGCCGGGGTTTACTCCAGCTTCCTGCGCCATGCCGAAAAGGCCGCCGCCGACCACGGTCTCGACACCCGCGCCATCCTGGTCGAACTGGGGCGGCGCAAGATGGTCGGGGGACAGGAAGACATGATCACCGACGTCGCGCTCGATATGCTGCGCGACCGCCGTTAAGCCGCCAAGGCCGGGCTGGAAAAATTGAATCGCCACGGCGCTTGTCTTCGCCGAGCCACGCTGTTAGAGGCGCGCCTCGTTGCCGCTTTAGCTCAGTTGGTAGAGCACATCATTCGTAATGATGGGGTCACAGGTTCGAGTCCTGTAAGCGGCACCACTCTCCCGTTCATTCGCGCGCAATCGCCGGGTTGCGATAGCGGGCAGGCCGCATAAGCCATTTGCTTATGCTGTATTGCGATTGTAATACGGCGGGTGAGCATGAACTGGTTCCGCAAATCCGACCATTCCGATCCAGCCGCGGTTGCCGCGTCCTTACCGCCGTCCCCCGCGCCGGTTTCGGGCACGCCACCGCCCATCGTTCCCGAAACGCGGCGGCGCAAATGGCTGCGCCGGATCTCTCGCGGCTTTGCGATTTTCTGCATTATCTTCATGCTGCTCGTCGGCTGGCTGGCGCTGACCGCGCCGTTATCGAAATCGCTCGAACCGATCGCGCCGCCGCAGATCACCTTGCTCGCGTCGGACGGCACGCCGATCGCGCGGATCGGGGCGATCGTCGACACGCCGGTCAAGGCGACTGCGCTGCCCAAGCATGTCACCGGCGCCTTCCTGGCGATCGAGGATCGGCGTTTCTACACCCATATGGGCGTCGATCCGCGGAGTATTGCGCGCGCGGTGTGGAGCAATGTGACCGGCGGGCGGACGCAGGGTGGCAGCACGATCACCCAGCAGCTGGCGAAATTCACCTTCCTGACCCCGAAACGCACGCTGGGCCGCAAGGCGCGCGAGGCGCTGATCGCGTTCTGGCTGGAGGCATGGCTGACCAAGGACGAGATTCTCGAACGCTATCTGTCGAACGCCTATTTCGGCGACAATACCTATGGTTTGCGCGCCGCGTCGCTGCATTATTTCTATCGCCAGCCCGAAAAGCTGACCCCGGCACAGGCGGCGATGCTCGCGGGACTGGTGCAGGCGCCGTCGCGGCTGGCGCCGACCAAGAACCCCGACCTTGCTGAAAAGCGGATGAAACTGGTGCTGAACGCGATGGTCGCCACCGGTTATCTGTCTGAGCAGGAGCGCAAGACGCTGCGTACGCCGCGTATCGATGTCCGCAGCCGCAATACGTTGCCCACCGGTACCTATTTCGCCGACTGGGCGCTGCCCGAGGCGCGCAAGCTCAGCGATGTCGCCTATTCACGCCAGACGATCAAGACGACGCTCGACGCGCGGTTGCAGGCTATCGCGCGGCGCGTGACGAGCCGTGCCGGGATTGGTCAGGCGCAGGTCGCGCTGGTCGCGATGCGCCCCAATGGCGAGGTCGTCGCGATGGTCGGCGGCAAGGATTATGCCGCCTCGCCGTTCAACCGCGCGACGCAGGCCAAGCGCCAGCCGGGCTCGACCTTCAAATTGTTCGTGTATCTTGCGGCGCTGAAGGACGGCTGGGAGCCGGGTGATCTGATCAGCAACGAAGCGATCGAAACCGGCGCGTATCAGCCCAAAAATTCGGGCGGCACCTATTCGAAAACGATCACGCTAGAGGATGCGTTTGCGACGTCGAGCAATGTCGCTGCCGTCCGGTTGCTGCGCGAGGTCGGCGACGACAAGGTCATCGACATGGCGCGCGATCTGGGGGTCACTGCGCCGATGACCAAGGGCGACCCCAGCTTGGCGCTCGGGACATCGAGCATGACTCTGCTCGAACTGACCGCCGCTTATGCCGCGGTTGCCGCGAACAGCTATCCGGTGGTGCCGCACGCGTTCGAGGGCGAGGAGAAGGGCTGGTTCGAAAATCTGGTTTCGGGACCAAGTCGCTTCGGATCGCGCGTACACGGCGACATCGAACAGATGCTGCGCGCCGCGGTCAATCGCGGAACAGGCCGCGCCGCGCGGTTGCCGCAGGCGAATTTCGGCAAGACCGGAACCAGCCAGGATAATCGCGACGCGCTATTCGTCGGTTATGCCAATGGACTGGTGGTCGGGGTGTGGATCGGCAACGATGACAACACGCCGCTGCGCGGTATTTCTGGCGGCGGCCTCCCGGCGCGGATGTGGCGCGATTTCATGACCCAGGCATCGGGGCAGAAAGCGGGGCCGCGGCGCGAAGCCAATCCGCGTGGCCCCGTCGAGCCGCAAGATATTCCAGATGTGGGGGCGATTCCGGTGGGCGACAACAGCAGCATCGGTATCGAAGGCGGCGACGCGGTGATTTCGACCGAAATCAACGGCAGCCGCATCGATCTGCGGTTGCCGATCCCGAAAGAGACGCCTGCGGAACCGGCACCTGCGCCGCCGTGAGGGAGGAAGGCCTCCCGCCCTTGATCCGTTTGTGCTGAGCTTGTCGAAGCGCCTCTTCTCTGAACGTCAGAGGAAAGGACAGCCCTTCGACAAGCTCAGGGCAAGCGGGTAATGGGTTTGCGATGCAATCTTGCGCTACTGTCCACGGTCTGCCAGCAGCTCGAACCCGCTTTCCCCCATCATCTCCCCATTGACGATCAACTCCACCGTATGGCGTCCTGGATGGTGCCGCCGGGTGCTGAAATCGCGGATGACCTGGCTGATCCGCAGCGACGCCGTCGCGCCTGCCGCAAGGCCGAAGGTCTTCCACTTGAAAACCTTCGCCGCGGTCTTGCCGCCAGCTCGCGCATAGTGGATGCGATAATCGACCACCAACGGCTGGTCCTCCGCGGCGGTGGATGAAATTTCGGCGGTGATCGCGATCCGTTCGCCCAACCGCACCACCGGCGGATCGACGGCAAAATCGCGCACCGTAACCGCTGCGCCATGACCGACGCCGATCAGCGCCAGCGCGCGCGGCTCGCCTTGTTTGATCAGGGTGCGTAGCGCGTGGCGAATGATCCAAGTGGTGTGAGCGTTGTCGTTCGGCCACCTCGACAGCCGTTCCAGCAGCCAGTCGGGGCGGTCCTTGGCAACATCGTTGAGATGATTGGCGACCGATTTGCGGACATAGAGGCTGGGGTCCGCCTTCAGCACCTCGAGGATATGCGCCGCGCGCGTCGGGTCGGCCTTCAGCGCCGGGACGCGCGCTGCCCACGGAAGCCGTGGGCGAGCGCCTTCGCTGGCGAGGCGGCGGACATGCTCGTCGCCGCTGTCCGTCCACCGCGCCATTGTCGCCAATGCGCGGTCGGTGTCCTGCGCGAGGAAGGGGCGGATCGCGAATTCGGCGGTGCCGAAGCGCGTCAGGTCGGCCAGCGCGGCCATCGACCGGTCGAAATCATGCTGGCCGTAACGCGCGACATATTCGGTAACCGCGACCGCCTGAAATCCGTGCGTCAGCCGCGGCGCCATCGCGCCGATGACATCCAGCGCCGCAATATAATCGGCAGGCAACGCCGAATGAAGCGCGTCGGCGATATGGCGCACCCGCTCCATGATCGACAGCGCGTCTAGGCCGACCGACGCCGCGGTCAGAAACGCTGATCGATTGAAGTGCGGCGATGCGGCGGTGCCGGCATCGGCGATCACGGCCAGCGCCTGCGGACCCAATATGTCCTTCAACAGGGCAGGGGCGTTGTCCGAAATTGCCTCGGTCCTTCAGCGCCGCTCGACCAGCCCGCCACCGAGTGCAACATACAGCGTCACCAGATTGTCGACCTGTGCGCGCCGGGTTTCGATCAGCGTCTGTTCGGCGGCGAACAGATTGCGTTCGGCGTCGAGCACTTCGAGATAGGTCGATACTCCCTCGCGGTAGCGTTTGCGCGCGAGGTCCGCGATTTGCCGCTGCGCCAGCGTGCCGCGTTCCTGCGCCTCCACCTGTTCGGCCAGATAGCGTCGCCCGGCCAGCGCGTCGGCGACTTCGCGGAACGCGCCTTGGACGGCGCGTTCATAGGTCGCGACCGCGATATTCTCGCGCGCCTCGGCGACGGTCAGATTGCCCTTGTTGCGGCCGAAGTCGAAGATCGGCAGGCTGATCGACGGGCCAAAGCTCCAGCCGAATCCGTCATTACTGAACAGGTTATCGAGCGAACCCGATGCGAAGCCAAGGTTGCCGGTCAGCGAGATCGACGGGAAAAATGCGGCGCGGGCGGCACCAATATTGGCCCGCGCAGCACGCAGCCGTTCTTCGGCCGCCAGGATGTCGGGCCGCGCGACGAGCAGGTCGGACGGCAGTCCGGCGGTCAGCACCGGCGACTGCCCCTGCGCGACAAGCGGCAGCGGCGCGGGCAGCGGTCCGGCCACTGGGCCGCCGGTTAGCACGTTCAGGAAATTGTCGGCCTGCGCCTTGCCGAGCTTCAGGCTCGCCAGCTGCGTCTCAGCCTGCGTCAGCAGGGTTTCGGACTGGCGATAGTCGAGCGCCGACGTCACCCCGGCGTCGAGCCGTCGCTTGGCGATCCGCAGCCCTTCCTTGCGGCTGGTCACCGTCGCCTCGGCGAGCGCAATCTGTTCGGTGGCGCCGCGCGAGGCGAAATAGGTCGATGCGACGTCGCGCACCAGCGCCAGCCGGAATGCACGCTCGGCCTGCTCGGTGGCCAGATATTGGCTGCGCGCCGCTTCCGACAGATTCTTGACCCGGCCCCAGAAATCGAGCTCGAACGACGTGACCCCGACCCCGACCGAATAGCGGCTCGTGGTGTCGGTTCCGGCCCCAGTCAGCGACGGACCGCGGCTGCGCGTTGCTTCGGCGCTCGCGCCCACCGTTGGCAGCCGATCGGCGTCCTGAATCCGGTACAGCCCGCGCGCTTCGTCGATCTGCGCAATCGCCACGGCCAGATCGCGGTTGCGCTCGATGGCTTGGGCAATCAGCACTTCAAGCTGCGGGTCAGCGAAGAAGTCTTGCCACGCGATCTCTGTCGCCCGCTGTCCCAGCGTCACATCGCCCGCAAATTCGGCCGGATAATCGGGTGCGGTTGGCAGGGCCGGGCGCTCGTGCGGCGGCGCCATGTTGACGCACCCCGCGAGCGTCGTGGCAGCGAGCAGCGCGATCAACTTACGCATGACCCGGCTCCTCATGATGGCCTTTTTCGGCAGGTGACGGTGGCCGTTTGCGGCTCAGCCATTTGCGGACCGACAGATAGAAGAGCGGGATGAAGAAGATGCCGAGCAACGTCGCGGCGATCATCCCGCCCATCACCCCCGACCCGACCGCGATGCGGCTCGCCGCCCCCGCGCCGCTCGCAATCACCAGCGGCACCATGCCGAGGATGAAGGCGAGGCTGGTCATGATGATCGGCCGCAGGCGCAGTTTCACCGCCTCCATCACCGCGTCGAGCGTCGATTTGCCCTCGGCCTCCTGCTCGATCGCAAATTCCACAATCAGGATCGCATTCTTCGCCGCCAGCCCGATGATCGTGATCAGCCCGACGTTGAAATAAATGTCGGCCGACAGCCCGCGCAGCATCGAGAACAGCACCGCGCCCAGCACCCCGAGCGGCACCACCAGCAGCACCGACACCGGCACCGACCAGCTTTCGTACAGCGCCGCGAGCAGCAGGAAGACGACGACCAGCGACAGCCCGAGCAGTAGCCCGATCTGGCCCGCCGACTGTTTTTCCTCATAGGAAATGCCGGTCCATTCGAACGCAAAGCCCGGCGGCAGCGTTTCAGCCAGCCGCTCCATCTCGGCCATTGCCTCGCCGGTCGATTGGCCGGGTGCGGGTTCGCCCGAGATCGTCATCGCGGGGTAGCCGTTGTAGCGTTGCAACTGCGGCGCCTCGGCCGACCATGCCGCTTTGCTGAACGACCCGAACGGCACCATGCCGCCGCTCGCGCTGCGGACGCGCAGTTCGAGCACATCCTGCGGGGTCATGCGGCTGGCGGCGTCGGCTTGGAGCAGCACGCGCAGCACGCGGCCCTCGCGGGTGAAGTCATTGGCGTAGGCGCTGCCGAAACTGATGGCGAGCGTCGCGTTGACGTCGCCGATCGACAGACCAAGAGCGCGCGCTTGTACGCGGTCTATATCGACCTTCAGCACCGGGGCATCTTCCTGTCCCTCGGGACGGACATTGGCGAGCAGCTTGCTCTGCATCGCGCCGCCCAGCATCTGGTTGCGCGCCGCGACAAGCGCCTCGCGCCCGTTGGCGCCGCGGTCCTGCAGCTTGAAGGTAAAGCCGCTCGACGTGCCGAGTTCGGGGATCGACGGCGGGCTCAGCGAGAAGGCAAACGCCTCCTTGATCCCCATCAGCGTCCCCATCGCCTTGCCCGCGATCGCATCGGCGCTGTCGCCGTCACCTGTGCGTTCGTCCCACGGCTTCAGCGGGGTGAACATGATCGCGTTCGCCTGCCCCTGCCCGAAAAAACTGAAGCCGTTAACGAGCACGATATTCGCGACCTGCGGCTGTTCGGCAAAGAACGCCTTGACCTGCTTCGTCGCCTCGGCGGTGCGCTGCGATGTCGCGCCGGGCGGTGCCTGCACCACCGTGATCAGATAGCCTTGATCCTCCTGCGGCAGGAAGGATCCGGGCAGACGCGTGAACAGCAAGCCGGTCACCAATACCATTGCGGCGAACACGCCGAGCCAGCGCAGCGGCGCGGCCAAAATCTTGCCGACGCTGCCCTGATAACGATCGGTGGTGCGGCCGAACCAGCGGTTGAAGCCGCCGAAAAAGCGGTCGAAGAAGGCACCGATCTTGCCCTTGCGCGCCGTATCGTCGTGCGGCTTGAGCAAAGTCGCGCACAAGGCGGGCGTCAGCGTCAGCGCCAGCAGCGCCGAGAAAGCAATCGAGATCGCGAGCGTCATCGAGAATTGGCGATAGATGCCGCCGGTCGATCCGGGGAAGAACGCCATCGGAATGAACACCGCGATCAGCACCAAGGTGATGCCGATGATCGCGCTGGTGATCTGCCCCATCGCCTTAACCGTCGCGTCATAGGGCGACAGATGTTCTTCGTTCATGATCCGCTCGACATTCTCGATCACGACGATCGCATCGTCGACGAGGATGCCGATCGCCAGCACCATGCCGAACAGGGTGAGGACGTTGATTGAAAATCCGAACATCCAGAGGCCTAGACACGCCCCGGCCAGCGCGATCGGCACGACAATCGTCGGGATCACCGTCGCGCGCCAGTTCTGCAGGAACAGGAACATGACGAGGAAGACGAGCACCATCGCCTCGACCAGCGTGATGACGACCTCTTCGATCGACAGCTGGATGAACGGCGTCGTGTCATAAGGGATCGACCAGGTGATGTCGGGCGGAAAGCCCTTCGCCAGCTCGGCCATCTGGGCGCGGACGCCTTCCGCCGTCGCCAGCGCGTTGGCGCCGGGGGTCAGCTGAACCGCGAGCCCCGCCATCGGCTTGCCGTTGAGTTCGGATGAAAAGAGGTAGCTCGCGGACCCCAGCTCGACGCGGCCGACGTCGGCCAGCGTCACCGCCGACCCGTCGGGGTTGGCGCGCAGGATGATGCTCTCGAACTGCTCGGGCTTGGTAAAGCGGCCCTGCGTCGTGATGACGGCGTTGAGCTGCGCGCCCTTGGCCAGCGGCTGGTCGCCCAGCTGGCCGCCCGGGGTCTGGCTATTCTGTTCCTGTACCGCGCCAAGGGCTTCGGCGGCCGACAGATTATAGGACGCCAGCTTTTGCGGATCGAGCCAGATCCGCATCGCATATTCGGGTGCGAACGCCTGGACATTGCCGACGCCGTTGACCCGCCGCAGCTCGTCGAGCACCCGCGTGTTGGCGAAGTTGTTGACCTCCATCGGGTCGGTGTTGCCACTCTTCGACGTGACCGCGACGATCAGCAGGAACCCGGAATTGGCTTCGGTTACCGAAATGCCCTGGCGCCGCACGTCTTCGGGCAGGCGCTGCTCGACGCGGCGCAGGCGATTCTGCACTTCCATCTGGGCGTTGTCGATGTCGGTCCCGGCCTCGAAGGTCAGATTGATCGACGCTGTGCCGTTCGATTCGCTGGTCGAGGCCATGTAGAGGAAGCCCTCGACCCCGTTCAATTCCTGCTCGATGACCTGCGTGACATTCTGTTCGAGCGTCTTGGCATCGGCGCCCGGATAGGTGACGCCGATCGACAGCGACGGCGGCGCCACCGACGGATATTGTTCGATCGGCAGGCCGCGGAGCGCGATGATCCCGGAAAGCAGAATGCCGATGGCGAGAACCCATGAAAAAATGGGCCGGTCGATGAAGAAGCGGGGCGTCATGTCAGATCAGCGCTTTGCCGGGTGCGTCGATGCCGTGCCCTTGGGCGGCGCGATCCGCACCGGCTGGCCCGGCTGGACCTTTTGCAAGCCGTCGACGATCACTCGGTCGCCGGGGCGCAATCCGTCGAGTATCGCCCATTGACCGGCAACCATCGCGCCCAGCTTCACCGGGCGCGGGGTCGCGATGTTCTTGGCGTCGAGGACCATCACGCTTGCGGCGTCGGCGGCCAGTTTGACCGCCCGCTGCGGGATCAGCATGCCATCGGCGCGGTTGCCGGCAAAGATGCGCGCGCGCACGAACTGACCGGGCAGCAGCGCCGAGGCGGGGTTGGGGAATTCGGCGCGCAATGCTGCGGTCCCGGTTGCCTCGTCAATTGACAGATCGAGGAAGTCGAGGTGGCCGACAACCGGATAGGCGCTGCCGTCCTCCAGGATCAGCTGGACTTCGACGCGCTCCAATTGCGGCGCGCTGACCTTGCCCGACCCCATGTCGCGGCGGGTCGCCAGCAGGTCCGAACTCGACTGGCCGAAATTGACATAGACGCGGTCGATCTGTTCGATCGTCGTCAGCAAGGTGCCCTGTCCGGCGCTGACCAGCGCGCCCTCGGTGACTTCGGCGCGGCGGGCGCGGCCTGAAATCGGGGCGGTCACCGACGCATAGCCCAGGTTGAGCCGCGCCGATTGCAGATTGGCCTGCGCCGCTTGCACATCGGCTTCGGCGGTGCGCTGCGCGGCGACCGCAGCATCATATTCCTGTTTGCCGATCGCCTGATCGGCCAGCAGCGGCTGATAACGGGCGACGACCTGCCGCGCGTTGGCGGCGGTCGCCTGCGCCCGCGCCAACTGCGCCCGCGCCGCGTTTGAGGTCGCGGTCAACTGGCGCGGATCAATGCGGAACAACGACGTCCCGGCGCGCACGAAGCTGCCTTCGTTGAACAGCCGCCGTTCGACGATGCCGTCGACCCGCGCGCGGACTTCGGAGGTGCGATACGCCTGGACGCGGCCGGGCAGCTCGATCACATTCGGCACCGCCTGCGAGCGGACGGTGACGATGCTGACCTCGGGCGGTGGTGGGGCAGCGGGCTGCTCCGACGAACAGGCGGTGAGCAACAGGGCCAGCGCGGCGACGCTGACGAAAGACCGGGCGCGACTCATAAGAACCCCTGCGTATTGCTGAATTTTGAAACGAAAATGACGCGAAAAACGCGTTGCAATATGCGGCGTGTAATTTAGATTACAGAAAAGCGCAAGGGAGAGAATCGCGCATGACAAAATCCATCCTGCTCGGCTGTCGGCCGGAGCCACCCTCGTTGCGCGAGCGTCGTCAGGGCGCGATCATGGACGCCGCCGAGGCGCTGTTTCTGGAACAGGGCTATGACCGCACCAGCCTGGCCGAAATCGTCAAACGGTCGGGCGGTTCGCTCGCGACCCTCTATGACCTGTTCGGCAACAAGCAGGGACTGCTCCACGCGATCGCTGCCCGCTGGGGCGACGAAACCGCGCTCGAACCGGTCGATCCACACGCGGCGTCGAACCAATCGAACGCCGAGGTGCTCACGCGCTATGCGCGCCGCCAATGCGAGATGATGCGGTCACCGCGGGCGGTCGCGCTGATGCGGATGCTGATTTCGGAAAGTTTGCGGGATCGCGAGTTTGCGCTGCAAATCTATCGCGATCTGCATATTCCCGCGGTCGAAGAGATGTCGGCATTGTTCACCAAATGGGCGGCAGCAGGGGAGGCCGAAATCGACGATCCCGAAGCCGCGGCGAAATTGTTACTCAGCATCGTCATCGGCGACTCGATGCTCCACGCGCTGGCGGGTCTGCAGGACGAGTGGCTCGATAACGACCAGTTGGACTGGCGCCTGCGACCGTTCCTTGCCCATTTCAAGATCACCTAGCATCGACGTCAGCTGGCGGCGCAGTCTATTGACATGACTGTCAACAACTGAAAGCCTGCTGCTTTCGGTTTCGGGAGCAACGCGTCTTGGCGAGTACTGCCCTGCCATCGGCTGGCCAACCCGGCGGGGACGCAGCGTTGCGCCCGCGCACGGTTGCCGCCTATGCTGCGACCGCCGGGCCGACGGTCATCCTTGGTCTGCCGTTCAGCGTCTATCTGCCGCCTTACATTGCCGAGGGTGGGGTGATTTCGGTGGCCCTCGTCGGCCTGCTGTTTTCACTCACCACCATCTGGGACGGGGTCGTCGACCCGCTGATCGGGACGATGGTCGACCGGGTCCGCACCGGGCCGGGGGCGCATCGGCGCTGGATGCTGCTGGCGCTGGTGCCATTGTCACTGTTGTTGCTCGCGCTCGTCACCGTGGGCGATAGGCTGCCGTTTGCTGCGCTGTTCGTGATGATGGTGCTCTTTTATTCCAGCTTCAGCCTGTATGAGGTCGCGCAACTGTCGTGGGGTTCGGCCTTGGTGCGTTCGCCGCGTGACAGCGCGCTGCTGTACGGAGTGCGCGACTGGTTCGCGAAAATCGCGCTGATCCTGGCCTTTGCGGCGCCCGCGGCGGCGCAGCTGCTGATCCCCGGGGTCAGTCTGCAGGGGCGGATCATGGCCTATGCCAGCCTGTTTCTGCTGATGGTGCCGATCGCGCTGGTCGCGATCCGCATCGTCCCGCCGCGGCCGGTGATCGCCGAGGCTGGGATCGGCTGGCGCCAGGAAATTCGCGCATCGCTGTCCTTTCCGCCGCTGATCCTGCTGCTGGGCGTGCAATTCCTCAACAGCTTTGCCTTTGGGTCGCTGACCTCGTTGTTCGTGTTCTTCGCCGCCGCGGTGCTCGATCTCGACGGGCAGAGCGCCATCTTGCTGTTCGCCAGCTTCATCGGCGGGGCGATCGCGTCGCCGATCTGGACGCTGCTGGCGCGGCGCTACGGCAAGCCGCCGATGATGATCGCGATGGGGCTGCTGATCTCCGGCCTGCTCATCGTGACTCTGTTCCAGCAGCCGAGGGGTATCGTCCAGGCGGCGGGGTTTTCAATCATGCTGGGCACCGGATTCGTCGGCCTGCTGTTCACCCATTCGATGCTTGCCGACCTGATCCCGCGCGACGCGGCACGGTGCGGGCGTAGCCGGGCGGCCTTTCTGTTCGCGCTGCTTAACCTGATGCAGAAATTCGGCGTCGCGGCCGCGATCGCGGTCAGCTATCTGCTGCTGGACGTCGTCGGTTTCGATCCGCGCGACGGCGTTGCGGCGTCGCACGAGCTGCATTTGTTGTTCGCGCTCCAGCCCACCGCCAGCTGGATGGTCATGGTCGGGCTGCTGATCGCGATGCAGCGGGCGCTGCGGCGCGACGCCGATCCCGCTCTTGCCGACCCTGCACTTGCAATCGCTTCGCCGCGCCAGTAAAGGCCGCTGTCATTCGGACAGATGCGCCGTTTTCCTTCCGCCTTTCGCCGACATGCTCGGCAAGGGTGGGCGGAGTATTGCCCAAAAGCGCGCTTGACGCCGGGGGCAAGGCAACCCATCTGGCCCGGATCGGAATATTATTAGGACAGGACGATCGACATGGCGAAAACCAGCCCGGCTGAGTTCATCAATCAGGTGCGCGCCGAAGCCAAGAAGATCGTCTGGCCCACGGGGCGCGAGACGGTGCAGACGACGATCATGGTGCTGATCATGACGACGATCCTCGCGCTGTTCTTTTTCGGCGTCGACACGGTTTTCAACGCGATCGTCAGCTGGCTGACGTCGCTCGCGCGCTAATCGCCCGCGGCTACAGGGACAGGATATAGATACACATGGCGCGCTGGTACATCATTCACGCCTATTCGGGTTTCGAAAACAAGGTTCGCGATTCGGTGTTGTCGGAGGCCGAACGCATGGGCTTGACCGATTTCGTCGAAGCCGTCGAAGTGCCGGTCGAAACCGTGACCGAGGTGAAGCGCGGCAAAAAGGTCCAGGCCGAACGCAAATTCTTCCCCGGCTATGTCCTCGCCAAGTTGACGATGACCGACGATGTCTATCACTTGGTGAAGAACACGCCGAAGGTAACGGGCTTCCTGGGTTCGATGGGCAAGCCGCAGGCGATCAGCGAAGCCGAAGCCGCGCGCATCCTGAACAGCAAGGAAGAGGCGGCTGCCCGTCCGAAGCAGGAAATCCGCGTCGATTACGAAATCGGCGACCAGGTCAAGGTGCTCGACGGTCCCTTCGCCAGCTTCAACGGGCTGGTCGAGGAACTCGATTTCGAAAAGGCGCGCGTCAAGGTGTCGGTGTCGATCTTCGGTCGCGCCACCCCGGTCGAGCTCGACTTCGAACAGGTCGAACGCTTCAAATAACGACCAGAGGGACGGGCGGACATCGTGGTGGCGCTTTCCCCCGAACAGATTCAGGCGCGCATCGAACGCGCGCGCGAGATCAACGCCAGCGTCGATGCGGCCAAGGTCGTCGGCGCGGTCGCGCGGCTGTTCGACCTCGAACCCGCTGAAGAACCCGATGAATTTACCTTCCCCGCCCTCGCAACCACCGCGCGCGAACGGATTTTCGGCGGCCAGGTGATCGCGCAGGCGATGGTCGCCGCGGCGCGCACCGTCGATACGGGCAAAGAGGTCCATTCGCTCCACGCCTATTTCCTGCGCGGCGGCGACGAGACGAAACCGCTGCATTTTCGCGTCCACCGCGATTTCGACGGGCGCAGCTTTGCCAACCGACGCGTCGTCGTGCGCCAGGACGGCAAGGTCATCTTTAACCTGACCGCCTCGTTCCAGCTGCGCGCCCCCGGCCTGTCGCATCAGGTGCCGATGCCCGACCTGCTGCCGCCCGAGCAATGCCGCGACTTCCTGGAGACGATCGCCGCCGATCCGAATATCTCGGACCAGGCCTTTGCCCATATGGCGCGGCGGCGGCCGTTCGAATTGCGCAACCATCGCCCGCCTGCATCGGCCAAGGCGACCCAGCATTATCAGTGGTTCCGTGTTGCGGCGCCGATCGGCGACGATCCGCTGGTGCACCGCGCCTTCCTGGCCTTTGCGTCCGACATGGGGCTGTTGTCGTCGGCGATGCTGCCGCACGGTCTCAACTGGTCGACCCCCGGGCTGTTTTCAACCAGCCTCGACCATGCGATGTGGTTCCATAATGACATCCGCGTCGACGAATGGTTTGTCTTCGTCATGGACAGCGACTGGACCGGCGGCAGCCGCGGGATCAATCGCGGTTCGATCTATCGCCGCGACGGCACCCTGATTGCCTCGGCGGTGCAGGAAGGGCTGCTGCGCTACGACCCGCCCGCATAAGGCTTGTTTTCTTACGTCTTTACGCTTATGCGCGCCGCTTCGCGTCAGATACGGGCGTGATTCCGCGCGGGAGGAAGGGGTGATGCCCTTCTGTTCGACCGCTAATTTTGAGCCTTGGACCCAAGTCCGGGGCAACAGAAAGACAGGAGGCCATCATGGCTAAGAAGATCAGCGGCTATATCAAGCTGCAAGTTCCGGCGGGGACCGCAAACCCCTCGCCGCCGCTCGGGCCGGCCCTCGGCCAGCGCGGTGTCAATATCATGGAATTCTGCAAGGCGTTCAACGCAGCGACAGATGGCATGGAAAAAGGCACCCCGACCCCGACCATCATCACCGTGTTCGCCGACAAGAGCTTTTCGTTCGTTACGAAGACCCCGCCGGCAACCTATCTGATCAAGAAGGCCGCGAACCTGAAGTCGGGCTCGAAGGAGCCCGGAAAGATCAGCGGCGGAAAGATCGCCCGCTCGAAGCTGACCGAAATCGCCGAGATCAAGATGAAGGATCTTAACGCGAACGATCTGGAACAGGCAACGAAGATCATCGAGGGCAGCGCGCGCTCGATGGGCCTCGAAGTGACGGAGGGCTGATCCGATGGCAAAGCTGACCAAGAAGCAGAAAGCGCTTGAAGGCAAGGTTGATGCGCTGAAGCTGCACACCGTCGACGACGCGCTGAAGACCGTTCGCGAACTGGCCTCGGCCAAGTTTGACGAAACGCTCGAAATCGCGATGAACCTGGGTGTCGATCCGCGCCACGCCGACCAGATGGTCCGCGGCGTCGTGACGCTCCCCGCCGGTACCGGCAAGGACGTCAAGGTCGCCGTGTTCGCGCGCGGCGATAATGCCGACAAGGCGCTGGCCGCCGGTGCCGACAAGGTCGGCGCCGAAGACCTGATGGAAGACATGCTCGCGGGCAACCTCGACTATGGCCGCGTCATCGCGACGCCGGACATGATGGGTATCGTCGGCCGCCTGGGTAAGACGCTGGGTCCGAAGGGCCTGATGCCGAACCCGAAGCTGGGCACCGTGACCCCGAACGTCGCCGAAGCCGTGAAGGCCGCCAAGGGCGGTCAGATCGAATTCCGCGTCGAAAAGGTCGGTATCATCCATGCCGGTTTGGGCAAGCTGTCGTTCGGCGAGGAAAAGCTCCGCCAGAACTTCGACGCCTTCGTCGACGCGATCGTCAAGGCCAAGCCGGCAGGTGCAAAGGGCAAATATGTCCGCAAGATCGCGCTGTCGTCGTCGATGGGTCCGGGCGTGAAGGTCGATACGGCCGACGTGACTGGCGCCTGATTTCAGGCAGGCACATGATTTAGGGGAGGGCCGGGGGAAACTCCGGCCCTTTTCTTGTGTCTGTTTCGAGGTGGTGAGCTGCTATTCCCCAAATTCGTCATCCCCGCGAAAGCGGGGACCCAGAGCGTGCGTAGGCTAACCCCACCCTAGGTTCCCGCTTTCGCGGGAATGACGAAGTTGTAGGATCCTGAACGTCTACTTCCGGTCGCTAGCGGTCATTCCCTCAACCCCCGCATCGCCGCGCCCGCCGCAAACGGCCCGATCATCGTCAGCAGCAAACTCGTCGCGCCCAGCAATTTCATCGCCCCGCGTGCCGACGGGTCGAGCATCCCCGCGCCAAAGATCAGCAGTGGAATCGCCAGCGGCAGTATCAGCAGTCCGCCGATCGCGCTGCCGCCTTTCAGCCCCGCGGTCAGCGCCGCACTCAGCACCGCGAGCGATGCCAGCGCCGGGATCGCGATCGCAATCCCTACCGCCAGCACCTCCACCCGCCCGGCGTCCTGTGCCAGCAACGCCGCCGCCGGAAACAGCGCGATCATCAACGGCAATCCGAACGCGATCGCGTGCGCCAATATCTTGACCGCTGCGATCACCTCATCGGCGATACCGCGCACCGCGAGCTGATCGAGCACCCCGGCATCGCGGTCGGGGCGCACCAGCCGATCGATCGGCAGCAACGCCGCGAGCAGCGCCGCGACCCAGACCATCCCGCCACCCGCGCGGCGCAGCAGCGGCGCATCGGGGCCCACCGCAAAGGGGAAAGCGGTCGCGACGAGCAGGAAGAATAGCACCGGCAACCACAGCGCCCCGCTGCCCCACGCGCGGCGCAGGTCGCGCCAGAACAGGGCGAGGAGGGTGGTCATGACTGTCCTATCCCACGCCGATTACCCCAAATCCGTTTGTGCTGAGCTTGTCGAAGCACCGTTCTTCCTTGCCGCGCCGAAAGAAAGAACGGCCCTTCGACAAGCTCTGGGCAAACGGGTTGAGGCGGAGGCATTTTCATGCCAGCGCCCCCATGTCGAGTTCGGCGAGGTCTGGCACCCCCAGCGCGAAATGCGACGCCAGCAACACCGCCCCGCCATTTGCCCGGTGCGCCGCAATCGCCGCGACCAGCCGCGCCTGCGCCGCATCGTCCATGCCGTTGGCGGGCTCGTCGAGCAGCCAGATCGGCGCGCCGCTCGCGATTACGCGGACCATCGCGGCGCGCTTGCGTTGGCCGGTCGACAGCATCGAAACCGGCACTTCGGCAAGCGGATGGAGCGCCATCGCGTCCATCGCGCGGTCAACCGCATGGCCGTCGACGGTATCGACCCGCGCCCAGAAATCGAGCGCGCGGCGCAGCGGCAGTTCGGGATCGAGCGCCGATGCTTCGTCGATCAGCGCGATGCGCCCGTGGCGCTCGACCGTCCCCGCCGCGGCGCTGAGCAATCCGGCCGCGAGGCGGATCAGGCTCGACTTGCCCGCGCCATTCGCGCCGCGCAGCCACAGCGCCTCGCCGGGTTGCAGCGCCAGCGATAGATTTTCGAACAGCAGCCGGTCGCCGCGGATGCACGCCACCCGATCAAGCTGCAAAAGTGCGCTCACCCCATATCTTCCAGCGCGTGCATATCGTCGTCCGAAAAACCGAAATGATGCCCGATCTCGTGGATCAGTACATGCCGCACCAGCCATTCCAGCTGCTCGCCGGTCTCGATCCATTCGACCAGGATCGGGACGCGGTACAGCGTCACCCGGTCGGGCATGCCGCCGCTCTCGCCGATGCTGCGCTCGGTCAGCGGGCGACCTTCGTACAGGCCGGTCAGGTCATAGGGATGCTCGATGTCGAGCGATTTGAGGATCTCGTCGTCGGCAAATTCCTCGATCGCTATGACGACGCCCTGGATATGCGGCAGGAACACCGCGGGCATCGTCGCCAGCGCCGCTTCCGCCATCGTGAACAGCGCGTCGGCATCGGGGGCGGTTCCGGTCCAGCCGGGGGGCAGGGCAGGCTTGTCGGTCATCGCGCCCTTCCTTATGGCGAGCGCACGGCCTTTACCAGCGGGAGAAAATTCATGGTCCAGAAACTCGACGAAAACGCCCGCACCGCCTTGCTCGCCCGCTTCCCCGACTGGACGCACGAACCGAACCGCGACGCGATCACCCGCCGTTTCAAATTCGACGATTTCGCACAGGCGTTCGGGTTCATGGCCAGCGTCGCGATTATCGCCGAAAAGATGGATCACCATCCCGAATGGTCGAACGTCTATAACCGCGTCGATATCCTGTTGACGACGCATGACGCCGATGGTCTGTCGGAGCGTGACGCAAAGCTGGCCGAGGCGATCGAGCGGCTGCTTTAGGGGCATGCTCCGTTTTGACCGATCGCATCAGGCGCTGGCCATCGGGGTGGCCGGTCTGGCGGGGTATGTCGATGCGATCGGCTTTGTCGAATCGGCCGGCTTTTTCGTGTCGTTCATGACGGGTAACTCGACCCGGCTTGCCGTCGGCCTGGCAGGGGAGCAGCCCGCGGCACTGATCGCAGGCACCATCATCACGGTCTTTGTGATCGGCGTGGTCGCGGGGTCGCTGATCGGCGCGCGCGCCGGATCGCTGCGGACACCGGCGGTTCTGCTGAGTGTCACCATTTTGCTGGGCACCGCGGCGGTGTTGCGATTGGAGGGCACCGGCTGGGGCGCGCTGCTATTCCTCGCGCTCGCAATGGGTGCCGCCAACGCGGCGATGGCAGGCCGCGATGGGTCGGTCGTCGGCGTGACCTATATGACGGGCACGCTGGTGCAAATGGGGCAGAAGATCGCTAATGCGCTGCGCGGAGAGGGCGATCGCAGATGGCTGCACCACTTCGGCCTATGGGCGGGACTGGTCGTCGGCGCGCTAATAGGTGCGCGAACGGTGATCTGGTCGCCGGTATTGGCCTATGTTTTCGCCGTCGCACTGGCCGTTACGCTTGCTTTTCGCGCGGGCTGGCTTGCGCGGCAAGCGGCATAAAACGACCATGCTCCGGTCTTGCCTTCGCGCTTGATCCGTTCCAAACGACCGCAATAAAGTAATAATGGGGAGCCCACGACATGACCGACAGCCTGTTCCGCCGCAAACCGATCGTGCCGGAACGGCAGGAGGGGCAGGGGCTGGCGCGGACACTCGGTTGGCCGCATCTGATCGCGCTCGGGGTCGGGGCGATCGTCGGCACCGGTATTTTGACGCTGATCGGGGTTGGTGCCGACAAGGCCGGTCCTGCGGTGATCCTCTCGTTCGGCATCGCGGGCCTGATCTGCGCCTGCGCGGCGCTCGCTTATGCCGAAATGGCGACGATGATCCCCGCGTCGGGCAGCGCCTATACCTATAGCTATGTCGTCATCGGCGAACTCATCGCATGGGTCGTCGGGTGGAGCCTGATCCTGGAATATTCGCTGGTGGTCAGCGCGGTCGCGGTCGGCTGGTCGGGCTATGCCGCACCTTTGCTGGAGGCATGGGCGGGCGTGCCGATGGCGCTGATGCAGGGGCCCGAACTTGGCGGCATCGTCAACCTGCCGGCGATCGCGATCATTGCGGTCGTAGCGGGGTTGCTGCTCGTCGGGACGCGCGAGAGTGCGACGCTCAACGCGATCCTGGTGGTGGTCAAAGTGATTGCGCTGGTGATTTTTGTCGCAGTGGCTTTGCCTGCGTTCAACGCGGCCAATCTCGAACCGTTCAGCCCCTATGGCTTTCCCAAGCATATGGGACCGGACGGCGTCGAGCGCGGCGTGATGGCCGCCGCCGCGATCATCTTTTTCGCCTTCTACGGCTTCGACGCCATTGCAACGGCGGCGGAAGAAACGAAGAACCCCGACCGCGATCTCAAGATTGGCATCGTCGGGTCGATGTTCGTTTGCGTCGTCATCTACATCGCGGTCGCGGTCGCCGCGGTCGGCGCAATTGCCTACGCGCGCTTTGCCAACAGCCCCGAACCGCTGGCGCTGATCCTGCGCGAACTGGGCAGCCCGCTCGCGGCGCAATATCTGGCGGTGTCGGCAATCATCGCGCTGCCGACGGTAATCCTCGCCTTTTTCTATGGCCAGAGCCGCATATTCTTCACCATGGCGCGCGATGGTCTGCTGCCCGCCAGCCTGGCCAAATTGTCGTCGCGCGGGACGCCGGTGCGGATCACCATCTTCACCGCGCTTGTCGTTGCCGTCCTCGCGGGCTTCATCCCGCTCGGCGAGCTAGCGGCGCTCGCCAATGCCGGGACGCTCGCGGCGTTCACCGCGGTGTCGATCTGCATGTTGATCATGCGCGTCCGCGCGCCCAACGCCCAGCGCACCTTCCGTGCCCCGCTGCCGTGGGTCATTGGCGGCATTGCAGTCTTTGGCTGCATCTATCTGTTTTTCAGCCTGCCGATGCAGACGCAGCTATGGTTCCTGGTGTGGAATGTCGGCGGGCTGGGGGTCTATTTCCTCTACGCCCGGCGGAATGCGGTGGTGCGGTAAGTAACGATCGTGGCCCCCGCGAAGGCGGGGGCCACTGCCGTTTTACGCAGCGACGATGCGAAAGGCCGCTCGCGGCCCCCGCCTTCGCGGGGGCGACGGCTTTTAGTCAAACAATTCGCTCAGGAAGCTCTTCTTGTAATTCTTCTTGTACGGTTTGCTGCCGTAGTAACGGTCGTCATGGCCGTGTTCGCGATATTGCGGCTGCTGCTGATAGGGCTGCTGCGGCGGCGGCGCCGACGCGCGCGGGGCGGGGGCTGCGGCACCTTCGCTGCGTTCGATGATCTTGTCGAGCTCGCCGCGGTCCAGCCACACGCCGCGGCACTGCGGGCAGTAATCGATCTCGATTCCCTGTCGCTCCGACATGGTCAAATTCACGCGGCAGGTTGGGCAAAGCAGCCCTGGGGCGTCGGTCACGGATGTTCCTTTCCTCGGGTTGGTGTCGCAAGGCCTAACGCCCGTCAGGCGCGCGGCGTTCCGCATCACCTAGATGGCGTTTGCCAGTCGAACGGCAAGGGCGCCTCGCGAAAGGCAAAGCGGTCGAGGTGGCGCGCAATCGCGCCCTGCAAGCCTTCGAGTTGCGCAGCGACGCTGGCGTCGATGCGGACCGACAGCGTCTCGGGTCCGGCTTCGAAGGTCACCAGCCCATCGCCCGGCCAGTCGGCACCGCGCGCATCCCTGGGGAAGGCCACGGTGCCGCGGGTCGCGGTGAACTCGACGGCCAGATTATGCTGCCAGTGCTTGCACAGCTGTTGCAGATATTTGCTGGCGTGGACGGTCGGCACCGCCGCGGTGCTGCTGACCGTCATCACAGCCGCTCGATCTTTTGTGCGGCCTCGTCGATCAGCGCGACGATGTCGTGCAACGCCGTCTTGTCGAGATCGCGGTCGCCCAGGCGGTCCATCAGCACCTGCCGCAAATTGCCCATCGCGCGGCGAACCGATGCCGAGTCAGTGCGCTGCGTGTCCTCGCCGACCTGCGTCAGGCGTGCGATGGCGGCGTCGATGACCTCCTTGTTGGCATCGATCTCGGCGCGCCCGGCATCGGTGATCGCGAACAGCTTTTTGGCGCCGTCGCTCTGCTGCGCTTCGATCTGGCCCATGTCGTCGAGCATCGTGAGGGTCGGATAGATCACCCCGGGGCTGGGTGCATAGGCGCCGCTGGTGAGTTCCTCGATCTGGCGGATCAGGTCGTAACCGTGGCGCGGTTCGTCGGCGATCAGCTTGAGCAGCACCAGCCGCAGTTCGCCGCTGTCGAACATGCGCCGACGCGCACCGCGCTCGCCACGTCCCCCGCCGCGGCGACCGCCGCCAAAGCCATGTCCGAAACCATGGCCAAAGCTGCGTCCACCGCCGCGATGCATCGCATGGCGCCCGCCGCAATCGCGGCCTGTCATTTTCGCATAAAAAATCATGTTCATTCCTTTTGAGTGATTCTTGATGCCTCTAAGATATATCTTAGTTGAAAGTTTGCAAGGGGGCGACGGCGCGGTGCGTGACTCTTTCGCTCACATCCGCTGCGCGCCTTGACTTCCGGTCGTTTCCCGCTATCAGCGCCCCCGTGTTGTCGCGGGTTCGCCCCTGACAATTCCGTCCGAGACAGTTGGTGCAGGGGATTTGCCCTGCTTAATTTCCAGCCGAGACGGGGAACAGTCTTTTTCGGTCGCCCGCCTGCGCGTTCAGGCGACGCGTCTTGACCGACCCCTTCGGACATCGTTGCGCAGATACAGGCGAGCCTTGGCCCGCGTTCGTATTTGCGTGTGTTAGCCGCCCGGCGGCGCCACGCGTTTCGGCGCGCGGGGCCATCCGGGCACAGAGTGGAGTATAGGCATGGATCGTACGGAAAAGGCCGAAGCCGTATCCTCGCTGAACGCTACGCTGGCATCAGCTGCCTCGGTTGTGGTCGTCCGCAACCTGGGCATGACCGTCGCTCAGTCGACGGTGCTGCGTCAGCAAATGCGCGATGCCGGGGCCGACTTTCGCGTCACGAAGAACCGTCTTGCCAAAATCGCGCTCGACGGCACGTCCTACACCGGCATCGGCGAACTGCTGACCGGCCCCACCGCCCTCGCAACCTCGACCGATCCGGTCGCGGCGGCAAAGATCGCGGTGGATTTTGCCAAGACCAACGACAAACTCGAAATCGTTGGCGGCGGCATGGGCGACGTGGTGCTCGACGTTGATGGCGTCAAAGCGCTGGCTTCGCTTCCCTCGCTCGACGAGCTGCGCGCCAAGATCATTGGTCTGGTGCAGGCTCCGGCCACCAAGGTTGCGCAGATTGCCGCAGCCCCGGCTGGCCAGTTGGCGCGGGTTTTTGGCGCATATGCCGCCAAAGAAGCAGCGTGATTTCGAACTAACTTTGTAACTTACTGCCGGGATACCCCGGTTCTGATGGAGAATGAACATGGCTGATCTCGCAAAGATCGTTGAAGACCTTTCGGCGCTGACCGTCCTCGAAGCGGCTGACCTGTCGAAGATGCTCGAAGAAAAGTGGGGCGTTTCGGCTGCCGCTGCTGTTGCTGCCGCTCCGGCTGCTGCCGCTGCTGGCCCGGCTGCTGAAGAGCAGACCGAATTCGACGTCATCCTGACGGGTGACGGCGGCAACAAGATCAACGTCATCAAGGAAGTCCGCGCAATCACCGGCCTGGGTCTTGGCGAAGCCAAGGCGCTCGTCGAAGGCGCGCCCAAGGCGATCAAGGAAGGCGTGAACAAGGCGGAAGCCGAAGAGCTGAAGGCGAAGATCCTCGCTGCCGGCGGCACCGTCGAACTGAAGTAATTCGGTTTGGGTATCCAGTCGGCTGGTCCGGCTGGCTTCCGACAAAGAGAAAGGGCGGTGCCGCGAGGCACCGCCCTTTTTTTGTGCGGTGAGGGGAGCACCGCAGTCGGTTGGGTCAGCTGTTGGAGTAACCCGGACGGAACGTCGTTGTCGCACGGGCGCGGGCCGGTTCGGGACGACGCACCTCCTGCTCCTGACTCACCGGTGCCGGGCGCTGCGCGATTTCCCAGGCGCTGACCGGCTTGCGGGCCATGTTTTTCTGGGCGCCAAGCGTTTCGTCGTAGGCGACGCGTTCCTGACGGTCGAGGAACCGGGCGCGCTTCAGTCGCTTCGACAGCGTTGCGAACGGATTGTCGGGCGTCGGGCCAGCCATCGCCATCGCTTCATGGCGACCCATGCTGCCACTGGGTGCAGCGGCAAAAGCGGGCGTCGTGCGGGGCACGGCGGCAACCGGCTCGCGCGGCGTGTAGGCCGGGGTCACCCATTCCTGCGTGTCGCTGGCGATCGGCGCGCGCGTCTCGACCGGCTCGAAACGCCGGGTCGGCGCGGCTTGGACGACCTCGTCATAGGTGACGTCATCGGCGGTGCGGCGACGGCGGGCAAAGGCCAAGCCTGCGCCGCCGATGATGAGCAGCGCCGCGGCGCCACCGGCGATCTCCCAAGGGAACTCGCCACCCGTCTTGACGGCCGCCTCGGCAGGCGCGGGGGTCGGCTCAGCGATAGGTTCGGCTGGCGCGGCCATTGGCGTGGCGACCGGTGCTATCTCGGCAATCGGCGCGGTTTCAGCCGCCGCCGGGGCAGCGGTTGCAGTTTCGACCGAAGCGGGGGCGGTGGGGCGGCTGCGCTCGGCGACGCGCGGTGTGCGGGCCGGGGCGGGCGCTTCGGCGCGCTGCGTGGCGCGCGGTGCCGGAGTGGTTTCAACCGGCGCGATGTCGAGCGGTACGCGGATCACCGGCGCAGGGGCCGCAGTCTGCGGTGCAGCCACCGGCGCGGGCGCGCTCGGTTCAGCAACCGTCGGCGGCGTTTGCGGGGTCGGCGCCGTAGGTTCGGCGATCGGCGGGGTCATCGTGATGGTGGGCGCTTCCTGAGCGAAAGCGGCCGGGGTGGACAGGACCAGGAACGCGGCAATCGCGCTCGTGGCGGGGCGGGAGAGGGCGATATTTTTCATCATAGTGAAGGACGAACGAACCGCGCGTGAAATCCGCTGCGCCGAGTGGAGGATTTCCGCGACGAGCCGTGGCGGAGGGGCGGCGCGGCGAAGATTCGGCTGCGTCTGATCGCCTTTCGTGACCGCTTGTGCGGTAAGCAGCAGCGCGCGATTGCTGCCTTGTTACCATCCTAAAAGATCATTTTTCCAATCGTTAGCATCGATAGTGACACTGATCTTGCGCTTTGTGGTCACCAGGCGTCACCATTTCGTCATCGCCGCGCAACCTCGCCATGGTCCATGCCGGGCATGAAAACGACTGACCTTGCGCCGACCCAGCTGCCCGATCGCCTGCGCGAAACGCAGCGCCTGTTGTTCATCGCCAAGCATGCCCGCTGGACCGGCGGCCTCCATGCCGACGACGGCAATCACGCGCTGTATCATCGCGAAATGCGCGAAACGTTGGAGGGGCTCGGCATCGAACTGCTGATCGCCGACAGCTATGCGGCGCTGTTCGATCGGCCCGCCGCCGATTTTGCGTTTCCGCTGCTCAACCGCGGCGGCTTTTTCAATTCGGAGATGCTGCTGCCTTTGCTCTGCAACCAGCATCGGCTGCCGTATCTTGGCGCATCGCCGATCGTGCGCGGGCTTTCTGACGACAAGCATCTGACCAAGCTGGAGGCCGCAGCGCGCGGGGTGCCGACGGCGCCATGGGCGCTGTTCCGCCGCGGCGCCCCGGTCGACGTAGCGCGCTGCCCGCCCGCCCGGCGCTGGGTGATCAAGCCGAACAACAGCTCGGCATCATGGGGCGTGCGCGATGCCCATGACCGCGTCGAATTGGCGCGGTCGGTCGTCGAAATCCATGCGCTCGACCATGACGCGCTCGTCGAACCCTTTATCGACGGCAGCGACATCGAGGTGCCGGTGATCACGCTGGACGGCGAACCGGCTATGCTGCCGATGATGATTTTCGAACAGGCGGACCCGACCCAGCTGCGGACCTATCAGGAAAAGCGCGATCTGGTCGGCCATGTCGGCTATTGCATCAAACGCTTCGATGATCCGCTGATCAGCCGCCAGGTCATCGAATATACCCGCCGCATGGCCGATGTGTTTCGGCCGTTCGACTATGGCCGTTTCGAATTCCGCGTCGATCAGGCGACGGGCGACCTGCGGTTGCTCGAGGTCAATCTCAACTGCAATCTGTGGTCCGAAAAGCTGTTCTCGCGCTCGGCGGCCATCGCGGGCTTCAGCCATGACACGCTGATCGAAACGATCGTCGCCGAAAGCATGATCCGCCAGATTGCCCCGGCGATGGCGCGGCGCGACGCGGCATGACTGGGTCGATCCTGATCCTGGCGGGGCGCCGGTCAGGGGTGATCGATCCGTTGGCCGCGGCGCATGATGTGGCGGACAAATGCCTGGTGCCGGTGGCGGGGCGGCCAATGATCGCGCATGTCCTGCATGCCGCCGCGGCGAGCGGGGCAGCGCAGATCTTCATCTCGACGCACCATCCGAATTTGCTTGCCGATCTCGACGACCCGGTGGTCGCTTCGCTGGGTAACCGGCTGATCGTCGTTCCGGCTGCGAGCAATTTGGCGGACTCGGTTGTGGCGGTGGCGGGCGTTGCGGCCTTTCCCTTTCTGGTGACCACCGCTGACAATTGCCTACTGACGTCCGAAACGATCGCCGAGATTGGCGCGGAGGCCGTGCGGCTCGACATCGAAGCCGGAGTGGCGCTGGCGCGGCGCGAGGATGTCCTCGCGGTGCATCCCGAAGGCCAGCGCCGCTTTTACGAGTTTTCCGACGTCGCGGTGTCCAATTGCAATGCCTATTGGATTGGTCATCCCGGCGCGCTCAAGGCGACCGAGGCGTTTCGCGGCGGCGGGCAGTTCGTCAAAAAGCCGTTGCGGGTGATGCAGGCGTTCGGCCTGATCAACCTGCTGCGCTTCCGGTTCGGACTGGGGCCGATCCACCATATCTTTGCCCGTATTTCGCGGCACCTGAACGTCGAAATCGCCCCGCTGCTGGTCAGCAACGGGGCGACGGCGATCGATGTCGACAATGAACGGTCGCTGCGGGTGACCGAAACCTTGCTGGCGCAGCGCGCCGCGCTTAGTCCGCCACCCAGTTCCCGTGAAAGCCCGGCGGCACCCGGTGCGGCAGATGCACGACAGCTTGCGGTGACCCAGTAAAATCATTGGCGTTGAGGATGACCAGCGCCGTCGTCTCGTCGTTCATGTCGACGACCAGCCCGATCAGCCAGCCGTCGTCTTCGGCGCTGTCGGCGCTGCGCGGGACGAACACGAATTCACCGGGGTGGCGGCCGGGGCCGAAATCATGGATGGCGGTCGTGCCGTCCTGCAGGTCGTGCTTGAACAACCGCGTTTCCGCCAGCGCCCATTCGGGCGAAGTCCCGTCAGGGATCGCGATGCTGTAGGCATAGCGATAGGGCTTGGTGGTCAAGCGTTCGTCGTAACGCGGAAATTCCTGGGCATGGTCGTGGATGACGGCGCGGACGGTGGTGCGGGTGACGGGGTCGATCGTCCACCGCTCGAAGCGCGACTTCTGGCTGTCGGGTCCACGCTTGGATTCCGCAAACATCGTTTCGTGGGCGACGACATCGACGATCACCTTGCCGTCGGCGGCTTCGAAGGCGTTGGCGGGGTGAAAGACATAGCAGGGCTCGACCGGCACCCAGATGATGCTGTCGCCGCTGCCGTTCCGAGGGAGGAGGCCGACGCGGGCGGGATGGGCGTCGTTCCATGCATAGGGGAAGCGATAGCCCGCCAGCAGCATTTTCATCGAGAAGGTGACCGGCAGGTCGAACACCAGCACATGGTTTTGGGTAATCGCGCAGTCGTGGATCGACGGGCCGTCGCTGACCGCGATCGCTTCTTCGCGGATGACGTGTGCGTCTTTGTCGAGCACGACATGCCAGACCTTGTTTGGTTCGTCGCCGCGATAGGTGATCGCGTGGCGCTCGTCGGTCGCCGGATCGTGATGCGGGTGGGCGGTGTATGATCCGACGAGCGTGCCATCGAACGGGTTGTGTGCGATCGTGTTCAGCTCATAATCCAGCTCGACCGGCTTGCCGCCTGCCTCGACGATCGCGAAGGTGCGGCCGGCCAAGCCGACCACATTGGTGTTCGGCGCGTCGTTGCGCCCTTCGCGCGGGCCGGGGGGCAGCGCCTCACCCAGCACCTCGCACGCTTCTGCGCCGCGGACCCAGCGATTGCGATACCAGTCGGCCTTGCCGCCTTCGATGCGGATACCGTGGACCATGCCTGCGCCGCTGAACCAGTGATAGCTCGCGGGATCGGGGGGCACCGCGGGGTTCGGGCCGTTGCGCAGATAGCGGCCAGTGAGCACGGCGGGGATTTCGCCCTCGACCCGCAGTTCTTCCAGGGTGAATTCTTCGGTTATTGGTTTGTGGATGCCGGTCAGGAAGGGATGCGCGTCGGTGGGGCGGGGCAGGCGCTTGCGGTTGAAGTCGGCGACCTTGCCGATGCCTTTGACGACCGCGCCGCGGATGAGGGTTTCGACGTTGCTTGCCATGACGTTGCTCCTTACGGATGGTTAGGAAAGGGCCGCGAGCGTGGAGGGGATTGCGCTGGCGACTCGGAATGTTTACGGTGGCAACATGATCGAAGAAGATAACAGTGTCAACATGAAAAGCGACGGCGCGAAGGCCGCGGGCGCTTATCATCATGGTGACCTGCGCGCGGCGGTGATCGCGGCGGGGCTGAAACGGCTGGAGGCGGGCGACGACGGCGAGTTGGGCCTGCGGGCGCTGGCGCGCGACGTCGGGGTCAGTGCGACCGCGCTTTACCGCCATTTCCCCGACAAGGAGGCGCTGCTCGACGCCCTCGCCGACGAGGGGCTGCGGCGGCTTGGCGCGCGGCAGGCGCAGGCGTGGCTGAAGGCGGGGGGCGGACGCAACGGATTCAAGGCGACGGGGACGACCTATGTCCGTTTTGCCCATGACGAACCGGCGCTGTTCCGCCTGAGCTTTACGCGGCAGATGTCGGCGCGCCACGCGAATGTCGGCGGCGATGGCGGCGAGGTTGCTTACAACCTGCTGCGCGCCGGGGTCGGTGAGGCGTTGCCGGGGGTCGAGAACCCGGATATGGCCGCGCTCCACGCCTGGGCACTGGTCCACGGGCTGGCGATGCTGATCCTCGACCGCCGTCTTGAGTGGGACGAAGCGATGGTCGACGACGTGGTCGGCCTGACCTTTGGCGGGATCGATTAAAGGGCGAGGCGAACCGATCGCGCGATAAACAGGGAGAGGCGGCGATATGTTAGCGGTTTCTTTCCCTCTTTTCGGTTATCTGGTCTGATGACCCGGTCGCTATCCCCCCGCGTCGAGGCAATATTCTGGTTCCTGCTGACTGCGGCGGGATATTTCCTGCTGGCCAGCCTGTCGCTGCACGCGACCAAGGGCGCCGACAATATCGCCGCCATCTGGCCGCCAAGCGGCTATCTCTTGGCGCTGCTGTTGTTGATGCCCGCGCACGCGCGCTTTGCGGCCTTTGCCGGCATGGCGGCGGCAAGTATCGGCGCAAATGTCTCCGAGGGGATCGACGCTGCGACCGCCGCCGCTTTTACCACCGCAAATGCCGCCGAGGCGGCCATCGCGCTGTGGCTGGTGCGACGCCGCGAGCCCGGCGAGATGTCGTTCATGGCGCCGCGCGCAGTCGGCAATTTCTGCATCGCGGCGCTGATGGCGAGCGCCGCGAGCGCGGGGATCGCCGCGATATTGACCGGCAACGGCTTCGATTTCTTTCTGTCGTGGATGACGACGGTGGCGCTGGGGATGCTGATCGTCACCCCGCCGATCGTGATGCTGGCGCGCATGGTGCAATCAAATGCGCTGAACAATGTGCCGACGGCGATGAAGGCCGAAGCGATCGCGATCCTGACCGTCGCCGCATTCGTCACCGGCGCCTGTTTTTCGCAGGAGTATTTTCCGGCGACCTTTGTGCCGTGCGTCGCGGTGATCGTCGCATCCTATCGGCTGGGGCCGTTCGGGGCCGCGGCGGGGATGCTGATCGTCGCGATCGTCGCATCGCTGCTGACCGGGCAGGGCCACGGACCGATTGCAGCGATGGACGCCGCGCAAAAGGTCGAGGTGCTGTTCCTGCAATTCTATCTGGTGACGATGCTGTTCGTCGCGCTGCCGTTGGCGGCGCTGATCGTCGTCCAGCGGCGGCTGGCCAAGCGGCTGGAACAGAGCAACCGCTGGCTGCTCCAGGCCGAGGCGGCGGCGCTGGTCGGGCATTGGCGCGTCGACCTGGTGCGCTGGACGATCCAGTGGTCGGACCAGACCTATCGCGTCCACGGACTGGAGCCGGGGATTCCGGTCGATGTCGATTACAGCGTCGCGCAATATCTGCCCGACGACCGGGTGGCGGTGCAAAAGACACTGGCCGAGGCAGTCAAATCGGGCGCGCCGTTCGTGTTTCAGGGCCGGATCTTGCGCGCCGACGGCGAGGTCCGGCATGTCAAATCGCACGGATCGATCGAACGGAGTCGCAGTGGCAAGGCAATCGGAATTTTCGGGACAGTGCAGGACGTCACCGAGACGGTCGAAAATGCCCGCGTCCTCGAGGCAGCGCGCAGCGCGGCCGAGCGCGTTGCCAACACCGATATGCTCACCGGCCTGCCGAACCGCCGCCATACGCTTGCATTCCTCGACCAGGCGTTGCGGCGGGCGATGCAGGATAGCGCGCCGCTGGCGGTCGCGATTTTCGACATCGACCATTTCAAGCAGATCAACGACCAGCATGGCCATGCGACCGGCGACGAGGTGATCCGCAGGGTCGGACAACGGGCCAAGGCGTCGCTGCGCGATGACGACATGGTCGGCCGTTTTGGCGGCGAGGAATTTGTCTGCATCTTGCAGGGCCGCAGCGCGCTGTCCGCCGAACTGGTCGCTGAACGGGTCCGTAAGGCGGTTCAGGCCGATACGGACGGCGCCTCGGCAGGCTTGCCGGGGGTCACGGTCAGCATCGGACTGGCCATTTACGCGGGCGAGACCAGCGTCGAAGACTTGCTCCAGCGCGCCGACAAGGCGCTCTACACCGCGAAGCGCGAAGGGCGGAACCGGCTGCGGATGGCGGCCTAGCGCGATGGAGGAATCTGGCCGATCGCCGAGGGCTCGCCTTAGGGCATTGGTCCTGGTGGCGAACGGGGTCGCCACGCGTTCAGCACGATGACGGTCTCAAATTGACCCCTTGCGCATCCGCCGCGCGTTTCGCGGCGATATAACCACTGGCGACCAGCACGGCGGAGAGCCATCCCACGAGCAGCGAGTCGGCGATCAGAATCGGCCACTTGCTCCACTCCGGGCCGAAAATCGCGCCAGCAGCGAACAGATAATGCGGGATCATCAGCGGCATCATCGCCGCCAGGAACAGCGCGATGGTGAACGGCAGGTGGCGCATCATCAGCCGGGCCGATGCCAGCGGCCCGATCGCCGCATTGCCCAACGGAGCGGCTGCGCCCCAAGCGGCGATGAGCGCCCCCAATATCTGCCCGCCGATAAAATTGCCGAGCAACCACCAGCCCGACGACGGCAACAGGAACAGTTGGAGCACGGCAAGCAGGATCTGGAACGCGGCGAAGGCGGCGAACAGGCGAACCGCCGGGCGGTCGAGCCGTGCCGCTGCCCCGGGGTCGCGCCCGAAGGCGATGAAGCGGGTAATCCAGTAGATCGGCAGGATGAGCGCGACGACCTTTGCAAGGCCGAACCCCAGACGCAGCGGGTGGCTTTCGACTTCTTTGGCCATCGCGAGGCTGTCATACATGCCGAGGTGCATTTCGACGCCGTGCTGGACCAGCTCGACAACGACGGGGATGAGCGCCAGCAGCGGACAGGCGAGCAGGAACAAGCCACTTTCGCGATACGTGCTTTTTAGGGCGGTCCAGAAGCTCATGCATCATCTCCATCGTCGAAAATAATCAATTCGCCGGGCTGGCATTCGAGGATGCGGCAGATCGCATCGAGCGTCGAAAAGCGGATCGCCTTGGCCTTGCCGGTTTTGAGGATCGACAGATTGGCGACGGTGATGTCGACACGTTCGCTCAGTTCGGTCAGCGTCATGCGCCGCCGCCACAGCATGTCGTCGAGCTGGATCCGGATCGCCATCAGATCGTCTGCTCGATTTCTTCGCGCATCGCCGCACCCTGTTCAAAGATGCGGGCGAGGATGAACAACATCAGCACCGCCAGCCACGCGGTCAGGCTGGGCTGCCATCCGAAATGCTCGCCGCTCGCTACGACCAACTGATAGGATATCCAGCCATAGCCGACGTCGATCACCTGCGTCGCGAGCAGGCACCAGCCGATCACGCGGAGTCGCCGCGCATTGACCGGCGTGAAGACCGCAGCGCTGTCGACGCTGTCGATCATCGCGACAAGGCGCGTGAAAATGGCGTGCGCGGCAAAGGCGATCGGCACGCAGAGCAGCAGGACGAGGCGGAACAGGTCGATCACATGATCGGCGTCCATGCGCGGGGTTACCTTGGTCAGCGCATCGGCAAGCAGGTCTGGCCTGAGCGTGATAGCAACGAGCACGACCATGAAGACCGCGGCGAAGAACCAGTTCAGCACATTCAACCCAACCAACAATCGTCTGCTCCATCGCAGCATTGCAAATCTCCCGATAATCGATACTTGTCATATTGATAATCAATAAATTACATATTGCAATACGGTAATTTGGTTGCCGAATGTGCGCCGTTCGCGCCGCGGTCGTCGCATGCCCTGCCCATCGCGAAGGAGAGAGATCATCGGGCTTTGGCGGCGGCTGCATTGATGATAGATTTGGCGCTGACATCCGATCGGGTCGAGGCGCGCTATGAAACAGGACGAAGCGATATTGGCGCGGCGGCGGTTGCTCGCCGGTGCGTTTGGGATGCTGGCGTTGACGCAAGCACCATGGGCGCTGGCGAAATTGCCGGGCAGCGGCGTCAAGGGATTGATCGGCGGTGCATCGGATGGCGCGCTCGACAAATTGGCGCAGCCGGGCGCCTTTTACCGCGACGTCGCGGTGCGGATCTTGTTGCCGGGCGCGGGCGGCAAGCTGGCATCGAAGCTGTTCGGGGTCGGCGACAAGCTCGGGCTGACCAGCAATCTGACCAAAAGTCTGAACGATGCCGGGGGGCAGGCGGCGGGAGAGGCGAAGCCGATTTTTCGCGCCGCGATCGACAATCTGCGCTGGTCCGATGCGCCAGCATTGGTCGGCAAAAAAGACGGCGCGACGCGCTACCTGCAAAGTAGTGCGGGCGACACGCTGTTCGGCAAGGTATCGCCGCTGATCGGATCGGCGCTTCAGGATGTCGGCGCCTATCGCCAGCTCGACCAGCTGGCTAAGGGCAATTCGCTGATGGCATCGGCGGGGCTGACGCGCGACGGGCTGACCAAATCGGTGACCGAACAGGCGCTGAAGGGGATATTCCATTATATGGCGGGCGAGGAAGCGGCGTTGCGGCGGAATCCGGCGGGGTTGCTGAAGGGGATTTTTTGAGCTGCGAGTGACCGCTAACGACCAGAAGTAACCGTCGCCCCCGCGAAGGGGGCCGCTGTCGTTTTACGCAGCGGCACAGGAATAGGCCGATGGCGGCCCCCGCCTTCGCGGGGGCGACGATTATTGCCGATTTCCGCTCCCCACCCCAATTACGCCCTCCACACAATCGCTCGTATTGTGCTTCCGTTCGCGCTATACTCCCGCCCGCCAGAGGGTCGGGCGATCGCCGCCGGTGGGGTATCCTGCCGGGGGAGGAAAGTCCGGGCTCCACGGAAATCACGGTGCCGGATAACGTCCGGCGGGCCGGTCTTCGGACCGGTTCAGGGAAAGTGCCACAGAGAGCAAACCGCCAGGGCTTTGGCCCGGCGAAAGGTGAAAGGGTGCGGTAAGAGCGCACCGCGCGGCTGGTAACAGGCGCGGCACGGCAAACCCCACCGGGAGCAAGGTCGAATAGGGACGGTACGGATTACTCCAGGGCTGATTCCGGCCCAGCCGTCCGGGTTGACTGCTTGAGCGTATGGGTAACCGTTCGCCTAGAGGAATGATCGCCCATCCCCGGCAACGGGGTGGACAGAACCCGGCTTACAGACCCTCTGGCAACTCTCTCCCCGGCGCCGCGCGGAACCGCCCGTGCCGGGGCCGCGTTACAAGCGGACGATTTGGAAGGGAAATGCACCATGAAAGTCGTCGATGACCATGTCGAAGTGACCGAGACCGAGGCGAGCGGCGGCGTCAAGGGTCACAATGTCCGCTATGTTCTTGCCTTCTCGCTGATCGCGGTGGTGATTGTGATGTCTGCGATCTGGATCGTTCCGGCGTTGATGCAGCCCTGAACCAGCGGTGAGTTTCCGCTTTTCTACACCGGGCCGTTGACCTACGATCTTCATGATGGGTCGGAGAATGGGGAATAGCGCGATTTCAGAGTGAAGTTGCGCAGAATTCCGCCATTTCTTGAGCGGGCGCCAACGGCCGCCAAACGGGGGTAGGGATGACCAAGCGAGCGCGTATCGGCGCATTTTGTGCGACGGTCTTGGTTGCGCTTGTGGCGGCGCCGAATATCGCCGCGCAGCCGTCTCTCGCTTGCGGCGAGGCACCGCTCCGCGGCGAACGGGTTGCGCTGCTGATCGGCAACAGCGCCTATAATGACTGGGAATGGCCGTCGCTGAAAAACGCGGTCAATGACATCGATTATGTCTGCGCTGCCTTTGCCAAGGCGGGGATCGCGCCGCGGATCGTCCGCAACGCCGACATGCCGACGCTCGATGCCGAACTGACGCGCTTTGCCGCGGAAGCACGGGGCGCGAAATCGGTGATCGTCTATTATGCCGGACACGGGTTTGAATATGGCGGCCGCAACTGGCTGGTGCCGATGGAGGCGCCGCCCGCGACGCGCCGCGCCGACATTGAAAAACGCTATCTGTCGATAGAGCAAGCGGTCAAGCGCGTGGTCCCGCCGGGCGCTTTCACATTATTGTTCGTCGATGCCTGCCGCACCGCAGAGCCTGTGGTGCGGATCGAAGATGTCAATGTTGCCGCGGGCGATGCTCCGTCGGCGCCGCTCGGGCTGCTCGACATCGGGCAGGGGGCGGTGTTTTACTCGACCGCGAAAGGACGACCCGCGCTCGATTTCGCGCCGGTGGGGTCGCCGGTCAGTCCCTTTGCCGCCGCGGTGGTCAAGGAATTGGGCATCCCGGGGCTGGAAATATCGGATTATTTCAAGGTCGTGTCGCGCGAAGTTTACAAGCGAACGCACGGCATGGAGATGGGACCGCAGCAGCCGTTTCATTATGGCAGCTGGTTCGACGATTATTATCTGGTCGCGCCGCCCGAGATCGCTTCGGCATCGGTCGCTCCCGCACCGGCCTTTGCCGCTGCCGTAGCCCCTGCCGCGACCGCCGCGCGCGGTGCGGCAAAGCCTGTCGTCGATCCGCTCGCCGATATTTCGCTCGACCGGCTGGCGATCGAGGACGAGCCGGTGCTGATCGCCGACGTTCTTTCGCGTCACTCCGCCAGCGAACTGATCGCGCTCGCCGATGGCGGGCATCCGCTGGCGCAGCAGCTGGCGGGATATATGTTTTCGCTCGGCGTCGGGCTCAAGCGCGATCTGTCGCGGGCGCGGGGGTATCTCGAGGCATCGGCGGCGCAGGGATTCCCGTCGGGCCAGCAGGAGCTGGCGTATTTGCTGCTCGAAAATGATCCATCACCTGCGGACGTCCAGCGTGCCTATGATCTGTATGTTGCGGCATCGGACGCGGGCTTTTCCAAAGCGAAGACACATCTCGCCTACCGGCTGGCGGCTGGCACGTTTGGCGTCCCCGACCTGGCCCGCTCGCAGGCGCTCTATGCCGAGGCGGCAGAGAAGGGGCATCCGGCGGCGATCTTTGCGCTGACCTATTTCGCCGATACTCGCGCCGCCAACCTCGCGCGGTTGCGAACGATAGCTGCCACGGGCAATCCTGAGGGCAATCACTGGCTGTGCGAAGCGCATTTTGCCGCGAGGACGTTGCCCGGCGCGATCGAGGATTGCGGAGTCGCGGCGCGCGCGGGGTTTGCGGGGTCGCGGGCGATTTTGGCCGATGCCTATGCCAAAGGGGTGGGGGTGAGCACCGATGCCAAGGAGGCGGCGCATTGGGCGAAGCTGGCGCGCGACCTGCCCGAATTGCGCAAGGACCAGCGCGAGCTGATTGCGGGGATCGGGGAGTAGCTCAGTTCGTCATCCCGGCGAAGGCCGGGATGACGATAATCAGGTCGGATAGCGGATCGCCATCACTTCCCACTCCTTCGGCCCCGCCGGCAGCTGGACGACCCGCAAATCACCGACCGCGGCACCGCGCAGCGCCCGGGCCAGAGGACTGTTCCAGCCGATCCGGCCGTCGCCCGCCTCGGCTTCATCGTCGCCGACCAGGGTGACGGTGCGCCGCGCGTCATCATCGTCGGCCAGCTCGATGGTGGCGCCGAACCAGATGCGGCTCCTGTCGGGCTGCTCGGCGGGATCGACGACACGCGCCGCCTTCATCCGCCGCGCCAGAAACGACAGCCGCCGGTCGATTTCGCGCAGTCGCTTGCGGCCATAGATATAGTCGCCATTCTCGCTGCGGTCGCCATTGCCGGCGGCCCAGCTGATCACCTCGACCAGCTTTGGCCGCTCGTCGCCGAGCAGCGCGTCATATTCGGCGCGCAACGCGGCAAAGCCGGTCGGCGAGATGATGTTCGTCTTGTCCCCCGCCACGCAGCCTTAACCCGGTGTGCGTTTGCCGAGGTAGAAGCTGAGCGGTGCCTGCGGCAACACTTTGCCCGGTTGCAGCGTGTCATATACGACCGCGTTTTCCAGCACGCGCTGCACATAGTTCTTGGTTTCAAAGATCGGGATCGCCTCGATCCAGTCGAGCATTTCGATCGATCCGGTGCGCGGATCGCCATTGGCCCGCAGCCATTTGTTCACATTGCCCGGACCGGCGTTGTATGCGGCGACCGCAAGCGGATAGCTGCCGCCATAATAGCGCAGCATCTGCTGGAAATAGGTCGACCCCAGCATCATGTTGTAATTGGTGTCGGTGGTCAGCGCCTCGCGGTTGTACGACAGGCCGAGCTTGCCCGCGACCTCGTTTGCGGTGCCGGGCATCAGCTGCATCATGCCGCGCGCGCCCGCATGGCTGATCGCGGCGCGGTCGAACTGGCTTTCCTGCCGGGTGATGGCGTGGATGAAAGTCCAATTGCCTTCGTGCCCTGCGGGGACGCGGACGGTTGGGAAACCCGCCACCTCGACCGCATCCAGGCTGTTCGCCTGCGCGCTGCGCCCGATCATCACGCCCAGGTCGGGGCGACCGATCTGCGATGCCAGTTGACCGGCCAGGACATGGTCGGCGGGCGTCGTCGCCTTTTGCGCCAGCGCGCGCAGGAACAGCGACTGTTCGCGCCACGCGCCGATTTCGCCGAGCGCGCGCGCCGCGCGCACGAGCCGGTCGTCGCCAAAGGCGCGTTTTTCGTCCTCGCTGACCCGGATGGTCGGGTTTGGGGTCGGCTTGGGCTGCGGACGACTGAGCCGTTCCAGCGCCAGCTGGCCATAAAATTGATCGTAATGCTGCGCGGCATCGGCGAAATGCGCGTTCGCCGCCGAGCGGTCGCCCGCCGCGAGTGCGGCGCGGCCCGCCCAATAAAAACCCTTGGTGCGCGTCTGCGCCGATCGGGCGGCTTCGCCATAGGCGCGGTACAGCGCCACTGCTTCGGAGGGACGGCGAAGATCCTTGTACGCGAGCTGCCCGGCAAGCCAAGCGAGCGAGGTGTAATCGTCGCGCACGCTGAGCGGCGTTTCGCGGATCGCGGTGCCGGGCGGGAAGGCGTCGCTGATCTGCCGCGCGATATTATAGGCGGTCAGCTTGTCGCCGCCGCTGTCGGCCTGGCGCGCGTTGGTGAGCAGCGTTTCGATCCACTCCTCGGGATCCGTCGGTGCTTTGGCGAGCGCGCGCGGGGCGGCGAGCAGGGCGCGCGCTTCGCCGACGCGCCCGGTCTGGCGCAGCCAGGTCGCCTTGTCGGTAATGTAACCGGCGTCGCTGCGGATCAGCGACGGGTTGGCGCTTTCGACTGCCGAGGCCTGGAACGCGGCATCCACCGCGCTGCTGCGCATTGCAAGGCGCGCGGCAAAGACGCTGCGCCGTTCGGGCGACGTATAGGCGAGCTGGCGGCTGGCCGCGCCAGTGGCGCCCGACCATAGCAGCCGGTCCATCCGCGCATCATGATCGGCGACCGACAGCGCGCCGGGAAACAGGCTGAGCGCGCGGCTGACCTCATATTCGTCGAGCGTCCCGCCGGTCCACGCGCGGCGCACCGCAGCATTGGCGTCGTCGCGGCGGCCCGACGCGTTCAACGCCATCGCATAGCGCAGGTGCCCGCTGGGCGTTTGTGGCGGATAGGCTTGAAAATAGGCGAGGGTGCGCGCGGGATCGAAGCTGTCGATCGCGATCGATTTTTCGGCGCGGGTCCGCATCTTGTCGGCGTCGGGCCAGCCGCGATTAGTCATCAGGAACCGCGACAATTGATCGAAAGAGGCGCCGCTATTGGCGGTCAAGCGCCGCCATTCCATCACCGCATCGCCAACCGAGTTCGTCGAAGGTGGTGGCCCCGATGTCGAGGCCAGCCCCATCTGGGCGCGATACCACGCCATCTGCTCAGGCGTGAGTTCGCTGGCATTGGCAGCGGTCGGGACGAGCAAGGCAAAGGCCAAAGCCAAACGAGAAATTCGGGGCAGCGTAATCATGGCGGCCATGTTAGTGGCAAACTCCTTGCGGGGCGCTGAATAGGCGTCCATTAGCGGCGCGCCGTCGGGACTCTACCGGCCAGAACGCGTTTTTGTAAAGGAGCGGGGCATGTTTTCGGGGTCGATTCCCGCTTTGGTGACGCCATTTCGCGATGGGGCGTTCGACGCCCCCGTCTTTGCCCGGCTTGTCGATTGGCAGATCAACGAAGGCACCAGCGCGCTGGTGCCGTGCGGGACCACCGGCGAGAGTCCGACGTTGGGGTTCGACGAACATTATCAGGTGATCGACAGCTGTATCCAGGCCGCGGCGGGCCGGGTGCCGGTGATCGCGGGCTGCGGGTCGAACGACACCGCCACCGCGGTTCGCCATATGCGCTACGCGCAGGCGGCGGGCGCCGCGGCGGCGCTGGTCGTCGTACCCTATTACAACCGCCCCAGCCAGGCGGGGATGATCGCGCATTTTCAGGCGCTGGCCGATGCCAGCGACTTGCCGATCGTCGTCTATAACGTCCCCGGCCGCACCGTCGCCGACATCAGCGCCGAGACGCTGTGCAAACTCGCCGAAATTCCCTCGGTCGTGGCGATCAAGGATGCGAGTGGCGATCTGGCGCGCGTCACGATACATCGCGCGGGTGCGGGTCATGAATTCTGCCAGCTCAGCGGCAATGATGATCTGTGGTTGCCGCATGCGGTGATGGGCGGCGTGGGTTGTATCTCGGTCACCGCCAATGTAGCGCCGCGCCTGTGCGCCGATTTCGCCGCTGCTTGCGCTGGCGCCGACTGGGCGCGGGCGCTGGTGCTGCACGACAGGCTGTTCGAGCTGCATCAGGCGATGTTCTCCGACACGTCGCCGGGGCCGGTCAAATATGCGCTGTCGCGCGTCCACGACTGGTTTTCGCCCGAAGTGCGCCTACCTATCATTCCGGCGAACGCAGAATCATGCGCAGCCGTCGATGCCGCGCTGTCCGCGGCAGGAGTTATCTAGGTTTCCCATGGCCCGTCCGCAGTCCGCCGCCGAATTCGACAAGAAAAAGGTCGTCGCCGAAAACCGGCGCGCGCGGTTCGACTTTGCCATCGAGCAGGTGTTCGAGGCCGGGATCGCGTTGCAGGGGACCGAGGTCAAATCGCTGCGCTTTGGCGAAGGCACGATTGCGGAGAGTTATGCCGAGGTGAAGGGCAATGAGGTGTGGCTGATCAACAGCAACATCCCCGAATTCAGCCATGGTAACCGCCACAATCACGAACCCAAGCGGCCGCGCAAGCTGCTGCTGAGCGGCCGCGAGATCAACAAGATGTACGCCGGCGTTGCGCGGCAGGGCATGACGCTCGTCCCGCTGTCGGTCTATTTCAACAGCCGCGGCCGCGCCAAGGTCGAGCTTGCGCTCGCCAAGGGCAAGAAGGCGCACGACAAGCGGGAGTCGATCAAGGAACGGGACTGGAAGCGTGACAAGCAGCGGCTGATGAAAGAGCGCGGGTGAGCGGGGGCAAGCCAAAGGACCCCAAGGTGAAGGACAAGGCGGCGGTGATGAACTGGATCCGCCGCAATTCGCCGACGCGCGAAGAGCTGCTGGAGAGCCGGTTCGTCAAGCCGTTCGCGCATCGTGTCGCGCACAGTCATTTGTGGCGCTTCACCCGCACGTCAGTTCCGCGCGGAACCGCGCTGGGCCTGTTTGTCGGCATTTTTTTCCTGATTCCTGGCATCCAGATTCTGGGCGTCGCGCTGCTCGCACTGCCGGTCCGCGCCAATATCCCGATCGGCGCCGCGATGACCTTTTTGTCGAACCCTGTGACGACGCCGTTCATCATCCTGGCATCGGTGTGGCTGGGCGACTGGCTGTTCGGGCTTCAGGCCAACAGCGCGACTTTTTCATCGATGATCGAGCACGGCGCATCGGCGGGCGAATGGGCGCGCTGGGTGTTTTCCGACGCGGCGCCTGCGATGCTGGCCGGGCTGTTCGTCATTTCGGTCGTGTCGGCGGCGGTCGGTTATGTGCTCGCGTCGCTGTTCTGGGACAATTGGATTCGCCTGCGCTGGCGGCGCAAATTGCAGCGCGCGCGCGACCAACGACATGAGGCTTCGACCAGCGACACCCCCGCCGGTTGAACGGCGCGCGCGCCATCGTATAGCTGTCGCATTGCAATCCGTGCGGCGCCACGACGCCGTACATCGTTGCTTCGCTTTGAGAACTGGGGACTATCATGACTCTTTCGCATATTACTGCGCGCCTGTTGGCGACCGCCGCGCTGGGCGCGGTGCTGATTTCCGCTGGCCCCGCCATTGCCAAGGAAAAGGCCGCGCCGGCGCCCGTCGCTGACACCGCCGCCAAGCCCGAACTCGGCACCTTCGGCTTCGACACCGCGGGTATGGACACGACGGTCCAGCCCGGCGACGATTTCTATGCCTATGCCAACGGCACCTGGGCCAAGAACACCCAGATCCCGGCCGATAAGTCGAACTATGGCATGTTCACCGCACTCGGCGATCTGTCGCAGGCGCGCACCCGCGAAATCCTCGACGCGGCAAAGGGCGACCCGAACAGCATGATCGGGCGCAACTATGCCGCCTATCTTGATGCGGCTGCCGTCGAAGCCAAGGGGCTGGCACCGATTCAGCCGTGGCTCGCCAAGATCCGCGCCGTCGACAAGCCCGGCCTTGCGGCATTGCTCGCCGAGGCTGATCGCAATGGCGTCCAGCATTTCTTCGGCGGCTTTGTCGGGCAGGACGACAAGAACCCCGACGTGTACATCTACACGATGTTCCAGGGCGGCATCGGCATGCCCGACCGCGATTTCTATTTGAAGGACAATGAGCGCAACGCCAAGTTGCAGGCCGCCTATCTGAAGCATCTGGAAAATGTCCTGACGCTGGCGGGCGAGGCCAATGGCGCGGCACGCGCCAAGGCGATCTATGATTTCGAAAAGCAGATCGCGACCATCCATTGGGACAAGAACGACAGCGGCGACGCCACCAAAGTCTATAACAAGATGACGATCGCCGAACTCGCGGCCGCGGCGCCCGGGTTCGATTGGACGACCTTCATCCGCGGCTTGGGGGTCAAGGAAGATGCGCTGCTGGTATCGCAGCCGAGCGCATTCACCGGCGAAGCCAAACTGCTTGCCGACGCGCCGGTCGCGGTGATCCGCGACGCGCTGCTCGTGCGCAGCCTCGACGGCTTTTCGGGCGTGCTGCCCGAAAAATTCGCGGCCGAAGCCTTCTCTTTCTATGGCACCGCCTTGTCGGGAACGCCGCAGATGCAGGAACGCTGGAAGCGCGCGGTCGATTTCACCACCGGCAATCTGGGCGAAGCCGTCGGCCAGGATTATGTCGCGAAATATTTCCCGCCCGAAACCAAGGCGGAAATGGACAAGCTGGTGAAGAATGTCCTCGCCGCGATGGGCCGCCGCATCGACGGCCTCGCGTGGATGCAGCCGGAAACCAAGGTCAAGGCGAAGCAGAAGCTGGCGAATTTCACTACCAAGATTGGCTATCCCGATCGCTGGAAGGACTATAGCAAGCTCGACATCCGCGCAGGCGACCTGTTCGGCAATGCGCTGCGGTCGAACCAGTTCGCGCACGACGACAATATCGGGCGTTTGGGCGGCCCGATCCGCCGCTGGGAATGGGGGATGACCCCAATGACGGTCAACGCCTATGCCAATTTCGGCATGAACGAGATCGTGTTCCCCGCCGCAATTCTGCAGCCGCCCTTCTTTGACCCGCACGCCGACCCGGCGATCAACTATGGCGGTATCGGCGCGGTCATCGGCCATGAAGTGAGCCATCATTTCGACGACCAGGGCGCGAAATATGACCAGACCGGCAAGCTGGCCGACTGGTGGACCCCCGCCGACGTCGCGGCGTTCGAGGCCGCGGGCAAGACGCTTGTGGCGCAATATGACGCCTATGAAGTGCTGCCGGGTGAAAAGCTCGACGGTACCTTCACGCTCGGCGAAAATATCGGTGACGTTGCCGGACTGACCGTGGCCTACGACGCCTACAAGGCGTCGCTGGGCGGCAAGGAAGCGCCGGTGATCGATGGGCTGACCGGCGATCAGCGCTTTTTCCTGGGCTGGGCACAGGTGTGGCGCCGCAACTATCGCGAGCAGAATCTGTCGCAGCGGATCACGACCGATCCGCATTCGCCCTCGATCCAGCGGACTTGGGTCTCGCGCAACCTTGACCCGTGGTATAAGGCGTATCAGATCAAGGAAGGCCAGAAGCTGTATCTGGCACCCAAGGACCGCGTCCGCATCTGGTGACGCGCTGAACAGAAAGTCTGTCGTTGACCGCGCAAAGCCTGCCCTCTGCTGATGGTGATTTCATCAGGGGGGCGGGCGCCGTCGGCCCGCTCGCGGTGCCGACGGCCCTGTCGCGCGTCGATATGGCGCTGCTCGGCGGGCTGGCGCTGTTATCCACGGCGCTGATGTTCTGGGCGACCAGCGATCCGATTCTGGCGGCGGGTTTCCTCGCCGGGCTGGCGGTTGCGGTCGGCGGCGTTGTGTTGGCCCGGCGGCTGTTCCCTGCCACCGTCGTGGGCGAGGCCGTGCCGCCCGACTGGACGATGCTGCGCCAGGCGGTCAATCACGACGATGTTGCGATCGCGGTCACCGACCGCGCCGGGCGTATGGTGTGCGCGAACGACCTGTTCGGCACTTGGATGGGCGGCTTTGTGACACCGCCCGGCTTGCCGCTCGAAGGCCGCGGTGCCGATGTCCTGAAGAATGCCGGGCGCATCGCGTGGCGCGATGGCGAAGGTCGCGCCGACGATCTGGCGATCGGTCCGCTGCAACTGCGGGCCCACGTGACACGGGCCGGTCAGGCAGAGGATTATCTCGTCTGGCGCTTCTCGGCACTTGAACGGCTCGATCTCGCCTCGGAAATCACCCGCCATCTCGATGGACCGGCGGGCCGCACCTTGGGCCATGCCGGGGTGATGACGGCGCTCGTCAACGCCGAAGGCCGGCTGCGCGTCGCCAATCAGGCGTTCCTCCTTCGCGCGCTGGGTGAGGATGATGCGGGCCATTATGCCGGGCGCGATGTCGCACCGATGCTGCGCATCGACGACGGCGGCGCACTATATTTTGCCCGCGAGGGCGACCGGGCGACACCGGTGCGGATGCTGCAAATCCCGCTGGCGCCCGCCGACAGCAATACGCCGGTCCTGCTCGCGATGCTCGACGAGGAAATGGGGCCGACCGATCGCGGTACCGCCCAGACCTATGTCGAAACCTTGCTGTCCCTGCTGCCGTTCGGGCTGGCGATGGTCGATCGGGACGGGCGCTTTCTGTACATGAACCGGGCCTTTGTGCGCGCGGCGAGCCTGGGGGACGGCAAGATGCCGCGCTATCCGGGCGACATCGTGGTCGGCGAGGACAAGGGCGCGCTCGCCGACATGATCCGTCGCCACAGCAGCGGCCAGCAGGTCGGCGGCGACCTGTCGATCCGGTTGGCGGGGCAAAGCGGCGAGCCGGTGTCGATGCGCGTCGTCGGGGTGCGCGGACTGGGTGAGGCGGCGGTGCTGCTGAGTCTCAAGGATTCGAGCGAGGAGTCGCGACTCAAGCGCCAAGTCGCGCAGGCGTCGAAGATGCAGGCGGTGGGCCAGCTCGCGGGCGGTGTCGCGCACGATTTCAACAATATACTGACCGCAGTGCTCGGGGCCTGCGACCTGATGCTGATGCGTCACACGCCCGGCGACAGCGATTATGACGACATCCAGCAGATCCGCAGCAACGCCAATCGCGCCGCCAGCCTGACGCGGCAATTGCTCGCCTTTTCGCGGCAGCAGACATTGCGGCCGCAGATCCTGCAACTACCCGACGTCATTTCTGAGGTGTCGCATCTGCTCAAGCGGCTGATCGGCGAAACCGTCCAGCTGGCGGTGCATCATGGCCGCGGGCTGGGCGCGGTCCGCGCCGACCCGGGGCAGCTGGAACAGGTCATCATCAACCTGGCGGTCAATGCGCGCGATGCGATGCCGGGGGGCGGGACGCTGACGATCGAGACTTACCCGGTGTCTGCCGCCGACGTGCGTCAGATGGGCAATGAATTCATGCCTCCCGCCGATTATTGCGCGCTCAAGGTCAGCGATACCGGCACCGGCATCGCCGCCGATGTGCTGCCCAAGATTTTCGAACCCTTCTTCACCACCAAGGATGTCGGCAAGGGGACCGGACTCGGCCTGTCGACCGTTTACGGCATCATCAAACAATCGGCGGGGTTCATTTTTGCCGACAGCAAGCCGGGGCAGGGGACCAGCTTTGTCATCTACCTGCCCGTCCACCGCGTTGGCAGCGATACGCCGGTCGTGGCGCCGCCGCCGGCCAAGCCCAAGAAAAGCCAGTGGGGAACCGGCACCATCCTGATCGTCGAGGACGAGGACATGGTGCGCGCCGTAGCCGAACGCGCGCTGACCCGCGCGGGATATACCGTCGTCACCGCGTCGCAGGGCGAGGAAGGGCTCGAACGCTTTGCTCAGATGGACAAGGTCGATCTGATCATCAGCGACGTCGTCATGCCGACGATGGACGGTCCCGCAATGGTGCGGGCGATGCGTGCCAAGCGGCCCGACCTGCCGGTGCTGTTCATGTCGGGCTATGCCGAGGAGCAGCTCCGTCAGTCGATCAATATCGACGATGTCGCATTCCTGCCCAAACCCTTTTCGGTCGCCCAATTGGCCGAGGCGACGTCGGCGGCGCTCGACGAGGCGGCGCACCGGGCGAAAAATGGCTGACAATTTGCGTATCCTGCTCGTCGAGGACGATGTGCTGATCGGCATGATGCTCGCCGATATGTTCGACGCGCTCGGGCTGCCCGAACCGGCGCAGGCGGCGAGCATGGACGAGGCGCTGGCGATCATCGCGACCGAATCATTGGGCGGCGCGCTCGTCGATATCAACCTGGGCGATGAAAAGGGGTGGCCGGTCGCGGACGCGCTGGCCGAGCGGGGGATTCCCTTTGCGTTTACGTCGGGCGGCGGCGACATCTTGCCGCCCGCGCACGCGCATCGTCGGCTGGTCGCCAAACCCTTTCGGATCAGCGATATAGAAGTCGCATTGGCGGAGTTTGGGGCGTAGGCCTGACTGAACCGTCATCCCGGCGAAGGACGGGATTTCGGCGCTGCGTCATCGGCGAGGTCGAAACTTCGGCCTTCGCCGGGATGACAGAAACAGCGCGGAAAAATATTTTGTTCCACTCTTGTTCTCAAAGAACAAATGCGGTACACCGGTTAGGCGTTGCGATGCTTCCGCTGTCGCTTTAGAGCAGGAAAGGGACGGCAAATGGCCGGACAATTGTCACTCGTCGATGTGGGGAAATCAGTGAACAGCACGGACAGGCAGAAGGCGCTCGACGCCGCGCTCGCACAGATCGATCGCGCCTTTGGTAAAGGCTCGGTGATGAAATTGGGCTCGAAGGAGGCGATGCAGGTCGAGGCCATCTCGACCGGGTCTCTGGGTCTCGACATCGCGCTGGGCGTTGGCGGCCTGCCGCGCGGGCGCGTCATTGAAATCTATGGCCCCGAAAGCTCGGGCAAAACGACGCTGGCGCTGCACACGCTGGCCGAAGCACAGAAAACCGGCGGCACCGTCGCGTTCGTCGATGCCGAACATGCGCTCGACCCGGTCTATGCGCGCAAGCTCGGCGTCAACATCGACGAGCTAATCGTGTCGCAGCCCGACACTGGCGAACAGGCGCTGGAAATCGTCGATACGTTGGTGCGCTCGAACGCGATCGATGTGCTGGTCGTCGACTCGGTCGCGGCGCTGGTTCCGCGCGCCGAAATCGAGGGCGAGATGGGCGACACTCATGTTGGCCTGCAAGCGCGCCTGATGTCGCAGTCGCTGCGTAAACTCACCGGTTCGATCAGCCGCTCGCGCTGCATGGTGATCTTCATCAACCAGCTGCGCATGAAAATCGGCGTGATGTACGGCAACCCCGAAACCACGACCGGCGGCAATGCGCTGAAATTCTATGCCTCGGTCCGTCTCGACATCCGCCGCATCGGCCAGATCAAGAATGGCGACGAGATCGTCGGCAACACGACAAAGGTCAAGGTGGTGAAGAACAAGGTGGCGCCGCCGTTCAAGCAGGTCGAATTCGACATCATGTACGGGCAGGGCATTTCCAAGATCGGCGAAATTCTCGACATCGGCGTCAAGGCGGGGCTGGTCGAAAAATCGGGTGCCTGGTTCAGTTATGATTCGATCCGCATCGGCCAAGGCCGCGAAAATGCGAAGAATTTCCTCAAGGAAAATCCCGAACTGATGGATCGGCTCGAAGCTGCGATCCGCAGCCGCACCGACGCGGTGGCCGAAGAAATGATGGTCGGCTCCGACGAAGACGGCGACGACGGCAATTGATTCCGATCCGGTCGGCGCCCTTTTGCGCGCCGACCGGGAAACGGCGGCGGGTCTTCAGCCCCCTTGTAATTCTGGGCACCTGCACTTCCCTCTCCCCGCAGGTGGACCCGTCGGCCGTTGACCGTTTGTGCCGTAGCGGATTTTTCGTTGTTGCTCGAGGCGGCGGCTCTGGGGTGGGGAGCTGCCAATCCCAAATTCGTCAGTCCCGCGAAAGCGGGGACCCAGAGCGTGCGTAGGCTAACCCCACCCTAGGTTCCCGCTTTCGCGGGAATGACGAAGTTATAGCATCCGGAACCTCAACTTCCGATCGAGAGCCATCATTCCCTGTTTTCGTCATCCCGGCCTGCGCCGGGATGACGATTGAATCGAGGTTTGGTTTCGGCCTTGGCGGACAACTTTCGTTCCCGTTCGTGTCGAGCGAAGTCGAGACACCCAGCGGCCATGCACAGTCCCGCGCGGCATCTGGACTTCGCTCGATGCGAACGGGGGTGAGAAGGGAGGCGGTAGATCCGGCTTTATTAGCATTGGCATTAACGTTGACGCCGGGCATCGTCTGTCTAATGCGGTCACCCGCACGACGCCTTGCGCGCGCCCGGCCAACAGCTACAAGCGAGCGATGCCTGCGATCCGCCTCTTTGGCCTGCCCACCGATATCAACAGCAGTTTCGAACGCGGTGCCGCCGCCGGGCCCGCGGCGATCCGCGCGGCATTGTTCAGCGATCGCGGCAATATGGCGAGCGAGCTTGGGGCTGAGATCGGCATCGATATCGCCTTCACCGACGACGGCGATCTGCCGCTGACCGAAAATAGCGCGCAGGACGATGTTGCGATCCGGCGCCATGTCGTGATGCTGCAGGAAGATGGCGAGGTGCCGCTCGCGCTTGGCGGCGATCATGCGGTGACCTTTCCGCTGGTCGAGGCCGCGGCGACCTGTTTCGGACCGGTGACCATCCTGCATTTCGACGCCCACCCCGATCTCTACGACGATTTTGCAGGCAATCCGCGCAGTCACGCCTCGCCCTTTGCGCGCATCTGCGAAGGCGGCAATGCCAAGCGATTGGTGCAGGTCGGCATCCGCACCCTCAACACGCATTGTCGCGAGCAGGCGGCGCGTTTCGGGGTCGAGATCATCTCGATGGCGAGCTTCACCCCCGACGCGGTGCCGGTGCTGGACGGCCCGCTCTATATCTCGATCGACCTCGACGGCATCGATCCGTCGGCGGCGCCCGGCGTCGCGCATCCCGAGCCCGGGGGGCTGACGGTGCGCGAGGTGCTGGCTGTGCTGCACAAGCAGACCGCGCCGATCGTCGGCGCCGATATCGTCGAGCATCACCCCGGCCGCGACATCGGCGATGTAACCGCGATCCTCGGCGCCAAGCTGGTCCGCGAGATCGCGGCGCTGGTCGACCGCAACGGCACATACAAGACCTGACCCTTTGAGGAGAGCATCATGACCCTGATCGTCCACCATCTGAACAACAGTCGCTCACAGCGTATATTGTGGCTGCTCGAGGAAATCGGCGCGCCGTACGAGATCAAATATTATGATCGCGACGCGACCACCAACCTCGCGCCGCCCGAGCTGATCGCGGTGCATCCGCTCGGCAAATCGCCGGTGATTTCGGATGGCGACCGCGTGATCATCGAATCGGGGGCGATCACCGAATATCTGTGCGAGCGGCACGGCGGCGACCATCTGGTTCCCGAACGCGGCAGCGACGACCATGTCAGCCACCTTGAATGGCTGCATTTCGCCGAAGGATCGGCGATGACCCCAATCCTGCTGCGGATTTACACCGCGCGGCTGGGCGAAGCGGCGGCGCCGCTCGAACCGCGGATCAACCAGCAGCTCGACGCGCATTTCGCCTATATGGAAAGCCGCGTCGGCGACAATGGTCACTTCATTGGCGACAGCCTTTCGGCGGCGGACATCATGCTGAGCTTTCCGGCCGAGATCGCGATCATGCAGGGGATGGCGCCGCGCTATCCGAAACTCGCGGGGTTCGTGAACGCGTGCCATACGCGCCCCGCCTGGCAGCGCGCGCGCGAAAAGGGCGGCGCCTATTATGGCTATTGACCCAAGGCGCTGGCTGCCGCTGGCCGCGCTGGGGCTGATTTCCAGCGCGGCGGCGGCGCAGGCTCCGCTGCTCGGGCCGGAGGTTGAGCGCGTCGCAACGGGCGCCGACGGCGCAACATTCCCTGTCTCGGCGACCGATGAAAGCGCCGCGATGGGCCGCTTCGCCGCCTACACGATGGCGCTCGCGAAGCGCGATTATGCCAGCGCCTATGCGATGCTGCGGCTGTCGTTCCAAGCGGCGAACCCGCGGCTCGAATGGGAAATGAACCTGCGCAAGCGGCCGGTCCTGTGGGCCGATGGCACGCTCCGGGTGCTGCGGGTGAGCTGGTACGCCGATCCAGCGGGCCAGCCGCCGGGGCTTTACGCCGCCTTCGATTTTCGCGGCGACCGCAAAGACGGGACGATGGATTGCGGCTATGTCGCCGTCCATCGCACCGCCCCCGGCGCCGAGTGGACCGTGGTGCGTACCGACACCTCCGAAGTCCCTGCCGCGCTGATCGAGGACGGGGTGCCAAAGGCCGACGTGCTGCGGCAACTGCCCTGCTATCTGGGCAAGGGGATCGCCACCGCATTCTGATCGATTGCGGCGTTGATCGTCATCGACACGAAGCGGCTTGTCGCATGACGGCAAAGTCCCTAATTCGCGCGGATGACATCGACCAACGACATTCGCCGCTCGTTCCTCGACTATTTCGGGGGCACCGGGCACCATATCGAACCGTCGGCGCCGCTGGTGCCGTACAACGACCCGACGTTGATGTTCGTCAACGCCGGGATGGTGCCGTTCAAGAATGTCTTCACGGGCCTTGAAAAGCGTCCGTACAGCACTGCGGCGTCGTCGCAGAAATGCGTCCGCGCGGGGGGCAAGCACAACGACCTCGACAATGTCGGCTTTACCGCGCGGCATCATACTTTCTTTGAAATGCTGGGCAATTTTTCGTTCGGCGACTATTTCAAGGAGCAGGCGATCCATCATGCGTGGACCCTGATCACCAAGACCTGGGGGCTGGCGCCCGAGAAGCTGACCGCGACCGTCTATCACACCGATGACGAGGCGTTCGACCTGTGGCGCAAGATCGCTGGGCTGCCCGAGGAGCGGATCATCCGCATCGCGACGAGCGACAATTTCTGGTCGATGGGCGACACCGGGCCGTGCGGGCCGTGCAGCGAAATCTTTTACGACCATGGTGACCATATCTGGGGCGGCCCGCCGGGTTCTCCCGAAGAGGACGGCGACCGCTTCGTCGAAATCTGGAACCTGGTGTTCATGCAGTATGACCAGCGCGGTCCGGGCGACCGCGTCGACCTGCCGCGGCCCAGCATCGACACCGGCATGGGGCTGGAGCGCGTTGCGGCGGTGCTGCAGGGGGTCCACGACAATTACGACACCGACACGTTCAAGGCGCTGATCGCCGCGTCGGTCGACCTGACCGGCGTTCCGGCCGAGGGCGCGACACAGGCGAGCCACCGCGTGATCGCCGATCACCTGCGCGCATCGAGCTTTCTGATCGCCGACGGGGTGCTGCCGTCGGCCGAGGGGCGCGGCTATGTGCTGCGCCGGATCATGCGCCGCGCGATGCGTCACGCGCATCTGCTCGGCGCCAAGGATCCGCTGATGTACCGGCTGCTGCCGTCGCTGACCGCTGAGATGGGCGCCGCCTATCCCGAGCTGATCCGCGCCCAGCCGCTGATCGCCGAGACGCTGGAACGCGAGGAAACCAAGTTCCGCCAGACGCTCGACAAGGGGCTACGGCTGCTCGACGAAGCCACCGTCGGCATGGGCAATGGCGATACGCTGCCTGGCGAGGTCGCGTTCAAGCTCTACGACACCTACGGCTTCCCCTATGACCTGACCGAAGATGCGCTGCGCACGCAGGACATCGCGGTCGATCGCGACGGCTTTGACGCGGCGATGGCGCAGCAGAAGGCGGCGGCGCGCGCGGCGTGGAAGGGCAGCGGGCAAAAGGCATCGGAAGAAATCTGGTTCGACCTGGCCGAAACCAATGGCAGCACCGAATTTACGGGTTATGGCGCCACCGTCGGCGAAGGCCAGGTGATCGCGTTGGTCAAGGACGGCGTCCAGGTCGACGCGGCGAGCGCGGGCGACGAGCTGGTCGTGCTCACCAACCAGACACCTTTTTACGGCGAGAGCGGCGGCCAGATGGGCGACAGCGGCGTCATCGCGACGTTGGGCGGCGCCAAGGCTTCGGTCAGCGACACCGGCAAGCCGCTCGGCCGCCTGCACGCGCATCAGGCCAAGTTGGAGGCGGGGACGCTGAAGGTCGGCGACACGGTGCAGCTGACCGTCGATGCCGAACGCCGCGACCGCATCCGGGCCAATCACAGCGCGACTCATTTGCTGCACGCGGCGCTGCGCAACCGGCTGGGCGGGCATGTGACGCAGAAGGGCAGCCTGGTTGCCGAGGATCGCTTCCGTTTCGACTTCTCGCATCCCAAGGCGCTGAGCGCCGATGAGATCGCCGACATCGAATCGCAAGTGAACGCGCAGATTCGCGGCAATGAGGCGGTGACGACGCGGCTGATGACCCCCGACGACGCGGTCGCGGCGGGCGCGCTGGCGCTGTTCGGTGAGAAATATGGCGACGAAGTGCGGGTGCTCAGCATGGGCAAGGCGACCGAGAATCATTATTCGGTCGAGCTGTGCGGCGGCACGCATGTGCGGGCGCTGGGTGACATCGCGCTGCTCAAGATTATCAGCGAATCCGCCGTGTCTTCGGGGGTGCGGCGGATTGAGGCGCTGACCGGCGATGCCGCGCGCGTGTGGCTGAATGGCCGCGATGACGCGCTGAAGGCGGCGGCGGCGGCGCTCAAGACGTCGCCCGACGATGTCCCGGCGCGCGTTGCGGCGTTGGCCGAGCAGCTCAAGAAGGCCGAACGCGAACTGGCTGATGCGAAGAAGGCGCTGGCGCTCGGCGGTGGTGGGGCCGGCGGCGGCGCGGCGAGCGGACCGGCCGTCGAGCAGGTCGGCGATACCGCGTTCATCGCGCAGGTCGTCGATGGGCTCGATCCCAAGGAATTGCGCGGCACGGTCGATGGCCTCAAGAAACAGGTCGGCAGCGGCGTGGCGATGCTGGTCGCGGTCAATGACGGGCGCGCGTCGGTGGCGGTCGGGGTGACCGACGGGGTCGCGCACAATGCCGTCGATCTCGTCAAGCTCGCGGTCGCGGCGCTGGGCGGGCAGGGCGGCGGTGGCCGTCCCGACATGGCGCAGGGCGGCGGTCCCGATGGCAGCGCGGCCGATGCGGCGGTCGCCGCGGTCAAAGCCGCGCTTGCTTGAAACCGACGAAAAAGACGCGGCGCACCGATCATGCCGAACGGCTGATCGCGGCGCCACTGGTCGATGTGTTTGCGGCGTTCACGAGCGCCGACAAGCTGGCCCGCTGGTTGCCACCCGAGGGGGCGACGGGGACGTTCGAGCATGTCGACCTGCGTGCGGGCGGCGGTTTTTTGATGCGACTGACGTTTGATGACGCCGATGTCGAAACCAAGAGCGACGACGATAGCGACGTGGTTGAAGTCTATATTCCAGTCCTCGACGAGGGACGGTTGATCGTGTGGGAGGTCGAGTTCGAATCCGACGATCCGCGCTTTTCAGGGACGATGGCGATGCACTGGTATCTGTCGCGCCAGGGCGGCGGGACGCTGGTGACGATCGATGCGCACCATGTGCCGCCGGGGATTTCGGCGAAGGATCATGTCGAGGGGTTGAATTCGTCGCTGGCGAATTTGGCGGCGGTGGTGGAAAGCTAGCGCCGTCCTTCAAGGCGTGTGTCCCCGCGAAGGCGGGGACCCATCTCCTGCCGGTTCAAAATAGCGCCGACCGGAGATGGGTCCCTGCCTTCGCAGGGGCGCGTTGGCATTTTTTATGGCGGCGCTAGTTCAACTCTCCACCCCCTTGGCTTTCCCCCACGCCCGCGCCGCCGTATACCCCAAATACCCCGTGCCAAAGAGCGCATAGAGCGGTTCGGGAATCCCCGCGAGATAGGCGTTCATCCCCTCCGCGATGCCCTTGGCCATCTCGGGCCGCGCCGCGGCGATCAGGCCCATCGGGATTGCCCACAGCAACAGCGCATACATGACATAGAGGAAGCTCGGCCGCGCGCGGCTGGTCCATGGGTCGGCGCTGTTCGCCTCGGCGACGATAGCGGTCATCCGGGTGCGGATCGCCTCCATTTCCTGGCTGCCCTCCATCTTGAGCAGTTCCAGCTTGGCGCGGTCGCGCGCTTCCGGGTCGGGGATGATCTTGTCGATCAGCTTGGCGATCGGGCCGATCAGGCCTTCGATAATGCTCATTTCGATGCTCCTGCATGTTCAAAGTTCAGGGAAGTTCAGCCCAACGACGCGTGCTCAGCGTCAATGCGGGCCAATCCGGTTCGCCAGCCAGCCGTAGAGAAACGCCTCCTGGCTGGGGCGGCGTTCGGCGAGTGCGATGTAGCGTTCGCCCTGCAGCGCCTCCATCGCGCGCAGCAGGACCGTCTCACCGCCTGCGCCGCGGGCGCGCAGAAAGGCGTCGAGCGCCGACAAAGTGCGCGGCCCGATCTCGCGATCAACCGCGATGTCGGGATAGTCGCGCGCGGCGCGGTTGAGCGCGTTGAGCGCGCGCTGCAGGAAGCCGGCGGCGGTGGCGGTGCCCATGTTGACCCCGGTGTCGAACAGTTCGGCGGCGATGTGCGGGGCGCGCAGCGCGACGGTATCGAACCCAGGCCGCAGCCAATAGAGGCGGCGATAGATCGATGCGGCATCGGCGCGCGGCAGGTCGCGCATTGCGCCGACGTAGCCCTGCGCACGCGCGATCGCTTCGGTAATGCCCCAGCAGGTCGGGCCGCCGCGGTCGGCAGGGTGGTTTACATATCGGCCTTCGCGGTCGATGACGGCATCGATCAGCGCGTCGGCATCGACGCGCAGACGGTCAGATTTTGGCATGAGTCGCTCCCGTGGTTCGTTGACCTGGTAAAACGAACCATATTGGAATATTGTAGGAAAGACTTTTCTCCATGCGCGCCTTGCAGGTCACCGAATTGTTGCCCGATCATGCCGGAGCCGGGCTGGCCGATGTGCCGGTGCCGGAGCCGGGGCCGGGGGAGGTGCGGGTGCGGGTGTGCGCGGCGGCGGTGAATTTTCCCGATCTGTTGATGACGCGCGGCGATTATCAATTGAAGCCGCCATTGCCTTTTGTTTCGGGGCTCGAGTTTGCTGGTGAGGTTGATGCGTTGGGCGAGGGGGTCTCCGATTGGCAAGTCGGCCACCCGGTGGTCGGCGGCAACCGGTTCGGCGCGATGGCCGAATATTGCGTCGCTCCCGCCGCGGCGCTGCGCGCGAAGCCCGACCGGCTGACGTGGGAGGAGGCCGCGGCCTATCCGGTCGCGTACCTCACCGCCTATGTCGCGCTCGTCCGCTGCGCGCGCGTTGTGCCGGACGAGTGGGTGCTGGTGCATGGCGCGGCGGGCGGCGTCGGGCTGGCGGCGATCGACCTCGCCAAGGCGCTGGGCGCGCGGGTGATCGCGGCGGCGAGTAGTGCCGATAAACGCGCGGCGATCGCGCGGCTTTATGCGCCCGATGCGGTGATCGATGGCGGGCCGGGGTTTCGCGAGCGCGTGAAAGCGCTGACCGGCGGGGCGGGGGCCGATGTGATCTACGATCCCGTTGGCGGCGACGTCTTTGACGAATCGACGCGCTGTATCGCGTTCGGTGGGCGTTTGCTGGTGATCGGTTTCGCGTCGGGGCGTATTTCCGAGGTGTCGGTGAATATGCCGCTGATCAAGGGCTTTTCGGTCGTCGGGGTGCGCGCGGGCGAATATGGCCGCCGCTTTCCCCAACGTGGGGTGGAGAATGTCGCGGCGATCGATGCGCTGGCGGCAGCGGGCAAAATCCGCCCGCAGGTCCATGCCGCGCTCGACCTAGCCGATTGGCGCACCGGCTTTGCGATGCTGGAGCGGCGCGAAGTGGTGGGCAAGGTCGTGCTGAAACCGTGACGAGCCGAGTCCGCTTGCCATAGTTTTGCGACGCCTGACCTGTCATGTCCGGCGCGGGGTATTCCGGCGACTTTGCCGACCATGACCAAAGGACAGAATATGAAGACATTGACGATGATTGCCGCCACGTTCGGCCTGGCGATCCCGGTGATCGCTACCGCGCAGCCGAAGCCCGACGACGGGCGGCTGTTCGCGATGATCGACACCAATGGCGACGGCAAGCTCGACAAAGCCGAAGTCACCAAAATGGCCGAAATGCGCGCGCAGCGGCAGGGCGACCCGACGATGGCCTCGCCCGACAAGGTCGATGCCTTTATCAAGCATGTCGATGCCAATGGCGACGGCGTGATCGACAAGGCCGAGATCGGCGCGATGCGCGATGCGCGCGCCGGGGCGCCGCCGGCAGAGGCGCCATCGAGCGCGAACTGAGTTGACCTGCGGGCGGCGGTCCCGGGCCGCCGCCCGCCGTTTGCGCGGCGGGTGTCTCGCATGGACGAGAGCGATCGTCCGCCGGACGTCCCGTTCCTCGTCACCCCGGACTTGATCCGGGGGCCATGACTTCAGCGCCGCTGTGGATCCCGGATCAAGTCCGGGGTGACGAATGGTATAGATGCGGCTCCAAGAGCCGCGGCGCGCGTGGCGCGTCCGGCTTGTCCAGCAAATCGTCGACAATTTCGGAAAATTGGTCGGGACGAGAGGATTCGAACCTCCGACCCCCACACCCCCAGTGTGATGCGCTACCAGGCTGCGCTACGTCCCGACCGGCCCGATTGGGCAGGCGTGGCCCCTAGCGCGGGTCGGCGGGGGATGCAAGGCTCTCCTGACGCGCGATCATCGTGAGGGTCGGTTTGGACCGGGATTGGCCGGGCGCCCTTGACCTCTTCGCCCGCCTCCCCATTTCGGCGGCGCCTGCCGGAGGGGGGGCGCAGCGACCGGTTGCGCGCACCGCCCCTGCGTGATAGGCGCCGCGCCATATATGCGCGCCGGTTCCGCGACGGAACGGGCTGCGTTTTCAAACGGAAAGTTTTTCATCCATGTCGACGCAATTGCTTCTGACCCAGGCGGCCGGATCGGGCGGCGGGGCCGCCGGTTTCCTGATGCTGGTCCCTTATCTGCTGATCTTTGTCGTGTTCTGGTTCTTCCTGATCCGGCCGCAGCAGGTGCGCGCCAAGGAGCATCGCAACAAGATCGCGGCGGTCAAGCCGCGCGATCAGGTGGTGACCGGCGGCGGCATCGTCGGCAAGGTGACGCGCGTCGACGATGATTTCGCCGACGTCGAAATCGCCCAAGGCGTCAAGATCAAGGTCGTGAAATCGACCTTGGCCGACGTGATGCAGCCCGGCGCCAAGCCCGCCAACGACTGACGCGGCGGGGCCGGCGCGGCGCGCCGTCCCGTCCTTGCTATCGGACCCAATCGCCATGCTCGATTTCCCGCGCTGGAAAACCATCAGCATCAGCATCATCCTGTTGCTCGGTATCATCTTTTCCGTCCCCAGCTTTCTGCCCGAAAAGACGCTGAACAGCCTGCCGTCGTTTATGCAGGCCAAGGTCAATCTGGGGCTCGATCTGGCCGGGGGCAGCCATCTGCTGCTCGAGGCCGACATTGACGATCTGCGCAAGACGCAGCTGACCAATATGGAAAAGACGGTGCGCAATGTGCTGCGCGGCGATCGTGGTCCCGATGACGACATCGCGATCGGCGAACTGACGACCGCGGGCGGCAAGATCAGCTTTCTGATCCGCGACCAGGCGCAGCTCGACGACGCGCGCGACCGGCTGTTCAGCCAGACGCAGGGCGCGGCGATGACCGGACAGCGCGACTGGAACATCGACATCATCGATAACACGCGCATCGTGATGACCCCGACTGCCGCCGGACAGACGCAGGCGGTCGCCGACGCGATGGACTCGGCGCGCGACATCATTGACAAGCGCGTCAACGACCTGGGCACCCGCGAACCGACGATCATCCGCGAAGGCAATGACCGCGTCGTCGTCCAGGTGCCGGGCTTGCAGGATCCGGCGGCGCTGAAGGAATTGATCGGCAAAACCGCGCGGCTGGAATTCCGCATGGTCGACCCCAATGCCGACCCCGCCGAAGCCGCCGCGGGCCGCGTGCCGGTGGGCAGCGAAATCGTCCCCTATGCCGAGGGCGAGGGCAGCGGGGCATCGTTCGAGGTGCTGCGCCGTCAGGTGATGATCAGCGGCGAGCAGCTGATCAACGCCAAGCAGGGCTTTGACCAGCAAAATGGTCAGGCGGTCGTCAACATCAGTTTCGATTCGGGCGGTTCGAACACCTTTGCCAAGGTGACCGCGCAGAATGTCGGCAAGCGGTTCGCGATGGTGCTGGACGGCAAAGTGCTGTCGGCGCCGTCGATCAACGAGCCGATTCTGGGCGGCAGCGCCCAGATTTCGGGCAGCTTTACCCCGGCGACCGCCAATGCGCTGGCGATCTCGCTGCGCTCGGGCGCGTTGCCGGTGAAGATGACGGTGGTCGAGGAACGCACGGTGACCCCCGAACTGGGCGCAGATTCGATCCGCAAGGGCGCGATCGCGGGGATCATCGCGACCGTCGCGGTGCTGACGCTGATGGTCCTCGTCTATGGCCGCTTTGGCGTTTATGCCAATATCGCGCTATTCTTTAACGTGTTCCTGATCATCGCGATCATGGCGGCGTTCAACGCGACGCTGACGTTGCCGGGTATCGCCGGGTTCGTGCTGACGATCGGCGCCGCGGTCGATGCCAACGTGCTGATCAACGAGCGAATACGCGAAGAATTGAAGCGCGGGCGAAAAGTGTTTCAGGCGGTGGAGCTCGGCTATTCCGAAGCCAGCCGGGCGATTTTCGACGCCAACGTCACCAACGTGATCGCTGCGGCGCTGATGTTCTGGTTCGGCTCCGGCCCGATCAAGGGGTTTGCCGTGGTGTTGACCATCGGCATCGTCACCAGCGTTTTCACCGCCGTCACCGTCACGCGGATGTTCGTCGCCCATTGGCTGCGGACCAATCGTCCGACGTCGATCAACATTTAAGGGAGCGACACGATGCGCTTGCTGAAACTCGTCCCCGACGACACCAATATCGACTTTCTGCGGTGGCGGAAATTTGCGTCCTTCATGAGCTTTTTCCTGGTCGTCGTCTCGATCGCGCTGGTCGCGACAAAAGGCCTGAACTTCGGGATCGATTTCGTCGGCGGCCAGTCGGTGCGGGTCGAATTCACCCAGGACATGCCGCCGATCGATGAAATTCGCGAGAAGGTGAGTCAGATCGGGTTGGGCGAGCCGACGATCCAGCAATTCGGGTCCGACAAGGCGATCTCGATCCGCACCGCGTTGCCCGATGGCGACAAGGCGGCGGCCGATCGGGCGGGCGCCCAGCTGGTGGCCGGGGTCGCAAAAGCCTTTCCCACCGCCAAGGCGGGCGCGGTCGAAACCGTGTCGGGCAAGGTATCGGGCGAATTGATCCGGACCGGGGCGATCAGCCTGGCGCTCGCGGTGCTCGGCATCTCGATCTATATCTGGATCCGGTTCGAATGGCAGTTCGGCGTCGGGGCGCTGGGCCGCCTGTTCCACGAGGTGTCGCTGACGTTCGGGCTGTTCGCGGTGACCCAGATGCAATTCGACCTGAACAGCGTTGCGGCGTTGCTGACGATCGTCGGCTATTCGCTCAACGACACGATCGTGGTGTATGACCGCATCCGCGAAAATCTGAAAAAATATCGCAAGATGGAGATTGTGCCGCTGCTCAACCTCAGCATCAACGAAACGCTGTCGCGCACCGTGATGACCACTTTGGCGATGCTTCTCGCGCTGGGCGTGTTGCTGATCTTTGGCCCCGACGTCATTTTCGGCTTTACCGCCGCGATGCTGTTTGGCGTGTTCATCGGCGGCTATTCGTCGGTGCTGATGTCGACCCCGGTGCTGGTCTGGTTGAAGGTCGGCCCCGACAGCTTCATTCCGCGCACGAGCGCGGGCATGGACGGCGGCGAACGCGTCGAGCGCAAGGACGACGGCGCGGTCGTTTAACATAAGCCGAAGCATGGAAATTACCGTAGCCCTGAGCCTGTCGAAGGGCGCCTCTCTCGGACAAGCGCCCTTCGACAGGCTCAGGGCTACGGTCCCTTTGGCTTGGGCGATTTACCGACCCGCGCAGCGGCGCAGATGATCGGCCAGTTCGCGGCCGTTGTGGTCCCAGTCGAAGCGGCCTGCGAGAGTCGCGGCGACGGCTGACGGCGCGGGCGGCGCGGCGAGGATCGCTTGCACCGCCGCCGCAATCGCTTCGGGCGTGCGCGCCGCGATCCTCCCCGCGACGGGCGAGGTGACCAGTTCGGCGGCGCCGCCTGCATCGCTGATAACGATCGGGGTGCCGCAGGCGAGCGCCTCGACCCAGGCGTTGGCCAGCCCTTCGCTGACCGAGGGCATGACGACCACATCGGCGGCGCGATAAAGCTGCGGTAAATCGGCGTTGGCGACCGGGCCCATGACATGGACGCGATCATCGACGCCGAACTGCCGGGCCAGCGCGCGGTAGCGACCCGCAGCCTCGCCCGCTCCGGCGAGGTGGTAATGGACGCCGGGAAGTGCAGCGAGCGCCTCGATCACCAGAGCCTGCCCCTTGCGCGGGATCAGCGCGCCGACAGTCAGGATCATCGGCGCATCGCCGATGCCGAGCGCGGCGCGGGCGGCGGCGCGGTCGCCGGGGTGGAAGCGCGCGGTGTCGATGCCGGTGTAATGAACCGCGACCTTGGCGGGATCGATGCCGATCGCGGCCATGTCGCGGCGCATCGCGTCGGACACCGCGAGCAAGCCCGCGGCCTGGGCTGCGGCCGCGATCAGTTGCGGCGCGGTCGCGGGATCATGGCCGAAATGGCTGATGTCGGCGCCGCGCGCCTTGACCGAGAAGGGAAGGCCGAGCGCGGCGGCGACGCGCATCGCGGCGGGGCCGTCGGGGTAGAAGAATTGCGCATCGACGACATCGAATGACTGGCCGCCCACCGCCGTCCGCACGGCGCGTGCGACCATCGCCGGGTTGAGCCGGGCGCCGAGGCGCGGGATCAGCGGGAAGCGCGGACGGTAGACGGTGAGGCCGTTCCAGCTTTCGGTGCGGGGCAGGTCACGTAGGGCGCGATAGCGCGGGTGGAGCGACAGCGGGAAGGGCGGCAAGCCGATCGGGGCGACGATGGAGAGGTCGATGCCGGGCTGCGCGGCCAGCGCGCGCAGGCTGCGTTCGACGAACAACCCGAAGTTCGGGCGCGCGGCGTCGGGGAAGAGGGTGGCGATGGAGAGGATGCGGAGGGGAGTGGTCATGGGTCCGCCTCTATCCCCGCGTCATTGCGAGCGTAGCGAAGCAATCCAGAGCAGGCGTAAACCGCTCTGGATTGCTTCGCTACGCTCGCAATGACGAAGTGAATGATCGTGAGCATGCCTTACAGCGATCGGATCAGCCGCACCGCGACGGCCGCCCACGGCGGGTTGCTGACCACTTGTTGTCGTCCGCCGGCGCCTAGCGGCAGCAGGTGGAGCTTTTCGCCATCGACGTTGAGCAGGCGCGCGAAGAAGAAGCGCCCGGCCGGGCGGGGGACGAGCAGGTCGCGGTTGAGCGCGCTGGTCCAGTCGCTCTCGATCCGGCGGCACCAGATTTCGTCACCGGCGCGATAGTCGCCGATCGATGAGGTGACGCGGACGGCGACCATGTCTTCGCCGGGTCGCGCGGTGAGCGCCTGTTCGACCCGCGTCGGCGCCTGTGCGCCCTCGGCGCCAAGATGTGCGGTGATGGTGAGCTGGGTGTCCTGCGGAAGCTGGACGAGCTCGGCGGCATCGACCCCGAGCGCCGCGGCGATGCGGTTCATCCAGCCCAGCGACAGGTTGCGGGTGCCGGTTTCGAGGCGGCCGATCGTCTGCGCGGTCGTCGGCGGATCGCAGCGCGCGCCGACCTCTTCCAGCGTCAGTCCCTTGGCGCGGCGCACCGTTCGGATGCTGTTGATCATCGCAAAACCTTCAAATAACCAAATCGGTTTCTTCTTTCCTACAAAATATTCCAATGTCAAGGCCGGTCGCGACACAGAGGAGATTGGAATGACCGCACGCCAGCTTGCCACGCGCCTGCATCCCGATGACCGCATCGACCCCGCCAAGCGCGGCCCCCAGGTCATGCGCCAAGTAACGATCAACATCGCCGAGAGCCCGATCGCCTGGCTGGCGGCGCGGGGTCACTTGACCGACGCGCAGTTAGGTGCGGGCGAACGGCTGCGCGCCGATTATGAGCGGGCGGGCCTGTCGGCGCGGGTGACGATGCGCTGGGACGCGGCGCCCCCGGCGAAAAGCCGCGGCGGCGCGCGGGCTTCGGATGCGTCGCTGGCGCGGATCGACGCGCATCGGCGGTTTCATGGCGCACTCGATGCGGTGGGGCCGGGGCTCGCGGACATTTGCTGGCGGGTGATTTGTGCGGGTGAGGGAATAAGCGGGGCGGAGAAGGCGCTGGGGTGGCCGACGCGGTCGGGGAAGCTGGTGCTGGGGCTGGCGCTGGATCGGTTGGCGCAGTTTTACGGAATGGCGTGAGCATGTTGTTTCGCAACGACGGTATTTGTCGCCCACATATTGGGAAGTCGTGGATGGCCGCTTTCGACCGGAAGTAGACGTTCCGCATTTCTTGACTTCGTCATCCCCGCGAAAGCGGGGACCCAGAGCGTGCGTCGGCGGGCCTGTCCCTGGGTTCCCGCTTTCGCGGGAATGACGAGGGTGGGGAATAGCCGCCCCCCACCCCAAAGCGGATATTCTGATCCCAACGCATCGCTCCGCCCCGTTGACACTCCGCTGCCCCAATCCTATATCGCCCCCACACCCCATCGTTCGAGATAGAGTCCGCCTTGCGCAGCGGATTGTACGGATAGGTCGGTGGGGATTTCGACAGGCGTTGGAAAGCTGCGGTAAACCGGCAACGGTTGCCTGCGGCTTTTTTCGCGTCGATGCGTCCGCGATTTTGATTTTTTGACAGGCGAGACAATCACTTATGGCGACCAAGGCGAAGTCGGTGGGCAAGGCCCTCGAAGCGACCGCGAGCAAGCGAATCCGCAAGCTGTTCGGCAACATCCACGAAGCGGTGGAGATGCCCAACCTCATCGAGGTGCAGCGCGAATCCTATGAGCAGTTCCTGCGGTCCGACCCGTCGGTCGGTTATGTCTCGGGCCTGGAAAAGACGCTGCGCAGCGTATTCCCGATCCGCGATTTCGCCGGCACCGCCGAGCTCGACTTCGTCCATTACGAACTCGAAGCGCCGAAGTATGACGTCGATGAATGCCGCCAGCGCGGCATCACCTATGCGGCGCCGATGAAGGTCACGCTGCGCCTGATCGTCTTTGAAGTCGACAGCGAAACCGACACCCGCTCGGTCCTCGATATCAAGGAGCAGGACGTTTACATGGGCGACATGCCGCTCATGACCGAGAACGGCACCTTCTTCGTCAACGGCACCGAGCGCGTCATCGTGTCGCAGATGCACCGTTCGCCGGGTGTGCTGTTCGACCATGACCGTGGCAAGACCCACTCGTCGGGCAAGTTCCTGTTTGCCGCGCGCGTCATTCCGTACCGCGGTTCATGGCTCGATTTCGAATTCGACGCCAAGGATATCGTCAACGTCCGTATCGACCGCAAGCGCAAGCTGCCGGTCACCAGCCTGCTCTACGCGCTGGGCATGTCGGGCGAGGAAATCCTCAACCATTTCTATGACCGTTTGGTCTTTGAGCGCGCCGAAAACGGCTGGCGCGTGCCGTTCCAGGTCGAAAACTGGCGCGGTTCGAAGCCTGCGTTCGATGTGGTGGATGCCAAGACCGGCGAAGTCGTGTTCGCCGCCGGCCACAAGATCAGTCCGCGCCTGGCCAACAAGGCCGCGAAGGACGGTCTCGACACGCTGTTGATCCCGACCGAGGAAATCTTCGGTCGTTACAGCGCCTATGATCTGATCAACGAATCGACCGGCGAGATCTACATCGAAGCCGGTGACGAAGTGAGCGCCGAAAATCTGGAAAAGATCGACGGTGCGGGCATCGACAAGCTGGTGCTGCTCGACATTGATCACAACAACACGGGTCCGTGGATCCGCAACACGCTGAAGGCCGACAAGGCCGAGGATCGCGATCAGGCATTGAGCGACATCTACCGCGTCATGCGCCCCGGCGAACCGCCGACGCGCGAAACTGCGGAAGCGTTGTTCGGCGGCCTGTTCTTTGACCCCGAGCGTTACGACCTGTCGGCCGTGGGCCGCGTCAAGCTGAACATGCGCCTCGGCCTCGACGCCGAGGACACGGTCACCACGCTGCGCAGCGACGACATTCTGGCCGTCGTCAAGGAGCTGGTGAACCTGAAGGACGGCAAGGGCGAAATCGACGACATCGACAACCTCGGCAACCGCCGCGTCCGTTCGGTCGGCGAGCTGCTGGAAAACCAGTATCGCGTCGGCTTGCTTCGCATGGAGCGCGCGGTGAAGGAGCGCATGAGCTCGGTCGATGTGTCGACCGTGATGCCGAATGACCTGATCAACGCCAAGCCGGCGGTGGCCGCGGTGCGCGAATTCTTTGGTTCGTCGCAGCTTTCGCAGTTCATGGATCAGACCAACCCGCTGTCCGAAGTCACCCACAAGCGTCGCGTGTCGGCGCTTGGGCCGGGCGGTCTGACCCGCGAGCGCGCGGGCTTTGAAGTCCGCGACGTTCACCCGACCCACTATGGCCGTATCTGCCCGATCGAAACGCCGGAAGGCCCGAACATCGGTCTGATCAACTCGCTCGCCACCTTTGCGCGGGTCAACAAATATGGCTTCATCGAAACCCCGTACCGCAAGATCATCGACGGCAAGGTGACGACCGAGGTTGTCTATCTGTCGGCGATGGAAGAGCAGAAGCACACGGTCGCGCAGGCGAACGCCGATTTGAACCCTGACGGCAGCTTTATCGACGAGCTGATCTCGGCGCGCGAAGCGGGCGAATTCCTGATGGCGCCCAAGGACCAGATCACGTTGATGGACGTGTCGCCGAAGCAGCTGGTTTCGGTCGCCGCATCGCTGATCCCGTTCCTGGAAAACGATGACGCCAACCGCGCGCTGATGGGATCGAACATGCAGCGTCAGGCTGTCCCGTTGATCCGTGCCGAAGCGCCGGTCGTCGGCACCGGCATGGAAGAAACCGTGGCCCGCGACTCAGGTGCGGCGATCGCCGCCCGTCGCGGCGGCGTGATCGACCAGGTCGATGCGACGCGTATCGTTATCCGTGCGACCGATATGGTCGAACCCGGCAAGTCGGGCGTCGACATCTATCGCCTGCAAAAGTTCCAGCGTTCGAACCAGAACACCTGCATCAACCAGCGTCCGCTGGTGAAGGTGGGCGAAGTGGTCAAGACCGGCGACATCATCGCCGACGGTCCGTCGACCGAACTGGGCGAACTGGCGCTCGGCAAGAATGTGCTCGTCGCGTTCATGCCGTGGAACGGTTACAACTATGAGGACTCGATCCTCATCAGCGAACGCATCGTGAAGGACGACGTCTTCACCTCGATCCACATCGAGGAATTCGAAGTCACCGCCCGCGACACGCGCCTGGGGCCGGAAGACATCACCCGCGACATCCCGAACGTCGGCGAGGAAGCCCTACGCAACCTCGACGAAGCGGGCATCGTCTATATCGGCGCGGAAGTCGGCCCGGGCGACATTCTGGCCGGCAAGATCACCCCCAAGGGTGAATCGCCGATGACGCCGGAGGAGAAGCTGCTGCGCGCGATCTTTGGCGAAAAGGCCAGCGATGTGCGCGACACCTCGCTCCGCCTGCCGCCGGGCGTGTCGGGTACCGTCGTCGAAGTCCGCGTGTTCAACCGCCACGGCATCGACAAGGACGAGCGCGCGATCGCGATCGAACGCGAAGAGATCGAGCGTCTGAAGCAGGATGCCGACGACGAGCGCGCGATCCTCAACCGTGCGACCTTCTCGAGCTTGAAGGACCTGCTGATCGGTCAAGCGACCAGCGCGGTGCCGAAGGGCCTGAAGAAGGGCGACGTCGTCACCGAAGAGATGCTGGTCGAACTCGACCGCGGCGACTGGTGGAAGCTGGCGGTTGTCGATGACAACAGCCAGACCGCCCTCGAAGCGATCAAGGCGCAGTATGACGACGCGATCAAGCGGATCAGCGCGAAATATGAAGATCGCGTCGAAAAGCTGCAGCGCGGCGACGAACTCGCCCCGGGCGTGCTCAAGATGGTCAAGGTCTTTGTCGCGGTGAAGCGCAAGCTGCAATCGGGCGACAAGATGGCCGGCCGTCACGGCAACAAGGGCATCATCAGCCGCATTCTGCCGGTCGAAGACATGCCGTTCCTGGAAGATGGCACGCATGTCGATTTCGTGCTCAATCCGCTGGGCGTGCCGTCGCGCATGAACGTCGGGCAGATTCTGGAAACGCATCTTGGCTGGGCATCGCGCGGCTTTGGTCGCCAGATCACCACCGCGCTCGAAGATTGGCGCATGGCGAACCCCGACCCCGAGGCGGGAGCCCCTCCCGAGGCGGTTCGCGAAGCGCTGCTTCAGGCCTATGGCGATGAATATGCCGACGAAATCAAGGCGCGGACGGCCGAAGAAGTCGTCGAACTGGCGGGCAATCTGTCGGTCGGCGTCCCCTTTGCGACCCCGGTGTTCGATGGCGCGCGCGAAGCCGACGTGTCGGCGATGCTGGAACGCGCCGGTCTCGACCGGTCGGGTCAGGTCGATCTGTACGACGGTCGCACCGGCGACCGGTTCGACCGCAAGGTGACGGTGGGATATATGTATATCCTGAAGCTGCATCACCTGGTCGACGACAAGATCCACGCGCGTTCGATCGGTCCCTACTCGCTTGTCACCCAGCAGCCGCTGGGCGGTAAGGCGCAGTTCGGTGGCCAGCGCTTCGGGGAAATGGAGGTCTGGGCGCTCCAGGCCTATGGCGCGGCCTATACGCTTCAGGAAATGCTGACGGTGAAGTCCGATGACGTGATCGGCCGCACCAAGGTTTACGAAGCGATCGTCAAGGGTGACGACACCTTCGAGGCCGGTATTCCCGAGAGCTTTAACGTGCTCGTCAAGGAAATGCGTTCGCTCGGCCTCAACGTCGAACTGTCATCCCATGCGGATCAGGACCCCGACGAGGCGCCCGACGCCCTTCCCGAAGCCGCCGAATAAGATCTTATCCTCACCCCCTTCGCCCGGCGCGAAGGGGGAAGAGTGGAGCTAGAATATGAACCAGCTTACCAACTTCATGAATCCGGTCGCGAAGCCCGAAACCTTTGACATGATCAAGATCGGCATCGCGAGCCCCGAGCGAATCCGCTCGTGGTCGTTCGGCGAGATCAAGAAGCCCGAAACCATCAACTACCGCACGTTCAAGCCCGAGCGTGACGGCCTGTTCTGCGCCCGCATCTTTGGCCCGATCAAGGATTATGAATGCCTGTGCGGCAAGTATAAGCGCATGAAATACAAAGGCATCGTCTGCGAAAAATGCGGTGTCGAAGTCACGGTGACCAAGGTCCGCCGCGAGCGCATGGGCCATATCGAGCTCGCCGCGCCCGTCGCGCACATCTGGTTCCTGAAGTCGCTGCCGTCGCGCATCGGCCTGCTGCTCGATATGCAGCTCAAGCAGCTTGAGCGCGTTCTGTATTTCGAGGCCTATATCGTTCTTGAACCCGGCCTGACCCCGCTCGAGAAATTCCAGCTGCTGACCGAAGACGAGCTGCTCGACGCGCAGGACGAATATGGCGAAGACGCCTTTTCGGCTGGCATCGGCGCCGAAGCGATCCGCGTGCTGCTCGAAAATCTCGATCTGGAGCAGGAACGCGCCGATCTGATGGAAGATCTGGCGACGACCAAGTCGGAGCTGAAGCCCAAGAAGATCATCAAGCGCCTGAAGGTCGTGGAATCGTTCATCGAATCGGGCAACCGCCCCGAGTGGATGATCCTGGAAGTCGTGCCGGTCATTCCGCCCGAACTGCGCCCGCTGGTGCCGCTCGACGGCGGGCGCTTTGCGACGTCGGATCTCAACGACCTGTATCGCCGCGTCATCAACCGCAACAACCGTTTGAAGCGGCTGATGGAACTGCGCGCGCCGGACATCATCGTCCGCAACGAAAAGCGCATGTTGCAGGAAGCCGTCGACGCGCTGTTCGACAACGGTCGCCGCGGTCGCACGATCACCGGCGCCAACAAACGGCCCCTCAAATCGCTGTCCGACATGCTGAAGGGCAAGCAGGGCCGCTTCCGCCAGAACCTGCTCGGCAAGCGCGTCGACTATTCGGGCCGTTCGGTGATCGTGACCGGTCCCGAACTCAAGCTGCACCAGTGCGGCCTGCCGAAAAAGATGGCGCTCGAGCTGTTCAAGCCGTTCATCTATGCCCGCCTTGACGCCAAGGGTCTGTCGATGACCCTGAAGCAGGCGAAGAAGTGGGTCGAAAAGGAACGCAAGGAAGTCTGGGACATCCTCGACGAAGTCATTCGTGAGCACCCGGTCCTGCTGAACCGCGCCCCGACGCTTCACCGCCTGGGCATCCAGGCGTTCGAGCCGGTGCTGATCGAAGGCAAGGCGATCCAGCTGCATCCGCTGGTCTGCGCCGCGTTCAACGCCGACTTCGACGGCGACCAGATGGCCGTCCACGTCCCGCTGAGCCTGGAAGCCCAGCTGGAAGCGCGCGTGCTGATGATGTCGACCAACAACATCCTGAGCCCCGCGAACGGCAAGCCGATCATCGTTCCGTCGCAGGACATGGTGCTGGGTCTCTATTATCTGTCGATGGAGCGCGCCGGCGAACCCGGTGAGGGCATGCTGCTGGCCGACATGGCCGAAGTGCATCAGGCGCTGCACGTCGGTGCGGTGACCCTGCACAGCAAGGTGATCAGCCGCGTTCCCCAGACCGATGAGAAGGGCAATGAATATCTGCGCCGCTTCGAAACGACCCCGGGCCGGATGCTGATCGGCGAATGCCTGCCGAAATCGCACACGGTGCCCTTCGACGTCGTCAACCGCCTTCTGACCAAGAAGGAAATCGGCGACGTGATCGATCAGGTCTATCGCCACACCGGCCAGAAAGAGACCGTGCTGTTCGCCGACGCCATCATGGCGCTGGGCTTCCGCAACGCGTTCAAGGCCGGCATTTCCTTCGGCAAGGATGACATGATCATCCCGGCGTCGAAGGAAGGCATGGTCGACGAAACCCGCGCCCTGGTGAAGGATTTCGAGCAGCAGTATCAGGACGGCCTGATCACGCAGCAGGAAAAGTACAACAAGGCGATCGACGCCTGGTCGCAGTGCGGCGACAAGGTCGCGACCGCGATGATGGACGAAATCCGCGCCGAGCCGAAGGATCCGAAAACGGGCCGTCTGGCCCCGATCAACTCGATCTATATGATGGCGCACTCGGGTGCCCGTGGTTCGCAGGCGCAGATGAAGCAGCTCGCCGGGATGCGCGGCCTGATGGCCAAGCCGTCGGGCGAGATCATCGAAACGCCGATCATCTCGAACTTCAAGGAAGGTCTGACCGTTCTTGAATATTTCAACTCGACCCACGGTGCCCGTAAGGGTCTGGCCGACACCGCGCTCAAGACGGCAAACTCGGGGTATCTGACCCGGCGTCTGGTCGACGTGTCGCAGGACTGCGTCGTGATCGAGGAAGATTGCGGCACGACCCGCGGCATGGAAATGCGCGCGATCATCCAGGGCGGTTCGACGATCGCCTCGCTGGGCGAACGCATCCTGGGCCGCACGACGCTGGAAGATGTGCTCGACAAGGACGGCAATGTGCTGGCCCCGGTCGGCACCCTGCTTGATGAACCGACGACGCAGCGGATCGAAGATGCCGAGGTTCAGTCGGTCAAGATCCGCTCGCCGTTGGTTTGCGAAGCGGTGCTGGGCGTTTGCGGCAAATGCTATGGCCGTGATCTCGCCCGCGGGACCCCGGTGAACATCGGCGAAGCGGTCGGCGTTATCGCCGCGCAGTCGATCGGCGAACCCGGCACCCAGCTGACCATGCGTACCTTCCACATCGGTGGTGCGGCGCAGGTCAACGAGCAGTCGAACGCCGAATCGATCTCGGACGGCACGATCGAATATCGTGACATGCCGACGATCGTCGACCAGCGCGGCCGCCGTCTGGCGCTTGCCCGTTCGGGCGAAGTTGCGGTGATCGACAGCGAAGGCCGCGAACGCGCGTCGCACAAGCTGCCTTATGGTGCGCAGATCCTGTTCAAGGATGGCGACAAGGTGAAAAAGGGCGACCGGATTGCCGAATGGGATCCGTTCACCATGCCGCTGATCACCGAAAAGCAGGGCGTCGTGAAGTATCAGGATCTGGAAGACACCAAGACCCTGATCGAACAGGTCGACGAAGCGACGGGCATCGCCCAGCGCGTCGTGATCGAATATCGTTCGGCCGGCCGCGCCAAGAAGGAAGACCTTCAGCCGCGCCTGACCCTGCTTGACGATGCATCGGGTGAAGCCGCGCGCTACCTGCTCGCGGTCGGCACGATGCTGTCGGTCGAGGACGGCCAGACGGTGCAGGCGGGCGACGTTCTCGCCCGTGTCAGCCGCGAAGCGTCGAAGACGCGCGACATCACCGGCGGTCTGCCGCGGGTGGCCGAGCTGTTCGAAGCGCGCATTCCGAAGGACAACAGCGTGATCGCCAAGATCAGCGGTCGCATTGAATTCGTCAAGGATTACAAGGCGAAGCGCAAGATTGCGATCGTTCCGGAAGAAGGCGATCCGATCGAATATCTGATCCCCAAGTCAAAGGTGCTGGAAGTGCAGGAAGGCGACCAGGTCAAGCGCGGCGACGCCTTGATCAGCGGTTCGCCGAACCCGCACGACATTCTGGACGTCATGGGCGTCGAGGCGCTGGCCGAATATCTGGTCGCGGAAATCCAGGAAGTCTATCGACTCCAGGGCGTGAAGATCAACGACAAGCACATCGAGGTGATCGTTCGCCAGATGCTGCAGAAGGTCGAGATCACCGCGGGTGGCGACACGACGTTGCTGCCTGGCGAACAGCTCGATTATCTGGAGATGATGGAATATAACGCCAAGCTGCCGAAGAATGGCGTGCCTGCCGAGGGCCGTCCGGTCCTGCTGGGTATCACCAAGGCGTCGCTGCAAACGCGCAGCTTCGTTTCGGCGGCATCGTTCCAGGAAACGACCCGCGTGCTCACCGAAGCATCGGTGCAGGGCAAGGTCGACTCGCTGATCGGGCTGAAGGAAAACGTCATCGTCGGCCGTCTGATCCCGGCGGGTACCGGCGCCGCGATGAACCGCGTCCGCGTGACCGCGTCGAGCAAGGATGCTGCGCTGCGCGCATCGATGCGCGCCGCGGCCCAGGTCGATCTGATCGCCCCGGCCAGCGCCGCCGCCGAACATGCCGCCGAACTGGCGCAAGGTCCGGAAGCCGCGATGGGCGATGATCCGCTCGGCAAGGTCCAGGGCGAAGACTTCACGACCGATGACGTGATGGTCGAAGATCGTCCGGAGGGCGAGGGCGAGGCGTAACCGCTTCGGTCCTTACGACCCGACAGAAACAAGCCCCGCCGGAGCGATCCGGCGGGGCTTTTTCTTTGTTGAGAGAGACGCTTCGCCGTCAGATTTGGGGTGGGAAGCTGCCCGCATGAACTCGTCACCCCGGACTTGATCCGGGGTCCAAGAGGCCTTGCGCCGCACTATACTGAGAAGGCGGATGGATCCCGGATCAAGTCCGGGATGACGAGAGTGTAGGTCCGTTTCCGGTCGATAGCAGACGCCGATAACAGAAAAGGGCCCACCGGGGTGGCCGGTGAGCCCTTGGTTGCTTGGGAATGTGCGGGCCGGTGCGACTGTGCCTGAAAGGCATCCGGCCCGTGGCGCTGTCCTATGGCGCGAGGATCGCGACGGCGAGGTACAGCAGCAGTGGCAGGCCGAAGCCCAGAAGCGTCAGGGCGACAAAACCGACGCGCGCCCACAAGACGTCGAAGCCGAACTGGTCTGCCATCCCGGCGCAGACGCCAAAGATCACACCATCGCGACGATTCTTGCGAAAACCCTGTTTCATTTCTTTCCTTTCCATCCCGGCCAGTGGCCGGCGTTGTTATGCACCGCAGCGGGTCAGGCGACCAGGTTGCTGGGGCCGACAGCGGCGAGGAACATGATCGAGCAGTACAGCGAAGCAACGGCGGCGATCGCATAGCTCTTGAACGAGTCGACATTGAAATGGGCCATGATATTTTCCTTCCTTGAACCTTCCATCCGGGCCATCCGGTGGATGCCGACACTGTTGCAGGGACCGTGCCAAATTCGTTCATTGGCGGTTAAGCGCGGTTTTCAGGTTTACGACAGATTATTTCTGCGCAAAAGTTACGCGATGGTGGTGAAATTTCCCGCTAATCGAAAAAATGTCCATAGAGCATTGCAGTTTGGCGAGCACATGATCTCTCGGCCGCATTTGGATGCTACGGTGAGATCCCGGCCTTCGCCGCGATGACGGTCGATGGGAGTGGGGTGGCGCGGTTGGAGTAGCTGCGGTAGGCGGCATACAGGATGACGCTGACCCGCCTTTCGCTGACCGATTTTCGCAATCATGCCGGTGCCGAATTGGTCGCGGAGCCGGGGCTGGTCGCGCTGCACGGCGACAATGGCGCGGGCAAGACCAATATATTGGAGGCAATTTCGCTGCTGGCGCCGGGACGCGGGCTACGCCGCGCCGCGCTGAGCGACATGGTCCGCGACGGTGCGACCGGCGGCTTTGCGGTGTTCGCCGAGGTGCAGCCGGTCGCGGCGTTGGCGCCGGTGTCGTTGGGAACCGGGATCGAGCCCGCGCATCCGGGGCGGCGGATCGTGCGGATCAACGGTAGCGCCGCGGCGGCGGCGTCGCTGGGCGAATGGCTGGCGGTGCTGTGGCTGACCCCGGCGATGGACCGGCTGTTCGTCGAGACCGCGGGCAACCGGCGGCGTTTTCTCGACCGGCTGGTGCTCGCGCTCGACCCGCGGCACGCCCAGCACAGCAACCGCTACGACGCGGCGCTGCGCGCGCGCGGCAAACTGCTCGCCGACCTGTCCAGCGCCGACCCGCAATGGCTGGCCAGCCTGGAGGCGCAGCTCGCCGAACATGGCGCCGCGATGGATGCGGCGCGACAACATATGCTGACCGCCCTGTCGGCCGAACTGGCCGAACAGCCCGAAGCCCCCTTTGCCCGCCCGCTGCTGACGCTGGTCGATAGCGACGGCGCGCCGCGCGGCGCGCCGCACGATGGCGCGGCGTTGCAGGGGCTGTTCCTGGCGCGGCGGCGGATCGATGCCGCAGCAGGACGGGCGACCGCCGGGCCGCATCGTGACGACCTGATCGCCGTTCATGCCGCGACCGGCCGCGCCGCAGCGCGTTGTTCGACCGGCGAGCAAAAGGCGATGCTGCTGTCGCTGGTGCTGGCGCACAGCGATTGCGTCGCGCGCGCGCGGGGACAGCGGCCGGTGTTGCTGCTCGACGAGGTCGCGGCGCACCTTGATCCCTTGCGGCGCGGCGCGCTCTATGAGCGGCTGGCGGGGCAAGGGGGGCAGGCGTGGCTGACGGGGACCGAAGCGGCGCTGTTCGACAACATGCCGGGTCCGGTCACGCGGTTCCGAATCAGCGGCGGGCGGATCGCCGCCGCTTAAAGAATCTCGCGCACCACATCCTGCGGACGGCAGAGGCGGGCGCCCTTGGCGGTTTCGACAAATGGGCGTTCGACATAGGCCGGGTTGGCGACCATCGCGGCGATGATCGCGTCCTCGCTGGCGTCCTTCAGACCGCGGTCCTCGGCGTCGGTGCCGCGCAGGCGCAGCGCGTCGCGCGCGGTCAGGCCCGCATCGGTGAACAGCTGGCGCAGCTTGTCCGCTGCATAGGGATGCTTCAGATATTCGACGACCGTCAGGTCGATATTTGGCGTTTCCTGAAGGATGGCCAACGTCTTGCGCGAGGTGCCGCAGGCGGGATTGTGCCAGATAGTTGCGTTCATGGACTGCGTCCTAACCGCGGCTTACCGCACCGTAAACCCGCTATTCATAGCATATATGGCACATCTTCCCGCATGACAGGGAACCACGTGCTTGCCTTTCGCGGCCAAAACACGACTTATGCACAGTCGAAGGATCGCCAAAGGCGGCCAATGCGGGGTTGGGTTAAACGTGACTGAAATCTTCGATCGCAGGGCGATGCTGGCGGGGCTCGCCGGGGCCGGGGCGTTGGCTGCCGCGCCGTTGCGCGCGCAACTGCCCGACTGGATCCAGCAACCGGTGGCGCCGTTGCCGCCGCCGGTCGATTATCTGGCCGTCGCGCGCAAACAGCTGGCGATGCAGAGCCGCAATATCCCCCAGACCGACCGCGTCGGCGTTGTCGATTTCGGCCTGCCATCGGCGCGGCCGCGCTTTGCGCTGGTCGATATGGTGGCGGGAAAGGTCGATATGTTCCCGGTCACCCACGGCCGCGGGTCGGACCCGCAGCATGATGGTTGGCTCAAGAGCTTCTCGAACCGCATGGGCAGTCTGGCGACGTCGCGCGGCGCGTATCGCACCGGCGATTATTATTGGGGCGCCAACGGATCGTCGATGCGGCTCGCGGGCCTGGAGCCGGATAATTACAGCGCCGATATGCGCGCGATCGTCGTCCATGGCGCGTGGTATGCCGACCCGGCGCTGATCGCGACGCAGGGCAAGCTGGGGCGCAGCGAAGGGTGCTTCGTCTTCGGCGAGGAACTGCTGCCGATGATCCTCTACAAATTGGGGCCGGGGCGGTTGTTGTTCGCCGACCGGCTGAGCGAGATGCCGCCGGTGCCCGCGCCATTCCAGCTGCCGCCAGTCGCGGACAATATCCGCCGCGCGGGCTCGGTCAGCGGGACGTTTCCGACGACCGCGGATTAGGCGGAGCGTCCGCTTTTGAGGTGGGGAACTGCCGCCATGTTTTCGTCACCCCGGACCCAGTCGAAGGGTCCGGGACGACGATTGTTTAGTTCGACAAATCCGCCGCCACCCGCCGCTCAATAAATTCCGCTTGTCCCCGGCGTCGTGACACGGGCGGTTGTTTCGACCGTCGGGACCACCGACGGTGCGACCGGTGCAATGATCGCGGCGGTCGGTCGGCCTGGCTTGGCAAAGCTGGCCACCACCGGCGCATCGCGGCCGTAGAGGTCGGCGAGTTTCCTGATCCCGCCCTTGCCGTCGGGAATGACGGTCCAATAGGCGACATAGACGGGGAAGGGGTTTTCAAAGCCAAAGCGCGTCGTCTTGCCGCTCGCGATCGCTTCGCCGAACACTTCGGGGCTTTGGCCCGCGAACATAACCGCCATCAGGCCCGAGAAATGCAGCGCCTTTTCGGTGCGGATGCAGCCGTGGCTGAACGCGCGCGCCGCAGCGCCGAACGCGCCCTTTGACGGCGTGTCGTGAAGGTAGATGGCATGTTCGTTGAGCATCTCCATCTTCATCACACCCAGCGCGTTGTTCGGCCCCGCCTTTTGCACCACCGACAAGGTCTTGCCGCTGCCGGTCCAGGTATAGCCCTGCGCGCGCGCCGAGGCGGGGTTGCGCGCGATCGTCGCGCCGATGCCTTCGTTGATGATGCTGCGCGGCAGCGTCCAGGTCGGGTTGACGATGATGCCGGTGGCCATCGGGTTCAGCTGCGGCGTTGCGGTCGAAGGTTTGCCGACGACGGCCTTGTGCGTCGCGATGATCGTGCCGCCGTGAACGACGCGGGTCAGATATTCGGGGACGTTGCTGACGACATAGCGGTCGCCGAGCGCGCGCGGCATCCAGCGCCAGCGTTCCATGTTGACGCGGATCGCGTTGGCGTCGGCGGCCGCCTTGGTCTTGGCCAGCGACGCCTTGAGCGCCGCAAAATCGGGATGCACGGGGTTGAGCGCCATCAGCGTTTCGCGGATCAATCCCGCGTTCAGCGCGGTGCCGAGCAGCGAAAGCAACGGTTCGCTGTCGGCGTCGCTGTCGACCATGAACCATTGTTTGCGCGCCGCATTGGGGGTGCGGCCATCGCGCAGATGGGTCGCAAGGAGCAGGAAGGTGTCAGTCGCGGTCTTGTCGAGCCGCGCCTGATCGCCCGCCAGGATCGCGGCGGCGAGGGCGTCGGGGCTATAATCCTTGGCAAACAGGCCTTCGGCGCCGATTTTCTCGATGACGCTGAGCAGCGCGGTGGCATTTTCCTCCGACCAGCTCGGCAATTCCATCTGCGCCGCGATCACCGGCGCATCGTCGGCGACCTTGTCGGGTTGCAGGACGACCGAATCCTCCTTCACCCCGGTTTGGGCGAGCACGGGCGCGGCCAGCAGGCTGAGCGGGAGGAGAAAAATCGCGGCAGGGCGCGCTGAAAAAGAGCAGTTTTTGACCATGGTTAAAGCCCATAGCCAAAAATTGGCGGTAGTGAAAGTGAGCTAAGCCACAGCTCATCGTCATTGCGAGGAGCGAAGCGACGCGGCAATCTCCAGCCCTCGGTCTGGCGAAGGTCGGGTGCTGGAGATTGCTTCGCTGCGCTCGCAATGCCGAAGATAAGATGGATCAGGCTTTCGCGTCTTCATCCTGCCGCGCCAGCCATTCCTCCAACCATTTGATTGTATAATCGCCGTGGATCACATCGGGGTCGGCGAGCAAAGCCTGATGCAGCGGGATGTTCGTCTTGACCCCGGCGATCACCATTTCCTCGAGTGCGCGGCGCATCCGCATCATGCAGCTTTCGCGGCTGCGGCCATACACGATCAGCTTGCCGATCATGCTGTCGTAATAGGGCGGGATCGAATAGCCGGCATACAGCCCGCTATCGACGCGGACATGCATGCCGCCCGCGGCGTGATAATTGGTGACCTTGCCGGGTGAGGGCAGGAAGGTGCGCGGGTCTTCGGCATTGATCCGGCATTCCATCGCATGGCCGCGGAACTCCAGATCTTCCTGCTTGACCGAAAGGTCCGAACCGCCCGCGATGCGGATCTGTTCGCGGACCAGATCAAAGCCGGTTATCATTTCGGTCACCGGATGCTCGACCTGAATGCGGGTGTTCATTTCGATGAAGAAAAATTCTCCATTTTCCCACAGGAACTCGATCGTCCCGGCGCCGCGATACTGCATTTTCGCCATGGCATCGGCGCAAATGCCGCCCATGCGAGCGCGTTCCTCGGCCGAGATGATCGGCGAGGGGGCTTCTTCGAGTACTTTCTGGTGGCGACGCTGGAGCGAACAATCGCGCTCGCCGAGATGGATCGCCGTCCCGCGGCCGTCACCGAATATCTGAAATTCGATATGGCGCGGGTTGCCGAGATATTTTTCCATATAGACGGTCGGATCGCCGAATGCTGCTGCCGCCTCGCTCGACGCCTGACCCATCAGGCTTTCCAGGCTGCCTTCATCGGGAACAACCTTCATGCCGCGGCCGCCGCCGCCCGACGCCGCCTTGATCAGCACCGGATAGCCGATATCCTCGGCCATTTTGCGGCATTCGTCGCCATAGGTGACCGCGCCGGGCGAACCCGGAACGACCGGCAAGCCGAGCGCAACCGCGGTGCGTTTGGCCTCGACCTTGTCGCCCATGGTGCGGATATGCTCGGGCTTCGGCCCGACGAAGATCATGTCGTGCGCTTCGATGATCTCGGCAAAACGCTCATTTTCCGACAGAAAGCCGTAACCGGGATGGATCGCGTCGGCGCCGGTGATCTCGGCCGCCGAGATGATCGCCGGGATGTTGAGATAGCTGTCCTTGGCCGCCGGCGGGCCGATGCACACCGCCTCGTCGGCGAGCCGAACGTGCATCGCGTCGGCGTCGGCAGTCGAATGGACCGCAACCGTCTTGATACCCATTTCGTGGCAGGCGCGATGGATGCGTAGCGCGATCTCGCCGCGGTTGGCGATCAGGAGCTTTTCGATGGCCATGTTTTGATCAGCCGATGGTGAACAGCGGCTGGTCGAATTCGACCGGCTGGCTGTTCTCGACATGCACGGCCTTCAGCGTGCCCGATGTCGGCGCGACAATCGGGTTCATCACCTTCATCGCCTCGATGATCAGGACGGTGTCGCCTTCCTTGACCGCCGAACCGATGGCGGCGAAATTGGGGGCGCCGGGTTCGGGCGACAGATAGACGGTGCCGACCATCGGCGATTTCACTGCGCCCGCAAAGCTGTCGGCGGCGGGGGCGGCCACGGCGGGCGCTGCGGCCGGAGTGACTGCGACCGGCGGCGCTGCTGGAGCAGGCGCATAAGCCACGGGCGGTGCGGCAACCGCGGCTTTGCGTGCGACGCGGACCTTGCGGTCGCCGTCCTCGACTTCGATTTCGGTCAGGCTGGTGTCGTCGAGCAGCTCGGCGAGCGCGCGCACATAGGCCGGATCGATATTGATGCCATCGTCTTTATGGTCACCCATGAGAATTTTCCTGTTGTTGCGGCGTCCTTTCGCAGGACGCTCGGACCCCGTTTTTGATGCGCCCTCTTGTCAGAGACGCGCGGCGGCGTCCAGCGCCAGCGTATAGCTGTTCGCGCCATGGCCCGCAAAATGTGCCACGGCGGCCATCCCGACATAGCTGATGTGGCGAAACGCTTCGCGGCTCATCGGGTCCGACAGATGGACCTCGATCACCGGGACCTTGATCGACTTGATCGCGTCATGGAGCGCGATCGAGGTGTGGGTATAGCCACCCGCGTTCAGCAGCACCGCCTTGGCGCCCGCGATATAGGCTTCGTGCAGCCAGTCGATCAGCACACCTTCGTGGTTGGTCTGGCGGCACTCGATCCGCAGGCCCAGCGTGGTGGCCTGCGCTTCGAGCCGGGCGTGGATGTCGTTCAGCGTATCATGCCCGTAAATCTCCGGCTCGCGGGTGCCGAGCAGGTTGAGGTTGGGGCCGGAAAAGACAAAAACGGTCGGCTTGTCGGTCAATGCTGGGGCTTTCGGTTGCGGCAAGGGGCGCTCCCCCTATATGGGCTGCTCGGCAAAAGGCAAAGCAAGGCGGGTACACGGTGATTTCTGTCATCCTCAACGGCGATCCAAGGCAGGTGCGCGAAGGCAGCATTGCCGATCTCGTCGCCTCGCTCGGCCTCGACGTCAAAAAGGTCGCGGTCGAGCGCAACCGCGAGATCGTGCCGCGCTCGACGCTGGCCGATGTAGCGCTGGCCGAAGGCGATGCGCTGGAAATTGTGCATTTTGTGGGAGGCGGTTGTTGACCGACACTTGGAGCGTTGCCGGGCGGACATTCACGTCGCGGCTGATTGTCGGGACCGGCAAATACAAGGATTTCGAGCAGAATGCGGCGGCGGTCGCGGCGTCGGGGGCGGAGATCGTCACCGTCGCGGTGCGGCGTGTCAATGTATCGGACCCGAGCGCGCCGATGCTGACCGATTATATCGATCCGAAAAAGATCACCTATTTGCCGAACACCGCGGGCTGTTTTAACGCCGACGACGCGATCCGCACCTTGCGGTTGGCGCGCGAGGCGGGCGGCTGGGATCTGGTGAAGCTGGAGGTGTTGGGCGAGGCGAAGACGCTCTATCCGAACATGCGCGAGACGCTGGAGGCGACCGAGGTACTGGCCAAGGAAGGCTTCCTGCCGATGGTCTATTGCGTCGACGATCCGATCGCCGCGAAGCAGCTTGAAGATGCGGGCGCGGTTGCGGTGATGCCGCTGGGCGCGCCGATCGGGTCGGGGCTTGGCATCCAGAACCGGGTGACGATCCGCCTGATCGTCGAGGGGGCGTCGGTGCCGGTGCTGGTCGATGCCGGGGTCGGCACCGCGAGCGATGCCGCGGTTGCGATGGAACTTGGCTGCGACGGGGTGCTGATGAATACCGCGATCGCCGAGGCGAAAGACCCGATCCGCATGGCGCGCGCGATGAAGCTGGCCGTCGAGGCGGGGCGGGACTCCTATTTGGCCGGGCGCATGGGCGTACGTCGTTATGCCGACCCGTCGAGCCCGCTGGCGGGGCTGATCTAGCTCATCTGATGCGGCATCTGCTTTTTCTGGTCGGCGCTCTCGTTTTGGCTCCGCAAGGGGCCGACGCGCAGCCGGCATTCGACAGTCATGTCCACCTATGGAACGGCGGAACGTCGATTGCCGAATATGAATCGCAGGCGAAAGCCGCCGGGCTGACGATCAGCGGTTTTGGCGGGATGTGGTTCGGCGGCCCGAACCAAGCGCGTGAAGGCAATCCTGACGATATTGCTGTCCGCAACGAGGCGCTAATCGCGCTCGCGAAAAAACATCCGGCCATGATGCCGATCGCGACCGTCCATCCCTATGACGGCGCCGCTGCGCGCGACGAGTTACAGCGCGTTGCGGGGCTGGGCGTGAAGATGCTCAAAATCCATCCGCACACCCAGCGTTTCGATCCGGCCGATCCGCGGGTATTGGCGCTGGTGCGGCGGGCGGGCGAACTGGGCGTCATTGTCGTGATGGACAATGCGAACATCGTGCCGGGCGGGGACAGTGAGAAATTGTTCAACCTGGCGCTGGCGGCGCCAAAGACCAAATTCGTGTTTGCGCATATGGGCGGATTGAATTTCCGGTTCTGGAACATCCTGAAAATGGCGCGCACCGCCGAGGGGCTGTTCGGCGACAATATCTATTTCGACATTTCGGCGATGGTGACGCTGGCTGCCGATGCGCCGATCGAGGAAGAATTCATCTGGACGATGCGCAACGTCGGCATCGATCATGTCCTGATCGGATCGGACTATCCGCAATTCTCGCTGGCGCAGACGCTCGACGCTCTGGACAAGCTGGACATCACGCCTGCGGAAAAGGCGAAAATTCGCCATGAGAATGCGCGCGATCTGTTCGGGTTGCCGCGTCAGGGTCAGAAGGGCGCGGGCGGGCGGTAGAGCATTTCGATCCGCTCGATCTGGCCGTTGAAGCCGAGCACGACTTCGACGTCCCACAGCAATTTTCCAGGTCCGTCGGGCACCACGATGATCCGATACGGCTGCCACAGCTTGTTATCGGTCGCTTTGCGCTCGACGCTGAATATCTTTGCAAGCGGCAGGCGGAGAAAGGCGTCGCGCGGCGCGACCCGCGTCATCGGATATAGGGCGGGCGCGCCCGACAGCAGTTCGAAGGTGACCGGATCTTTCCTCTTCACTTTGGCTTGCGCGTCGGCGACTTTCGCGATCAGCACCTTGGCCTCGTCATCGGTCAGGCCGCGCAATTGGATTTGGGGTGCGGCCTGTGATGCCGCGGGCTGGGCGAGTGCGGTGGGGGCAAGCAGCAGCGCGGCTGCGGCGATCAGGATCGGGCGTGAAAATGCCATGCCGACATTCAATCCCATTTGCGCTGCACGTCAATTGCCGTTTTTTCAGAACAGTTTGTCGGTGGGAGGGAACATTGGCGATAACGGCTCGTTGGTGGGGCAAGAGGCAGCGTCGCCTCGGCCATAGCTAAGGAGAATTTTCATGGGTGAACTCACCGACAAAGCCAAAGGTCTCGCCAATGAAGCCATCGGCAACACCAAGCAGGCTATTGGCAAGGCAACGAACAACGACAAGCTGACCGGCGAAGGCATCGCGCAGGAACGCAAGGGCGAAGCGCAGAACTTGCAGGGCAAGGTCAAGGGCGCGCTCGGTGATAAGGTCTGACGAACTTTTCGTCCGATAAGAAAAAGGCTCCGGGAAACCGGAGCCTTTTTTGTCGGGTGGTGGATTGTTCATATTCCACCGTAGCCCGGAGCCTGTCGAAGGGCGCTTATCGGCGATAGGCGCGCCCTTCGACTGCCTTGCAAGCGCTCAGGCTTGCAGGCGCTCAGGACAGGCTTCGACAGGCTCAGGGCTACGGTCTTTGTTTATTTGCCGCCCGAAGCCACCAAGTCGACATCGGTCATGCCGCCGTCGCGGCGCGCCATGATGACATAGGCGAGGTCGCCCTTGGTGCCGCCCAGCATATGTTCGGCGCCGTTGACGCGGTGATCGCTGGTGTAGCCGGCGCGCACCGCCATCGTGTGGTAATAGTCGAGCACGCCCTGGATCGACGCCGCGGTCTGGAAATTGATGACGCGGATGTTGCACTTGCCCCCCGCGATCCCCGCCGCCTCGCGCAGCGTCGCGCGCGGATAGAGTTTGAACGCGGCGGGCAGGCGGTCGGCCCATTGATTGCCATAGGTCAGCTTGGCATCGCAGGCGCCCTTTGACTGGTCGCGGGCCAGCGCGCCGATGGTGACCGGGCGCTGTTTCGTGTCGCAACCATCGCAGCCCGCCTCGAACGGCAGCGCCTTGGGCGCGGTCAGCAATTTGCCTGCGGCCTGCGCCGCGGCGGCTTCGGCGGCGGTCGCGGCCTTGCCGCCCGCCACGCCGGGCACCCCGCCATCGACGGGCTTGTTGCCCGGGCCGACGGCATTCTGGTTCGACTGACCGGCGAGCTTGGGATCGACCATGATCTTGTCTTCGAGCGAGCCCTTGACCGCCGGATCGGCGCTGGTCAGGCCGTCGTCGAGCGGCGCGAGTTCTGACTTCGCTTCGGGGTTGTCCCGGCACCCGGCGAGCGGCGCCGCCGCCATCAGCAGGCCGGTTACCAGCCATTTTCCGCGCAAGATCATCGCTAACACTCCCTTAATCTTTGACCCGGATTGCCCGATCCTGGTTAAAAAGACGCGAACAAAATGCGTTAACGGGTAACACTTTATTAGCCGAAAACTGTCTCGGAGCGAGACGCTTTCGGGTCGCAGCGGATCAGGCGCGAGGTCGCGACCGCGGCCTGACGGTGCACGATCACATCGCGCCGCAGCGCCTTGCACGCGTCGAGTTGCGCGCGTTCAGAGACGACATGCCGGTCGATCATGGCAGGAATTCCTTGCGTTTGACCCGCCAGGCGTCGGCGCTCTGCGTCCAGGCATCGACGGGGGCGTCCTCAAACGGCGCGGGCAGGCGCGTCGGGCCGCTGTTTGTCGCGCCGAGGCGGACCGCCAGTGCTTGCGAGCGGGTGTTGGCGGGGTCGATGCTGTGCATCAGCTCAGGCCATTTCAGGAATTCGACGGCAAAGTCGCACGCGGCGACGGCGCCCTCGAACGCATAGCCCTTGCCCGCAAATTTGGCGCGCACGCCATAACCGATTTCAGGAGCAGGCCAGCCATCGGGTTCCCATGGGCCAAGCCGCCCGACCCATTCGCCGCTATCGCGCTCGATCACCGAAAACATCGAAAAACCGCGGATATGCCACGCGCCGGCCAGCGTACACCAGATCCGCCACGCCGCGGCGCGCGGGCAGGTGCCGCCGATGAATTGCATGGTATCGGGTTCGGCGCACATTTCGGCGAAGGCGTCGAAATCCTCCGTCGCAGGTGGACGCAGGATGAGCCGCGGGGTGACGAGCAGGGGGCCGTTGAGCATGATGATCCTCTCCCGGGGTCCGGGGGATCGCTTGTGCGGCAAGATGGTCAGGGGGACAAGAGGGCGAAGCGACCCCGCACGCGGTCGAGGGCGCCAACGACCAGGTTGGCGCCCTCTCCATCACGTGTGCGGGCGGAGGGGTCTCGGACCCACACCCGTAACGGGGTCTCTATCGCTTAGCGGCAGCGATATTTGTCGCGGTCAATCTCGCGGCCGATCAGGGCGCCACCTGCGGCGCCGATGACGGTGCCGAGCAGCTTGTCACCGCGACCGGCAATTTCGTTACCGGCGAGGCCGCCGACGGCACCGCCGATGAGCAGGCCGGTGGTGCCATTGTCGCGCTTGCAGCGATAACGACCATCATCGCCGCGCCACACGCGGGTGTTCGCATTCACGCGCTGGTCATGATAATGGCGCTTTTTGCGCTTGTGGAAGTCGCTCGACTGGTCAAGCTGATGAAAGCCCTCGGCCTTTGCCGGTGCCATCATCCCGGCATAGGCCGGCGCGGTGAGGGCGACGCTGGCCGCAGCGATGGCGCCAATCAGGCCCTTGTTCAAATTACGCATTTTGTAATCCTTTCCTGGTGTCGCGCCCCGTGCCGCCGGGTTTGTGCCACTGAACGGCTCTGGGCGCTTCGGTGAGAAAACGACCCGCGCCCCAATCGCGTTGCATGAACGCGGGGCAACGAGACGAAGCGAGTGATATCATCGACGAACCGAAAGCCCTTGCCGCGGTGCAAAGGGCGTGCGACACTCTATAAATGCTCAATATCGCTTCGCTCGTCATCGGTGCCATCGCTTTGGTTTTGGCCGTTTTTGCTTTTATCCCGCTGCTTGGCTGGGCGAATTGGGTGATCGTTCCCTTTGCCGTCGTCGGGCTGGCGCTGGGCGCGATGTCGAGCAGCACCAGTGGGCGCAATCTGAACATCGTCGTCATCGTCATCGGCGTGATCCGCCTGATGCTGGGCGGCGGCATCATCTGAATTTCGGCCGAAAGGCAGGTTTCGTCTTATGAGCCAGCCGACCGCTTCCGCGGCGACGCCGCAGCGCGGCTTGCCCTATGCGCTGGGCGCTTATGCGATTTGGGGCTTTGTCCCGCTGTTCTTCAAATTGCTGGCGGATGTGCCGCCGATCGAGGTGCTGGCGCAGCGTATCGTCTGGTCGCTGCCGCTGTGCTTCGTCATCATGGCGTTCCGGCGTCAGATCGGCGACTATCTGGCGGCGCTGAAGGATTGGCGGGTGCTGCGCCTGCTGCTGATCAGTTCGGTGCTGATCGCACTCAACTGGCTGGTCTATATTCATGCGGTGTTTACCGACCATCTGCTGGCGGCGAGCCTGGGTTATTATCTCAATCCGCTGATCAATGTGCTGCTGGGTATGATCTTCCTCGGCGAACGATTGAGCCGGTTGCAAGCGCTCGCGGTGGTCATTGCGGCGATTGGCGTCGCGATTCTGCTCGCGGGCGCGCTGGATACGCTGTGGATCAGCCTGACGCTGGCGCTCAGTTTCGGCACCTATGGGTTGATCCGCAAGGTCGTGCCGGTCGGATCACTGCCGGGGCTGGCGATCGAGACGACCCTGTTGTTGCCGCTGTCGGCCGCCACGGCCGCCTATTATCTATGGATCGGCGACGGGCGCGGTTTCGGCGCCAGCGGGGACATCAGCCTGTTGTTGGCGGCGGCGGGCGTGGTCACCGCGGTGCCGTTGCTGCTGTTCGCGACCGCGGCGCGGCGAATGAGCTATGCGGCGCTTGGTTTCGTTCAATATCTGGCGCCAAGCATTGTTTTTTTGCTGGGGCTTTTCGTGTTCGACGAGCCGCTGATGCCGGCGCAGCTGTTCTGCTTCCTGCTGATCTGGACCAGCATTGCGGTGTTCAGTTTCGATATGTGGCGCAAAATGCGCGCGGAACGGATGGTGGCGGTGGGATAGGATCGCCTGCTTTTCGGCTCGTCATGCCGGACTTGATCCGGCATCCATGACCAAGGTGGTTGCGTGGACCCGGGATCAAGTCCGGGGTGACGAAGGAAGAAGGGGTGCCGCCAGCGTAGGTCAGATCAGCCGCCAGCCCAGCGTTTCGCCTGCGTGAAACGGGACGACCTCGCCGACCTTGTCCGGCACAACGACGTCGCTGCGTTCCAGCGTGACCGTGCCGTCATTGAGCGGCAGGCCGTAGAAGTGCGGGCCATGTTCGCTCGCGAAGCCTTCGAATTTGTCCAGCGCGCCGTCTTCATCGAAGGCGGTGATGTAGCTTTCCAGCGCGAAAGGCGCATTGAAGATGCCCGCGCAGCCGCACGACGCCTCCTTGGTGTGGACCGCATGCGGGGCGCTGTCGGTGCCGAGGAAGAATTTGGGCGAGCCAGAGGTCGCGGCGGCGCGCACCGCCAGGCGGTGATGCTCGCGCTTGGCGACCGGCAGGCAATAGGCGTGGGGCCGGATGCCGCCGACGAGCATCGCGTTCCGGTTGATATGCAGATGCTGCGGCGTGATCGTCGCCGCTACATTATCTGGGGCGCCCGCGACGAACTGCGCTGCCTCCGCGGTCGTGATATGTTCGAACACGATCTTGAGGTCGGGCAGGGCGCGGACGAGCGGTTCCAGAGTGCGTTCGATAAACACCGCCTCGCGGTCGAAGATGTCGACGTCATGGTCGGTAACCTCGCCGTGGATCAGCAGCGGCATGCCGATGGCCTGCATCCGTTCGAGCACGCCCATGATGTTGGCGACGTCGGTGACACCGTGCGCGCTGCCGGTGGTGGCGTGGGCGGGATAGAGTTTGGCGGCGGTGAACACCCCCTCGGCATGGCCGCGCGCGATCTCTTCGGGGTCGGAGGCGTCGGTCAGATAGGCGACGATCAGCGGCGTGAAGTCGAGATCGGCGGGGGCTGCGGCGTTGATCCGGTCGCGATACGCGCGGCCTTCCTCGGCGGTCGTCACCGGCGGCGACAGGTTCGGCATGACAATCGCGCGGGCGAATTGCCGCGCGGTAAAGCGCGCGACATGGGTCAGCATCGCGCCGTCGCGCAGATGGACGTGCCAGTCGTCGGGGCGGCGGATCGTCAGGCGGTCGGTCATCTCTGTCTCCCCCCTCCCGCTTGCGGGAGGGGTCGGGGGTGGGCGAGTCCGTTGCGCGCTTAGCGGATGTAGCTGCCCACCCCAACCCCTCCCGCAAGCGGGAGGGGCTTTAAGTCATCGACCGACGGCCCTATTGTCGGGCCATGGCCAATACCACTCTCATCAACCGCGCCCTCATTCGCTTGTCGGGGGACGATGTCCGCGGCTTTCTGCAAGGGCTGGTCACCAACGACACGTCCGGGGATCTGCCGGTGTGGGCGGCGCTGCTCAGCGCGCAGGGCAAGGCGCTGTTCGATTTCCTGCTTTGGGCTGATGGCAATGATGTGTTGATCGATTGCGAGCGCGATGCCGCAGGCGATCTGGCCAAACGGCTGACGCTGTATCGATTGCGCCGAGCGATCGCGATCGAGCATGAGCCCGATCTGTGCGTCCATTGGGCCAAGGATGGCGATGCTGGCGTCGCTGACCCGCGCCTGTCCGACCTTGGTCGACGCTGGCTGGCACCTGCAGAGGGCGACGCGGGCGCCGATGATGCGTGGCGCGCGCACCGGCTGGCGCTCGGCGTCACCGAGGGCCGCGCCGAACTCGGCGACGGCACGACCTTGTGGCTCGAATGCAATGCCGCCGAACTCAATGGGGTCAGCTTCACCAAGGGTTGCTATGTCGGGCAGGAAAACACCGCGCGGATGAACTGGCGGCAAAAGGTCAACCGGCGGCTGGTCGTCGTCCCCATCATTGATGCCGACGACAAGCGGCAGGTGATCGCCTATCCGGACCTCGGCTGTTCGGTCGAGCATCGCCGCGTCGAGAGCCTAGACCCCGCCGCCGCGCCGCCGTGGATGCGCGGCGCACTGGTGCCGACCGACGCCTGACAGCCACGGCGTTTCCTGCTATGATCCGCTGATGCGTAGGTTTCTGATTTCGTCGGCGCTGGTCGCCGCACTCGCCGCACCAGCTTTCGGGGCCGAAAGTGGCGCGCCCACGCCGCTGCTGACCGCCGAAGATGAGGCGCCCGTCCGGCTCGCGCGGCTCGTGCCTCTGGCGTCCGATTCGGCGTGGACGCCGCGTTTTGCCGCTGCCGCGGACGAATTGGCCGCCGCGCTACGCTCGGGCGATGAAGCCCGCTGGGCGCCGTTGCTGGGCGGGCGATGGCTGGCCGCCGCCGACCGCGCGCGCGTCGCCGCACTGCTGGGTGACGACAAAGGGTCATTTCGCAATATATTGTTTTCCAAAGACGTGATGCATCGTTCGATCCTGGGCTGGAGCGCGCCTTCGTCGCTGAGCATCGACGAACGCGCCGCGATCGAAGCTGGGCAGGAGGCCGAGGCGCTGGTCTGTTGGGCGGCAGGCGGCAACGGCAGCGGGCCGTGGCCGGTCACTATGGCCGAGGCCGACAATGGTGTCGGGCGGCCCTACGCCTGCGCGCGGATCACCTATAGCATTCGCGGCGAGGCGCCGACGTGGCGGGCGTTTATCGAGCCGCCGCCCGCTTAACCAATCCCCAACTCTATGCTGCGAAAAGACGCAGCATGTTCGGGCGTTTCCTTGGCTTGGCCGCGGTCATCGCGGTCGCATCGATCGGCATGGCGGGGCTCGCCAGCCGGTCCGCGCCGAGCGATGCCGTTGAAACAAGCGCCGCCATTTCAGGCAATCACGACAATTGGACGACGCACAAGCTGCGTAAGGACCGGTCTTTGGCCGCGGCCGAAGTAGCGGGAAATTCGGGCTCGCCGGGTGAGGCGCTGCTCGCCCGATCGAGCGATTCGCATTTCTACGCCGATGCCGACATCGACGGCACCAACATTCGCGTGATGGTCGATAGCGGCGCGTCGATCGTCGCGCTGACCCGGCGCGATGCCGAAGCCATTGGTATCGACGTCGATCGCCTGCCGGTCACCGGCACCGCCCGCACCGCAGGAGGCGACGTCCCGACGCGCATGGTCATGCTCGACAGCATCGACATCGAGGGGATCGAAGTGCGCGGGGTCGAGGCCGCGGTGATCGACGCCGACATGGGGGTGTCGCTGCTCGGGCAAAGCTATTTGTCGCGGCTGGCGGCTGTGAATGTCGAAGGCGACACGATGACGCTGCGCTGATCCGCGGCTTTGGGGTGGGAAGCAGACGTTTCCCACTCTCGTCATTCCCGCGAAAGCGGGAACCCAGTGTGGGATCAGCCGACGCACGCCCTGGGTTCCCGCTTTCGCGGGAATGACGAAGTGAAAAAACGGCGCACGTCCGCTACTGGTCGTTAGCTGCTCCGACGCTTGCCATTTGCGCCGCTTTTCCCCACATCACCGGGCATGAACGCTCCCAACCCTCCGATGCGCGCAGCGATCGTGCCGGTCACCGCTTTCCAGCAGAATTGCACGCTTTTGTGGTGCACCGCGACCAATAAGGCGGCGCTGGTCGATCCCGGCGGCGACCTGCCCAAGCTGAAGGACGCGGTGCGTCAGACCGGGGTCGAGGTTGAAAAGATCCTCGTCACCCACGGCCATATGGACCATTGCGGGCAGGCGGGGATGCTGGCGAAAGAACTGGGCGTGCCGATCGAGGGGCCGCACGAGGACGACCGGTTCTGGATCGAACAATTCGCCGAGGACGGCGCGCGGTTCGGCATGGTCGGCGAGGTGTTCGAGCCCGATCGCTGGCTGGTCGATGGCGACACGGTGACCGTCGGCAACCTGACCATCGATGTCATCCATTGTCCCGGCCACACGCCGGGGCATGTCGTGTTCCACCACGCGCCGTCGAAACTGGCGATCGTCGGCGACGTGATTTTCCAGGGATCGATCGGCCGCACTGACTTTCCGCGCGGCAATCATCAGCAATTGCTCGATTCGATCACGCAGAAACTGTGGCCGCTGGGCGGCGATACGACGTTCTTGCCTGGCCACGGCGCCCACAGCAATTTCGCGCATGAGCGGCGGACCAACCCGTTTGTCGGGGATGTTGCGTTGGGGGTGGCGGGCTAAACTCCGTCGTCATTGCGAGCGTAGCGAAGCAATCCAGAGCGGCTTGTCACGCCCTGGATTGCTTCGCTACGCTCGCAATGACGATGTGCAGGAGTTACTTCGGCGCCACCACCGTCGTTTCCTCGATCGCAGTCGTCGTGACACTCACCGGCGTCAGATAGACGATCGCCAGCGCGCCAAGCGCCAGACCAAGTTGGGTCAGCATGGTGATGATCGTGCCGGCCATGCGCCCCCACATCATGCCGTCCATGCCGATCGCGTGCAGGATACGCCCGACCAGATACAGCGCGCCAATCCCCCACAGCCACATCGACGACCCCAGGCCAAGCTCGACGAGCGCAAGCAGGATCAGGACAAACGCGGTGTTTTCAACGAAATTGCTGTGCGCGCGCATGCGGCGGGTCACCAACTCGCTGCCGCCGTCGCCGACGAAGATCTTTTCCTTGGTGCGGACGCGGCCGACGCGGATCGACAGCCACAGGTTGAGCAGCGCCGCTCCGGCGGCAATCGTCAGGCTGATCGGCAAGATTATCATTATGCGTCCCCCTATTCGGCCATGGCTGCTGTCGCCCGGCGCCGACCATTGTGTGACATCGCGCTACGCGATCGGCAAGGGCGGCGCTTTTGCTTGGCCATTGTCATCCACAGGGCTTGCCTTTGCGGGCAAAAACGCTATAGCCCCGCCCGATCCGGCACCCGACACCTTCTGGCGTTGAGGCACCCTTCGGCGGACGATTTTCCTGTCATGACTGGACAGGGACAGAGTATCGCGCGGCGGGCGGGCCAGCCATTCCCGGCAACGGGGGTGGCAAATCCGGGTAGCCGATTCGTGACACACTATTGAGAATGCAGGATATAAAATGGCCGTTCCCAAGCGAAAAACCTCGCCCTCGAAGCGCGGCATGCGCCGTAGCCACGACAGCCTGAAGGTCGAAGCCTTTCAGGAATGTCCGAACTGTGGCGAGCTGAAGCGCCCGCACAACCTTTGCAACGCCTGTGGCCATTACAATGGCCGCGAAGTGCTGTCGGTCGGCGCCTGACCCCTAGCCGGAGCGCAAACCCATGGCACTGACACCGCGAATCGCGATTGATGCGATGGGCGGTGACGTCGGCGTGCGGATGATGCTCGCCGGCGCCGCTATGGCGCGCCACAAGCACGATGGCCTGCGTTTTATCCTTGTCGGGGATGAAGTGCAGATCAAGGCGGCGCTCGAAAACCACCCGAATCTGCGCGCGGCGTCGGACATCATCCACACCGATGGCGTGGTGTCGGGGTCCGACAAGCCGAGCCAAGCGATCCGCAAGGCAAAAAGCACCTCGATGGGGCTGGCGATCGACGCGGTGAAGCGCGGCGATGCCGGCGGCGCCGTGTCGGCGGGCAACACCGGCGCGCTGATGGCGATGGCCAAGCTGGCGCTGCGCACGATGCCGGGAATCGACCGGCCCGCGCTCGCGGCACTGCTGCCGACGCTGGGCGACAATGACGTCGTCATGCTCGATCTGGGCGCCAACACCGAATGCGATGCCACCAACCTGACCCAGTTTGCGGTGATGGGCGCAGCCTATGCGCGCACCGCGATGGGGCTGCAGCGCCCACGCGTCGCGCTGCTCAACATCGGCACCGAAGAGATGAAGGGCACCGACGAAATTCGCGATGCGGCTGCGATGCTGCGCGAGGCCAAGGGGTTGCCGATGGAGTTTACGGGCTTTATCGAAGGCGACAAATTGTCGCGCGGCGAGGTCGATGTGATCGTCCACGACGGTTTTTCGGGTAATATCGCGCTGAAGACGATCGAGGGAACCGCGCGGTTCGTCACCGACCTGCTGCGCCGGGCGTTTACCAGCTCGACCCGCTCGAAGATCGGCTTCCTGATCTCGCGCCCCGCGACCGAGTTGCTCCGCCATCATCTCGACCCCAATAATCACAATGGCGCGGTGTTCCTCGGCCTGAATGGCGTCGTGCTCAAAAGTCATGGCAGCGCCGATGCGAAGGGGGTCGCGAATTGCGTCCACCTGTGTGCCGAGCTGATCGAAAAGGACATTACGCGGCAGGTGACCGACGATCTGGCGAATTTCCGCCGCGGCGACGCGGCATGACCTTGCGCGCGATTCTGGCTGGGACCGGATCGGCGCTGCCGCGCACCCGGGTGTCGAACGCCGAACTCGCGGAACGCGTCGACACCAGCGACGAATGGATCGTCGAGCGCACCGGCATCCGCTTTCGCCATATTGCCGAGCCTGATGAGACGACCGCGACGCTGGGCGCTGACGCCGCGAAGCAGGCGCTGGCGGCGGCCGGGCTGGAACCGTCGGACATCGGACTGATCATCGTCGCCACCGCGACACCCGACAATACGTTTCCGGCCAGTGCCACCAAAGTGCAGGCGATCCTTGGTGCGCCCGACTGCATCGCGTTCGACGTCGCCGCGGTCTGCTCGGGCTTTCTTTATGCGGTGTCGGTTGCCGACGCGATGCTGCGCACCGGCGCAGCCAAGCACGCGCTGGTGATCGGGTCCGAAACCTTCAGCCGCATCCTCGACTGGGAAGATCGCACGACCTGTGTCCTGTTCGGCGACGGGGCGGGGGCCATCGTGTTGTCCGCCAAGGATGTCGATGACGATCAAGGTATCTTGGCGACGCGCCTCCATGCCGAGGGCAAATATTGCGATATGCTGTATGTCGACGGCGGGCCGTCGACGACCGGCACCGTCGGCCATGTTCGCATGCAGGGCCGCGAAGTATTCCGCCATGCGGTCACCAACCTGGCGTCGGTGCTGGGCGAAGTGATGGCCGACGTTGGGCTGTCGCCCGACCAGATCGACTGGGTGGTGCCGCATCAGGCGAACAAACGGATCATCGATGCGACCGCGAAAAAGCTGGGCCTGCCCGCCGAGCGTGTCGTGCTGACCGTCGATCAGCACGCCAACACGTCGGCGGCATCGGTGCCGCTGGCGCTCGACCTCGCGGTCCGCGATGGGCGGATCAAGCGCGGCGATCTGGTCGTGCTGGAGGCGATGGGCGGCGGCTTTACCTGGGGCGCGGCGGTGCTGCGGGTGTAATATCGCCCCGGCGCATGAACTTCTCGCTCCATCCGTTTCAGTTTGGCGGATTAATTCGCTTTTGTTACATAGGGGCACGGGACTCGTGACGGTGGGGGCTGTCCGGGACCGGTTCGAACATTTTCGCTTCACGAGGGGGAAGGGACCATCATGACCGCAGGAACGCTTACGCGAGCCGATATCGCGACGCAGATCAACCAGCAGATCGGCTTGTCGCGCAACGAATCGGCGACGATCGTCGAATCGATTCTGGACCATATGTCCGACGCGCTTGCGGGCGGGCAGAATGTCAAAATCTCGGGCTTTGGCACTTTTGTCCTGCGCGACAAGGCGCAGCGGGTCGGGCGCAATCCCAAGACCGGCATCGAAGTGCCGATCCTGCCGCGCCGCGTGATGACCTTTCGTGCCAGCCAGACGATGCGTGCGCGCGTTGCCGGTTAACCCGCCGGACGCCTGCCATGGCAGGGTCTGACATGCCCGGGGACGGCGGCAAGGCGCCGGCGGCGATGCTCGCGATCGGTGAGCTGGCAGAGCGGATTGGTGTTCCGACGCACGTCCTGCGCTATTGGGAAACCCGGTTTCCGCAGTTGAAGCCGCTGCAGCGGTCGGGACGGCGGCGCTATTACCGTGCCGAGGATGTCGCGCTGGCCGAGCGGATTCATCATCTGCTGCATGTCCAGGGGTTCACCGTCGATGGCGCACGCAAGGCGTTGTCGGAGACGGGAGCGAAGGGTGTTGAAACACCAGCCATTGAGGCCCGCGCCCAGCGCGCTACCGGGAATGGGGCGATGGGGCAGGCGCACGGGGTGCCGGTCGCGGCGCTCGTCGCGCTACGCCAGCGATTGGCGGCGGCGCTCGATTGAAGCGACTGGCATCGCGTAACCATAAGTTCGAGAATGTCTTCTTTGGGGTGGAGAGCTGCTATTCCCCAAATTCGTCATCCCCGCGAAAGCGGGGACCCAGAGCGTGCGTAGGCTAACCCCACCCTAGGTTCCCGCTTTCGCGGGAATGACGAAGTTGTAGAAACCGGAACGTCTACTTCTGGTCATTTCCAGCCTCGTCATCCCGGACTTGATCCGGGATCCATGACGACGGTGCAGCTATGGATCCCGGATCACATCCGGGATGACGATGAGAGATGGTCCTCCCTGTCGCGAAGCGATGGGGAGGGGGACCGTTTGCGAAGCAAATGGTGGAGGGGCCGCGACGTGAGCGTTATGGCCCCTCCGTCAGCGCTTCGCGCTGCCACCTCCCCATCGCTGCGCGACAGGGAGGATGACCTGTCAGTCGTGATCCATCGCGGGCGCCAGCGTCGGGTCGAGGTCGCGGGGGCGGATGAAGGCGGCGAAGCGGGCCATGCCGGTGTCGAGGTCGTGCCAGTCGGCGATGTCGAGCTCGAGCCGGGCCAACGCCGACGTCGGCAGTTTTTCCTCAACCTCGCCGCGCAATTCGTCGCCGCTCGTGTCGGGCACGAGCATCAGAATCAGATCTTCCAGCCCCGGATTATGCCCCGAAATCAGCAGATGTTCTGCATCACGGCCAGTGTCGCGGATGACGTCGATCAGCGTCGCGGCGGACGCGAGATAGATGCGGCGGTCCCAATGCGGTTCGATGGTGTCGAGATCCGCGGCGGGCTGGAAGATGTCGAGCGTTTCGGTCACGCGCACCGCGGGCGAGGCGATGATGCGGTCGATGGGCAGCTTCTGACGCTTCAGCCATTGTCCGATGATTTCGGCGCCGCGCGCGCCGCGCTTGTTGATCGGGCGGTCGAAATCGCGCTCGACCTGGACATCCCAACCCGATTTGGCGTGGCGCAGGATCGTCAAAGTCTTCAAAATCTTCCCCCGCGCGTTCGCGCTTATGCCGTCGTTCGGCAGCCTTGTGCCGCAAACTTATGACGGTGAAAAGGCTGGAAAGGCGGTTTTTCGCCTTTCGACATTGGCCGCTGCGACATGATTCACCGCTTCGTCGAGCGGCAGGCGGCGGATCGGGGTGCCTTCGGGAAAGGCGCTGAGCAGGCGCGACGGGAAGCTGGGCGAGAGCATGACGAACTGGCCGAAATCGTCGGCGCGGCGGATCAGGCGGCCGAACGCCTGCCCGATGCGGCCGCGAATGACCATGTCGTCATAAGCGCTGCCGCCCTGCGCCGCGCGCCGCGCCGCGTGCAATATCGTCGGGCGCGGCCAAGGCACCCCCTCCATGATCACCTGCCGCAGCGATTCGCCCGGGACATCGACTCCGTCGCGCAAGGCATCGGTGCCGAGCAGCGAGGCGTGCGGATCGGCGCGGAAGATGTCGACGAGGGTGCCGGTGTCGAGCGGGTCGACATGCTGGGCGTAGAGCGGGAGGCCCGCGCGCGCGAGGCGATCGGCGATGCGGGCGTGGACGATGCGTAAGCGCCGGATCGCGCTGAACAGCCCGAGCGCGCCGCCGCCCGATGCTTCGATCAACCGGCTATACGCCCCGGCAAGCGCGGGCAGGTCGCCGCGCGCGATGTCGGTGACGATCAGCACCTCCGACTGGCGGGCATAGTCGAACGGGCTGGGGACGGCGAAATGCTGAACGCCGCCGTCCATGTGGCGCGCGCCGGTGCGGATGTCGGCCTCGCTCCAGCCGTTCGCACCATGCCCGCTGCGCAAGGTCGCCGAGGTCACCAGCACGCCCTGCGCCGGGCGATAGACGATCTCAGCGATCGGGCGCGCGGGGTCGAGCCAGTGGCGGTGCAACCCGGTGTCGAACTCGCGCCCGTCGTAGCGGTCGATCGCGAGCCAGTCGACAAAATCGGGGTTGGCGGGGCCGCCAACGCGCCCGAGCAGCGACAGCCAGCCGCCCAGCGTGTCGATGCGTGTGCCGAGGCTGTGCCGCGCCCCGTCGACGCGCGCCCGCGCTTGTCCATCGAGCCAGTCGGGCGGATCGTCGACCAGCGCGTCGAGCCGCTTGCCCAGCGCCAGCAGCGGGCGCAGCAGCGCCTCGACCGCGTCGCTCGCCGCCGCCGCGGCGGTGACCAGCGCCGCGTCGGGATCGGCCAGCTCGGTTTCGAGGCCATAGCCCGCATCGGCGGTGCGGGTGTCGACCGCGCGCGCATACACCTGTCCACGCACCGCGGCGAGCAAGCGTTCGATCGCGCCCCATGGATCATTCTCGGACAAACGGCCGAGCCAGCCGTCGCCGGGCAATTCGGCGGCGGCGGTGATCGCCGCCTGAATCGCGCGCTCGCCCGCCTCGTCATAGCTGGCGACGTCGGCGAGCCTTGCGGCGAGTCCGCGCCGCCGCCCGCGCGACTTGCCCTCGGGCCCCAGCACCCAGCGGCGGATTTCCACCGCTTCTTGGCCCGTCAACGCAGCCGCGAACATCGAGTCGGCGGCGTCCCACAGATGATGACCCTCGTCGAAGATCAGCCGTGTCGCGGGGGCTCCGCCGTCACGCGGGCGCGCCGCCTGCACCATCGTCAAGGCATGGTTGGCGATGATGATGTCGGCCTGTGTCGCGGCGCGCGCCGAGCGTTCGATGAAGCATTTGCGGAAGTGCGGGCACCCGGCATAGATGCACTCGCCGCGCCGGTCGGTCAGCGCGGTGGTGCCGTTGCGGCGGAACAGCGCGGGCAGCCAGCCGGGCAGGTCGCCGCCGATCATGTCGCCGTCGCGCGTGTAGGCGGCCCAGCGGGCGACCAGCTGCGCCAGGATTGCGGCGCGGCCCGAGAAACCGCCCTGCAGCGCGTCTTCCAGATTGAGCAGGCAGAGGTAGTTTTCGCGGCCCTTGCGCACGACGACCTTTTCGCGATGCGTCGCGGCGTCGGGGTACAGCCGCTCGGTCTCGCGCGACAGCTGGCGTTGCAGCGCCTTGGTGAAGGTCGAAATGCAGACGCTGCCCGCCGACTGGTCGATCCATTGTTTGGCGGGGGCGAGATAGCCGAGCGTCTTGCCAATCCCGGTTCCCGCTTCGGCGACCAGCATCCGCGGCGCGTCCTTGCGCTCGCGCGGTTCGAAAATCGCGGCGGTGGCGCGGGCATAATCCTGCTGCCCCGGGCGGCGTTCGGCGCCGTCGCCGGTCAGCCGGTCGAGACGCGCGGTGACGTCCTCGGGGTTGATGCGAACCTGCCGCGGCGCGGCGCGCGGCGGCGCCTCTTCCCATTCGGGCAGGCGCGCGAACAGCCAGCGTTCATTGGCGTCGGGGGTCGTCAGCCGTGGTTGGACGAGGGGCGCCCACGGCCAGCGCTGGCGCGCCAGTGCTTGCAGTCCGTGCCACGCGCCCTCGCGTTCGGGCCACGCCGGATTGTCGATTCCGGCGAGCATCGCGGCGGTCGCTTGCGGCAGAAAAGCGGCGATGTCTGCTTCGGCTTTGGGCGGGGCGAGGCCGGTCGCGGCGGCGATCCCGGCGGGAGTCGGCACCGCAAAGCGCGCCGGGCAGAGGAAAGCGAAAAGTTCGAGCAGGTCGAGCCCCGACAGTTCGGGATAGCCGAGCCGATCGCCGGTCAGCGTCGCATTGAGCAGCAAATGCGGGGTCGCTGCAACCGCCGCAATTGCCTCACCGCGCCCGACCCGCTGGACCCGTCCGTACGCGTCGGCGATCCAGATGCCGACATGGCTGGCGTGGATCGCGGGCAGGGGAAGGGGGACCGGAGGCATCGCCCCAAACTAAGGACAAAAGGCGAACGCGGCAAGCGCGCGCATTCCGGCGGCAAGATCAGTCAACGTGACTATCTTCCAAGCCGATGATAGTCAGCGGTGATGGCAAAATTTCTGCTCTGGATTGTTCGGGCTGCCTTGGGCCTAATTGCCTTTTTCGCATCAGTTGGACCTGAAGGTGCTAAATCGAACATTAGCGAATGGCTGACACTTGCTGGCCTCGACGAGCTTCCCCCCCATATTCGGAACCATAACGTCGATCAGCCTATCGCATTTGCTGCGATAATCCTGATTTTCGTATCCATGATTCCTTGGCGTCGATTTTGGACGCAGATTCTTGCGCAATTTCACCAAAGCGCGCGCCATTCCGATCCGGAAACGCTGGAGTGGTTTTGGGAGATGGAAGGATTTCCGGTCTATTGGCTGGGTATGATGCGCTCCGGTTTCGATCCAGTTCGGGTGACGGGTTTCCAACTGCAAGGGCGTAATCATGGCGCTTTGATCGACAATATGTCCGGCTTTGTTCGTTCCGATATGACGGGGCAGAGTTTGCCGATATTCCTTAACGTCGAGGGCGACCCTGTGCTGCCCGAAGAGACGTACGGCATACCGGCAGGTGCAGATTTTGGTGTGTGCGCGTTTTTTGGCGAGCGAAATTCCACGCGTCCGGGCATAAATTCTGAGCAGTTTATCGGGGAATTTGGCGCTTTCACTGTTGTAATCGAATACGATGGCAAAAGATGGCAAAGATCGTTTGGCGAGGAAGAAATTGAAGCTCAAATGTCGCGCTTCGTTCGCGAAAGTCGACGTGGAACGGCGCAGCCACGGGTTACCAGAAAGGCGACGGGATAGTGAGCCAGCCGGAGTGGATGATTCAGCTCAACCCGCGGCGGCCAAATACCGGAGTGCGATTGTTCAGGAAAATCTGGGCCGGGTTGATCGCCACCGCATTTCGGGCGCGATTCAAGGCGTTATAGAGCGGGCCGTGGGTCAGTTCATAAGGGAATCGTACCCCCATGCGGTCCACCTCGGACCACATGACGACGGCATAAGTGACCTGACCGCCATAATGGATTTCGCAGCGCGAGCGCGCCGGCATGCTGGCGCCGTCGATCCGCGCGCCGCCTTCGGACAGGTCGGTAATCTGGCCCTCGACAAAGTTCAGCACGCCGTTGACCGTCACCTCGATCGCGACGGGGGTGCGGGGCTGGCGGCGTGGCTGCGGGATGCGGGGTGTGTTCATGGCGTGATGCTAAGCCCTGGATGGTAAATTTTCCGGTAACGATAATCGGCGCAGCCGTGATGCCCCGGTACATGGCAGTGGGTGGCGACTCGCGCCGAAACGTGCAGAAAAGCGCCGCCCCCTCTCCAAAGGTCAGGATTTGTCGATGCAAGCCGTTGTCTGCCGCCGCTACGGCGGGCCCGAGGTGCTGGAATTTCGCGAGGTGCCGATGCCTGAACCTGCCGCAAACGAGGTACGGGTGAAAGTTGTGGCCACATCGGTGACCTCAGGCGATAGCCGCCTGCGCGCCGCCCGTTTTCCGCCCGGCATGGGATTGATCGCGCGATTGTTGTTTGGTTGGCGCGGGCCACGCCAGCCCATTCTGGGGACCGAGCTTGCCGGAATCGTCGATGCCGTGGGGGCTGGCGTCACCCGTTACCGACCCGGCGACGCGGTGATGGCGTTTCCGGGCGGGGCAATGGGCTGCCACGCCGAATATCGCTGTGTTGCCGAGACGGGGCCGATTGCGCGCAAGCCCGATGGCCTCAGCTTTGCCAAGGCGGCGACGCTGTGTTTCGGCGGCAGCACCGCGCTGCATTTTCTGGAGGTCGCGGCGGTGGCGCCGGGCGACCGGGTGCTGGTGGTCGGGGCGTCGGGCGCGGTGGGGTCAGCGCTGGTCCAACTCGCGCGCCACCGCGGCGCCGCGGTCACCGCAGTGTGCAGTGCGCGCAATGCCGATCTGGTCCGCGATCTGGGAGCGGCGGCAGTGATCGACTATGCGACCATTGATTTCCGCGGCCAGCCGGGCGCCTATGACGTCGTGTTTGAAACCACGGGCGGCATGACGACCGGCGAGGCGCTGCCTTTGCTGCGTCGCAAGGGGCGTTTTGTGGCGATCGCCGCAGGGGTGCCCGATATGCTGGCGACGATCGGAGCGCCGGGGCGCGGCGGGCGCCGGGTCATTGCCGGTCCCGCAAGCGAAAAGCCCGAGCATGTCCGGCAGCTCGCCGACCTGGCGGCCTCGGGCGTGCTGCGCCCGGTGGTCGACGGCACATTTAGCTTCGACGCCATTGCGGCGGCGCATGCCTATGTCGATACCGGGCGGAAACGCGGGTCGGTTGCCGTGCTGCTTGACCCCGCAGCGCACGAATAGGGGCCGGTTCAGCCACCGTGCGCTTGCAAAAGCGCGCGAAAGCGGGAAAGGGCGGTTCCCCACTGCTTGCATATCGGAAGATTGTCGTGACCGAATTTCGTGCCGCCGCCCTCACGTCCAAGGCCTGGCCGTTCGAGGAAGCGCGCAAGCTGGTCAAACGCTATCCGGACGGCAAGCCCGGCGGCGCGCCGATGCTGTTCGAAACCGGCTATGGTCCGTCGGGGCTGCCGCATATCGGCACCTTCAACGAAGTGCTGCGCACGACGATGGTTCGCCGCGCCTATGAGGAAATGACCGGCGCGCCGACGCGGCTGGTGGCGTTCAGCGACGACATGGACGGGCTGCGCAAGGTGCCCGACAATGTTCCGAACCATGCGATGCTCACCGAATATCTCGGCAAGCCGCTGACCGACGTCCCCGATCCGTTCGAGAAGTTTGAAAGTTTCGCGCATCATAACAATGCGATGCTGCGCGAGTTTCTCGATCGTTTTGGCTTTGACTATGAATTCGTCAGTTCGACCGAGCGGTACAAGAACGGCGCGTTCGATGAGGCGCTGAAAAATGTCCTGCGCCACAATCAGGACATTCTCGACATCATGTTGCCGACGCTGCGCGCCGAGCGTGCCGCGACCTATTCGCCGATCCTGCCCGTCAGCCCGACATCGGGCGTAGTGTTGCAGGTGCCGGTGACCGTCGTCGATGCCGATGCAGGGCTGGTATCGTTCGACGACGACGGCCAGATGATCACGCACAGCGTTCTGGGCGGCGGCGCGAAGCTGCAATGGAAGGTCGATTGGGCGATGCGCTGGGTCGCGCTCGGCGTCGATTACGAGATGTATGGCAAAGACTTGACCGACAGCGGCGTCCAGTCGGGCAAGATCGCCAAGGCGCTCGGCGGACGCAAGCCCGAGGGACTGATTTACGAGATGTTCCTCGACGAAAAGGGCGAGAAGATCTCGAAGTCGAAGGGCAATGGTCTGAGCCTCGAGCAATGGCTGGACTATGGCAGCGAAGAGAGCCTGGCGTTCTTTGCCTATCGCGAACCCAAGGCCGCGAAGCAGCTGCATATCGGGGTGATCCCCAAGGCGGTCGATGAATATCTGCAGATGCGCGGCAATTATCCGGCGCAGGATGCCGACAAGCAGCTCGGCAATCCGGTGCATCATGTCCATGTCGCGCGCGGGCAGGCGGTTCCCACGGCCGAATTGCCGGTGACGTTCGGGCTGCTGCTCAATCTGGTGGGGGTGATGGGCGCCGATGCGTCGAAGGACCAGATCTGGCGCTATCTTGGCCAATATGTCGAGGGTGCCGATGCCGCGACTTACCCTGAACTCGACCGGCTGATCGACAATGCGATGGCGTATAACCGCGACTATGTCGCGCCGACGCTGAGCCGCCGCAAGCCGGTGGGCGGCGAAGGGGCGGCGCTGGCCGAGCTCGATGCCAAGCTGGCGGCGCTATCCGCCGACGCGGGCGCCGATGACATTCAGAACATTGTGTATGAGATCGGCAAGAACGAGGCCTATGGCTTTGAAAATCTGCGCGATTGGTTCAAGGCGCTCTACGAAACGCTGCTCGGATCGAGCGCCGGGCCGCGGATGGGCAGCTTTATCGCGCTGTTCGGGATCGATAATACGCGGCGGTTGATTGCGGAAGCGTTGGCGTGATTGAAATATTCACCACTGGCGGCACGATCGACAAAGTCTATTTCGACGCGCTGTCCGAATTTCAGATCGGCCCGGCGGCGATCCCCGACTTGCTGCGCGAAAACAATGTCCATGTCCCGCACCGGGTGACGCAGTTGATGCGCAAGGACAGCCTGGAACTGGATGATGTCGATCGCGCCGCGATCCGCGCAGCGGTGGCGGCGAGCGATGCAGCGCATATTCTGGTGACGCACGGCACCGACACGATGGTCCTCACCGGCCGGGCGCTGGCGGGGATTGCGGGAAAGACGATCGTGATGACCGGCGCGATGCAACCGGCGTCGGTGCGCGCCAGCGACGCCGAATTCAACGTCGGCTTTGCACTGGCGGCGGCACAGACGCTGCCGTCGGGGGTCTATATCGCGATGAACGGGATGATCTTTGACCCCGCAACGACCGAGAAGGATCGCGCCCGGGCGCGCTTCGTTGCGCAGGACCGCGGCTAACCCTTGGCGGTCACCTGCCGCAGCACCGCGGCGTAGCCCGGCGCGATGGTCATCGATTCATGCCGGCCGGCGCGGCCGAGCATCGCATGCACTTCGGCCAGCCGGTAGCACGGCACTCCCATGAACAGATGGTGCTCCGAATGATAATTCACCCAATATGGCGCTACCGTTGCGCGGGCCAGCCAGCCCGCGTGGGTGGTGCGAGCGTGGGTGAAGGGATCGTCGCTGCCGGTCGTCGTGCAGGCATGTTCGGCAATGTTGCGGATGCGGAGGTATAGCTGAAAGGTCGTGGCCAGTCCGGCGAGCCAGAGCAAATAGGGCGTCCAGCCATAGAGCGCGAGAGAGGCGGCGAGGAGCACCGCCTGGACAAGCAGGAACCGGCCGACCGCGCGCGCCACCGTGATGGCGCCCGCAAGATCGACCGTCGGTGACGTCATGCCGTCGTCGGACTGCTTGTTAAATGGCGTTCCGGCGGTGGTGCTCGCGCGGCCCTTGTCAGCCATTTCGCCGCGCAGCATTGCCTTCAGCCCGACGATCGCGAAGCCGAATTGCGCGATGCGCTGTTTGAAAAAGGTCTGGCCGGTCAGGTCGCGTAGTATCTTGCGGCCGAGGCTGGCGCGCGTGGTCGGAAAGGGCTTCGACAGCGAAAGATCGGGATCCTCGGCCTGCTGGGTGAATTTGTGGTGCTGAAGATGATAGGTGCGATAGGCGATCAGGTCGGACCCGACCGCGGCGCCGGTCAGCCATTGGCCGAGGAAATTGTTGGTCTTGCGCACCGGATGCAGCAGCCCGTGCGCGGCGTCGTGCATCAGGATCGCGAGGCCGAGCTGGCGACCACCGACAAAGACGACGGCGACGGCCCAAGCTGCGGGGTTTTGCGACCATGCCGCGATCCCGACCAGCGCGATGCTGACGATCCACGCATGGGCGACCAGCCAGATGCCGCGCCAGCGCGATGCGGCGGTGATCGCCGCCCATTGGCTGCGGTCGAAAAAGCGGTCGGGCGGGAGCAGGCGGACGGCGGGCATAAGCGGCTATAACAAGTTGCGATGCGAAACGGAATAGCGTCCATAATGGCACAAGAACGGGGTTAACGACTGCGCCGCGGTAAGGATTTGGCAACCTCTATTTGGCCACTGAACCGGGTGGATCAGGCGAGCAGGACAAGCGGGAAATTGGGGGTTCGGCGTAGCATCATTCGGCCGACGGTCGGCGAGTCTGTGACCGGTGAATCGATGTTCGATTCGCCCGAATTCGTGACGCGTTTGCTGCGCGTGACACAGCTATGGCATTACGTGCTGATCAGCCGCTTTCTGGCATTTGTCGCCTTTGCGTTCGCGCCCGGAGTTGCCGGTTTCATGACCCATCCGTCGCAATGGCTGGTGATGGCGGCGGGCCTGTGCTGTGACGTGGCACTGACAGTCATGGGCCAGGCGATGCGCCGACCGCGGCGCTGGATGCAGCAACGGCTGCGGTCGCTGGTGATGATCGGTACGGGGCTGATCGCGCTGGGTAGTCTGCTCAACGCCGCGGCGATGTTTGCCGTAATCGCGATTCCCGACCGCACCGGTTATTTTGACGCCTTTACCGCGATCCAGGTCGGGTCGCTGCTGGTCGCAGCGTCGGCGGTCGCGATCGTAAGGCCCGCCTTTTTCGCCTTTGCTGGAGCAACGGCGCTGGGCGGCGCGATCGGTATCGGGTCGTGGCCGTTTGGGGTGGCAGGGTTCATATTCCTTGGCCTGCTCATTGTGATGATGCGCGAAGACATTCGCCACCAGCGCCGCGCGACGCGGGCACGGCGGCTGTCGGTCAGCGACCAGCAGCGCGCGCTCAACCTGATGCGCGATTTCGAGCGCGCGGGGCGCGGCTGGTTCTGGGAAACCGATCGCCACGGTCAGCTGGTCTATATTTCGCCGACCGTCGCCGCGCGGCTGGGGCAGACGCCGTCCGATCTGGTTGGACGACCGTTCACCGACATCATCCGCAAACGCATTGGCAACGACGAGAATGAAGAACGAACGCTGGGGTTCAGCCTGTCGTCGCGCACCCCGTTCAAGGAGCTGACGGTTCAGGCTGCGGTCGCGGGCGAGGAGCGCTGGTGGTCGATCTCAGGGCAGCCGATCAGCAACGAACTCGGCAATTTTCAGGGGTTTCGCGGCAGCGGCACCGACCTGACCGAAAAGAAACGCTCGGAGCGTGAGATCAACCAGCTCGCGCGCTACGACACGCTCACCGGGCTAGCGAACCGGCCGCACATCACCGACCTGCTCGAGCGCGCGCTGAAAAGCCATATCGGGCAGCCGCAGCCGTGCGCGCTGCTGTTGATGGACCTCGACCGCTTCAAGGCGGTCAATGACACGCTGGGGCATCCGGTCGGCGACCAGCTGTTGCAGCAGGTCGCCGGAAGGCTGACCCAGATCGTCGGCGACAAGGGCCAGGTCGGGCGACTCGGCGGCGACGAATTCCAGATCGTCGTGCCGCAGCTCAGCCAGCCAGAAAAGCTGGCGGGCATTGCCAATGCGATCATCCTCAGCCTGGCCAAGCCCTTTTCGATCGAGGGCGAGCAGGTCCGGATCGGCTGTTCGGTCGGGATCGCGGTGTCGGAGGGGCAAGGGGTGTCTGCGTCGGCGCTGGTCCGCAACGCCGATCTGGCGCTCTATGCCGCCAAGGATGCGGGGCGCGGCGTCTATCGTTTCTATGCCGACGCGATGCACAATCAGGCGAGCGAGCGAAAGGCGATCGAGGATGCGCTGCGCGACGCGCTGGTCAAGGACGAGCTGCGGCTGCTCTATCAGCCGATCGTCGATGTCCAGAGCGAACGGATCGCGGGGTTCGAGGCGCTGATCCGCTGGCATCACGCGACCGAGGGGATGATCAGCCCGGCGAAATTCATCCCGATCGCCGAGGAATCGAACCTGATCGTGCCGATCGGCGAATGGATCATCCGCACCGCCTGTGCGAGCATCGCCTTGCTTGGCCCCGGCTACCGCGTCGCGGTCAATGTTTCGCCGCGCCAGTTCGCCAACGAAAAGCTGCCATCGACGATCCTGAGCGCGGTGTCGGCGGCGGGGATCCGTCCCGAACAGCTTGAGCTGGAGATCACCGAGGGGGTGTTCCTCGACGAAAGTCCCGAAAATCTGGCGATGTTCCAAAAGCTGAAGCGCACCGGCATCCGGCTGGCGCTCGACGATTTCGGCACCGGCTATTCGGCACTCGGCTATCTGAAAAAGGCGCCGTTCGACAAGATCAAGATCGACCAGAGCTTTGTTCTGGGTGCTGCCGATCCCAGCAGCATGAACGCCGCGATCATCTCGTCGATCGTCGGGCTGGCCAGCGCGCTCAAGATGGAGACGACGGCGGAAGGGGTCGAGACGCACGACGATCTGGCGCTGATCCGCGGGCTGGGGTGCAGCCATGTCCAAGGCTTTATCTATGGGCGCCCGATGGAGCTGGCCGAGGTGCTGACGCTGCTGCGCGAGGGCGGCGGGCGGGCCGAAGCGTGCGGTTACAAAAGCACGCGCGAACCGCGGCTGACCATTTTTCGGACGATCCAGGTGGCGAGCGGCGGCTATCATTATGAAGCGATCGTCCGCAATATGTCGCCGCGCGGGGCGCTGGTCGAGGGGTTGTGGAATGTGCCCCCGGGAACGGCGTTGACGCTGGATTTCGGCGCCGATCAGTCGTTCAGCGCCGAGGCCCGCTGGTCGGCGGGCAACCGCGTCGGGGTGAAATTTGCCGAGGTGGTCGATATGGAAGCGTTGCTTGGGACGAAGGCGGTGTTGCCGGCGACAGGGCGGGTACGGCGCGCGGCTTAGACTTGATAAGGTGGTAGCAAGGTCCGTTTGTCCTGAGGAGGGGCTGAGCTTCGGCGAAGACCCGTCTCGAAGGATCAAGCGCGGCGCCAGCGTCCTTCGAGACGCCATTTCGCCAAGCTCAATGGCTCCTCAGGACGAACGAAAGGTTGGAGGTCGGCGGTCAATCCGCCACCCGCCCGCGAACCATCACCCAATCGATCCTTTCCAGCACAGCCACGTCCTTGAGCGGATCACCCGAAACCGCGATCATGTCCGCCGACATGCCGGGCGCGATGCGGCCGATCTCCCCTTCCATCGACAGCGCCTTGGCGGCGACGGTGGTCGCGCTGGCCAATGCCTCGCGCGGGGTCAGTCCGGCCTTGACCAGCAGCGCGAACTCGCCGCCGTTGCGGCCATGTTCGAACACCCCAGCGTCGGTGCCAAAGGCGACGGGCACGCCGAGCGCCTTGGCGCGGGTCACCGCTTTGCCGACGCTGCCCAGCGTCATGCGGACCTTTTCTTCGACCGTCGGGGTATAGATGCCTTTGCCCAGCCGTTCGCGGATGCCTTCGAACGCCATCAGCGTCGGGACCAGATAGGTGCCCTTGGCCTTCATTACCTTCAGTGCTGCGTCGTCGGCAAAGGTGCCATGATCGATGGTGTCGATCCCCGCCGCCGCCGATGCTTCGATACCGCGCGCGCCATGGGCGTGCGCCATGACCTTCAGCCCCAGCGAATGGGCAGTGTCGGCGATGCTTTGCAGTTCGGGGCTGGTGAAATGCCCCTCCAGCCCGCGGCCTTGCTGTGACAAGACGCCGCCGGTTGCGGTGATCTTGATGATGTCGGCCCCGGCGCGCGACGCCTTGCGGACCTTTTCGGCGCATTCGAGCGCGCCGGTGCAGGTGTAACCCTGATCGAGCACGTCATGGACGTCCTCGCGAAAGCCGGTGACGTCGCCATGCCCGCCGATGATCGACAGCGCCGGACCGGCGGCGATGATCCGCGGGCCCGTGATGAACCCCGCGGCGGTGCCGCGGCGCAGCGAAAAGGCGCTATATTGCGCCGACCCCGCCTCACGCACCGTGGTGAAACCGGCGCGCAGCGTGATCCCGGCATTTTTGACACCGACGACGACGCCCCATTCGTCAGGATCGACCGCCTCGCTGCGGAAATCGCCGCCGGGATCGCCGGTCAGGTGGACGTGCAGATCGATCAGGCCGGGGAGCAAAGTCCTGTCGCCCAGGTCGACGATTTCTGCATCGGCGGGCGCGGCGGCGCGGCCCGCGGTGATCGAGGTGATGCGATCGTCGGTGATGACGATCGTCGACGGTCCTTGCGCGGGTTTGTCGGCGTCGGTGATGACGCTTCCGGCGTAGATGACGGTGGTTTTGGCGTTGGCGGTGGCGGCCCCCAAAAGTGCGAGCGTTGCCGCGGCGGCGAGTCCGATTTTGCGCATCCTGTTTCCCCTGACTGATACGCTACCGTGCCGGGCCGGATAGGGGAGGGCAAGCCCATAAAAAGAGGGGCCGGACAAGCCGACCCCTCGAGTTTGTCTTCGGGTAATCGAAAGGACTTACCAGAAGAAATCGTGAATCACGTCGACCACTTCGCCGCTGTAGGTATCGACCAGGATCGCGTCGTTGTAATAGCGGACCCAGCGATAGCCGTCATAGGCGGGCGGCAGGCGATACTGCCACGGATCGTTGATCCAGTAGCGGCTGCTGTAGAACAGCGATCCCAGGCTGAACCCGATGCTAAACCGCGTGTAGCGGTGGTTGCGGTACGGCGAATAATAGGCGCCGAGGCGGTAGCGGCTGCCGTATTGCTGGCGGTAATCGCGCCAGTTGTAGCGGCGGTCGTCGCGCCACGAGCGGTTCCAGTTGCCGCGGCGGTCGCTGTAGCGGCGATCGACGCGGTCATTGTTGTTGCGGTCGTAACGCCGATCGATCTGGCCGTCGCGGTTGCGGTCATAGCGCCGGTCGCGCTGGTCGATGCGGTTGTTGTTATTGCGATCCCAGCGGCGATCGAGGTCGCCGTTGCGATTGCGGTCATAGCGACGGTCGACACGATTGTTGTCGTTGCGGTCGTAACGCTGGTCGACCTGACCGTTGCGGTTGCGGTCCCAGCGACGATCGATCTGGCCGTCGTTGTTGCGGTCATAGGCGCCGCCCTGACGGACTTCGCGCTGCTGTGCCGCGCGTTGCTGTTCGCTACGCTGCTGCCACTGTTGGCGTGGGGCCTGGCGCTGTTGATCGTTGCCGCGCTGCTGTTGCCACTGCTGGCGCTGGGCCTGCCGTTGCGGGTTGTCGCTGCGCTGCTGCTGGCGGGCTTCGCGGCGCTGTTGGCGCTGGGCCGAAGGCTGCTGCGTCTGCTGGCGCTGGACGCGCGCTTCACCGCCGTTATTACCGCGGCGCGCTTCGGGGCCGCGGGGGCCGCGGTTGCCGCGATCACCGTCGCCGCGCTGCGCCAGCTGGATACGCTCGCCCGACGCTTGCGCAGCGGCCGGGGCAATGGGGGTCAGGATCGTCGCAGCGATCAGCAACCCTCCGAACATCTTTTTCATCTCGCCATTCTCCAACTCATGTCCCGTGTGCTGGAGAGGCCAGCCGGGATGATGAATCATGTGTTACCGGCGGCAAGATGATCGGCGGCTGAACCGCGCTGTTGCCTGCGGTTCAGCTACATGAACAGTTCAGTTACAGGAACGAACGGGCTCAGGTGCCGGGGGGCAGGCGCAGCGCGGGGACGGCGCGCGCCGCATCTTCGGGGCGGATGCCGGGCGGCGGCGCGGCGGCGATGCGTTCCTCACCGCGCACGACCCGCCCCGCGCGGCGGATCGCGGTGCGGATACGCGGGTAAGTGCCGCAGCGGCAGATATTTGTGATCGCCGCGTCGATGTCGGCATCGCTGGGGTTGCTGTTCGTGCGCAGCAGCGCCGCGGCGGCCATGATCATCCCCGACTGGCAGAAACCGCATTGCGGCACCTGTTCGGCGACCCACGCCTGTTGCACCGGGTGGCTGCGGTCGCGCGACAGGCCTTCGATCGTGGTGACGAAACGGCCCTCGCACTCCGCGATCGTGACCATGCAGCTGCGGATCGATTCGCCATCGATATCGACGGTGCACGCCCCGCACTCGCCGGTGCCGCAACCATATTTGGTGCCGGTCAGGTTCGACGCATCGCGCAGCGCCCACAGCAGGGGCGTTTCGGGTTCCATCCGATATTCCACCGGACGGTCGTTGACTGAGAATCGCGTCATCGGCGAAGGTTTAACGTCGCCGCGGGATTAGTCACGCCAGCTCGTGTCGATCTTGTCGACCTTGCGCACCATTGCGTCGAATTCGGCCTTGCCCGACTGGCCGGGGATCGCCGCCATATACAGATCGCGCTGATGGACTTTGATGACGTCCTCGCCGACCAGAATTGGCTTGCCCATGCTCATCGTCGCGAGCTGGATTTCGCAGGCGCGCTGCAGCGCCCAATATTTGATGAAGGCATCGGACAGCGATTTTCCCATCACGACGGGGCCGTGGTTGCGCAGCATCAGGATCCGCTTGTCGCCCAGATGTTCGACCAGCCGCGCGCCTTCTTCCTCGCGCACCGTCACCCCCTCGAAATCATGATAGGCGAGCTGGCCCATGAAGTTGCAGGCATAAAAATTGACCGGTTGCAGGCCGCCTTCCAGCCCGCACACCGCGACCGTCGCGGTGGTGTGGGTGTGGATGATCGCATGGGCGTCGGGCAGGACGCGGTGGAACAGGCTGTGCTGGACGAACCCGGCCTTGTTGACGTGCCACGGATTATCGTCGTCCAGCTTGTTGCCGTCGATGTCGATCTTGATCAGGCTGGAGGCGGTGACCTCGCTGAAATGCATGCCATAGGGATTGATCAGAAAGGCGCCTTCCTGATCGTCCAGCTTTACGGTGATATGGTTGAAGATCATCTCGTCCCAGCCCATCATCGCGAAGATGCGGTAGCAAGCGGCCAGTTCCTGCCGCGCCGTCCATTCGGCTTCGCTATATTTGCTGTTGCGCTTGAGCTGGGTCGCCATCGCCTGTCCCTTTATGATGTTAGTTTTGTCCTGCTACCTATGCCATAAGGCACGGGGGCGGCACAATCCCACAGGCGGGGCGGACGGTTCATCAGCGGGTTCATCCGCGGCGCAGGGGCATTTCGCCGCGCGGGGGCTTGCATTTCGCCGCGAATCCTCTTATCGGCCCAGCCATCGGAACGTCGCGGGTTCGCGGCGCTTCTTTTATTGCCCTTATATCGGCGATTTATGGCGGACCGGATATCCGGTTGCCGTTCATCGTTGGACGAACCGGAGACGACACGGCACATGCAGATCATCGTTCGCGACAATAATGTCGACCAGGCCCTTCGCGCGCTCAAGAAGAAGTTGCAGCGCGAGGGCGTGTATCGCGAAATGAAGCTGCGCCGTCATTACGAGAAGCCCAGCGAAAAGCGCGCGCGTGAACACGCCGCCGCCGTCCGCCGCGCCCGCAAGATGGAGCGCAAGCGGATGGAACGCGACGGGATCAAGTAAGACCCGTCCTTCCTGCAAGGATTCGGATCGTGAAACAGGCGCTGCGGGCAACCGCGGCGCCTTTTTCGTTGCGCGGCGTTGACGGCCGGTAGCGGCCAAGAGACGACGTTCGGCTTTTTTACTTCGTCATTCCCGCGAAAGCGGGAATCCAAGGCGCGCGTCGGCTTCCCCACCCTGGGTTCCCGCCTTCGCGGGAATGACGAGGGTGGGGAGTGTCAGCAATTCACCCCAGAACCGACATCGCCGCTAACGCTCGCTTGCATAATTGCCTCTGGACCGCCGCGCGCCGCACCGCCTATAGGCCTCGCCAACATTTGCGCCCATGGGCGCTTGCGGAAGGATCAGCAGACATGAGCGTGACGACGGTTCCCTTGCGCCCGGTGAGCAAAAGCGGCCTGTGGCTGATGTGGTTCGGCCTGCTGGCGCTGCTGGCGCTCGGCGCCGCCTTTGCCTGGCATATGACTCCGCGCATCGGGTTCGAAGTCGTCAAGGAAGGGACCGGCAACAGCCCGACCAAGGCCGACGTCGTGCTGGTGAAATATGAGGGCAAGCTGGATGACGGCACCGTGTTCGACGCCAATGAACAGGCGCCGATGCAGGTGGCGGGGGTCGTTCCGGGCTTTTCGGAAGCGCTGACCCGGATGAAGAAGGGCGGCGAGTACAAGATCACCATTCCGCCGCAGCTCGGCTATGGCGACCGCGCGACCGGCCCGATCCCGGCCGGCAGCACGTTGCACTTCACCGTGACCTTGCTCGATTACCGGTCGGAAGCCGAGGTGCGCGCGATGCAGCAGCAGATGCAGCAACAGCAGCAGATGATGCAGCAGCAACAGATGATGCAGGGCGCGCCGGGCGGCGCTGCTCCGGGCGGACCGCCGCCGGGTGCGCCGCAGCCATGACTATATCTTCCGTTTGTCTTGAGGAGCCATTGAGCTTGCCGAAACGGCTTCTCGAAGGACGCTGACGCGGTAACCCCTTCGAGACGAGGCTTCGACAGGCTCAGCCTCTCCTCAGGGCTAACGGATTTGGTTGGCCGCCCCCGCATTGCGCTCGGCCTCGCGTTCCAGCGCGACCTTGATCATCGCGACAATCGGGTCGGCGAGGAACAGCCCCATGATGCCGAGCAGCGCGCCGAGCAGGATCTGCGCGCCCAGCACCAGCGCCGGGGCCAGATCGACGGTCTTTTTGGCGACCATCGGGACGATCAGATAGCCATCGACGGTCTGCACGACCAGGTAGATGACGATTGCCCATAGCCCGGCGTCAGTGCCTGCCGAAAAACCGACCAGTACAAGCAGGATGCCCGACACGATCGCGCCGATGTTGGGGATGAAGGCGAGCAGACCGGTGAGCAGCCCCATCAGCGCCGCCATCGGGATACCGACCGCCATGCACGCCAGCCACGTCCCGATGCCTTCGACCAGCATACCGAGCAGGCGGCCTGCCATCAGTCGCCGCAGCGTGAAGCCCATGCGCGCGGTGGTGATGTAGAAATTCTCGCGATGCTTCATCGGCAGCATCCACGCCACCCCGCGTTCGTAGAGCCGCGGCTCGATGGCGATGAATATCCCCAGCACGATGATCATCACCAGGCTGGTCAACCCGCCCAGCACCGTGCCGACCGCGGCGGTGACGCGGCCGACGGTGCCCGCGATATTATCGGCGATCGTTTTGGTATCGATCTGGAAATTGCCCATGCCGTGTTCGGCGGCCCAAGCCGCGATGCGTTCGACCTGAAACATGATCACCTGTTGCAGGGTTGCCGCCTGACTGGCGATCTGAGAGCCCGCGAACATCGCGGTCCACGCCAGAAAGGCGAGCAGCGACAGGCAGACGATCAGAAGCCGCCAACCGCGCGCAATTGGCAGGATGCGGCCAAGCAACCGGGTGCCACCGTCGAGCATCGACGCCATGACGATCGCGGCAAAGATCAACAGGATCGGCTGGATCAACACGATGCACGCGCCGATCAGCAGCGCGAGGCCGAGCCAGACGCTGGCCTTGAGCAATTCGGTGCGGACGAGGTGGCTGCGGATTTCGGTCGGGCCGGGCGCGTCGGCGGTGGCCTTGGCGCGCGCCTGAGCGCGCTCTTTTCGCTCGACCCGCTCCACCATGCCCGCGCTCCCTATTTTGCTGTGCTGCTACGTTCGGGGCGCAAGTCGGTTCCCGCGCGGCCCGATCGCAGCGCATTGAACCAGCTTATCGGGTTGTACCACGTCGCGGTGCCGTCGGTCGAAAAGCTGATGATTTCGGCGCGCCCGGCGATGGCGTCAAACGGGACAGGACCGCCCAGACCTTTCTGGCTGGTGTCGACCCGGCTGTCGGCGCTGCCGTCGCGGTTATCGCCCATCAGGAAGACGTGATCGGTGGGGACGGTGATCGGTCCATAATCGTCGGTGGTGTAGCCTGGCCCCATGTCGATCGTGTCAAAGGTCGCGCCGTTCGGCAGCGTCTCGCGCACGATCGGCAGTTCGAGCATCTCGCGCCCGCCCGCGCCGCGGGTGATAAAGCGATCGAGGCTGCTGTCGCCGCTGGGCAGGTTGGGATCGACCGGGATTGCCAGCAGCGGCTGCACCTCGCGCTTCACCGGCTTGCCGTTGATGCTGAGTTCGCCATTGGTCAGCTGGATCGTGTCGCCGGGCAGCCCGATGACGCGCTTGATATAATCGATCCGCGTCACCGGATGTTCGAGCACTACGATGTCGCCGCGCTCGGGCAGGTTGGCGAACCAGCGGCCCGCGACCTTGGGCGCCAGATGAAAGCTGACCGACGAATAGGACCAGCCATAGGGATATTTGCTGACGATCAGCCGGTCGCCGTTGCGCAGGATCGGCATCATTGAATCGGACGGAATGTAGAAAGGCTTGGCGATGCAGCTGTGGATGCCGAGCACGAGCAGCAAGATCACGACAATGTCGCGGATCAGCTTGCCCCAGCTGCCGTCATCCTTCGTTTTGTTGTTCGCCATTATCGGGTCAGTCCTTGATTGCTTCGATGATGACGAACGCCTGCGCCCAGGGATGGTCGTCGGTCAGTGTCAGGTGGATATGCGCGGTGTGACCAGCCGGGATCATCGCCGCGAGGCGTTCGGCCGCACCGCCGGTGAGCGCGAGGGTGGGTGCGCCCGAGGGGGCGTTGACGACGCCGATGTCCTTCATGAACACGCCGCGCTTGAACCCGGTGCCGACGGCTTTCGAGAAAGCCTCCTTGGCGGCGAAGCGTTTGGCGTAGGTGCCGGCGCGGGTGAACGGCCGCCGCGCCGCCTTGGCGCGCTCGATGTCGGTGAAGACGCGGTTTTCGAACCGCTCGCCGAAGCGGTCGAGCGAATTCTGGACGCGCTCGATGTTGCAAAGGTCGGAGCCGAGACCGATGATCATGACGGCCCCAACAGGCCGTCACCCCCGCGAAGGCGGGGGTCGCCGTAGGCCTTAAGCAAAATCGCCGGTGTAAACCTCTTGCGGCCCCCGCCTTCGCGGGGGCGACGTTCTTCTTCTGACATCACCCTCTCGCCTCGTCCATCAGCGCCCGCATCCGCCGCACCGCATCTTCCAGCCCGGTGAAGATCGCCTCGCCGATCAGATAATGACCGATGTTGAGTTCGGCGAGCTGCGGGATCGCGGCGACGGGGACGACGTTTTCATAGGTCAGGCCATGCCCGGCATGCGGTTCGATGCCGTTCTTCCACGCCAGCGCCGCAGCGTCGGCGATGCGGCGGAGTTCCGCCGCGCGTTGCTCGCCTTCGCAATGGGCATAACGGCCGGTGTGAAATTCGACGACGGGTGCGCGCAGCATCATCGCGGCTTCGATCTGTCGCGGGTCGGGTTCGATGAACAGGCTGACGCGGATGCCCGCATCGTTCAGCCGGGCGACGATGGGGGCGAGATGATTGTGCTGCCCCGCGGCGTCCAGACCGCCCTCGGTCGTGCGTTCCTCGCGCTTTTCGGGGACGATGCACGCGGCGTGCGGGTTGTGGCGCAGCGCGATTTCGACCATCTCGTCGGTCGCCGCCATTTCCAGGTTCAGCGGCAGGTCGGTCGCGGCCTGGATACGCGCCAGATCGTCGTCGCGGATATGCCGCCGGTCCTCGCGCAGATGTGCGGTGATGCCGTCGCCGCCGACCGCCGCGACGATTTCGGCGGCGCGAACTGGATCGGGATGCTCACCGCCGCGCGCGTTACGGATCGTCGCGACATGGTCGATGTTGACGCCAAGGCGCAGGCGTCCAAAGGACGGACTGGCGTTCAATTCGCACGGCTCCCGGGTTTGATCGCTTCGGTTGCGGCCAGCTCGGGCGGCAGCGCGTCGGCGGCATAGGTCGGGAAGTTGATCGCGACGAGGGGATAGAAGGGGACGCCGAGGTCGACATTACTGCCCGCCGAGCGATCGACGAGCGCCGCCTCGGCAATCACTTCGCCGCCCGCTGCCGCGACGCAGGCCATCGCTTCGCGCGAGGACAGGCCGGTGGTCACGACATCCTCAACCATCAACACTTTGGCGCCGGGTTCGATGGTAAAGCCGCGGCGCAGTTCGAAGGTGCCGGTCGGGCGCTCGACGAAGATCGCGGGCTTGCCGAGCGCGCGGCCCATTTCATGGCCGATGATGACGCCGCCCATCGCGGGAGACACCACGACGTCGATCGCCTGTTTCAGCTCACGCGGCAGCTTGGCGGCGAGCGCTACGGCGAGCCGCCCGGCGCGTTCCGTATCCATCAGCACGCGCGCGCATTGCAGATAATATTCGCTGTGACGCCCCGACGACAACAGGAAATGGCCCTGGAGCAGGGCGTCGGCGGCGCGGAATTCGGCCAGGATTTCGTCATCGGTCATGGGAGAATTGTTCTTTTATCCAGTGCGTCGCCCTGTGCGGGCGACCGGGTTTTGGCGGCGAAGATTATCCAGCCGTAAAATAGTGTTAGAGATGCTTGAGGCAAGCGGCAAGCGGGTCTATAGCGCCCGCGAGATTCAGCCTATCCTCCGGCTGTCGCGACGCTTGTCCGATGGTCGCCGAAGAGGGTCTGAAACGCGATAAGAACAACAGGCAACGGGCGGCACCAGTCTTATGAAGAGCTTGAAAACCCTTGTAATTGCGGCAGCTTTGTCGCTCGGCGCGGTAAGCGCCGGTCATGCGCAGGCACCTGCGGCGGCGCCCGCCGAGGCACCGGCTGCGACGACTGTCGCGAATCCGGCGCCGGTCGCCGCGCCGACCGCCGCACCCGCCGCGACACCGGCGACGAGCGAAGCTGCCGTCCCCGCAGGCGATGCCACCTATGTGCCGATGAAGCCGACCCCCGGGATTGGCCAGCCGATCGACGCAGGGATCGATTTCCAGCCGCAGGTCAGCCCCGTCGGCGAACAGGCCTATTGGTTCAACCACGTCATTCTGCTGCCGGTGATCACGATCATCACGCTGATCGTCCTGGGCCTGATGCTGTGGGCGATGTTCCGCTACCGCGCGAAGGCGAACCCGGTGCCGTCGAAAACGACGCACAACACCTTCATCGAAATCATCTGGACCGCCATTCCGGTGCTGATCCTCGCGGTGATCGCGGTGCCTTCGATCCGTCTGCTGGCGCAGCAATATGAGCCGCCGAAGAAGGAAGCATTGACGATCAAGGTCACCGGATACCAATGGTATTGGGGTTACGCCTATCCCGATCAGGGCATTGGCGAATATGTGTCGAAAATGCTGACCAAGGAACAGGCCGACGCCGCGGGCGAGCCGCACCAGCTGGGCGTTGACAACCGCATGGTCGTCCCCGTCGGCCGTCAGGTCAAGCTGATCATCACCGGCGCCGACGTGATCCACAGCTTTGCCGTCCCGGCGTTCTGGACCAAGATGGATGCGGTCCCCGGCCGTGCCAACGAAACCACGTTCACCGCGAACAAGGTCGGCGTCTATTACGGCCAATGTTCGGAACTGTGCGGCGTCGATCACGGCTATATGCCGATCGCGGTCGAAGTGCTGCCGGTCGACAAATGGGAAGCCTGGGTCCGCTCGAAGGGCGGCAATCCGGCCGGTCCGGTTGCTGCGGCACCCGTCGCTGCGGCCCCGACGCCTGCTGCTGCGGCTCCGGCTGCCACCCCCGCCGCTACCACGACCGAAGCTGCTCCGGCAGCGGCGCCCGCCGCCGCCCCGGTCGCCAAAAATTAATAAGGGGTCCGACAGATGACCGATATTGCTGCAACTGCACCCGCCCATGGTCACGCTGACCACGCGCATGACGACCATGATCACGACACCCCGGGCTTTTTCGTCCGCTGGTTCATGTCGACGAACCACAAGGACATCGGCACCCTCTATCTGATCTTTGCGATCATCGCCGGCATCGTCGGCGGGGTGATTTCGGGCATGATGCGCTGGGAACTGGCCGAGCCGGGCATCCAGTATCTGACCGGCTGGGCGCAATTTTTCGATCCTGCCGCGGGTGAAGTCCAGGGCAAGCATTTCTGGAACGTGATGATCACCGCGCACGGTCTGATCATGGTGTTCTTCATGGTCATGCCCGCGATGATCGGCGGTTTCGGCAACTGGTTCGTGCCGCTGATGATCGGCGCGCCCGACATGGCGTTCCCGCGCATGAACAATGTCAGCTTCTGGCTCACCGCCGTTGCTTTCATCATGCTGGTCGGATCGATGTTCGTTCCGGGCGGCAGCGGGCTTGGCGCTGGCACCGGCTGGACCGTTTACGCGCCGCTGTCGACCAGCGGGTCGGTCGGTCCGGCGGTGGACATGGCCATCTTCTCGCTCCACCTTGCGGGTGCGGCGTCGATTTTGGGCGCGATCAACTTCATCACCACCATCTTCAACATGCGCGCACCGGGGATGACGATCCACAAGATGCCGCTGTTCGTGTGGTCGGTGCTGGTCACCGCCTTCCTGTTGCTGCTGGCGCTGCCGGTGCTCGCCGCGGCGATTACCATGCTGCTGACCGACCGTAATTTCGGCACGACCTTTTACGATGCGGCAGGCGGCGGCGATCCCGTCCTCTACCAGCATCTGTTCTGGTTCTTCGGCCACCCCGAAGTGTATATCATGATCCTGCCGGGCTTCGGCATCGTCAGCCAGATCATCTCGACCTTCAGCCGCAAGCCGGTGTTTGGCTATCTCGGCATGGCCTATGCCATGGTCGCGATCGGCGTCGTCGGCTTTATCGTGTGGGCGCACCATATGTTCACCGTCGGTATGTCGGTGAACCTGAAGATGTACTTCACCGCGGCGACGATGGTCATCGCGGTTCCCACGGGCATCAAGATTTTCAGCTGGATCGCGACGATGTGGGGTGGGTCGATGAGCTTCAAGACCCCGATGGTCTGGTCGCTCGGCTTCATCTTCATGTTCACCGTCGGCGGCGTGACCGGCGTCGTGCTGGCCAATGGCGGCGTCGATACCAACCTGCACGACACCTATTATGTCGTCGCCCACTTCCACTATGTGTTGTCGCTGGGCGCGGTGTTCTCGCTGTTCGCCGGGTTCTATTACTGGTTCCCGAAGATGTCGGGGCGGATGTACAACGAGGTCCTGGGCCAGCTGCACTTCTGGATCTTCTTCATCGGCGTGAACGTCCTGTTCTTCCCGCAGCACTTCCTGGGTCAGCAGGGCATGCCACGCCGTTATCCGGATTATCCCGATGCCTATGCGTTCTGGCACCTGATCTCCTCCTATGGCTATGTCATCATGGCGGTCGGCGTCCTGATCTTCTTCGTGAATATCCTGTGGTCGCTGGTCGCTGGCAAGAAAGCCGCCGACAATCCGTGGGGCGAAGGCGCGACGACGCTCGAATGGACACTGTCGAGCCCGCCGCCGTTCCACCAGTTCAACGAACTGCCGCGTATCGCCTGATCGACGGTTTCCCCCGCTGCGGTGCAGCGGGGGGCCGCGTGACGGTCCGGAGTAAACATGGCGCAAAGCCTGACCCACGCTGACACGGCCCTGCCGGCCGACTGGCGCGACCTGTTTGCGCTGACCAAGCCGCGCGTCATGTCGCTGGTGGTGTTTACGGCGCTGTGCGGGTTGCTCGCGGCGCCGGTTCATGTTCCGCCCGTCCTTGCCTTTTCCTCGATCCTCGCGATCGCGCTGGGGGCCGGGGCATCGGGCGCGCTCAACCAATGGTATGAGGCGGGGCTCGACGCAAAGATGAAGCGCACCGCCGGGCGCCCGCTGCCCGCGGGACGTCTCGACCCGCAGACGGCGCTGCAATTCGGCATCGGTCTTGCCGCCTTTTCGCTGTTCCTGATGCTGTTCGCGTCGAACTGGCAGGCGACGCTGCTGCTGGCGGTGTCAATCCTTTTCTATGTCTTTATCTACACAATGTGGCTGAAGCCGCGGACGCCGCAGAATATCGTCATTGGCGGCGCCGCAGGCGCGTTTCCGCCGCTGATCGGCTGGGTGGCGGCGACGGGCAGCATTGCACCGCTGCCGGTCATGCTGTTCCTGCTGATTTTCCTCTGGACCCCGCCGCATTTCTGGGCGCTCGCGCTGTTCGTGCGCTCGGACTATGCCGCCGCGGGCATCCCGATGATGCCAGTGGTCGCGGGCGAGAAATCGACGCGGCGCCAGATCCTGTTCTATGCGGTGATCATGGCGGCGGCGGCGATCGCGCCTTGGCCGCTCGGCTACGCCGGGGCGCTTTATGGCTGGACCGCGGTCATCCTGTCGGCGCTGTTCGTGGCGCTGTCGGTGCAGGTCGGCACGCGCACGACGGGCCAGGGCGATCTGATGCAGCCTGAAAAACGCCTGTTTGCCTATTCGATCGCCTATCTTTTCATCCTCTTCGGCGCGGTTGTCGCCGACCATTGGTGGCCCCTATGACCGACGAACCGAAACTTGAGCCGTTCGATGAGGCCGAATATCGCCGTCGCCAGCGCAGCCGTGCCAATATGATGGCGTGGATGCTCGGCGGCCTGGCGATCCTGTTCTTCTTCATCACCATCGCAAAGATTCAGATTTTCGCATGATCGCGCAACTGTCTCCCAAGGCTCGCACGGCCAGTCTGGCATCGCTGCTGGCGCTGGCGATGGTTGGCCTGGGTTTTGCGGCTGTGCCGCTCTACGATCTGTTCTGCCGCGTGACAGGCTTTGGCGGCACGACGCAGCGGTATGATCCGGTCGCTGCGGCGGCCGATCCGGTGATCTTGTCCAAAACGATCTCGGTTCGCTTCGACGCCAATGTGTCGCCCGGGTTGCCGTGGAAATTCTATCCCGAGCATCCGACCGACACCGTCAGCATCGGCGCGCGCGACATGGCGATCTTTATCGCCGAGAATAATTCGGCCAAGCCGGTGGTCGGCACCGCGGGGTTCAACGTCACGCCGACGCAGGCGGGCAAATATTTCACCAAGATCCAATGCTTCTGCTTCACCGAACAGCGGCTGGAGCCGGGGCAGCAGATGCGGATGCCGGTGCTGTTCTTCGTCGATCCCAAGATCATGGACGATCCCGATGCGCGCGACATCCAGGAAATCACCCTCAGCTACACCTTTCACCCTGTAGACGAGGGTAAAAAGCCAAGCTAAGGCCGCGATCAAGAGTCTAACAAGACCGGCGGGCGATGGGGAATCGCGATGCCGGGACTGCCAAAAACGGGAAACACGCCATGTCCGGTGCGAAACATCATGACTACCACCTCGTAAACCCCAGCGTCTGGCCGCTTATCGGTTCGGTCGCGGCGCTCGTGATGTTCTTCGGGCTCGTCATGTTCATGCACGAGGATCATTTCGGCGGCATCGGCAAATGGGTGCTTGGCCTGGGCTTCATGGGCGTGATCGCGACCTTCTTCAGCTGGTGGTCGGACGTCATCAACGAAGCGCATGCCGGCGACCATACCCCGGTCGTTCAGTTGCACCTGCGTTACGGGATGATCCTGTTCATCGCGTCGGAGGTGATGTTCTTCGTCGGCTGGTTCTGGGCGTGGTTCGACTTCTCGTTGTTCCCGGTGCCGATCGAATATGCCGAGGGCGCGGTCACGTCGCTGTTCGGCCAGGACGGCGCTTCGGCGATCACCATGTGGCCGCCGAAGGGCATCGAAGTCATCGATCCCTTCTCGCTGCCGCTGCTCAACACGCTGATCTTGCTGTGCTCGGGCACCACGATTACCTGGGCGCACCACGCGCTGATCCATGGCGATCGCGACGGGCTGAAGAAAGGCCTGTGGGCGACGATCATCCTGGGCGCGATCTTCTCGATGATCCAGGCGTATGAATATATGCACGCGCCGTGGGGCTTCGGGCAAAGCAATTACAGCTCGGCGTTTTACATGGCGACCGGCTTCCACGGTTTCCACGTGCTGGTCGGCACGATCTTTCTGATCGTCTGCCTCGTCCGCACCTATAAGGGCCACTTTACCCCCAAGCAGCATTTCGGTTTCGAAGCTGCCGCCTGGTATTGGCATTTTGTCGACGTGGTGTGGCTGTTCCTGTTCATCATCGTCTATGTCTGGGGCGGCTGGGGCGCGCCGGTCGCCGCGCACTAAGTTGCCGGACGACGCCGTAATATCAAAGGGGCAGCCGCCGGTCTGGCGTGCTGCCCTTTTTGGCCTCTGCCCCGAATGCGGCGCCAAGACGTTGTTTGACGGGCCGGTGAAGTTTCAGGCGCACTGCCGCGCCTGCGGGCTCGACTATGGCCGCTACAATGTCGGTGACGGTCCGGCGGCGTTCCTGACCCTGATCATCGGCGCTTTGCTGGTCGTGCTGGCGTTGTCGCTCGATGCCGCGATCCAGCCGCCGCTGTGGGTGCACGTCCTGCTGTGGGTGCCGCTGACTGCCGCGGCGGTGGTTTACGGCCTGCGCGTGGCCAAAGGCGCACTGCTGGCGAGCGAGCATCAGCGACAGGCAGCCGAGGGGCGGCAAGTGGATGAACCGCATGACTGAGACCGTGGCACCCCCGGCGCGGCGCTGGCCGCTGATTCCGACGATCGTCGTGCTGATCGCGGTCGCGGTGATGATCGCGCTCGGCATCTGGCAGTTGCAGCGCAAAGCCGACAAGGAAGCCTTGATCGCGCTGTATCAGCGCAACACCGCGATGTCGGCGCTGGTCACCTATCCCGAACTGCCGCCGGTCGCCGATAATATCCTGTATCGCAAGAGTAGCGTCGTCTGTCTTGAGCCGGTGCGCTGGGATCCGCGCAGCGGCACCGACCAAAAGGGCCGCACCGGGTTTCGGATGATCGCCGATTGCCGCACCGGAGCCGAGGGGCCGGGGGTGCTGGTCGACGTCGGCATCGGCGATGATTTTACGCCGCCGAAATGGACCGGCGGGATCGTGCAGGGGACGATCGTTCCCGGCCCCGAGCAGCCCACCGTGATGGAGCGCATGATCGGTAAGGCAACGCCCGCGCGGGCGATGCTGATCGCCGACACGCCCGCCGCCGGTCTGCGCGCGAGCGCGGTGCCGTCGGCCGACGATACGCCGAACAATCATCTGGCCTATGCGGGGCAATGGTTCCTATTCGCCGCGGCGGCGCTGCTCATCTATATTCTGGCTGTCCGTCGCCGCTTGCGGCCTTGAGCCCACGCCGCTAGGCGCTTTGGCGTCATGGACTATATCAGCACCCGCGGCGCTGCGCCGACCCTCGACTTTCGTGCCGCCACCCTCGCGGGGCTGGCCAGCGACGGCGGCCTCTATCTGCCTGCGCATTGGCCGCAGATGGCGGAGGGCGACATTCGGGCGCTGGCGGGCCTCGACTATGCCGAAACCGCGGTTCGCGTCATGCGGCCGTTTGTTGCAGGGGTTTTGAGCGAAGAAGAACTGCGCGACCTCTGCCGCGCCGCTTATGGCAGTTTCAGCCATGATGCAGTGACGCCGCTGGTCCAGCTTGATCATCGCCACTGGCTGCTCGAACTGTTTCACGGTCCGACGCTGGCGTTCAAGGACGTTGCGCTGCAATTGCTGGGGCAGCTGTTCGAGAAATTCCTCAGCGGCGGCGACACCGACATCACCATCGTCGGCGCGACATCGGGCGACACCGGATCGGCAGCGATCGAGGCGGTCGCAGGGCGTGAGCATATCCAGATCTTCATGCTCCACCCCGAAGGCCGGGTCAGCGACGTTCAGCGGCGGCAGATGACGACGGTGCTGGCGCCCAACGTCCATAATATCGCGATCGACGGCAGCTTCGACGACGCGCAGGCGATGGTGAAGCGACTGTTCGGCGACGCAGAGGCGCGTGGGCAGATCAACCTGTCGGCGGTGAACAGCATCAACTGGGCCCGGCTGATGGCGCAGGTCGTCTATTATTTTTACGCCGCCGTCCGCCTTGGCGGCCCCGACCGCCCGATTGCGTTCAGCGTGCCGACGGGCAATTTCGGCGACGTGTTCGCGGGCTATGTCGCGGCGCAGATGGGGTTGCCGATCGCGCGGCTGGTCGTCGCGACCAACGTCAACGACATCCTGCACCGTGCGCTGACCAACGGCGACTATAGCGCGGGCACGGTCACGCCGACCGCGACCCCCAGCATGGACATCCAGGTCAGCAGCAATTTCGAGCGGCTGTTGTTCGACCTGTCGGGCCGCGACGGCGCCGCGATCGCAGGCATGATGGGCGAGTTCGATCGTAGCCGCACGATGACCATCCCCGCCGACATGCTGGCGAGCGCGCGCGGGCTGTTTTCGAGCGCGAGCATCGACGGCGACGCGATGGCGCTCGCCCTGCGCTGGGCACAGGAAAAGGGCGGCCAGATCGTCGACCCGCACAGTGCCGTGGGATTGGCAGCGGCGCGCGCCTTGGAAATCGACGCCGACATCCCCGTGGTCACACTCGCAACCGCCCATCCGGCCAAGTTCCGCGAAGCGGTCGAGCGCGCGACGGGGGTGCGGCCGCCGCTGCCGGCGCGGCTCGGCAATCTGTTCGACCGCGAGGAACGTTATGCGCGCTTGCCGGGCGATTATGACGCGGTGAAGGCCTTTGTGCTCGCGGAAACCGCGCGTGGCTGAGCTGCTGCCGCTGGTCACGCTGATTGGTGAGGCGTGGGACGATTATGGGCTGGTCGATAGCGGGGGCGGCCGCAAGCTCGAACGCTATGGCCGGTTCCGCTTCATCCGCCCCGAACCGCAGGCGATGTGGGCGCCCGCGCTGCCCGCCAGCGAATGGGAAGCCGCCGATGGCGAGTTCATCCCCGCGTCGGACGACGATGGCGGCGGGCGCTGGTATTATAACAAGCCGGTTCCGGCCGAAGGCTGGCCGTTGGCGTGGCGCGAGACGCGCTTTACCGCGCAATGCACTCCGTTTCGTCATCTGGCCTTTTTTCCTGACATGGCGCCGGTGTGGGACTGGCTGCGCGCACAGGTGGCCGATAAGCACGACCCGGCGTTTCTGAACCTGTTCGGCTATACCGGGGTCGGCAGCCAGGCGCTCGCCGCTGCGGGGGCGTCGGTGACCCATGTCGATGCATCGAAGAAATCGGTTGGGCAGGCGCGGGAGAATGCCGCGCTCGCGGGCATGGCCGACAAGCCGGTGCGCTGGATCCTCGACGATGCGGGCAAGTTCACCGCGCGCGAGGTGCGGCGCGAGAAACGCTATGACGCGATCCTGCTCGATCCGCCCAAATTCGGCCGCGGCCCGACCGGCGAACGCTGGCAGTTGGAGGAGGGGCTGGCGCCGTTGCTGACCGATTGTCGCCAACTGCTCGACGCCGACAGCCGCGCGCTGTTCCTGACTGTCTATGCCGTGCGCATGTCGGCGCTGGCGATTGGCGAATTGCTGGCACAATTGTTTGCCGATCTGCCGGGCAAAGTGGAATGCGGCGAACTGGCGGTGCGCGAAGAGGCGCGGGGATTATTGCTGCCGACGGCGATTTTCGCCCGCTGGAGCCGCTGACGGGTTTCCGCCGGAAGGCATTTGCTGCATACGTTTGCTGCTCCGAAATCTGCAACATTGTGAGCGAAACGCCACAGTCGATGCGTTGACAATGAGAACGTTCCCATTTAGATAACGTTCACATTGAGGAAATGCCGCCAGTAAAAGAGCGGTGAATTTTGGGGAGAATAAGGGATGCGGGCGTCTCAAAAGCAGTGGCTGGGCAAGTTTCTGGTCGGCACATCGGCGTTGTCGCTGATGGGCGCGGCGCAAACGGCCATGGCGCAGGACGCGCCCGCGGACAACGCCGTCGATGGCGACGAAATCGTCGTCACCGGGATCCGGGCCAGCCTGGCCGCATCCGCCGACATCAAGCGCGAGGCGCAGGGCGTCGTCGATGCGATTTCGGCGGAAGACATGGGCAAATTCCCCGACACCAACCTCGCCGAATCGCTCCAGCGTATCACCGGGGTGTCGATCGACCGGTCGAACGGCGAAGGCTCGTTCGTGACGGTGCGCGGCTTCGGTCCCGAATTCAACCTGGTGACGCTCAACAGCCGTCAGATGCCGACCGCGTCGCTGGGCGATGGCGCCAGCGCCCCCTCGTCGCGCTCGTTCGATTTTGCTAATCTCGCGTCCGAAGGTGTCGCCGGGGTCGAGGTATACAAGACCGGCCGCGCTGCGATCGCGTCGGGCGGCATCGGCTCGTCGATCAACATCAAGACGCCGCGGCCGCTCGACAAGCCCGGCCTGTCGGGCAGCCTGGCGGTCAAGGGCGTCTATGACAGCTCGCGGAACGAGGGCAATCCGATCACCCCCGAAGTGTCGGGCATCCTGTCGACGACCTTTGCCGACGACCGCGTTGGCATCCTGATCGCGGGTTCGTGGCAGAAGCGCAAAGCGAGCGTCAACACGGCGAATGTCGGCTGGCGCGACGGCTATCTGGGCAATGAGAATAACTGGGGTTCGCTGACCCAGGATCCCAATGACACGCGGTTCGGGCAGATCACCAACCGTCCGGGGCCTACCGACGTCTATCAGGTGGCGCAGAATGCGTCCTACGACCTCAACGACATCGACCGCGAGCGCATAAACGGGCAGGCGGTGCTGCAATTTCGCCCGATCGACAGCCTGACCGCGACGGTCGATTACACCTACTCGCGTAACACCGTCGAAGTGCGCAACAGCAATGTCGGCGTGTGGTTCAACCATAACAACACGTCGAGCGCGTGGACCGACGGCCCCGTCGCGGGACCGATCTTTTACTCCGAAGCCTTTGGCGCCGGTGAGAACAAGGATCTGTCGTACAGCGGCTCGCTGGTCGCGAACCGGACCGAGAACAAGTCGCTCGGCGGCAATCTGCGCTGGGATGCGCCCGGCGGCGTCACGATGGAACTGGATTTCCATCACTCGACCGCCGAGTCCAAGCCGACGAACAAATATGGTTCCAGTGTGTCGGTCGGCAACGCGGTGTTCGGCGTGGTCAACCAGCGGATCGATTTCGACTCCTATCTGCCGGTCATCTCGTACCAGATGCGCCCGGGCACCGATGCGCTCAACGCCGCGCTGATCACGCCGACGGGCAACGCATTCCGTAACGCGTATTTCAAAGACGAGATCAACCAGGTCCAGCTGCGCGGTCGTTACGACCATGACGGCGACTTCCTCGACAGCATCGATTTCGGCGTCTCGTACATCGAGAACAAGGTGCGTTCGGCCTATGGCTTCATCCAGAATGACAGCTGGGGCGGGGCGGGGCCGGCGTCGGACATTCCCGACGACATCTTTACGCTGGAAACGCTGCCCGACAAATTCAAGGGGCTGAGCGGCGCCGCCGACATCATCCCGAGCTTTTACAAGTTCGATTTCGAGCGGATGGTCGACCTGATCGACGGGCTGTACGGCACCTGTAACGCCGCGGGTTCTGCCGACACCTGTCTCGCCAATTACACCACCGACCGCCGCCTGACCGAGAAGACGCTGTCGCCCTATATCCAGGTGTCGACCAAGTTCGACGTTGGCGCTGGCGAGGCGCACCTGACGGCGGGTGTGCGTTATGAGGACACGATTGTCGATGCCACCGCGCTGGTGCCGATCCCGACCGGCACGCGCTGGGTCGCGGCGAACGAGTTCGGTGTGATCTTTGGCCCGACGAGCGACTTTACCCGCTTCAAGGGCGACTATAGTCATTGGCTGCCCGCGGTCGATTTCGACATCGAACCGTTCGAGAACGTCAAATTGCGCGCGTCTTACAGCCACACGATCACCCGGCCCGATTATGCCAGCATGCAGGGCGGTCGGACGATCGATCAGCTGTTCCGCATCGCTGGCGGCACGGGCAGCCAAGGGAATCCCGGCCTGCTGCCCTACAAGTCAAAGAACATCGATCTTTCGGCCGAGTGGTATTACAACCGCGACAGCTATATTTCGGCGGGCTTCTTCCACAAGCGCGTGTCGAACTTCCTGTCGACGACGCGGGTCGATGATACCGCCTTCGGGCTCACCAATCCGGCCGACGGGCCGCGCTATCGCGCCGCGCTGGCGGCCCGCGGCGCCAACGCGGGGGCCAATGATCTGCGCGATTTCATCCTGCGCAACTATCCCGCTTCGGTGCGGGTAAACCGCGATGCCAATGGCAATCCGGTCCTTGACGCCAGCGGGTTCTGGACCGGCGACATTTTGGGACTGGCCGAGGATGCGCCGCTGAATTTCGAGATTACTACGCCGATCAACAGCGACCAGTCGGCGACGATCAAAGGGTTCGAATTCGCGCTGCAACATAGCCTGTGGGACACCGGCTTTGGCGTCATCCTGAACTACACGATCGTCAATGGCGACGCGACTTACGACAATACACAGCCATCGACGGTGCCGCAATTTGCCCTGACCGGGCTCAGCGATAGTGCCAATGCTGTGCTCTATTATGACAAGGGTCCGCTTCAGGCGCGTGTGGCTTGGAACTGGCGCGACAAATTCCTGGCCGGGACGGGGCCGAACCCCTTCTATGTCGAGGAATATTGGCAGATCGACGCCAGCGCGAGTTACGAGTTCATCCCGGGCTTCACCGGCTTTGTCGAGGCGATCAACCTGACCGGCGAAAGCCGCCGCGGCCACCTGCGCTCCGAGAATAACGTCGCCTTCGCATCGCCGGGCTTCGCCCGCTATGCGGCAGGGGTCCGGTTCAGCTTCTGACACGGGCGGACCTCGCCCGCCGGGTCGCAGGCAGGAGAGCCGCACCTTTTCGAAGGGCGGCTCTTTTGCGTGACGGCGGCGGGATGCTGGCTTAGGATCGACGCCAATGGATAATATGGTCGAGAGGGTAGTCATCGTGGGCGGCGGCACCGCCGGCTGGCTCGCGGCGTCGCTGCTCGCCGCCTCTCGGCATGGCGCGTCGGGACGGCTGTCGGTGACCCTGATCGAGGCGCCCGATATTCCAACCATCGGGGTGGGCGAAGGCACCTGGCCGACGATGCGCGACACGCTCGCCCGCATCGGGATCGGCGAGGCCGAGTTCCTGGCCGCGTGCGACGGATCGTTCAAACAGGGATCGCGTTTCGACGGCTGGGTGACCGGCGCCGCGGATGACCGCTATTTGCATCCGTTCACCCCGCCGCCCGCGATGCCGACCGGCGAGCTGCTGGCGGCATGGCGCGCGGGCGATTCCGGCCAGCCTTATGCCGCGGCGATGAGTGCGCAGGCGCATATCTGCGACCTCAATCTGGCGCCGCGGCAGCGGGCGATGCCCGATTATCAGGGCGCCGCCAATTACGCCTATCATCTCGACGCTGGGAAATTCGCTGCGTTGCTGAGCAAGCATGCGGTGCAGCGGCTGGGTGTGCGGCATATCGCCGATCATGTCACCGGGGTGCAGCGTGATAGCGACGGCGGCATCGCGGCGGTGGCAACGCGGCAGCATGACGACATCGGCGGTGACCTGTTCATCGATTGCACGGGCCATGCCTCGCTGTTGATCGGCGGCGAGTTGGGCGTCGAATGGATCGACCGCAGCGACACGTTGTTCAACGACCGCGCGCTGGCGGCGCAGGTGCCGGTGGCGCCGGGCAGCGCGATCGCGTCGCAGACGGTGGCGACCGCGCACGACGCGGGCTGGATTTGGGACATCGGCCTGCCGGGGCGGCGGGGCATCGGTTGCGTCTATGCCAGCCGCTTCATGGACGATGACGCGGCGGAGGCGGTCCTGCGCGGCTATATCGCGCGCGTCCTGCCCGATGCGCCCGAGGTTCCGGCGCGGCGGCTGCGTTTTCCGACCGGTCACCGGGCGCGGTTCTGGGAGGGCAATTGCGTCGCCATCGGGCTGTCGGCTGGGTTCATCGAGCCGCTGGAGGCGTCGGCGATCGTGATGATCGAATTGTCGCTGCGCGCGCTGATCGACAATTTTCCGGCGAGCCGCGCGGCGATGCCGATCCACGCTGATCGTTTCAACGACCTGTTCCGCTATCGCTGGGACCGCATCGTCGATTTCCTCAAGCTCCACTATGCGCTGAGCCGGCGCACCGAGCCATACTGGCTGGCGCAGCGCGATCCCGCGCAAATGCCGCCGCGGCTGACCGACCAGTTGCGGCTATGGCGCGACCAGCCGCCGTCGGTCTGGGATTTTGCGCGCGTCGACGAGATTTTCTCGGCCGAAAGCCACCAATATATTCTCTACGGCATGGGCTTTCCGGTGCCGGCCGACCTGCCCAGCGGCGATCGTGCCGCCGCCGCCATCGCCGAAGCCCGCCTGCGCGCCCGCACCCTGGCGGCGGCTTTGCCAGCCAACCGCGATTATCTCGACGCGCTGCAACCCCAAACCGCCGCGCTGGCCGCGCGATAGAAAGAGTTTTGATGCCCCGCCACGCTGTCCTCGACAAAGACGTCCATCGCGACCTGCGCGTTCGCACCGATGCGGGGGCGGCGCTGGGCGACGGCATGATGGCGGTGTTGACCGTGCCGACCGAGTTTCGCCGTGTGCAGGCGCATTTCCCGATCCTTTTCCGCCGCGATGCGGGGCAGGGCGATTTCACCGCGCTGGCGCTGTTCGGGTTCGACACGGGCGAGAATCTGTTTCTCGACGGCGATCGCTGGGACGCGGGCTATCGCCCACTGGCGCTGGCGATCCAGCCGTTCCTGGTCGGGCGCCCCGCCAACGGCAACGGTCCGGGGCAGGTGCATATCGACCTCGACCATCCGCGGATTGCAGACGCCAGCGACGGGGTGCGATTGTTCGACGGCGACGGCGTGGCGACGCCGTTCCTGGAGGCGATCGCCGAACGGCTTGGCGATCTGGATGAGGGGTATCGCGACAGCGCCGCATTTTATGACGCGCTGCGGGCGCATGATCTGCTCGAACCGTTCAGCCTTGAGGTGACGCTGAACGATGGCGCGAAACATTCGCTCGTCGGCTTTCATATCATCGATGAGGACCGGGTGCGCTCGCTGGAAGCCGACGCGCTCGGCGCGTTGCACGCTGCGGGCCATCTGATGCCGATGTTCATGGCGATGGCGTCGTTGTCGCAACTGTCCGTGCTGGTTGAGCGCAAGAACCGCAGGATCGGTGGTGGCTGACCTGGGCGGTACCATCTACGACCGCCTCGCGCGGGTGCCCGAACGCGAATGGGACCGGGCGGCGGGATTAAGCGCGTTGCTCGATGGCGCGCGCGAACCCTTTGTCCTGCGCGGTCTGGTCGCCGACTGGCCCTTGGTCGAAGCGGGTCGGCGATCGGCGGCGGCGGCGCGGCGTTATCTGCTCGATCATGCCCGCGACCGGCCGTTCACCGTGTCGATCGGGCCGCCGGGGCATGACGGGCGGCTGTTCTACGACGCCGACATGGCGATGAATTTCCGCACCGGCACCGGCAAGCTCGCCGATATTTTTTCAGGGATCGACGCCAGCGAGGCGGAGAGCGACCCGCGCACCGTCTATCTCGCCTCGATCGACATCCCGGCGCATTTCGACGGTTTGGACGAGGCGAATCCTATCGACCTGGGGATGCGCGATCCACTCAAAAGCATCTGGATCGGCACCCGCACCCGGATCGCGGCGCATAATGATTTTCCCGACAATCTGGCGTGCTGCGCTGCCGGTCGCCGCCGCTTCACGCTGTTCCCACCCAGCCAGTTTCGCAATTTATATCTGGGGCCGATCGACAACACGCCGGCCGGCCGCGCGGTCAGCATGGTGGATTTCGACGCCCCCGATCTGGCGGCGCACCCGGACTTTGTCGCCGCGATGGCAGAGGCGCAGACGGTCGAACTCGAGCCCGGCGACGCGATCTTCATCCCGTCGATGTGGTGGCACCATGTCGAGGGGCTGGCGCCGTTCAACATCCTGGTCAATTACTGGTGGCGCAGCTCCCCGGCGTGGCTGGGCCAGCCGCAGGAGGCGCTGAACCACGCGATCCTGGCGATCCGCGACCTGCCGCCCGCCGACAAGGCGATCTGGCGCGAGATGTTCGACCATTATGTTTTCGCCAACGACGACCGGGTGACCGACCATATTCCTGAAGCCGCGCGCAGCGTGCTGGCCCCGCTCACGCCCGAGAGTGCGGGGCGGCTGCGCGCCTTTTTGTTGAGAGCGTTGAACCGATGAACCAGGACAAACCGATCCAGCGGGTCGTTATTGCGGGCGGCGGCACCGCGGGGTGGATGATGGCGGCCGCCATTGCCCGCACGATGGGAAAAACGATCGACCTGACACTGGTCGAATCCGAAGCGATCGGGACGATCGGGGTTGGCGAGTCGACGATCCCGCCGCTGGTCAATTTCAACCGTATTCTGGGCATCGCCGAGCCCGAATTTATGCGCGCGACGCAGGCGACGTTCAAGCTGGGCATTTTGTTCGACAATTGGAAGCACGATGGCGACAGCTATTTTCACAGCTTTGGCCTGTCCGGAAAAGATCATTGGTCGGCCGGGTTCCAGCATTTCTGGCTGAACGCACGCGAACGCGGCGATGACCGGCCGTATAGCGATTATTGCCTCGAACTGGTCGCAGCGATGGAAGGCAAGTTCGCGCATCTGCCCGAAGAGCGGATGAATTACGCCTATCATGTCGATGCGACATTATATGGACGGTACCTGCGCAAACTGGCCGAGGCCGATGGCTGCAAGCGTGTCGAAGGTAAGATCGCGCGGGTCGAACTGAACGGCGAGAGCGGTGACATCGCGGCGCTGCTGCTTGATGGCGAGCGGCGGGTCGAGGGCGATATGTTCGTCGATTGCACCGGCTTTCGCGGATTGCTGATCGACGGCGCTTTGCACGCGGGGTTCGAGGACTGGAGTCACTGGCTGCCCAACGACAGCGCGATCGCGGTGCAGGCGAAGCATCTGCGCGCGCCGCAACCCTATACGCAGGCAATCGCGCATGATGCGGGCTGGCAATGGCGCATCCCGCTGCAGCATCGCATGGGCGCGGGGATTGTTTATAGCAGCGGCTATCTGTCGCGCGACGCCGCCTATGACCGGCTGATGAGCAGCGTCGGCGAGCCGCTGATCGAACCGTTCGACATCAAGTTCAAAGGCGGCGTGCGGCGCAAGCAATGGTATCGCAACTGCGTGGCGGTTGGGCTGGCGGGCGGCTTTGTCGAACCGCTCGAGGCGACGACGGTCCACCTGATCCAGCGCGCGGTGCTGCGCTTTGTCCGGATGATGCCCAACGGCCGGGTCAGCGAGCGCGACGCCGCCGAGTTCAATGATCAGGCGCGGCTCGACATCGAACAGATCCGCGACTTTGTGGTGCTGCATTACAAGGCGACCAACCGCCGCGACAGCCCGTTCTGGCGCCATGTCGCGAACATGCCAATCCCCGATACGCTCCAGCAAAAGATCGAATTGTTCCGCGAAACCGGCCGCGTGTTCCGCAAATATGAGGAGCTGTTCGCGGAGAATAGCTGGGTTCAGGTGATGATGGGGCAGGGGATCGAACCGCAATCCTATCACCCGATCGCCGAAAAGCTGCGCGATGATGAGGTTGAGCGATTGTTCCAGACGCTCCGCGACAATATCGCGCAGACGGTGGCGACGCTGCCCGAGCATCACGTCTATGTTGCGCGCTATTGCGGCGCCGATGTGCCGCAGTGGGCATGAGACGCGGCGCGTTCCTCCTGATGCTGGCCGCCGCGCTGACAGGCGGCGGCGCGGCGGCGAGAGAACCGGCGGCGGACGGCTGGCGGCTGATGTGGTCGGACGAGTTTGACGGCACCGCGATCGACCGCAGCAAATGGGACTTCGACGTCGATTGTTGGGGCGGCGGCAACAACGAACGGCAATGCTACACCGACAGCCAGAAGAACGCCGCGATCAAGGATGGCAAGCTGGTCATCACCGCGCGCAAAGAGAAAGCGACTGGCCCCGCCTTTCCGCTGGGCCAGCGCAGCGAGCCGGGTAAGGCGAACGCGCGCCAGACGCGCGAGTTCACGTCGGCGCGGCTGGTCACGCGCGGCAAGGCGGCATGGACCTATGGCAAGATCGAGGTGCGCGCCAAGCTGCCGCAGGGGCAGGGCACATGGCCCGCGATCTGGATGCTGCCCGAAGGCCATCGCTATGGCACCTGGGCCGCGTCGGGCGAGATCGACATTTTGGAGGCGGTGAACCTGGGGGTGCGCTGCGACGAATGCGTGGGCGGGATCGAGAACCGCATCCTCGGCACGCTGCATTTCGGCGGCGTGTGGCCAAAGAACGCGCATAAGAGCAACGAAATCGCCCTGCCGGGCAAGCTCGACGATTTCCATGTCTTCGGCATCGTGTGGGACAAGGGCAAGATCGTCTGGACCGTCGATGGCCGCCCCTATGCGACGCAGGTCGCCGGTGACTGGTACACCAGCGGATCGGCCGATCCGGCGGCACCGTTCGACCGTCCCTTTCACCTGATCCTGAACCTGGCGGTCGGCGGCGGGCTGGCCGAGGATCGCGGGATCAAGGGCGTCGATATGCGCGGTTATCCCAAGGCGATGGAAATAGATTGGGTCCGCGTCTGGCAATGCGGCGAGGATGAAGCTAGCAGGGCGCGTTGCGGGACCAGCGGGGGCACAGCGGAATAATGGGGCGTCGGCGGCAGTCGGTCACGATCAAGCATGTTGCGGCCGACGCGGGGGTGTCGCTGCAAACGGTGAGCCGCGTTATCAACAACGAGCCCAATGTGCGGCCCGAGATGAAGGAAAGGGTGCAGGCGTCGATCGACAAATTGGGCTATGTCCCGTCGATCGCGGCGCAGCGGATGAGCGGATCGCGGTCCTATCTGATCCTGGCGATCAATGACCGCGAACGCACGATCGCCGACTGGCGCGGGCGGCAGGGGGTCGACTGGGTCGATCAGATGCTGCTCGGCGGGATGCTGAAATGCGCCGAATATGGCTATCGCATGATCTTTGAGCTGGTCGACACGCACAACGACCATGTCGAGCGCGAATTGCGCGCCGCGATCGCCGCGCTGCAACCCGACGGGGTCATACTGACCCCGCCGCATTCGGACAATGTGCTGATCGTCGGGCTGCTCGACCAGCAGAAGATTCCCTTTGCCCGCATCGGATCGCGCGGCGGCGATGCCGGGATCGCGTTGACGATGGACGACGAGGGGTCGGCGCGGCGCGCGACGCGGCACCTGATCGACCATGGCCACCGGCGGATCGGCTTCATTCCCGGATCGCCCGAATATAGCCTCAGTCGTTGGCGCATCGATGGTTGGCAAGCCGAAATGGCGGGGGCGGGGCTGGCCACCGACGGCCTCCTCGCCGAGGGCGATTTCACTTATGCCTCGGGCGCCGCCGCGGCGCGGCACCTGCTCGCCGGCGCCAATCCGCCGACCGCGATCATCGCCAGCAGCGACCAGATGGCGCTGGCGACGCTTGAGGTCGCGCGCGAGCGGGGCCTCGACGTGCCCGGGCAATTGTCGATCGTCAGTTTCGACAACACCCCGATCGTTCGTTTCACCCAGCCGCCGCTGACCGCGGTCGACCAGCCGGTCGCCGAAACCGCGTCGCGCGCGGTCGAATTGATCATTGCCGCCCAGCGCGGGGCGCCGCGCCCGACCGAACCGACGCGGGTGCAGGGCGGGCTGGTCGAACGCGGATCGACTGCCGCGCCGCCTCCCGTCCATGGATGAGCCCGGCGGGCCTCCCCGCCAGTCGCTTCCCTTTCTGTTGCTCTATGCGCTCGCTGCTGCTGGCGGCGCGATCGCCTATGTGCCGTTCCTGACCATCTGGCTGCCTGGTCGGATGACTCAGCTGGCGGGCGCGGCGGATGTGCAAATGTTGGGCTACGTCACATTTTTCGGCGCGATCGCGGCCAGTCTTGGCGGCATCGGTTTCGGCTGGCTCAGCGACCGGATCGGCAACCGGCGCGGCTTTGTCCTGACCGGGCTGACGCTGACGGTCGCGCTGTTGCTCGCCGTGCCGTTGGCGCAGGATATTTGGGCGTTGGTTGCCGTGATCGTGGCGTGGCAACTCGCGCTCAACATGATGCTCGGGCCGCTGGCGGCGTGGGCCGGGGACTGCGTCCCCGACGCGCAGAAGGGAATGCTCGGCGGGCTGCTGGCGTTCTCGCCCGCGCTTGGCGCGTGGTCGGGCGCGCTGGTGACATGGCCCGGGCTGGTGCCCGTCGAGGGACGGCTGCTGGTGATCGCGGCACTGGTCGCCGCCGCGGTGCTGCCGGTGCTGCTGCTCGGTCGGCCCCGCGCTTTCGCCGACCTCACCGCGCCGCCGCCGCCGCGTATCGCAGGCGCGCCCGCGCAGCGCCCGACCGGCCCGGCGGTGCGAATGTGGCTGGCGCGCTTGCTGGTCCAGATCGCCGAGGCGGCGCTGTTCGCCTATCTCTATTTCTGGTTCCGCTCGATCGATCCCGATATGCACGACAGCGAAAAGGCGGGGCTGTTCAGCATTGCGCTGACGCTGGCGGTGCCGATCGCGCTGCTCAGCGGCCGCTGGGCCGACCGCCATGACCGTCCGTTCCGCCCGCTGGTGGTTAGCGCCGCGGTGTCGGGGCTGGGCATGGTCGGCATGGCGCTGGCGACGATCCCCGGCACGGCCAAGGCCAGTTACCTGATCTTTGGTATCGCGACGACAGTGTTCCTGTCGCTCCACGCCAGCCAGACGCTGCGTATCCTGCCGCGGTCCGATCGCCGTGGCCGTGATCTGGGCATCTTTAACCTGACCAACACCGTGCCGTCGCTGATCATGCCCTGGCTGACGATTTCGCTGGTGCCGGGGTTCGGTTTCGATGCGCTGTTCCTGCTGCTCGCCGGGCTCACCGGCGTCGCTGTGCTGCTGCTCGCGACGATGCCGCGCACCCGCTAAGCCACCCCGAAACAGAGCACTTGCTTTCGCGCATCCACTATGCGAAATGAATATTGATAACGTTCACATAATGATGATCGAGTGACAGGATGGGAGAGACAATGCGCCGACAGGCTCTGGTTATGGCCACCGCGCTGCTTTTGGCAGGAAGCGCCGCCGCGCAAACCCCGAGCGGCGATGCCGCAGCAGTTCATCCCGAACTATGGCCCGCGGCGAAAAGCCCAGCCACGATTTCCGACGCGAAGACCGAGGCACGGATCGACGCACTGATCGCGCGGATGACGGTCGAGCAAAAGGTGGGGCAGCTGATTCAGGCCGACATCAGCACGATCACGCCGACGGACCTTGAAACCTGGCCGCTCGGTTCGATCCTCGCGGGTGGCAACAGCGGACCGAATGGCAATGAACGATCGACCGCCGCCGATTGGGCCAAGCTGGTCGGCGATTTTCGCGCCGTGTCGATGCGCCCGCAGGCCAACGGCGTCGCGATCCCGATCATCTTTGGTGTCGATGCCGTCCACGGCCATAACAACATCCCCGGCGCGACACTGTTTCCGCACAATATCGGCCTGGGCGCCGCGCGCGACCCCGAGCTGATCCAGCGGATCGGCGCGGTGACCGCCGCCGAAATCGCTGGCAGCGGCATCGAATGGACCTTCGCCCCGACCTTGGCGGTGCCGCAGGATCTGCGCTGGGGCCGCAGCTATGAAGGCTATGCCGCTGATCCGGCGCTTGTCGCCGAATACGCGACGGCGATGGTGCTGGGCTTGCAAGGCGAACTCGCCAGCGGGCGGTCGATCGCCGCCGACAAAGTCGCCGCGACGGCCAAGCATTTCCTGGCCGACGGCGGGACGTTCGAGGGCAAGGATCAGGGCAACGCGCGGATCGACGAACAGGAACTGATCGCCAAACATGCCATGGGCTATCCCGCCGCGATCGATGTCGGAGCACTGACCGTGATGGCCAGCTTTTCGAGCTGGAACGGGGTCAAGCATCATGGCAACCAGGGGCTGCTGACCGACGCGCTCAAGGACAAGATGGGCTTTGCGGGCTTTGTCGTCGGCGACTGGAACGGCCATGGCCAGGTTGCGGGATGCAGCGTCACCGACTGCGCCCAGTCGATCAATGCCGGGCTCGACATGTTCATGGCGCCCGACAGCTGGAAGGGGCTGTACGACAGCACGCTGAAGCATGCGAAGGACGGCACCATCTCTGCCGCCCGTCTCGACGATGCAGTCCGCCGCATCTTGCGCGTCAAATACAAGCTCGGCCTGTTTCCCGAGGGCTACGTGGACCGCAGCATCGTGAAGGCGGTCGGCGCGCCAGAGCATCTCGTCATCGCGCGCGAAGCGGTCGCCAAGTCATTGGTGTTGCTAAAAAACAATGGCAGCGTCCTGCCGATCAAGCCCGGCGCGCGGGTGCTGGTCACCGGCCCGGCGGCGGACAATATGGCGATCCAGTCGGGCGGCTGGACAGTCAGCTGGCAGGGGACCGATGTCGTCCGCTCGGACTTTCCGAACGGCCAGACGATCTGGGAAGCGCTGGACAAATCGGTGCGCGAGGCGGGCGGTGTCGCGGCGTTGTCCGAGGGTGGCGTGTTCAAGGAAAAGCCCGACGTCGCGATCGTCGTATTCGGCGAAGACCCCTATGCCGAATTTCAGGGTGACGTGCCCACGCTCGACTATCAGCCGACCGGGGCGACCGACCTCGCGACGCTCAAGAAACTGAAAGCCGCTGGCGTTCCGGTCGTGGCGCTGTTCCTGTCGGGGCGGCCGATGTTCACCAGCCCCGAAATCAACGCCTCCGACGCCTTTGTCGCCGGGTGGCTGCCCGGGTCGCAGGGGGCGGGGGTCGCCGATGTGCTGGTCGCGGGCAAGGACGGCAAGACGGCACGCGGCTTTACCGGTACGCTGCCCTTCGCGTGGCCGGCCGACGCGCGTTCGCCGATCGACAAGCCGCTGTTCTCGGTCGGTTACGGCCTGAAATATGGCGAAACCCGCGTGGTCAACAAGCTGTCCGAAGACCTCGGCGTTGACATCACCAAAGCGCTGAATGTCGAAAATTTCTTCTCGGGCGGCCGCGCGCGGGCGCCTTGGGCGCTCACGGTCACTGACGCGGGCGGATCGCGCCCGGTCGAATCGCCGCCGACGGCAAGTCCAGGCGGGCTGATCGCGGCACGGTCCGTCGATGTGCGCGCGCAGGAGGACGGCAAGGCGTTCGTGTGGACCGGTCCTGCCGCGCTCCACCTGTCGGGCCCCTATGCCGACCTGTCGCGGCAATTGAACAACAGCTTCGCCTTGCGGATCGAATGGCGGATCGACGCGGTCGACGCCGCACCGGTCCAGATTGCGCTCGGCGGCAAGGCGTTCGACATCTCGGATTGGGTGAAAGCGGCACCAAAGGGGCAGGTTTCGACGATCAAAGTGCCGCTGCGCTGCTTCGCCGATGCCGGTGCCAATCTGCAACGCGTCGATTACGCGCTGTCGGTGCAGGCCGACAGAGGCTTTGCCGCGACGTTGCTGAATACGAATGTCGAAGCCGTGGGGACGAATCTGCCTTGCCCCCCGGTGGCAAAATGACGACACCTGTCTGAGGCTTAGCCGAAAAAGAACATCGGGAGAGACGATATGGCTTTGGCGCCAGACATGACTTCGAGCGCAGATCCGGCTGCCGAAACGGGGCAGGGGGCGCATGTCGATGCGCCCGAATTGCGGCTGTTCGTGATGGGACTGTTTTTCATCTTCGGCGGTATTACCAGCCTCAATGACGTCATCATTCCCAAGCTCAAAGAGCTGTTTACGCTGAATTATACCCAGGCGATGCTGGTGCAATTCTGCTTCTTCACCGCCTATCTGGTGATCGGGATTCCCGGCGCCAAGCTGGTCAAGAAGATCGGTTACATGCGCGGCGCGGTCGCCGGGCTGCTGACGATGATGGTTGGCTGCCTGCTGTTCATTCCCGCCTCGCAGAATGCGACCTATGCGCTGTTCCTGTTTGCGCTGTTCGTGCTGGCCAGTGGCGTGGTGATTGTGCAGGTCGTCGCCAACCCGCTGATCTCGCTACTCGGCAAGCCCGAGACGACGCACAGCCGGTTGACCTTTGCACAGGCGTTCAATTCGCTCGGTACCACCGTGTTTCCGATCGTCGGCTCGATCCTGATCCTGGGTAGCCTGGCAACGATGAGCGCCGATCAGTTGTCGGGGGCCGAACTCGATGCCTATCGCACCGCCGAAACCCAGGCGATCGTCAACGGCTACCTCGGCATTGCGGTGGCGCTTGCAGTGGTTGCGGGCGCGGTGTGGATGTTCCGCAATCGCCTGCAGGGTGAGCGGCATGAGGCGAGCGCAGGTCTGGCGGGTGTCGACCTGCTCAAGCGCCCGCGCTTCGGATATGGTGCGCTCTGCATCTTTCTTTATGTCGGTGCCGAGGTGTCGATCGGATCGCTGGTCGTCAACTATCTGATGCAGCCGGGTGTCATGGCATTGCCGGAACAGGCCGCGGGCAAGCTGATCGGGCTGTATTGGGGCGGCGCGATGGTCGGACGCTTCATCGGTTCGGCGCTGATGCGGGTGGTCAGCCCCGGCAAGCTGCTGGCGGGTGTCGCGGCGGGTGCTATTGCGCTGATCCTGATTTCGACCAACACCACCGGGATGCTTTCGGGTTACAGCCTGCTCGCCATCGGGTTGATGAACTCGATCATGTTTCCGACCATCTTCAGCCTGGCGTCCGAAAAGCTCGGCAGCCGTGCGGCCGATGGGTCGGGGATCATCAACGTCGCGATCTTCGGCGGCGCGGTTGTACCGCTCGCAACCGGCGCGATCGCCGATCTGACGGGCAGCCTTGCCACCGCATTGCTGCTCCCGGCGCTCTGCTACGCGGTCATCGCGGGCTTTGGCATTTACGCCCGGCGCCCCGCCGTCTGACACGGAAAACGCCGCGGGGCGGTGCGCTCTGGCGCGCGCTGCCCCGCGGCGTCCCGCCCCCTTGCGGGAAGCTGGATCGGTTTATGCCAGATCGGCGATTTCGATGCGGTTTCGCCCGCCTGCTTTCGCTTTGTACAGTGCCTCGTCGGCGGCCTTCAGCGCGCCGCGCGTTTCACCATAGCCAAACACATCGGCGACCCCACCCGAGAAGGTGATCTGACCGAAGGGTTCGTCGGTCTTGCGATTGATCAGGCGCCGTTCGGCCAGCCCCTCGCGCGCCTCGTCGAGCTTTTCGGCCGCCTGCGTCGGGGTCAGGCCCCGGAACAGCATGACAAATTCCTCACCGCCATGGCGTGCGACATGACAGCGGTCGTCCGAAATCCGTGCCAGCGTGTCGGCGATCGCCTTGATCACCCGGTCGCCGGCTTCATGGCCGTGCAGGTCGTTGACCTTTTTGAACTCGTCGATGTCGCAAAAGGCGACGCTGAGCGGTTCGCAGGCGGCGCGCGCTTCCTTGTGATGCCGTTCGAGCAGGATTTCAAAGGCGCGCCGGTTGGGTAGGCCGGTCAGGAAGTCGAGCTCGGCATCGCGCTTGGCGCGTTCGAGGCTGCGGCGGAGCGATTTCGCTTCGTCCTCGCTCTTACGCATATGGTCTTCGGCCTTGCGCGTGCGTTCGAGCATGACCTTGGCTAGGTCGGCGAGGCTGGAGACGATCCGGCCGGTTTTCTGAAGCTGTTCCAGATCATCGACATGCTGTTCGAGCTCGGTGCCGTAATCGCTGGTGACGGTCCGCGCTTCCTTGGCGTGGACGTGGAAAGATTCGAGGTTGGTTTCGAGCCGCGTCATCAACCGGTCGAGATCGGCATGGTCGGCGGGGGCACTGCTTTGGTCGTTCAGTTCGTTGAGCCATTGCTGGCTGATCCCGTCGGGCGATTGCGACCGCGTCGTGATCTGACGCGCCAGATGCGGGTTCATCCCCGAAAAGGCGGCATGCGCCAGCAACAGGTTGGCGGGCGACACGTCGAGGTCGTTGTCTACCAGAAACGCCATGATCGTGCCGATCAGCTGGTGCCTAGCAAGCTGCGCGAGGTCGCGGGTGCCGCCGCCGCTATCGGGCGGGGCATGGCGTCCTGCGGGGGGCACGCCTTGCGTCCGGCGTAGCCCCAGCCAATCCAGGAGCCGTCCTACCGGCTCGGTCGATGGTGTCGCTTTGGTGGTCATGCGAGAATTAACGGGCCGACATCGACGGTTTTAAGCCGAATTTGGCAGGAATTTGCGCTTGCACGCGCTGCCGTTGAACTAGTCCATGCAAAGCGATGTCAAAACAGCAGCTTAGTAACGCGACTTTTTTGTCACTGCTGTGGCGATGTCAGCGGCAGCGGTTCCAGCCCGGGCCGCGCACCGCCCGCCCCGGGGTCGCACCGCTATGTTCGCCGTTCTGGAGCACCGCGACGCCGTTAACGAACACATCGCGCACGCCGACTGAATATTGATGCGGTTCTTCGAAGGTCGAGCGATCAGCGATCTTTGCCGGGTCGAACACCACCACGTCGGCAAAATAGCCGGGTTTGAGCGCGCCGCGGTCCTTGATCCCCAGATTGGCGGCGGGGAGGGTGGTGAGGCGATACACCGCCTGCTCCAGCGAGATCAGCTTCTCGTCGCGGACATAGCGGCCGAGCAGCCGTGCGAAATTGCCATAGGTGCGCGGGTGCGCGCCCGATTTCAGGAAATCGCCCTCTGCCGCCTGCGACGCGCCATCGGAGCCGAAACTCATCCACGGCAGCTGGACCTGCCTGCGGACATTGTCCTCGGACATCAGGAAATACACGGTGCCGACGCGCGAGCCGTCCTCGACCACCAAGTCCATTGCGGTTTCTTCGGGTGATTTGCCACGCATCGCCGCGACCTCGGCCAGCGTCTTGCCGGTCAGCGGTTTGAGTGCGGAATTTTTGAACCCCGACAGGATCATCTTGTCGGCGCCCGCGCCGAGATAGAGATTTTCCCAGTCGCTGCCCGGCTGCTGCATCTCGGCGGCGACGCGGGCGCGGGTGGCGGGATCTTTCAACCGTTCGATCCACGCTTCCAGCCCGCCTGCCTGGACCCAGGTCGGCATCGCGGCGTCGAGCCCGGTGGCGCCCGCGGTATAGGTGTACATATCGGTTGTGATCCGATGGCCCGCGGCGCGCGCGGCCTCGATCTTTTTCACCACCGCGTCGAGTTTGCCCCAATTGCCGCGTCCCGCCATTTTGAGATGATAGATTTCGGCCGGGGCGCCCGAACGGCGCGAGATTTCGATGAGTTCGTCGACCGCTTCCTCCAGCCGGTCGCCTTCGGAGCGCATGTGGCTTATATACATGCCGCCGCATTTGGCGGCCTCGCTGGTCAGTGCGACCAGCTCGTCGGTTTCGGCATAGGAGCCGGGGGCATAGATCAGCGAGCTGCCGACGCCCATCGCGCCTTCGTTCATCGCCTGCCGCACCAGCGTGCGCATCCGGGTCAGTTGCGCGGGGGTCGGATCGACATCTCCTTCGCCCAACTCATGCACGCGCACCGTCGCGGCGCCGACGAAGCTCGCGACATTGGTCGAAACGCCGCGCTTTTCCAGATAGTCGAGATAGTCGCCGAGACTGGTCCATTCGATCGGGAATTTCAGGTCGCCCTGGCGCTCGGTTTCCTGGCGCTTCATTGCGGGGCTCAGCGGTCCCATCGACCAGCCTTCGCCCATCACCTCCAGCGTCACGCCCTGCCGGATGTCGCTCTGGCTTTTGGGATCGACAATCAGCGATTCGGTGGCCCAGCTCAGCATGTTGATGAAGCCGGGCGCGACCGCCATGCCGTCCGCCTGCACGACGCTTTTTGCCGTACCCGCGACTTTCCCTACCGCGACGATCCGGTCATCCTTGATGGCGACGTCGCCGATGACCGGCGGCTGGCCCGATCCGTCGTAAATCGCACCGCCGCGAATGATCAGGTCATAGACGGGGGCCTGCGCGGCGACCGATGCCGACAGCAGCATCGAACTGCACAGCAAGAGCAGCGAGGGTGCGAACTGCCGACGTAATGCCATCTATTTTCTCCTTGAAAGGATGCTGGGTTTGTCTCGCTCAAATCCAACCGTTGGTCCTGAGGAACCATTGAGCTTGTCGAAATGGTGTCTCGAAGGACGATCGCACTGCACCCTTCGAGACGAGGCTTCGACGGGCTCAGCCTCTCCTCAGGGCAAACGGAGTTTTTGTTTCGGTCTTCATCAACGCAGGCTTTAGCCGTGCAGGCTCATCAATGAATCCATCAGCCCGTCGTCGGCGCTGGAGCAGACGCCGAGCACCAGCGCCTCTTCAAACCCTTCGGCCACGACATAAGCGTGCCCCATCGACGAATCGAGATAGATGCCCTGGCCGGTCTTGAGCGTGACGGGATCATAGAATTCGGTGTGAATCTCGATCTCGCCTTCCAGCACATAGATGAATTCCTCACCGTGATGGCGGACGAGTTCGCCGAATTCGCGTGCGCTGTGGGCACGGATACGGGTGATGATCGGGATCATCCGTTTTTGGCGCAGGTCGGTGCAGAGGTAATGATAGTCATAATTGTCGGTGGTCACGCGCACCGCCTGATCGATCGTTCCGACGCTGCGGCGACCGGTGACGCGCGGCGCGGCGTCGCCCTCCTCTTCTGCAAACAGGTCCGACATGCGGATGCTGAGTCGCTGGCTGAGCTGTTGCAACTTGTCATAGCTGAGCGTCAGCCGGTCATGCTCGACCTTCGACAACGTCGAGACCGGGATGCCCGATTTCGCGCTCATCTCCTTGAGCGTCCAGCCGTTTCGGGCGCGGATGCTCTTCATCACGGTGCCGAGCGTGGGTGGGGCCGTACGAGCCGCCATCAATATTTCCATTCCATGTTTGACAATTTTCTAATCAGGATCATTATGTCCCTATTGGGTTAACAGTTGTTGGCCCTTGGTAAGACGTCGCGCGGCTTGCTGCAAGGTCAGACAGGGCGGGCCAGACAAAAGGGGAAAGAGATGCGTTTCATCCGCAAGGCGATGATCGGGCTGGCAGCGCTCGCGGCGCTGCCGCTGGCGGCGCAGGGGCCGCTGCCCGCGCCGACGGCCAAGAAAGTCGAGACAGTCGCGGCACCTGCCCCCGCGGTTCCAAAGGCGCCCGTCACGCTCAACGCCGCCGATCTTGAAGCGTGGATGGACGGCTATCTGCCCTATGCACTCGAACGCGCGCGGATCCCCGGCGCGGTTGTCGTCGTCGTGCGCGGTGATCAGGTCGTGCTGCAAAAGGGCTATGGCTTTGCCGATGTCGCGAAGCGCGCGCCGGTGCTGCCCGAAACCACGATGTTCCGCCCCGGTTCGGTGTCGAAGTTGCTGACCTGGACCGCAGTGATGCAGCAGGTTGAGGCGGGCAAGATCGACCTCGACAAGGACGTCAACGCTTATCTCGATTTCAAGATTCCGCCCTATCAGGGCAAGCCTGTGACGATGCGCAACATCATGACCCACACTGCGGGGTTCGAGGAATCGGTGCGCCATTTGATCAGCAGCGATCCCAAGGCGGTGATGACGCTGAAGGAGCAGATGCCGCTGGCGCTGCCGCAGCGCGTCTTTGCGCCCGGAACCACGCCTGCTTATTCCAATTATGCGACGGCGCTGGCGGGGTATATCGTCGAGCGGGTGAGCGGAGAGCCGTTCGACAATTATATCGAAAATCATATCTTTACGCCGCTGGGCATGACCCATTCGACCTTTCGCCAGCCGCTGCCCGCGCGCCTCGCGCCGCATATGGCAAAGGGCTATCCCGACGTGACGCAAAAGGCGAAGCCGTTCGAGATCGTCATCCCGGGACCGGCGGGCAGCCTGTCGGCGAGCGGCGCCGACATGGCCAAATTCATGATCGCGCATCTGAACGACGGTGCCGGGCTGCTGAAGCCCGAGACCGCCAAAGAAATGCATGATTTCAAGGCGCCCGGCGTCGGGCCGCTCAACAGCATGGCGCTCGGTTTCTACGAACAATGGGTCAACGGCCGGCGCGCGATCGCGCATGGCGGCGATACGGTGTGGTTCCATTCCTATCTGTGGCTGTTCCCCGAAGATGACGTCGGGGTCTATATCTCGATGAACAGCGCCGGGACGCAGGGCGATGCGGGCGCGGTGCGCAGCGCCTTGTTCCATAAGTTCGCCGACCGCTATCTGCCGGGCGAGGATAAGGTGGGGCAGGTCGATGCCAAGACGGCCGCTCAACATGCCCAGATGATGGTCGGCAATTATGTCAGCAGCCGCGGGTCGTTCACGAACTTCATGAGCCTGCTCGGGCTGTTGGGACAGGCGACGATTTCGCTGACCGAAGATGGCAAGATCACCTTCCCCGCGCTTGACGGGCTCGGCGCTGGCGCGCGCGATTGGGTCGAGGTCGAACCCTTTGTATGGCGCGACCGCGGCACCGGCGAACGGCTGGCGGCGGAGGTCAAGGACGGCCGCGTCGTGCGCTTCAGCGTCGATGCCGGGTCGCCGTTCATGGTGTTCGAGCCAGCCCCGCCGAGCGTCAATGCCGCGTGGCTCAATCCGGCGCTGATCGCTGCACTTGGCATCGTCCTGCTCGCCGCCCTGGCATGGCCGGTGCGCGCGCTGGTGCGGCGCAGCTTCAAGGCCGATTTCGCGCTCGAAGGCAAATCGCGCCGCGCCTATCGCTTGTCGCGGATTTTCGCCTGGCTGGTGCTTGCGGCGCTGGTGGGCTGGCTTGGGCTGATCGCAGCTTTCTCAGCCGACATTGGCAGCCTGGGCGGCCCGCTCGACTGGCTGATCCATCTGCTACGCATCCTGACCCCGGTGGCCGCATTCGGCCTGCTGGCAACCGCAGGCTGGCACCTGTGGCTGACGATCAAGGATAAGCGTCGCTGGACGATGAAGCTCGGTGCCGTGCTGCTTGTGCTGGCGGCACTGGTGCTGGTGTGGGTGACGCTCGTCTTCAACCTCTATGGCTTTGGAATGGTTTATTGATGGCGACGCAAATGACGCAAGAACTGACGCTCGACCTGCGGGTCGAGCGGTTTCCCTATCACCAGCCGTTCCGCATTTCGGGGCATGTCTTCACTGAAACCGCGCTGTTGGTTGCCGAACTGTCCGACGGCACGCATGTCGGGCGCGGCGAGGGGGCGGGGGTCTATTATCTTGGCGATGACATCGATCATATGCTGGCCGAAGCGACGCGGGTGCGCGAGGCCATCGAGCGCCGCGCGACGCGTGAGGATTTGCAGCAACTGCTGCCGCCCGGGGGCGCGCGCAACGCGCTCGACTGCGCCTATTGGGATCTCGAAGCGAAGCAGGCGGGGCGGCCGGTATGGGAACTGGCGGGATTGAAGCCGCCGCGCCCGCTGCCCTCGACACTGACGCTCGGTGCCGACAGCGCGGGCAATATGGCGAAAGCGGCGCTGGCGATCGATCCCGAGGCACCGATCAAGGTCAAGCTGACGGGTGATTTGGCCGATGACATCGCGCGCGTCGTCGCGATCCGCACCGCGCGGCCGCATGCGTGGATCGGGGTCGATGCCAATCAGGGCTATGATATTCGCACGCTGGCCGAGCTGTTGCCCGTGTTGGTGCAGACGCGCGTCGCGCAGCTCGAACAGCCGCTGAAGCGGGGGCGCGAGGCCGATCTCGACGGGCTGAAGCGGCCACTGCCTTTTGTCGCCGACGAAAGCGCGTTGACGCTCGCCGACACCGCGACGCTGGTTGGCCGGTTCGACGTCGTCAACATCAAGCTCGATAAATGCGGCGGGCTGACCGAGGGGCTCGCGATCGCGCGGCAGGCGCGGAAACTGGGGCTCGACGTGATGGTCGGCAATATGATGGGGACCAGCCTGTCGATGGCGCCGTCGTTCGTGCTGGGGCAGCTGTGCGACATCGTCGACCTCGACGGGCCGACGTTCCTGGCGCGCGATCGCGCACCAGGCGTCGAATATCGCGACGGGATGATTCACTGCCCCGCAGAAATTTGGGGATAGACGATAGTTGCATGTCCTAAATGGGTTGACAATTCTCTGATTAGGACAATAGTCTTTAATCTGTAAATTTCGTGAGTGGAGGGTGGAATGAGTCGATCATTCCCGTTGACGCGCCGCGCCATGGTGGCGGGCGCGGTGGGGGCTGCTGTGTCTGCGCCGATGATCAACCGCGGGGCGTTTGCCTTTGCGGCGGCGCCGGGCCGCAATTACTCGCGCCGCGCGGTCGATCTCGTTGCGTCGTCGCTCGTCATCGACATGCTCGCTCCGCTCAAGATCACGCTGTCGGCGGACTATGTCGCGCACCGGGTGACCGAGGCGGAGGCGGCCGAGTTTCGCGCCAGCGGCATCACCGGCTTTCACAACGCCTATGGGTTGGGCGGCCCCGATGCGAAGCAACAGGCGCTGACGTTCCTTGCGGGCTGGCAGGGCTTTGCCGGGCGCAACGGTCATGTGTTCACCCTCGTCGATAGTGTGGCGGATCTGGATCGTGCCAAGGCCGACCGGAAATGTGCGGTCATCATGGGCATCCAGAATGCCGAGCATTTCGAGAGCGTCGAGGATGTCGCGCTGTTCCGCCGCCTGGGTCTGCGCTGCGCGCAACTGACCTATAACAGCCAGAACCGGATCGGATCGGGCAGCACCGAACGGATCGACGGCGGGGTCAGCGATTATGGCGCCGCGATCATCGCCGAGATGGAAAAACAACACATGCTCGTCGACGTCTCGCATTGCGGCGACCAGACAACGCTCGATGCGATCGAAATCGCCAAAGGGCCGATTGCGATCACGCACAGCAACGCTCGTGCGCTCGTCGATCATCCGCGCGTCAAGACCGACGCCGCGATCAAGGCGCTGGCAGCCAAGGGCGGGGTGATGGGCATTACCGGGGTGCGGATGTTCGTGCGCACCATCGATCCGACCAACGTCGGCCATATGGCCGACCATATCGACCATGTCGCCAAGCTGGTCGGGATCGATCACGTCGGTATCGGGTCCGACGCCGACCTGCACGGCTATGACGACATGAAGCCGGACGAATATGCGCTGCTCAAAGGCAGCTACAAGGGCAGCTACGCCTTTCGCGACAAGATCGACATCGACGGCTTCGACCATCCGCTCAAGACCTTCGACCTTACCGAAGAACTCATTCGCCGCAACTATTCGAACGACAACATCCGGGCCGTGCTGGGTGGCAATTTTCGCCGCCTACTCGCCCAAGTCTGGGGGTAAGACAATGAAACAGGGACTTTATATCGCCGCGAGCATGATCGCACTTTTGGCTGCTGCTCCGGCGCAGGCGCAGGAACCGGGGGCGGTCGAGGCCGCAGGCGAAATCGTCGTCACCGCGCAAAAGCGCGTCCAGAATGTTCAGGACGTGCCGATTTCGATCGCCGTGGTGAATGGCGAAGAGCTTCAGCAACAGGGCTCGGCATCGCTGGTCGATTATGCGGGTTACGTCCCCGGCATGAATGTCAGCAACGGCGGCACGCCCGGTCAGACGACGATCACGTTGCGCGGTGTCGCCCCGCTAAACGCGAGCCAGACCGTCGGCATCTATCTCGACGATGCGCCGGTTGGATCGAGCGCGATCTACAACCGCGCGGGCGCGTTCACGATCGACCTGATGCCCTATGATCTGGAACGGATCGAGGTGCTAAAAGGACCCCAGGGCACGCTTTATGGCGCCAGCTCGATCGGCGGATTGGTGAAATATGTCACCGTCCAGCCGAACACCAATGCGTTCAGCGTCAAGGCGGGGGTCGAGGGCTTTGCGATCAAAGGCGGCGACGGTTTGGGCTGGGGGGCGCAGGTCATGGTCAATGTGCCGCTGATCCAGGACCGGCTTGCGGTCAGCGGCAGCTTTGCCTGGCGCAGCACGCCGGGCTGGGTCGACAGCGTCAATAATGCCGCGCTGAAGGATCAGAATGATTATGAACAGCGCGGCGGCCGTGCGGCGCTGCTGTGGACTCCGACGCCCGAGTTCAGCGTGAAGCTGGCCGGAATCTGGCAGTCGCTCGATTCAGAGGGCAACGCGCTCTATGCCGCCGACCTGACTGGCGTCCGGCTTGGCGACGGGCGTTCGTACAACAATTTTGTTCCCGAATCTTTCGACGTCGATCTCGACTATTATTCGGCGACGCTCGACTATGATTTCGGCTCGGCCACGCTGACGTCGGCGACGACCTACAGCAAGACGAAGAGCGCGCAGGTACAGGATGCGAGCTATGCCTTTGGCGTGCTCTTCCCGCTGCTCACCGGCGGCGCGGTGCCGCCGGGGATCACGCCGTTCCTGCTCGATCTCGGCCTGAAGAAATGGACGCAGGAAGTGCGGCTTGCTTCGCCCAGTGGCGGACGTTTCGAATGGCTGATCGGCGGTTTCTTCACCGACGAGACGACGAGCAATTCGCAGCTTGTCCGTTCGTTCGATATGGCAGGCAATCCGATCGCGGGGCTCGATCCGCTCGCGATCGTCGGGCTGCCCGCGACGTACAAGGAATATGCGATCTTCGGCAACGGCACCTTCAAGCTCAGCGATCAGTTTGAAATCACCGGCGGGTTGCGTTGGGCGCGCAACAAACAGACCTTCCGCCAGATCAGTTCGGGCGCCATCGTGCCGCAAGCCGACGACCCCGGCAAATCAGCCGAAAGCGTGTTCACTTACTCGATCAGTCCGCAATTCCACATCAACGAGGACGCGATGCTCTATGCGCGCCTCGCGACCGGCTATCGCCCCGGCGGACCAAATGTCATCGTCCCCAATGTCCCGCCGACGGTCGATGCCGACCGGATGAAAAACTATGAGGTAGGGCTGAAAGCCGACTTCGCCGATCGCATGGTTTCGGTCGATGTCGCGATCTTCCTGATGGACTGGACCGACATCCAGGTCGTGCGCTCGTTCGGCGGCGTGTCGGGCGGGGCGAACGGCGGCAAGGCGCGCAGCAAGGGGATCGAGGGCAGCCTCGCGCTGCGTCCGACCCCCGGCCTGACGATCAGCGCGACGGGCAGCTATACCGACGCGGTGCTGAGTGAAGACGTGCCCGACATCAGCGGCGTCAAGGGAGACCGTTTGCCCGCGGTACCGAAATTCAGCGGCGCGCTGCGCGCCGATTATGAATTCGAACTGGGCGGCGGCAACAAGGGCAGTTTTGGCGCCGGCATTCGCCACGCCAGCAACCGGCTGTCGCTGGTCGAAAGCGATCCGCTGGTCGCCACGGCCAAGCCCTATACGTCTGTTGATCTCAACGCGTCGATCACCTTCAATGACCATTGGACATTGCGCGCTTATGCTCGCAATCTGCTCGACAATCAGGGGGAAATGGCGCGCTCGACTTTTGCCAATGGGCTCAACCAGCCCAGCTTCCTTGGCATTTCGCCGCTTCAGCCGCGGACCGTCGGCGTCGCGCTCGACATGGCTTTTTGAGCGGATTGGAGTTGGCCACGATGAACGCGCCCACCGGCAGGCTGGAAAGCAGCCTGACCCTGCCGCAACCCTATCTGCTGTTCCTCGGCGATACGACCGAGGCGGGCTATGCCAAGACCGCCTTTGGTCTGGCCGATTGGGCGGCCGATCGCTGCGTCGGTGAGCTTGCGATCGGTGGCTGCACCGTCACCACCGGCCTGCCGCCGATGTCGCCCGCCGAGGCGCGGGCGGCGGGGGCGCGGTCGCTGGTGATCGGGGTCGCCAACCAGGGCGGTGTGATCGGCGACAGCTGGATCGCGGCGCTGGTCGAAGCGATGGAGGCGGGGCTCGACATCGTCAGCGGGCTGCACGTCCGGCTGGCGAGCCTGCCCGCGCTGGCCGAGGCGGCAAAGCGCACCGGGCAGCGGTTGATCGATGTGCGGACGCCGCCGCCGTCGATCCCGATCGGCAACGGGCGCAAACGCAGCGGCAAAAGGTTACTGACGGTCGGCACCGACTGCGCGCTCGGCAAGAAATATACCGCGCTCGCGCTGCACCGCGCCTTTGTCCAACGCGGCATCGATGCCGATTTTCGCGCGACCGGCCAGACCGGCATCATGATCGCCGGCGGCGGGATGCCGATGGACGCGGTGGTGTCGGATTTCGAAGCGGGGGCGGCGGAGATTTTGAGCCCCGACGCGCCAGAATCCCATTGGGATCTGATCGAGGGTCAGGGCTCGATCTTCAACCCGGCCTATGCCGCGGTGTCGCTTGGGCTGCTCCACGGTAGCCAGCCCGACGTGTTTGTCGTGTGTCACGATCCGACGCGCAAGGTGATCCTGGGCATGGAGAGTTTTGCGCTGCCGTCGATCGAGGAGGTCATCGATCTGACGATCCGCCTAGGCAGCCGGACCAATCCGGCGATCCGCTGCGGCGGGGTCAGCCTCAATACATCGAGTTATGACGCCGACGCCGCCGAAGCGCTCATGGCGGCGGAGCGGGCGCGGCTCGGTCTGCCAGTCGCGGACCCGATCCGCGGCGGTGCCTCCTTCGACGCGCTTGTCGAAAACGTTCTCGCATGACGGCCCGTTTTTGTGCCCCTGCGAAGGCAGGGGCCCATCTCCGGCCTTTGCGAAATCCGGCGAGCGGCTGTTGAGAATGATGGAGCAGGTGATGGGCCCCTGCCTTCGCAGGGACGCAAGCGAGGAATTAACCGATGCCGTCCAATTCTAGCTGGTTCCAGCGCTTCCTGCTGCCCGGACTGGCACTGAAAGCGGTGATCATCGGCGGCGGCTATGCCACCGGGCGCGAACTCGCCGAATATTTTGTGCCGGCGGGGCCGTGGGGCGGGCTGTCGGCAATGCTGCTCGCGACCTTGATCTGGAGCGTCGTCGCCGCGGTCACTTTTGCGCTGGCGCGCAAGATGGGCGCCTATGATTATCGCGCCTTTTTTCAGGGACTGCTTGGACCGGGCTGGGTCGCGTTCGAGCTGGCCTATCTGATTTTTGTTATCCTGATCCTTGCCGTGTTCGGCGCCGCGGCCGGCGCGATCGGCGCCGCGACCTTTGGCTGGCCTGACCTTGCCGGTTCCATATTGCTGGCCGTCAGCATAGTGGCCTTCACCGCCTTCGGAACCGACACCGTCGAGACGCTGTTCAAATATGCCTCGATGCTGATCTATGCGGTTTATGCGCTGTTCCTGATCTTCGCTTTGACCAGCTTCGGCGGCCTGATCTCCGAGGGTTTTGCCAATGCGCCGCCGCCGTCGGGCAATTGGGTTGCGGGCGGGCTAACCTATGCGAGCTACAACATCGTTGGCGCGGTGATCATCCTGCCGGTGCTGCGCCACCTGACCAGCCAGCGCGACGCGGTGGTCGCGGGGATCATCGCCGGGCCGCTGACGATGCTCCCCGCGATTCTGTTCTTTGTCGCAATGATGGCATTTTACCCCGCGATCGGGACGGAGACCTTGCCGTCCGATTTCCTGCTCCGCCAGATGGCGGTGCCGGGGTTCCATATCCTGTTCCAGCTGATGATCTTTGCCGCGCTGCTCGAAAGCGGAGTCGGCGCGATCCATGCGATCAACGAGCGGGTGTCGGGGGTCGTCGAGGCGCGCGGCCGCCCGCCGCTCGGCACGAGCGCGCGCGCCGCGATCGGCGGTGTCATTTTGGTCGGGTGCATGTTCGTTGCGGCGCGCATCGGCCTCGTCGATTTGATCGCCAGCGGCTACCGCTTCCTCGCCTGGCTGTTCCTGATCGTCTTTGTCGCGCCGCTGCTTACCATCGGCCTCTGGCGCCTGCTGCGCCCCGCTCCCGTTCGAATGGAGACCGTCCCATGAAAGCCGTCCGCCTGCTTGCTCTGTCATTGATGCTGTCGGTTGCGGCGCCCGCCTGGGCCGAACCGCCGAAGGACATCGTGGAAACGGTCGAAACCTTGCGCCAGAAGATCGGCGCGCCCGGCGTATCGATCGCGATCGTCGAGAATGGCCAGACGACGCTGTCGCGCGGCTGGGGCGTCCGCAAGCTAGGCGAACGCGCGCCGGTCGATAAACAAACGCTGTTCCAGACCGGATCGACCGGCAAGGCGATGACCGCGGCGGCGCTCGCGATCCTTGTCGATGAGGGCAAGATCGGTTGGGATGACCCGGTCATCAAGCATATGCCGTGGTTCCGCATGCACGATGCGTGGGTCACGCGCGAGATCACCATCCGCGACCTGCTGGTCCACCGCAGCGGGCTGGGGCTGGGGCAGGGCGATCTGATGTTCGTGCCGCGCACCCATTTGACGCGCAGGCAAACCGTCGAGCGTGTCGCTTACCTCAAGCCGAAGACCAGTTTCCGCTCGGCTTATGCCTATGACAATATCCTCTACGCGGTGGCTGGCCAGTTGATCGAGGAGGTCACAGGCAAGACGTGGGAAGTGTTCATGCGCGACCGCCTCCTGCGCCCCGGCGGGATGAAGGACGGGACGACCGACAGCGAGGACCGTTTCCGGATTCCTAACCGGTCATGGCCGCACGCGCGGCTGTCCGGCGCGCTACGTGGTCTCGGCCCGCAACAGGCGCTGAACGAACGCGACGAGTTGGGCCGCAACGGTGCGCCCGCGGGCGGACTGGCGCTCAGCGCCGACGACATGGCGGCTTGGCTCAAGATCCAGCTGGCCTATGGCGCGCTGCCGAATGGCAAGCGGCTGTTCAGCGAAGCACAGGCCAGGGAGATGTGGGCGCCGGTCACGCCGATGCCGATCACCCTGCTGCCCGACAGCCTGAAACCCGCGCAGCCGAACCAGCAGGCCTATGCCTTGGGCTGGCAGGTGCAGGATTATCGCGGCCACCGCATCGTCCAGCATAGCGGCGGCGTGTTCGGATCGATCACCCGCGTCGTGATGATCCCCGACAAGAATGTCGGCTTTGCGATCATGATGAACAGCGAAGACAGCGGCATGCTCCTCGGCCTCTATTACGACCTGCTCGACCACTATCTCGATCAACCCGACTATGGGTGGATCACCAAATGGGAGGATTGGTATCAATCGCGGCTTGCGGGCGGGGTCGCGTATCTGAAACAGACGCAGGCATCGCCAGCGAAGAGCGGTCCCTCGCTTTCGCTGACGGGCTATGCCGGGCGCTACCGCGATCCCTGGTATGGCGATGTGGTGATCGGGTCGGGGGCGAGCGGACTGACGATCGACTTTACTTCGACGCCGCGGATGGCGGGACGGCTCAAACATTGGCAATATGACAGCTTCATCACCGATTTCGACGACCCGGCGATCGAACCGGCCTATGTGACCTTCGCGCTTGATGCCGAGGGCAAGATCGCCGGGGTGACGATGAAGGCGGTGAGCAAGATTGCCGATTTCAGCTGGGACTATCACGACCTCGACCTGAAGCCGGTGGAGGACAAGCAGTGAAGCACCTGACGATCCTGCTGGCCGTCACCGCGCTATCGGCGTGCTCGACGGGCGAGCAGGCGGTGAAGGCGCCCGAGGCGCCGCTGCACAGCCGGATGCTCGTGCTCGACACCCACCTCGACACCCCGCTGCATTTCGAGCGGCAGGGGTGGAGCTTCGCCGACCGCCATGGGCTGACCGATGACATGGTCCAGCTCGACATTCCGCGGATGAAGGACGGCAACCTCGATGGCGGCTTCTTCGTCATCTACACCGAACAGGGGGCGCTCGATGCCAAAGGTTATGCGGACGCGCTGGCGTTTGCGCGAGCGCGGTCGGACCTGATCGATGCCACCATCGCCAAGCATGGTGACGCAATCGGTGCGGCGCGCGCCGCCGCCGATGCGCGGACACTGACCAAGGCGGGCAAGCTGATCGCGTATAAGTCGATGGAAAACAGCTATCCGCTGGGCGAAGACGTCGCGCTGCTCGCCGAGTTCCATCAAAAGGGCGTCCGCATGGCGGGGCCGGTGCATTCGAAGACCAACCAGTTCGCCGACAGCGCGACTGGCGAAGCGCGCTGGCAAGGCCTCAGCCAGTTGGGGAAAAAATGGGTGGCCGAAATGAACCGGCTGGGCATTGTCATCGATGCCAGCCATTCGTCCGACGCCGCATTCGACCAGATGCTGGCGTTGTCGAAATATCCGATCATCCTTTCGCACTCGAGCCTGCGCTCGACCAACGACCATCCGCGTAATCTCGACGAAGCGCGGCTGAAAGCGCTGGCGGCGAAGGGCGGGGCGATGTGCATTTCGACGATCTTCATGTCGGATATGAACATGACCCCGGCACGCGGCGAGTTGTTCGGGCAATATGAGCGTATCGGCACGCTCTCTCCTGCGCAGCAGGCCGAGCTCAACCGCAAATGGCGCGAGCTCGACAAGACAGAACCGCTGTGGGCCGCCGATTTCGAGCAATATATGGCGATGGTGCTGCGCGCGATCGAGGTCGCCGGGCCTGACCATATCTGTTTCGGCGCCGACTGGGACGGCGGCGGCGGGCTCGCCGGGATCGAGGATATTTCGGCGCTGCCCAAGGTCACCGAGCGGCTGAAGGCGGCGGGCTATTCGGACCCCGACCTTGAAAAGATGTGGAGCGGTAACGTCCTGCGGATATTGGCGGCGCAGCGGGCGCGCTGATCAGTCGGGCCGGGCGCCGCGCAGCGACAGCCGGTAACCGACCGCGAGTTCATTGACGATCAGCCGCGGGCGCGCCGGATCGGCCTCGAGCTTCTGACGCAGACCGCGCACCGCGATCCGCAGATATTCGACGCGTTCAACATGCGCTGGACCCCACACCGCCTTGAGCAATTGGGCGTGGCTGAGTACGCGGTCGGGGCGCTGGGCAAGCTCGGCGAGAATAGCATATTCCTTGGGGGTCAGATGCACCTCGTCGCCGCCGCGCGCGACGCGGCGATGGTCGAGATCGATCCGCAGGTCGCCGACGTCGATCACCGACACCGCTTCACCCGCCGCGCTGGCCCGCTGATGGCGCAGCGTCGCGCGGATCCGCGCCAGCAACTCGTCGGTGTCGAACGGCTTGGTCAGATAATCGTCGGCGCCCAGGTCCAGCGCCGCGACTTTTTCGGCGCTGTCGTCGCGGGCCGATACGACGATGATCGTCGCCGCCGACCGCTGGCGGATCGGACCAATCAGCTCCAACCCGTCGCGGTCGGGCAGGCCAAGGTCGAGCAGCACGACGTCGGGCTTTTCGATGTCGAGCAGCGCCAGCGCCGCGCGGGCGTCGGGCGCTTCGGCAACATCATGACCGGCCCGCTGGATCGTCGCGCGCAGCAGCCGCCGGATATGCGTGTCGTCCTCGACGATCAGGATTTTCGCGGGCCCCGGCATCGCACCGTCTTAGCTTCGCGGGCGGGCGCGGTCGAGGGCGCGATTGAGCAGCAGGACATTGACCCGCGGCTCGCCGAGGAAAACCAGCGCCGGGTCTTCGACCGCAGTTGCGACCAGCGCGCGGACCTGCGCGGTGGGCAGGCCGCGGGCGTCAGCAACGCGGCGCACCTGCGAAAAGGCCGCCTCGGGGCTGATATGGGGGTCAAGCCCCGAGGCAGAGGTCGTCACCAGGTCAGGCGGGACATTGGGGCCCGGTGTCGTTTCGGAAAGGGTGGCAACGTCGGCCTTGACCCGGTCGGTCAGCGCCTGCGCCGCCGGGCCGAGGTTCGATCCGGCCGACGCGGCGGCATCATAGCCGTCGGCGCCCGCGGCGGAGGGGCGGCCATGAAAATAGGTCGGCCCGGCGAATTTCTGGCCGATCAGTTCGGACCCGACGACGGTGTCGCCGTCGCGGATCAGGCTGCCGTTTGCCTGCGCCGGGAACAAGGTCTGGCCGATCCCGGCCAGCGCCAGCGGATAGGCGATGCCGAGCAGCGCGGCGAACAGCAGGGTCAGTACCAGTGCGGGGCGGACGGCGGATTTGAGGTCGTTGAACATGGATTTGTCCTTAAGCGAGGTGGAGGCCGGACACGGCGAGGTCGATCAGTTTGATGCCGACGAACGGCGCGATCAGGCCGCCGAGACCGAACACCGACAGGTTGCGCCCGAGCAGCTGGCCTGCGGGCATCGGGCGATAGCGCACGCCTTTCAGCGCGAGCGGGACGAGGCAGGGGATGATCAGCGCGTTGAAGATGATCGCCGACAGCACCGCACTTTCGGGCGTCGCCAGCCCCATCACGTTGAGCACCCCGAGCTGCGGGTAGAGGACGACGAAGATCGCCGGGATGATCGCAAAATATTTGGCGACGTCATTGGCGACCGAGAAGGTCGTGAGCGCGCCGCGCGTCATGAGCAATTGTTTGCCCAGCCCGACGACCTCGATCAACTTGGTCGGATCGCTGTCGAGATCGACCATATTGCCCGCCTCGCGCGCCGCCTGCGTCCCGGTGTTCATCGCGACGCCGACGTCGGCCTGCGCCAGGGCAGGGGCGTCGTTGGTGCCGTCGCCGCACATGGCGACCAGACGGCCCTCGGCCTGTTCGCGGCGGATCAGCGCCAGCTTGTCCTCGGGCGTCGCCTGCGCCAGGAAATCGTCGACCCCGGCCTCGGCGGCGATCGCCGCGGCGGTCAGCGGGTTGTCGCCGGTGATCATCACGGTGCGGATGCCCATCTTGCGCAGCTCGCCAAAGCGTTCGCGCACCCCCGCCTTGACCACGTCTTTCAGGTGGATGGCGCCCAGCAACTGGCCGTCCTTGACGACCGCAAGCGGCGTACCACCCGAGCGGGCGATTTCTTCTGTGATCTTGCGCAGTTCGACCGCGGCGGCATTTTCGCCCTGCGGATGCGCTTTGAGCACGGAGTCCACCGCGCCTTTCTGGATTGTCACCCCGGCGACGACGACCCCCGACAGACGGGTCTGCGCGGTGAAGGGAATGATCTCCGACCCCGCGGGCAGCGTTTCGACGCGGATCGCATAGCGTTCGCGCGCCAAGGCGACGACCGAGCGCCCCTCAGGGGTTTCGTCGGCCAGGCTCGAAAGCAGTGCCGCTTCGGCCAGCCGGTCGATCTCGATCCCGGTGAGCGGGCGGAACTCGCTCGCCTGACGGTCACCGATGGTGATCGTGCCGGTCTTGTCGAGCAACAGCACATCGACGTCGCCCGCCGCCTCGACCGCTCGGCCTGATTTGGCGAGCACATTGAAGCGCACCAGGCGGTCCATGCCCGCGATGCCGATCGCTGACAGCAAGGCCGCGATGGTGGTCGGGATCAGGGTAATTAGCAGCGCGGCGAGCAGCACCACCGGCACCGATCCACCGGCATAAGAAGCAAAGCCCGGGATCGTCGAGACGGCGATCAGGAAGATGATCGTCAGCCCGACGAGCAGGATGGTCAGCGCGATCTCGTTCGGCGTCTTGCGGCGTTCGGCGCCTTCGACCAACGCGATCATGCGGTCGAGGAAGCCCTGACCGGGTTCGGCGGTGACCTGCACCTTGATGCGATCCGAAATCACCCTTGTGCCCGCGGTGACCGCGCTGCGGTCGCCGCCCGCCTCGCGGATCACCGGCGCGCTTTCGCCGGTGATCGCGGCTTCGTTGACCGATGCGACGCCCTCGATCACTTCGCCGTCGGCGGGGATCAGGTCGCCCGTCTCGACGAGGACGATCTCGCCCTTTTCGAGTTGGCTGGCGGCGACGATCTCGTAAGTATCGCCGACGCCGAGCATCAGCTTGGCGCGCAGTTCGGCTTTGGTGGCGCGCAGCGACGCCGCCTGGGCGCGGCCGCGGCCTTCGGCAAGCGCCTCTGCGAACGTGCCGAAAAGCACCGTGAGCCACAGCCAGACAACGAGCTGAATTTCGAAACCGAGCGGCAGACCGGGTTCGCCGATCACGAGCAGCACAGTGAGCAACATCGCGACGGCGGCCGTGACGAACATCACCGGGTTGCGGACCAGCTGGCGTGGGTCGAGCTTGCGCACGGCGTCGCGCATCGCGGGCACGACAAGGGCGGCGCTGAACATCGAAGTGGGAGCGTTCATGGCTGTATATCCGTCAGAAAAGCTGGCCGCTGGTCACCGCGAGGTGATCGGCGATGGGACCAAGTGCGAGGCTGGGCAGGAAGGTAAGGCCGCCAAGTATCAGGATGACCCCGACGAGCAGCCCGACCCACAGCCCACCGGTGGTGGGGAACGAGCCGCTGGTCGCCGGGATATGCCGTTTGGCGGCCAGGCTGCCGGCGATGGCGAGCGCGGGGATGATCACGAAGAAACGCCCGAGCCACATCGCGACGCCCAGCATCCCGTTGTAGAAGGGCGTGCCTGCGGTCAGCCCGGCAAAGGCCGAACCGTTGTTTCCGGCGCCGGAGGTGAAGGCGTAAAGGATCTCCGAAAAGCCGTGCGGTCCCTTGTTGAGCGGTCCGGCGAGGCCCGCGGGCAGCACGCTGGCGATCGCGGTGAACCCCAGGATGACGAGCGGCAGGATCGCGATCGCGAGCACTGCGAGCTTGACCTCGCGCGCCTCGATTTTCTTGCCGACATATTCGGGGGTGCGCCCGACCATCAATCCGGCGACGAACACCGCGAGGATGGCGAACAGCAGGAAGCCATAAATGCCCGCGCCGACGCCGCCGACGACGATTTCGCCGAGCTGCATGTTGAACAGCGGGATCATGCCGCCCAGCGCGGTGAAACTGTCGTGCATCGCATTGACCGCGCCGCACGACGCGGCGGTAGTGATGACCGCGAACAAGGCGGAGGCGACGATGCCGAAGCGCACCTCCTTGCCCTCCATATTTCCGCCAGCGACCCCCAACTGGTGGAGCACCGGGTTGCCCGCAGCTTCCTGCCAATAAGTGACGGTAACCCCCGCGAGGAACAGCACGCCCATCGCAGTCAGGATCGCCCAGCCCTGACGCGTGTCGCCCACCGCCTTGCCGAAACACCAAGTCAGGCCGACGCCGATCGCAAAGATCGACAGCATCTGGACCAGGTTGGTGATCGCAGTCGGGTTCTCGAACGGATGCGCGCTGTTGGCGTTGAAGAAGCCGCCACCATTGGTGCCGAGCATCTTGATGGCTTCCTGGCTCGCCACCGGGCCGAGCGAGATCGTCTGGCGGGCGCCCTCCAATGTCGTCGCGTCGATTGACCCCGCCAGTGTCTGCGGCACCCCGCTCGCGATCAGGAAGATCGCATAAATGATGCAGATTGGCAGCAGCAGATACAGGGTGACGCGCGTTGTATCGGCCCAGAAATTGCCGATCGTCTTCATCTCGCGCCGCGCAAAGCCGCGAAACAGCGCGAAAGCGATCGAAATGCCGGTGGCGGCCGACAGAAAGTTGTGGATGGTCAGGCCCAGCATTTGCGACAGGTTCGACAGCGTCGTCTCGCCCGAATACCATTGCCAGTTGGTGTTGGTGGTAAAGCTGATCGCGGTGTTGAACGCACCGTCGGCGCCGACCGCGCCGAAGCCTTGCGGATTGCCCGGCAGCACGCCTTGCAGCCGCAGGATCGCATAGGTGAACAACAGCAGCACGACGTTGAACAACAGCATGTGCAGCGCATAACGCCGCCAGCCTTGTTCCTCATTGGGGTCGATCCCGGCAAGGCGATAGAAACCGCGCTCGACCGGGCCGAACACACGGTGCAGCGGGGTGGCGCGCCCTTCATAGAGTGCGAACAGCCACATCCCCATCGGCTTGGCGAGCGCGAGGGTGATGGCGACGAAGAGGAGGATCAGGCTCCAGCCGACGACGGTCATGTCAGGTTCCGATCAGAAACGCTCGGGCCGCAGCAGGACGGCGAGCAGATAGATGAGGAGGGCGGCGGCGGTGACGCCGGCGAGGATCAGCGAGGTGCTCATCGCTTACGCGCCGTCGCAAAGGCGCGCGTAACCGAGCGTCGCCGCGAACAGCAGCGCGATCAGGCCGAGCCACAAAATATCGGACATGGTTTCAGTCTCCGGCAAAGTCGGCCCCGCGGCGAATGTTGCGGGGAATCCGACAGGATGTGGGCGCCGCTACGCCCCTTCGCCGTAAAGTTTCGCGGGCGAATCCGCGGATCGGCGTAAAGTTTCCATAAAGTCGGGACCGCCGACGCTTGGCGCTGGTGCTCGCCTTCGGCTAAGCCCCGTCCATGCCATCGCCCGCGTCCCCGGAAAAACGACCGTCGCCCGACGCGTTGCTGCGCCAGGCGCGGCGCGAGGATCGCGGCGAGCTCAAGATTTTTCTCGGCGCCGCGCCAGGGGTCGGCAAGACCTATGCGATGCTGATGGAGGGCGCGGCGCTGAAGCGCGACGGGGTCGATGTTGTCGTGGCGGTGGTCGAAACTCATGGCCGCGCCGAGACGGCGGCGCTGCTGGCTGGGCAGGAAATCGCGGCGCGGCGCGAGGTGGAATATCGCGGCCGGACGCTGACCGAAATGGACCTGGATGCGGTGCTGCGCCGTGCGCCGACGCTGGCGCTGGTCGACGAATATGCCCACACCAATGTCGAGGGCAGCCGCCACCCGAAACGCTGGCAGGACGTCGCCGAATTGCTCGATGCCGGGATCGACGTCTATACGACGCTCAACATCCAGCATGTCGAAAGCCTCAACGACGTGGTCGCCAGCTTCACCCGCGTCCGCGTCCGCGAGACGGTGCCCGACAGCGTGTTCGAGGGCGCCGAGATCAAACTCGTCGATCTGCCGCCCGACGAGCTGATCGACCGGTTGAAGGACGGTAAAGTCTATGTGCCGCAGGAAGCGTCACGCGCGCTCGGTCATTTCTTTTCCAAACCGAACCTGTCGGCACTGCGCGAAATGGCGCTGCGCCGTGCGGCGCTCAGCGTCGATCGCCAGATGCTGCACGATCTGGACGCCAGCGGCGTCGCGGGCACCTACGCCGCGGGCGAGCGCATTCTGGTCGCGATCAGCGAGCAGCCGGGGGTCGATGCGCTGGTGCGGACGGCGAAGCGACTTGCCGATGGACTGAACGCACCGTGGACCGCGGTGCATATCGAAACCCCGCGCAGCGAGAATTTCGACGAGGACAGCAAACGCCGGATCGCCGCGGCGCTGTCGCTCGCCGCAACGCTCGGCGCAACGATCGCGACCATCCCGTCGGAAAATGTCATTGCCGGGCTGCGCGGCCAGATCGAGGCGCAGCGCGCGACGCAGCTGATCATCGGCCGCTCGCAGCGCAGCTGGTGGTTCGAACTGCGCCACGGGTCGGTGGTGGAAAGTCTGATCCGCGGCACGCAGGATCTGGCGGTGCATGTCATTCCATCGCCGCAGACCGCCACCGCCGAAAGCTGGTGGCGCGGCTGGGTGCGCGGCTGGGGGCAGCCCCGTGCCTATGCGGCGTCGCTGCTGCTGATCGCGGCGACGACGCTGCTGGCGAAATTGGCCCAGCCGCTGATCGGACGCGGCGCGATCGATCTGCTCTATCTGGTGCCGGTGATTGTCACCGCGACGCTTTACGGCCTGCGTCCCGGGCTGTTCGCCAGCATCGCCGCGGCGCTGGCGTTCAATTTCTTTTTCCTCGACCCGGTCCATACTTTTACCATCGCCGACCCACAAAGCGTGCTGACGATGCTGGTGCTGACCGGGGTGGCGGCGGTGACCAGCAACCTGGCCGGGCGGCTGCGGACGCGCGCCCGCATCGGGGTGCGCAGCGCCGAAGAAAATGCGTCGCTCGCGGCGTTCGGCCAGATGCTGGCGCGCGCGTCGGACCGCGAGGCAACCGCGGTCGCGACCTGTGATGAAGTGTCACGCCTGCTTGGCGTACGCTGCGTCATGCTCGCCGAAACCGACAATGTGCTCAGCCCGATCGTCGCGCGCCCGCGCGAAGCGGCAATCTCGCCGATCGATCAGGCGGCGGCCGAATGGGCGTGGAGCAGCGGCGAACCCGCCGGGCGCGGCACCGGAACCTTGCTGGCATCCGACTGGCAATTCCATCCGCTCAAGACCAGCCTCGGCGTTCTCGCCGTGCTCGGCATCGCGCGCGACGACGACAGCGCGCCGGTCGCCGCCGACAAGGCGACCTTGCTGTCGACGCTGATCGGGCAGGCGGCGCTCGCGCATGAGCGCCTGTATCTTGAGGACGAGATGCGCAGCTTGTCGGTACTTGAAGAACGCGACCGGCTGCGCGCCGCGCTGCTGTCGTCGATCGGCCACGACCTGCGGACCCCGCTGACCGGGGTAACCGCGGCGATCGAGGCGATCGGCGCCGAGCATCCGGACGCCCGTTCGCTGCCGACCGCGCGCGCCGAAGTGTCGCGCCTGCGCCGCTTCCTCGACAATCTGATCGAACTGGTGCGGATCGACGCGGGGGGAATCCATCTCAGTCTGGCGTCGGTCGATCTGACCGACGCAGTTGCCGGGGTCGTTCATGATCTGAAAGACATGCTGCGCGGACATCATATCGATTTTCAGGTTCCCGCCAGCCTGCCGTTCGTCAGGACCGACGAGCGGCTGCTCCATCATATCTTGCTCAACCTGGTCGCCAATGCCGTCCAGCACGGCGGCAACGCCGGGCCGATCGCCATCGTCGGGCGCCGCACCCCCGGCGCGCTGCTGTTGACCGTCCGCGATCGCGGGCCGGGGCTGGAGCCGGGAACCGAAACCGCCATTTTCGATACCTTCGCGCAGGGCGCTGGCACCGATCGGCATGGCGGCAGCGGACTGGGTCTGGCGATCGCCAAAGGCTTTGCCGACGCGCTGGGGATCGGTATCGCGGCGACCAATCACCCCGATGGCGGCGCCGCATTCACCCTGACCTTTCCCGACAAGCTCGTGGTAGCGATGGCCGACTAGTCAACGCGTCGTTAACCATGTTGCTGAAGCGAATTCTCACCTCATTCCGCCATGCCCTGCGGCATGAGCGCGCGTTCGCCTTTGCCAATCTGTCTCAGCGTTGTCGCATTTGCGATGGCTGCCGTCGCCGTCCTGCTGCCGACAACCGCCGCCGCAGCGATCGCGGCGCCGGTCGCCAAGATCGCCAATGCCAAAGATTTCATGGTCGGCAATAGCTGCCGCGCCACGGTGGCGGTGGCGTCGTCGGTGCCAGCTATCATCGCTTCTCAGCCGGTGGCCCAAGACGCGCCAAGCGCGCTCGATCGGATGCGGATGAGCCAGGAACAGACCGCACCGGTCGCCGACATCGTTCCCGCACGCGGCCAGCCCGGCGCCCTTCGCGCCGTCGCGGCGGGTGCCGACAGCTTTGTCGAACCCGCCCGCGCGCTGGCCAGGCGTCTGGCATCAGCCGCGTTGCAGTCGCGGGTCGATTGCAAAGTGCAGATCGCTTCGATAGCCACCCCCGCGTTGGACAATGATAGCGAACTCGGGACCATGGCGATCCCGGTTGAAACGACGCGCTTCGACGATCGCTGGGCGCGCGTTCGCCGCGCCCCGGCGGCACGGATGATACAGGCCCAACTCGATCGCGCCGCCGTGACGCGCGACCTCGGCGAAGCGACGACGCTGGAGCGCGTCAACCTGTGGGTCAACCGCCAGATTGCTTATGCCGATGACGACCGCAATTATCAGCAACGCGACTTTTGGGCGACCGCCGACGAAACTGTCGAACGCGGCAGCGGCGATTGCGAAGACTTCGCCATATTGAAAATGCATATGTTGCGCGCGGCGGGCATCGACGGTGATCGCATTAAGCTGGTTTTGCTGCGCGACCTGGCAATCAACGCCGACCACGCATTTCTGCTGGTGCGGTCAAGCGCCGGGTGGGTCGTGCTCGATAATATGACCGACCGCATCTATGACGGGCGCCAGGCCAATGCGGTGCGGCCGATCCTGTCGTTCAGCGGTAATCAGCGCTGGATCCACGGTTATCGCGATACGCCGCCGCCGATGGTCATGGCGGCAGCGACAAGTGGTAAGGCAGCGTCGGTGGCATTCGCCAGCGCGGCGCCCGCGGCGATCCAGCGCCCGTCCTTTAAGACTGCGGCAGCGGGACGAGCAGCGACCACGCTCGCGTCTGCCCATATGTCGATCGTCAACGAACTGCCGCGGATGTTCGGGCGACTGTCGTCTCGCGGAACCCGATAGGGCGCAGCGTCGCGGTCGCGCGACATTGGTTCTGCGGCATTTTTCGGACCATTGTCCAACGATCGTAAATAGCGCCAAATTGGCAGCATCGGGCCAGCCGCGACTCGCGCGATCAAACGCCCGCGCAACGCGGGCTTTGTCGGTCCGCCGCCAGGCATTAACCAATATCATTAGTGAATACGGCCCAATTCGGGCCGTTGCGCGCGCGGGCGGCTACCCGAAAGGCTAGGGACGCGCCCGCTGCGGCGCCGAAAAATAACATGCTGCATTAGATGCGATTAAATTGGTTTTGCAGCGCGCGACCGACGACCGACAATGCGGCGGGCGGGATTCGCTTATACCCCTTAGTGGGTATGTATCAAAATCCTCGTAGAATCTGTCATTAAGTTGTATAACCTTATAGGTAGTTATTGGATAACGAAACTAAAAGGTTAATTTATTCAACGTGGGGAGGGGTCCGCCGCGATGGAAAACAAAGCGTATTTGGGGTTCAGACCGAAGTCCAGACAAGTTGGGTCGCCTTGACTGAGAATTCAGGGGAGGCGGAAATGTCGCAGTTGATCAAGATTTCGCTGTTAGCGAAGTATGAAATCGCCAGGGAGGGGTTACGCAACATCCTTTCCGGCGAGAGCTTTCAAATTCAAGCATCGGTTTCCGATGCTTCGGCGCTGTTCGACCCGCAGGGGACGTTAGCTGATGACGTCGACGGCCATGTCATCGTCGTCGATGGCGGGGATACGGGCTTCGGGCTCGACGCGTGCCGTCGGCTTGCCGCGAAAAAAGTGCATGCCAAGCTGGCGCTGCTGTTCGATCATTACGTCTTCGAAGACGTGGTCGAGGCGTTTCAGATCGGCGTCGATGCCGTCATAGTCAAAGAAATCCTCTGTGCGCCGTTGGTCGAGTCGATCAAATTGACGGCGCTGGGCGAGAAAGTCTTTCCGTCACAGCTCGTCAACAATCTCACCAGCTGGGTTCCGGCCGCACTGGGCGGCGACTGGAAGAGCAGCGCAGCGTCGGTGGGCTTGTCCGACCGCGAGATCGAAATCCTCGAAAGCATCATGGCCGGGATGGCAAACAAGGTGATCGCGCGGCAATTCGGTATCTGCGAAGCCACCGTCAAGGTCCATGTGAAGGCGATCCTGCGCAAGCTGGGCGTCGAAAACCGCACCCAAGCGGCCACCTGGGGGGTCAAGAACGGCCTGGGGGAGCCGGTGCAGCTAAACCTTCGCGAGGTAAGACCCGTTCGCGCTCCGATTAGGCCGCCGCCTTTGACCGGACGCGCGGCCTGAACCGATCCGGTTGATCGGCGCCATCAGAAAAGGGCGCTGCGGCAGTGACCGCAGCGCCCTTTTCTGATGCAGAAGATAGGTCTTCAGCGTTCGGTGAACGCCTCCGACCGCGCGCGCAGGAACGGCTTGAATAAATAGCTGAGCACGCTTTTCTTGCCCGTCAGCACCTCGACATCGCAGATCATTCCGGGGGTGATCGGCAACTGGCGTCGCCCGCTTTTCAGATAGGCGACGTCGGTTTCGACGACGACGGTAAAATAGGCTTCCTTGGTCGCCTCGTCATACAGGCTGTCGGGCGAGATTTGGACGACGCGCCCCGACAAACCGCCATAGACCGCGAAATCATAGGCGGTGACTTTGACATTGGCGCGGTCGTTGACCTTGATGAACGCAATGTCGCGCGGCGCGACCCGCGCCTCGATCAGCAATTTGTCGCCGACCGGCACGACCTGCATGATCTTTTGTCCCGCCTGGACGAACCCGCCCACCGTCGTGACCTGGACATCGTTGACGATGCCATTGGCGGGCGAGCGGATTTCGCTGCGCTGCTGGCGCCCCGCGGCCCCGCGCAGCGATTCCGAATTGACCGCCATCTTGGCCACGATCTGATTGCGCTCGTCGAGCGCCTCCTGGCGAAATTCCAGCCCGGCCGAGGCGGCCTGGGCCTGCGCCTCGCTGATCGCGGCGGCGGCGCGTGAAGCGGCCTGTTCGGCGGCCGCCAGTTTGCCGCGCACCTCGGTCACTTCGCGCTGGGCGTTGAGCAACTCGGTTTGCGGCACGATCGACTTGGCGGCGAGCGGCGCCAGCAGGTCGACCTGGCTTTGCGCGAGCGACAGGCTCGATCGCAACGAAGCAATCGTCGCCTGCGCCTCGCCATAGTCGCGGCGGCGTTGTTCGACCGCGGCGTTGAGCGCCATCCGGCGGCTGCGCTGGGTCGCGGCGCGGACCGATTGCAGGTCCGCCTCCTGACTGCACTCGGCAGGCCGGACGCCGCTGGCATTGGGCGTGCAATCGCCCCCCGCCGCGCCATTGCCTTCGCGGCCCAGCCGCGCGGCGCGCGCCGCAAGCGAGCGGTTTTCGGCCTCGATCTGGCCGAGCTGTGACGAGGATTCGGTGTCGTCGAGGCGCACCAGCAACTGACCCTTGCGGACCGGCTGGCCCGACCGCACGACAATGTCCAATATCGTCGCCGGTTCGGCGGACTGGACGATCTGCGCCTTGCTCGACGGGATGACGCGCCCCTGGCCGCGGGTGACTTCATCGACCTGGGCAAAGCTCGCCCAGCTGACGAAAACGAACAGGCCGACGCCGGACGCCAGGATGATCCGGCGCGTGCCGACATAGGGCCGCGATCTGATCATGAGCCGCTCTCCTTTGTGGCGACGTCGAATTCGCCGCCCTGTTGCCGCGCCATCATGCGTGAGGCGCGGCTGGTTTCTTCGGGTTCGGGGATTGCCAGTTCCCAGCCGAGCGATGTATCGAGACGGCCGCCGGCATCATTATCGGCGCGCCGTTCCTGCATCGCGTCCAGCGCATTGCCGGACGATGCCTGGATCAAGCCTTGACCCTCGCCGGCGTCGCGCCCCCGCACCACCGCGCTGCGCGCCAGGATGGTCGGGATGGCCTCCATGCCGCTGTAACGGCCCGAAAACGCCCCCGGCGTGCCCCATTTGCCTGGCCAGCGGTAAAAGATGTGGGCGCCGAGCTGGGCGATCTTGACCAGCTTGGGTGCCCAATAGGGCGACACATAATTGGCGTGATAATGGGTCGCGTGGCCGACCGAGGTTTCGACATAGCCCGCCAGCGCGGCGCGTGCGATATCCTCTGCCTCCTGCCACTTCGCCGGATTGGGCCGTCGGTTAAGCGATCCATCGCAGGTGAAGCTGAACTGGCACACCGGGCGGTTGACCCCCTGATACACAACGCCGCAGATCGATTTCGGGAAGGCGGGGTGCAGGGCGCGGTTGATCACCACCTGCGCGACCGCGCGCCGCCCGGCGAGGGGCTCATACGCCGCTTCGAAATACACCGCCTGGGTCAGGCATCGCAGCGCGGTCAGTGCTGCTCTTTGATCGACCGTCACCGGATGGAATGGCCGCGCCGACGCGACCGGTCCGGTGGAAAAGGGGATCGCTTCGTTGCGCGTCATCGCCGTTGCGGGCGGCTGGATTGGCATCGCGCCCGGATCTTCAGTCAGCTTGATCAGCCGCACCATTTCAGGGTCGGTGATGGCGGGTGCGTCGGGGCTGATGTAGGCGGTATCGGCGCTGTCGCCATCGACGAAATCGGACACATGCGCCCACATCGTCCGCGACGTCAGTAGCGTCACCACCACCGCCATTGCGACCAACCACAATATTGTGCGGCGGTTGTCGTCGCTGGCGACGGTGCCGTATCGGCGAGCGGTTGCGGCGGTCATGACGCGGCTCGCTGGGCCAGGATTTCGTCGCGTGGTCCGTCGGCGACGATCCGGCCATTGTCCATGACGATCAGCCGGTCGACCAGTCCCAGCACTGTCATCCGGTGGGTCGCAATAACCATCGTCTGGCTGGCGGGGATCGCGGCTTGCAGGCGATCGACGAAATGCTTTTCGGTCTGGCTGTCCATCGCCCCGGTCGGTTCGTCGAGGAACAGCAGATGCGCCGGGCTCATCAGCGCGCGGGCAAGAACCAGAAAGCTGCGCTGCCCGCCCGACAGGCGCGATCCCCGCTCGCCGATATGAAAATCGAAACCCGCCGTGTCACGGCCCAGAAATTCGTCGGCTCCCGACCGGCGGACCGCATCGATGATGCTGGCATCGTCGGCGTCGGTGGCGCCGACCATCAAATTCTCGCGCACCGTGCCGCTGAACAGTTCGGCATCCTGACCGACGAAGCGCAACGTCGAACGCAGGTCATGCGGGTCATATTGGCGGCTTTCCAGACCGTCGATGCGATAGCTGCCATCGGTCGGATCATAGAGACCGCACAGGACACGCCCCAGCGTCGATTTGCCCGATGCGACGCGGCCGATCAGCCCGACGCGTTCGCCGGGTTCGATGATTAGGCTTACCCCCGCCAGCGATTCCCGGTCGGTATCGGGATAGCGGAAGCCGACATGGTCCAGCTGCAACCGACCGTCGCGGACTTCGGGAGTGATCGAGCGGCTGCCCTTGTCGCGCTCGTCATCCTGATCCATCAGCTGTTGCAGGCTGTTGAGCGTGACGAACGCCTGCCGTCCGCGCGTCATCAGAAAGGCAAGCTGGCCGACCGGTGCGAGCGAGCGGCTGGCGAGCATGACGATCGCGATGATTGCGCCCATCGAAATGGTCCCGGCGTTGAACAGATAGAAGCCGCCGATGATCAGCGCGATGCCGGTCGCCTGCTGGCACAACGTCGCCAGATTGACCGCGGTCGCGGTCAATTTCCGCATTTCTTCCTGCGTGTAGGCATTCGACGCCGACAGCCGCCGCCATTTGCCGAGCATCCGTCCCTCGGCGCGGCACGCCTTGACGGTTTCCAGACTGCCGATCGTTTCGACCAGCGTCGTTTGCAACATGCTGGCGTCGACCTGCGCGTCGGCGACCGCGGCGCTCATCCGCCGCTGCAGCACCCAGCCCATCGCGAGCATGACCACCATCGCGACCATCGGGATGACCGCCAGCCAACCGCCGAGCACGGCGATCAGCGCGACGAACACCACCAGAAACAGGATGTCGGTTATCAGCACGACCGTGGTCGAGGCAAAGAAATCGCGGACCTGTTCGTAATCGGTCACCCGGCGCGCGAGCGCGCCGGTGCTGCCGCGCTGGGTCGCCATCGGTAAGTTGAGCACCTTGTCGAGCAGCCGCTGTGACAGGCGGGCGTCGATGCCGCGGCCGACCTCGTCGATCAGTCCGGTACGCGCCAGCCGCAGCCCATATTCGACCGCGATGGCAAACAGCGCGCCGAGCGCGAGCATCCACAGGCTGGCCGCCGCCTTGTTCGGAATGATGCGGTCATACACATTCATCGTGAACAACGGCATCGCAAAAGCGAGCAGATTGATCAGCAGCGACGCGAACATCACATAGCCGTATTGGCTGCGCTCCTTCCACACCTCGCTCCAGAACCAGTGCTGCTTTGTCGCCTCGTCCCACGGGCGTTCGCGCGCGGTTTCGCTGGCGGGATCATGGCGCACAATGACGCCCTGTCCCGAATAGGCGGCTTCAAGCAGGCGGCGGTCGATCTGAATGTCGCTGCTGGCGCCGGGCAGGCGGACCCAGCAGCCGTCGTCGTCCATCGCGGTCAGCACCAGCGGCCGGTCGTCGGCCAGCAACAGAATGGCGGGGACGTCCTGCGTGTTCCACGCCGCGAGCGGCCGCCGCACGAGATGACAGCGCAGACCGACGGCGTCGAGCGCGTGATCGAGCTGATCGAGCGGCACCAGGCCGTCATCGTCGAGCGCCAGCCCCTTCTTGACCCGCAGGTCGGAGAAAGGACGCTCGAACAGCGCGGCAATTGCGGCGACGGCATCGAGCAATTCGTCGCCGTGCGCCGGGGTAGCGCGCCATGCTTCAAAATCTGCCGCGGGCGGAGGTTGGCGCGAACGCCGCGCGCCGCGGGCGTCTGCTGGATAATTCATGTGGGATCCCGCATCGCTTCCGGATTCATTTCGGGGGTCGGCCCGACCTTGAAGCGTTCACGCGCCTTGGCGGCGGCCGCGGCAGGCGGCTGGACATCCATCGCGGCGAGCAGGTCGTTGAGGGCCGCGAGCAATTTGAATTCGGAATAGAATTGGGCGAATTTCGCGGTCTCGGTGCGGACCTGGACGTTATAGCGGGTGTTCTGGGCATCGAGCACGTCGAGCAGCGAGCGGCGACCCACGTTGAACTGGGCGCGGTACGAGCGCAGCAATTCGTCCGAAACCCGGCTCTGTTCTTCCAGCTCCTTAACCAGCTTGCCCTGCGCGTCCCACGTGTTCCACGCGATCCGGACATCCTCTTCGGCTTCGCGGACCATCTGGTCCATCCGATAGCGCGCTTCCTTTTCGCGGCGGTACATTTCCTGCACCTTCGACCGTTTGATGCCGCCGTTGAAAATGTCCCAGCGCAGCACCAGCCCGGCGCGCAGGTCGTTGGTCTCGCCGCGGAAACCGTCGATGTCGTCGCCGATCCGCGCGTTGCCTTCGAGCGCCAGGGTCGGCGACATTTCGGCCTTCGACTTGCGGACGAGGGCGTGCGCGGCGTCGAGGTCGGCTTGCGCTTCGCGGACCCGCGGATTGCGGTCGCGCGCGCGGGCGAGGGCGTCTTCCAGCGTCGCTGGAATATTGCCCGCAAGCGACGGCGGCAGCGCGGCGCCATCGACCAGGTCGAGCCCGGTCAGGGTGCGGAACGACGCCGATGTGTTGACCAGATCGAGGTTGGCCTCGGTCACCCGCGCGCGGGCGGCCTGCTGGCGTTCTTCGGCCTGCTGCTGATCGGCGATGCTCAGCGATCCCTTGGCCACGCCTTCGCGCAGGTCGGTCACCAGCTTGCTATGGAAATCTATATTGTCTTCGGACGCTGCGACGATCCGTTGTTGCAACAGATAATCCAGATAATTGCGCGTGACCTGCAGGGCGATGAACTGCGAGCGTTCCTCGACGCGGAATGCGGCTCCATCGGTGCGCGCGGCCTGACGCTTGACCTCGTTGCGCCGGACCCCGCCGTCGAACAGCGTTTGCTCGACGCTTAATCCGCCTTCCATCGGATAAAGCTCGTTATCGGCGATGCCGAGCGCGCGGCGCGTGCTGTTTTCGAGGCGGCGAATACCGATCGATCCTTCGACTGATACGCGGGGCGCGAACAGCCGCTGCGCCTGCTCGCGTTCGAATTCGATCGCGGTCTTGTTCTCGACCGCCTGGTTGATTTCGGGGTTGGTCTGGACCGCGGTTTCGACCGCAGTCTTCAGTTCGATCCGCTGGGCCCAGCCGGCATCGTGGGTGGCGACGAGCGCGGCGGCGGTCAGCAACAAGGCTGCGGTACGGAATTTCGGCATCTTTTGTCCCCTGCATGTATCCGGTCGAAGTCGAAGATCCTTCTGCGTGATCCTTCACCTGCGCCGGTGTTTCATAATGTCCGACATCCCCGCCGGTTCGGTTTAGGCGTGACCGGCCGACGCCATTTGCTCCAGCTGCACCACGACGTGCTGCTGAGCGAGGTCGGCGATGAACGAATGGCCCGATGCGCTCTCGCCGAGCATCCCGGTAGTACCGCCGTCGCCCAGCATGATGCGGGCGAGCATAGGTTCGGCAGGAGCCTCGGGACCGAGCAGTGCGTCGATTTCAACCTGCGGCCCCTCCAACGCGGCCGCGACAATCGTGTCGAGCTCCGCGCCAGCGAGGTCGAGTATCGCTTCCGGCGGCAGCGCCATCTGCATCTGCTCGCCCGACGCGGCCGCGGTTGCCGGTTCGGGCGACAGATCGACATCGGTCCCTGCGAGCAGCTGTGCGTAGGTCGGTTCCGGCGCGGCGGTATCGCCGTCGTCGCTCTGCGCTTCGCGGCGATCATCCTCGTCCATCTGGCGCTGGGTGCCTTCGGGTTCGATCCGGGCGGTGGCCGGTCCGGAGAAATATTCGCGGACAAGGCCATCGGCCTTGGCCACGGGCAGGGCCGATGATTGCTCCGCGGCTTCGCTCGACACCCCGACCTGCTGGTTCGAAACCGCGGCCTCGTCATCGGGCGAGGCTGGCGGTTTCGCCGCCAGCGGGGTCGCCGCCGCAAGCCCGGCGACCAGCATGGCGGTCGAAACGCCCGCGTTGCCGTTGGTCGCCGCGACCCGCTGCTGATCGGCGAAATTGGTCGCAAAGGCCGCGTCGGCCAGCTTGCCGGTGCTGCCGTCGGCGCGGGTGTACAGGGCCTCGCCCTTGACCTGCACCTGTCCGTGCGCGGCGGTATAGGCCTGTCCGTCCGAGGTCAGCGAGATGCTGATGATGCCCTCGCTGATCAGTGAGCGGAATTCACCCGCATCGGTGACACCGTCGCTGTTGGCATCCTGCCAGATGCCGAACTTCGCGAAATCGGCATCGGCGGCGTCGAGCTTTCCGTCGCCATTGCTGTCATAGGCGGCGGCCAGACCTTGTAGGTCGGACAGGCCCATTCCGCCGAACACCAGTTCGGCGCCGTTGTTGATCTTGCCATCGCCATTTTTGTCGATCGCCAGCAGCCCGTCGTCGGCGCCGACCCAGGCGGTAGTTTCGGCAATGCCGTCGCCATTATAGTCAAAGCTGACCCCGGCGGCGTTCGATACGAATTCGACTCCGTCGCCGTCCAGATCGACCGCGATCGGCGGCGCCAGCGCGGTGATGGTCACCGACAGGTTGGCGGTTGCGGTGTCGCCATCGCGATCGGTGATGACATAATTGAACACCTCGGTCGCCGTGACCGTGATCGGGCTGGGCGGCTGGTAATTATACTGGCCGGTGGCAAAATTCAGCGTCAGCGTCCCGCCCATCGGGGTGGTGATCGCGTTCAGCGTGCTCCCGGCAATACTGCCGCCGGTCGACACGTCGATGCTCGATGCGCCGTTCCAGGTGTAGGTCGTCGTGCCGATGGTGATCGACAGCAACCGGCCACCATCGGCGCCGAAAAAGTCGTTGGCGTCGAGGTCGCCGGACACTGCCGACGGGACGATCACCGACAGCAGGGTCGCCACCAGATCCTCGAAATCATCGACCAGGATCGGTTCGTTGTTCGGTGCATTGTTCAGGTCGACGTCGCGCAGTCGCTGGATATTGAGCGGTTGCAGCGGGTTGTTGTCGATGCCGATCGCGGTAACGTTGACATTGTTGCTGTCGACGAAATTGTTCCACGCCGTCGCGGTCGCGGGCAACAGCGAATTGATGACCATCGGCGGGATGCCGCCGAACTGCGTTTGCTGGTTCGGGTTGCCATCGCTCAGGAAAAACACCTGATTGCTCGCGCCGGGAATGGTGGTGAAATTGGCCAGCGCGGTCTGGATCGCGCCGGTGTAGTTGGTGTTGAACCCGATGTCGTCCTGCGACGGCCGGGTGCCACCGGCCAGCGGATTGAGCGAGTCGAGATACGCGTTGGCGGCGGCAGCGGTCGCAAAGGACTCCGATGCGAACGAGCCGGACGAGAAGATCACGAACTTGATCGTGAGCGCGCCCGAGGCGGCACTGTCCAATTGCGCCAGCGCACTCTGCACGGCATCCAGCATCACATTGAGTTCGCCATTGTCGATGCTGTCGCTGAAATCGAGGATGAAGAGCGTGTTCACGTCCTGCATCGGCTGCGATGTCGATCCGGTTTCGCCCGTGGCGGTCGGCGCGTCATCTTCGATGACAACGCGGATCGCCGACGCGTTGGTCGTCGTCGTGGTGCCGTCGGACACCGAAACAGGGACGAAGAAGTCCTTGAGATCTTCGAGCGCGACGGTGGGGTGATCGACGGCGCGTGACAGCGTTACAGTGTAGGCGCCGTTCGATGCCAGGGTGACGCGGATGACTTCCGATCCGCCAACCGAGCCGATCAGGGTGCCGGTGCCGACGCCGGTCCAGGCGACCGGAACGCCACCCGCGGTCAGCACGGCGCCGGGATTGCCGAGCGTGGCGGTCAACGTCTCGCCAGCATCGGCATCGCCGATGGCCAACGTGCCGCTGAACGTCGTGCTGTTGGTGGTGTCGAGCGTCGCGTTCGGGGCCGTGTCGGGCAATCCGTTCGGCAGACCTTCTTCCGATACCCTTGCGATTGCGGTGCCGATCGTCGGGGCATCGTTGGTCCCGAACACGGTGATGGTCAGGGTCGAGCCGACCGACAGCGAGCCGTCGCTGATCGTATAGGCAAAGCTCTCGGTTAGCGTCTGGCCGCTGTCGAGCGCGTTGACGACGGGTTTGTCCTCGTCGAGCGTGTAGGTGTAGCTGCCGTTGGCGTTGATCACCAGCGTACCATAGAGGCCGACATATGTCCCCGCCGAGGTGACGGTGATCACCTCCAGATCGGGATCATTGTCGGCGACGTCGGCAAAGGTGCCGAAGGGCGCGCCGGGGTGCGCGATGTCCTGCAACACATTGCCGGTGGCGCTGGGGTCCGATCCGCTGACGCCGTCGAGCACCCAATTGGTATCGGCACGGGCGATCGGGAAATCATTGGCGCCGGTGATCGAGATGGTGATCGTCGCGATCGACGTGTCCCCGTCGGCGTCGCGCACCGTATATTGAAAGGTTTCGGTCAGTGTGGTGCTGGAAGTGAGGGCGATGACCGCGGGGTCGTTGGGGTCGAGATCATAACGATAGCTGCCGTTGGCGCCGATGACGATCGAGCCATAGTCGCCGGCAAGCGCGGCGCCGATCGTCCCCGAGGTCGGCCCGAACGCCACCCCGATGACGGTCAGGCCGCCGTCGGCCCCGCCATTGTCGGCCGATCCGTCCATGCCATTGATGTCGGTGCCGCCGATCCCGGTCAGCACATTGCCGTCGGCGAAAATCTCGCCATCGCGCGACACATTGTCTTCGTCATGCAAGGCAAGCGGTGCGTCGTCGCGGATCGCGAATTGCCCGGTGATATCGGCGGTCGTGCGCGCGGTGTCGCCGTCGCCGTCGGTGGCGATCGCGGTCAGCGTGATCAGATTGCTGCCCGACAGGAATTTCGTCTGATCGGGTCCACTGTCGGGCGTGTGCAGGATGGCGCGCGACTGGTCGAAGGTGACGAGGCCGCCAGGTGCCACCGAGATGCGGAAGACTTCGTGCGCCGAAGTGCGCCCGAAGATGACGCCGCCCTCGATCGACAGGATCACCGCTTCGCCGGTCAGCGAGTCGATCAACCCGATCGGTCCGGCGGTGATGCCCAGTTCATAGGCCACCGTGCCGGGACCATCGGCGCCGAAATCGGTCGTTGCCGTGAACAATCCCGACAGATTGACCGTCGCGTTGGTCGCAAAATCGCTTTCATCGACGGTCAGCGGCGACGCCGTGCCGCCAGCGGTGATCGAGGGGCCGTCGTCGGCAAAGCGGATGTTGCCGCCCAGATCGACCGCGACGGTGTCCGAAATGCTGTCGCCGTCGCGATCGACGATCGTCGCGGTGCCGCGCAGTTCGACCAGATTGGCAGCCAGCGACACCAACTGCGCCGCGTAGTTGCTGGACGAGCCCGGCAACGGATGGTCGATTTCGGCGAATTGGGTCAGCGTGACGACGCCGGTCGCCGGGTTCACCGCGATGGAAAAAATGGGCGTGCCGGCCGCGCTGCCGACGATCTCGCCGGAGACAAGGGCCAGCGTGACCGGCACGCCGTTGCTGGTCAGGGCGGAGGTCGCGGCCGCCGAGCCCAGCGCAAGGGAATAGGTCCAGGTCACCGTGCCCGCGCCTGCGGGGCCGTCGGCACCGAAATTGACCAGTGACGTCGAAAAGGCCGAAGACAGATCGGCGGTCGCGACGTCGAACGCACTGCCGCGCGTGTCGGCGTCCTGCGTGGTCAGGGTGATCGTGTTGCCGTCGGCATTGATCGCGTCGATCGACGGGCCGTCATCCTTGAACACCAGCGTGTTGCCGATCGCGACCAGCGCCGATGCCTGATCGCCGTCACCGTCGGTGACCGTGGCAATCAGCCGGATGATGGTCGGCGACAGCGTCACCGGGTCATCGGGGTTGGTCGCGTCGGGATGGCGCAAGGCGCGCAACTGGTCGAGCGTTGCCTGCCCATCGGCGGCGACGGTCAGCCGGAAGGCGACGATCGACGGTGAATCCTGCAGCCGTCCCTCGACGACATTGCCGATCGCCTGCAGGATGATCTTCGAGCCCGTCGCGACATCGACCAGGCCGGTGGCGGTCGTCACTTCGAACGTATAGCTGACCGTGCTGCCAACCTGATCGGCCCCGGTCACGATATTGAACAGGCTTGTGAAATTGGCGGTCGCGTTGAGCGCCAGATTGGTCTCGTCCACCGTCAGCAGACCCCCAGTCGGCGACAGGGCGGTGATCGACGGGACGTCGTCGGATACCGAAATATTGACGGTGCCGGCCACCACGTCACCGTCGGCGTCCGTCGCGATCACCTCCAGCGAACCAAGCTCGACAAGATCGTCCAGCGTTGTGTCGGGGTGCAGCGCATAATTGGATTGCAGCGTGACGGTCACCGTCGCCACATTGCCCGACACGCTGAGGTCGATCACGACAACCGGGTTTTCGTCGGCGTCCCAGCCGATGATCTGATTGTCGGATTCGAGCGTCCAGCTGAGCCCGCCGTCCAGCATCGAGATGTCGCCAAAACCGATCGACGCGATGGCGTCGGAACCGGGGGTAAAGACGATATTGCCGCTGCTGGAAACCGGCTGCACCGGCGACGGGGTCGAACCGCTTTCCAGATGCTGATCGTCGACGGTCAGCTGAATCGGGCCGCTGGCGGTCGGCAGTGTCCCGTCGGCGAGCCGGATTTGCTGCACCGCTGACGACTGGTCGCCGTCGCCGTCGGTGATCGTATAGGTGAAATCGGCGTGGATCGGAAACACGCTGATCTGCGGCACCGGATCAAAGGTCCAGGCGCCATTCGCCTGGAAGGTGTAGGTGCCGTTGGCGTTGCTGAAGGTCGTGGTGCCAGTTGCGGCAACCGCCACGACGGTGCTGCCGATCGTCACCGAAGTTACTGTTGCTCCATCGGCGCCCTGCGTGTCGTTGGTCAGCAGATTGCCAGAAATCGCAGCAGCGTCCTCGGCGACGGTGATCGACGGGGCCGACCGCGCGACCGGCACATCGTCGATCACGTCGATGACGATCACATTCTGGGTCACATTCCCGAATGCGTCGGTGACATTGTAGGTGAAGGTTTCGACCGCAGAGACGAGGTTGGTGCCATTGTTGGCGGTGACGCCATCGACGGTGCTGTTCAACGTGTAGGAATAGGTGCCGTCGGGATTAAGCGTCAGCGTGCCATGGGTGCCGACGCCATTGCCAGCCAGGCTGAACTCGAACGGACCGGTGCCGCCCGCAACATTGTCGTTGAGGTCGCCGGACACCGTTTCGGCGTCGCTGTCGGGATTGCTGCCGGTGGCGAGCGCGGCTTCGTTGACCGCCACTTGCACGGCGTCGGCGGACAGTCCCGCGTCGCTCAGGCGAATGGTCAGTGTCGTGGTCGATCGGTCGCCGTCACCATCGGCGATCGTATAGACAAAGATGTCTTCGGCGCCATCGGGTGGGACGATGTTCGGGTTGGCAACATAGACATAGCTGCCGTCGGCAGCGACGGTGAGCTGGCCATAGAGGCCGGTGATGACCGCGCCGACGCCGCCAATCGCGGGCGCCGACGGGTTCGCACCGACCGCGCGCACACCCAATATTTCGGCGCCATCGGCGCCCGCGATGTCATTGGCGAGCAGCCCGCTTGCGGCGTCGACTTCGAGCGTCTGGCCTTCGCCGACGTCGCCTTCGTCGGCTTCCGCCGCCGGGTTGTCGTCGCGGATCAGCACGTCGAGCGTTGCCGCCGCGACGGTGCCGTCGCTGTCGGTGATCTCGATCGCAAAGCTCTCGGTCAGCGCGGTATCGGTCGCGCCGCTGTGCAGGAGGCTGTTGTCGGTGAGTTCGTAGCTGTAGTTGATCGTTCCGCCGATGATGTCGCCGCCCGCGTCGAACACCGGCTCGAAATCGGTGATCGTCAGGATGCCCAGGTCGGTGGTGATCACCAGTCCGGCGACGATCGTTTCGCCCGCCAGCGTGATCGCGGTCGCACCGTCGGCGGCGCTGAAGGTGAAGCTGCCGGTCTGGGTCAGCGCATCGCTGTCGGGCGACGATCCGTCTGACAGATTGGCTTCCGATACCGTTGCTTCCGCTCCATCGGGGTTGAGCCCGTTGATGGTGACAATGTCGTCGCGGCCGCGGATGACCACTGTCAGCGTCGCGGTGGCCTCATCGCCGTCGCCATCGGTGATGACATAATCGAACGTCTCGGTCAGCTCGTCGTCGCCGTCGAGCCCGGCCACGTCGGGGTTTTCGGGATCCAGCGTGTACAGATAGCTGCCGTTCGCCGCGATTTGCAGCGTGCCATAGGCGCCGAACGTCAGCCCGTTGATGTCACCGCTCTCGCCGCCGAACGCGATAGCTGTGACGCTGGCGCCGTCGGCGCCCTGCACATCGGCTTCACCATCGGTCGCGTTCGCATCGCTGCCGCCGACGCCGGTCAGGACGTTGCCGTCGGCGGTCGCCGTGCTGCCCGATTGCAGCAGGTCGAGGTCGTCGATGGCGGTCGGGACATCGTCCTCGACCACGATGCTCAATGTGCCGCTGGCGCTATCGCCGTCCGAATCGGTCACGACGACGCCGAAGGCTTCAATCACATCGTCGCCGCTGGTCGCGTCGGCGAGAGTGTAGCTGTAGCCGATCGACGTCGCCGTGATGCTGGTGATGGTCAGGGTGCCAAATTCGCCCGTAATTGTCTGGCCAACTGCCGTCACCGTTTCGCCATTGATGCGGACCGTTCCCACGCCATCGGTGGCGGCGAAGGTGAAGGATCCCTCGGTCGTGGCGCCGCCGCTGTCGGGCGCCGATCCCGTCGGCAGGCCCGCCTCCGACACCAGCTGGCCGTCGTCGTCGCCGTCCGGCAACTGGATCGTGACGCCGCCGTCACCGATCGCGATCCGCAGCGTCGCGGTCGCGGTGTCGCCGTCGCCGTCGGTCAGGCGATAGGTGAAGGTATCGAACACGCCGCCCGGCGTGCCGGGATTGCGGACATAGCTGTAGCTGCCGTTGCTGTTCAGCGTCAGGACGCCGTAGAGGCCTGCGACGGGCGTTCCCGCGGCGACCGCGGCGCCGGTGCCCGAAACCGACGACACGCTGGCGCCATCGGCGCCGGGGGTGTCCCGGCCGCCGTCATTCTCGGCATCGGTGATGACATTGCCCGTGGCGGGGGTGAAACTGCCCGCCGCAATGCTGTCGAAATCGGCAACCGCTTCGGGGACATCGTCGATGATATCGATCTCGAAACTGGCCGATACGGTATCGCCATCAAGGTCGGTGATGCCGACGGTGATCAGTTGCGACGCATTGTCGCCTACCGTGTTGTCGGTCAGCTGAAAGAAATATTCAACCGAATCGGGATTGATCGCGATGATGTAGAACGTGCCGGTCGCCAGCTCGATCTCCTGACCCTCTTGGGTCACCGCAACGCCATTGATCGTTATCGCGGCGGGGCCGTCACCTGCCGCAAACTGGATCACCCCAGCGGTGAAGTCGGAGCCGTCGCCCTCGCGCGAGCCCGGGCTTTCGCCATCGCGTTCGGCAAGGCCCGCTTCATCGACAAAGGTGCCATCGTCGCCTGCGCCGGGCAGGGTCACACTGGGCGCGCGGTCGCCGATCCGGATCGTCAGCGTCGCGGTCGAAACATCGCCATCGCCGTCGGTCAGTTGGTAAGTGAACACGTCGCTGACCCCGCCGGGCGTCCCGGCCGAACGGATATAGGCATAGGTGCCATCAGGGGCGATCACCAGGCGGCCATACAATCCCTGCACGGGAGTCGCGGTCGGGCTGAAAACGGTCGCTGATGCGGCGCGCACGCCGGTGATCAGCGCGCCATCGGCGCCGGGTGTGTCGGCGCCCGCCGCGCCAGTCGCGGTGCCCGCCCCGGTGATGACGTTGCCGCTCTGCGGCGCCAGGCTGCCGGGCACCGTATCGTCGATGTCGGCGCGCGCGGTCGGCGCGTCGTCCTCGATCGTCAGCGTCAGCGTCGCGGTGCCGACGTCGCCATCCTTGTCGGTGACGGTGATCGTCACGGTGTCGGTGGCGGTGGGGTTGGTGCTGTTGTCGGTCAGCGTGTAGCTGTAACCGATCAGGCCCGGGGTGATGCTGGTGATCGTGACCTGGCCCAGCGGGGTTGCGATGACCTGGCCGACGGTGGTGACGACCGTCCCGTTGACTGCGACGACGACCGGCTGGTCCAGCGCGGCGATCTGGATCGTGCCGCTGGTCGATTCGCGCGGCGAGGCCGGATCGGTCCCGGCAGGCTCGGCGCCGCGCGCGGCCAGCGCCGCTTCGGACACCACCGCAGTCGCCGCGGTAACCCCGACGGTCTGGTCGGGGGTGGTGATCAGGATTCTGGGCTTGTCGTCCGGCGCGTTGGGAATGACTTCCAGATCGAGAATTTTCGGAAAGCCGAACTCGGTCGGCGGCAGCAGATTGCCCAGTGCGAAGGGATCGCCGATGTCACCCGGTGTCTGGGCGAAATTGCCGCCCGAACTTTGCGGTCGGCCGGCGGCGGGTTCGGGCTCCTGACCGGCGATCAGCGCGGCGACGGTGGGCGCCGGAATGTTGATAGGGCCGACCTTGATTTGCGGGATGCGCAGCGCGCCGTCGATGATGACCAGCACCTGGCCATCGGGCAGGGTGACGACCAGGTCGTTGCCCGACAGCTTGATCGCGTCGAGCCGCGTGCCGGGCGGCAACTGGATAACGCCATCGACGGGCAGGATGGTCGTTGCGCCGGGCGGAATGGCCCTTGCGATGGTCGCGATTTCGCCGACCTGTTCATTCCTCTTCAATTCCATCGCCTAATGCCCCCTGCACCTTCGATGTTCGCCGGTTCACACGGCAGCGACCTGTACGGGGCCGCTGCGGCAACGGGCGAACGGCACTGCGTTTTCGCGCCGGATGTCGCGCGAAGTTGCAATGCAAGCTCTTGTGATCGTGCTGGGTTCTCTTTGGCGACCGATGCCCGTGCCTTGTCACTGACCCGGCAAATACAAACCTCGGGGGGTGATTCTGCAATGGCAATTTTCGGTATGGGCACCTATACTTTTGTATAAGTGCAATATCTTATGAGTTAATTTTTTCTTAATATACCTATTTACCGTAAACCTATTCGATAAAGCTGTCACATTATGAGTATGATGGAATAAATTATGGCAATAAAATGACGATAAGTGAATAAGATTGTCGAATGGATTGATAAAAGGTTTGCGTTTTATTGACTCAAAATTTGCCAATGTGAATATTGTCAAATGATAAGATTGATAGTCTATTTTATCAATCCGGATGTTTCGATTTGCGCGATAACCACGTCTCCGCGTTTCAACATATATCGCCCGGTATAGCGCCCGCCGGGCCACCCCGTCGCCGGGGCGCGCTTGCCGCTATAGGCGAACCAGCTGAGCCCGCCGCCTTCGACAACCGACTGCTGGTCGTGAACAATCTGTCCCCTTGGCCCGGCGATCGAAAAGAACTGGAGATCCCCGGCGCGGGCGCCGATGGCATCGATCCACAGGATCATGGCTGCCTGGCGGCCGTCCAGCGTCGGCGGCGGATCGCGTTCGGTGACCGCTTTGGGCGGCACGTTTGAAGCAAGGCCGCCCGTAATAACCGCCGCCGTTTCGTATCCGATCATCTGGGCCGCAGCCGGGGTCCACAGCCCCGTTGTGCGGGTATCGACATTGCAGGGGGGCGAGGCGGCGGCGCCAAGGAAAGGGTCGATCGCTTCGCCGCGATACCGGACGGTGAAATGCAGATGCGGAAACTCGCTATTCCCCGACAGGCCGATCAGGGCCAGGCGCTCGCCCCCTGCCACGCGCTGGCCCGGGCGGACGGCGATGCTGCCTTGGCGCAGGTGGCTGTACTGCGTCTGCCAGCCGTCATCATGGTCGATGACGATGGCGTTACCCGCATCCTTGCCGTCCAGCCCGGCGCGGGCATCGACGCTGATGTCGGGTTCGCCGTCGCGGGTCCGCAGGACCGTGCCCGCTGCTGCGGCAACGACTGCAATGCCGGTCCGCATGTCGGCCATCGTGCGCAGCCGGACGTCGACGCCGTCATGCCCGTTGGTGGTCAGCAGCCCGCAGCGATAGTCGCGGCGGCCAGGTCCCGGATCATGGTCGAACAGCTTCTGGATCAGACAGGACTGCCCGACGGTGCAGGCGACCGGAAAGCCGAACGCGGGTGTTCCCGTCGGCGGTGGCGGCTGCAAAGCGGCGATCGCCATCGAGAAGGAAAGAAGGAACGCGTGCATCATGGCCGAGCTCTTGTTGCGGACTCGTTGGTCGCGGCGCAAAAGTGACGATGGCTGGAACTTCGACGCCGGCCGCCGCCAGGGGGCGTGGCGGCGGACACGGCTAGCCAGCGGGAGCTGACCGAACTCGAAGATCTGCCAAGTGTCGGAGGGCGAAATTGCCACCCGGTCGTCGGCAGAACTCTTACTTTTTACACCCAATCTCTGCAGACCTGCTCGGCTAAAGCAGGCATCGTCCGGATGATTCTTGCCCTGTCATCCTTGTGTCAAAATTGGCGGAAAGCGCAGTTTCCCGCCATTCCCAGATGGGGACATCGTGAAATTTGGCGCTTGGCGCGATGCTATTGCATTGGGACGCCGACAAAATGTTCCGGCGCTTTGACACAAAAAGGAGGGCAGGCCGCGGCCTGCCCTCCAAGTATGCAGAGGTCCGTCGAGGAGTGGCTCCCCGTACGAAGCCTTGTCCTCAGACGAACGTGATCATGTCGTAGGACGCGTTGCCCTGGCTGTACGCGTTGATCGCGGCAACCGAGTCATACGCACCAGCCGCAGCGAGCGCCGCGATCGGAGCCGAAGCGCCTTCCCAGAAGTCTTCGACCAAGACGACACCAGCCGCCGTGAAGACGAAGAGGTCAAGGGCGTCGCCCTGGCCATCCCAGTCACCGGTCAGGACGAAAGCGTCCGTCGCGGGGTCGAAGCCGGCATCGACGTCGAACACCAGGGTATCGCGGTTAGCGAGGTTGAAGTCGCGGCCCGATCCCAGGCTGAACGGCGCACCGATCACGTCGAAGCCGAAGCCCGGCGATGCATCGGTCGAGTCGAAGCGGAACAGATCCTTGCCCGCGCCACCCGACATATGATCGTCGCCTTCGCCACCGGTGATGGTGTCGTTGCCCGATTCACCTTCCAGATTGTCATCGCCAAGGCCACCGTTGATGGTGTCATTGCCGGTGTCGCCACGGATGCTGTCGTCGCCGTCATCGCCGTTCATCACGTCGTTGCCGAAGCCACCCGACATATAGTCGTTGCCATCGCCGCCCGACATGGTGTCGTTGCCGCCACCCGGATTGCCCAGGTTTTCGTACAGCGTGTCACCATACATGATGTCATCGCCAGCGCCGCCCGACATATTGTCGTTGCCAGCGTCACCCGCCAGCTGATCGTCGCCGTCGTTGCCATTGACGGTATCATTGCCGATGCCGCCATAGATCAGGTCGTCGCCATCATTGCCCGACAGATTGTCGGCGCCGTTGTTGCCAAAGATGGTGTCGTTATCGTCACCACCCGAGACCACGTCGTTGCCGTCGTTGCCGCTGATGTTGTCTTCGCCAGCGCCACCCGAAATGCTGTCGTTGCCGGTGTCGCCTGCGAGCAGATCGTCGCCGTCGTTACCTTCGATAACGTCGTCGCCTTCGTCACCGTTGATCGTGTCGTTGCCGTTGCCGCCCGAGATGAAGTCGGCATCGGTGTTCGACGGATCGAGCGGATCGAAGAAGGGATCCCCGTTGCCGCGGATCACGTCGTCGCCGTCGTCGCCATACAGGCTGTCGTCGCCGCCCTGGCCAGCAATGACGTCGTCGCCGCCGTCACCATGGACAAGATCGTTGCCGTCGTTGCCGTTCAGCGTATCGGCATCGGCACCACCGCCGATGTCATCGTCGTCCGCACCGCCCTGAACGAAATCGAAGCCGTTGCCACCACGGATCAAATCGTTGCCGGCATCGCCGTCGAGTTCGTCGTCGCCTTCTTCGCCGTACAGCGCGTCATTGCCTTCGCCGCCGTCGAGTTGGTCGCTGCCGTTCCAGCCGAGGATGACGTCGTCGCCGTCATCACCCCAGAGCAGATCGTCGCCTTCCCAGCCGTCGATGTAGTCATTGCCGCCTTGGCCAAAGACCTGATCGTCACCGGTGCCGGCAAAGATGCTGTCGGCATGGCCCAGTCCGGGGTTATACCCGCTCTGGTTATAGGCATAGTCGCCGTCGGCGTTGCGGTTCGGGCCGCCGTCGCCGAAGATCACGTCATTGCCGGCGCCGCCGTCGAGGCTGTCGACGCCGTTCGAGTTGGTGCCGCCGTTGATGTAATCGTCGCCGTCGCCGCCCGACACGACGTCGGTTTCGGTGCCGCCATACAGGTTGTCGTTGCCGAGCCCGCCGCTGATGACGTCATCGCCGGCATTGCCTTCGATACGGTCATCGCCCGATTGCCCGTTGAGCGTGTCGTTGCCGGCGTCGCCGCGGATGAAGTCGTTTCCGCCGCCACCCCAGGCCGTGTCGTTGCCGGCACCACCGAGCAGGGTGTCGTTGCCATCGGCACCGCCATTGTCATCGCCGGTGTAGACGACGTTGCCGGGTCCGACGACGACGAACGACGCTTGGTCGCCGATCAGCGTGTCGTTGCCGGCGCCGCCATCGACGCGATCATTGCCGCTGCGACCGATGACATTGTCATCGCCAGCATCGCCATACAGATCATTGTCGAAATTGTTGCCGTAAACGGTGTCGTTGCCGCCGTTGCCGCGTGCATTGTACGGCAGGTTGGCAGTCGAGGTGATCGCATTCAGATCGATGAAGTCGACCGAATTGGTCCCCAGAACCTGACCGCGCGAGGTCGGATTCTTGGGATTATTCGGTGCGCTAGAAGGTCCTACTGTAGGCATTTCGCTATCCTCTTCTTTCATGGGTCGCAAGGGATGCGTGGTCGCCGACTCGGCTTGATCATCCCCCCAATGGCCCCGAAAGCTCGAGGCCATGACAAGGGGATATGGCGGGGCAGGGGGACCGCACATTCCTGCTTGGGGACATGGCCGACAATTTTGTGAAGTGGTTCATTTTGGGGCATATCATCGCTGAACATCGCGGGCGATTTTCGCCGGATGCACGGATTTCCGCCGTTTCGGCGAAGGCCGAAACAGAACAGTTCGGAAAGAAAACTTGCTTGCTAGTTAAGTTTGCGGCCGAGCGCCGAGGTCGCGGGGCGCGACGAATTGCCTGGCGGCGGGGCCGCCTCGTTGACGCTGCGATCGGGCGCGCTGCCCAGCGACGACATCTGCGGACGCGCCGATTGCACGGGATCGGACACGGCCTTGGTTGTGCTGGCCATGACCGGGCGGCCGAGCGCCGACATGCCGGGCCGGTCGATCACATCGGCGCCGCAGCACCGGCCATCGAGAATCGCTTTCGCGTCGAGCCGACCGGTCGCGGCGAGCAGGCTGGCCCGCGCGACGAATTCATTGCGGTGCGCGCGCTCCAGCGTGACGCGCGCCGACAACAACTCATTCTGGGCATTCAGCACATCGGTCAGCGTGCGGTTGCCGCCGACCGCTTCCTTCTTGATGCCTTCCGCCGCTTCCTGTGTCGCCGCGACCGCAGCTTCCGCTGCGGTGATCGTGCTCTTGGCCGATTGCCAGCGCGTCCAGCTGCTTGCGACCTCTTCGGCCACCGTCCGCTGCGCGATGTCGGTTTGCGACAGACGCTGATCGCGCACGGCGCGCGCCCGGCGCACCTCGGCATGTTCGCGGGGCAGGAAAATCGGCACGCGCAGTTCCAGCCCGTAATAGAGTGATGAGCGGTCGTCGGGATATTTGCCCGTGAAGGTGTTGGTCGCGCCGCCGGTCAGATAGTCATAGCCGCTGACCGCGTCGAGTTGTGGCAGCAGGGCGCCGGTGGCGAATTTCACTCCCGACTTGCCCGCCTGGGCATTAAGCCGCGCGGCGCGGAGGCGCGGGGCAGCGTCCATGGCGATCTTTTGCGCCGCCGCGAGCGAAGCGGGAACCGCCGCGAGCGGCGGCAGCGGCGGGACCATGGTGCCCGACTGACCGCTCACGTTGCGGAACCGGTGGCCGTTGACGCCCAGTTCTTCGCTTGCGGCCAGCACCCCGGCCTGCGACGTCGCGAGCCGTGCCCTTGCCAGCTCCTCGTCAGTACGGGTCGCCTCGCCAAATTCCAGTCGGCGCGACGTCGCGCGCAACTGTTCACCGATCGCCTCGGTCTGCGCCTGCGAATATTCGACAATCTTGCGATTGAGGTGCACATCGGCGGCGCTGGTCAGCAGTTCCAGCAAGGTGTCCGACGTGATCGCGTCGAGCCCCGCGGTGGTTGCCTCCAACTCGGCCTTGGCGATCTTGACCGAATTATACGTGCGGTCACCGTCGTAAAAGCGCAGCCGCGCCTCGATCCCGGCCTGACCGGCGGTATAGCGGGCGTCGTTGGTGCTGCTGCCGTTCTTGATGTCGATCTCGCGCCGCTGGACGGTGCCGTTCGCTTCGATCGTCGGCAGATAGCCCGCTTCGGCGGCCTGCAGCCGCGCCTCTGCAACCCGCACCTGCTGGCGCTGCGCCGCAATGTCGGGACTCGTCGTGACGACGTTGCGGGCCAGCGCGGCCATCGTGCTTGACGGCGCGACCGCGGGCGACGCCGATTGCGCCAGCGCCGGAGTCGCGGCGATCGCCAACGTCGCTGCTGCGGCAGGCGCGCTCAAGGCGCTTGCCCAAAAAGTCCATGATTTCCGCACGTCACCCCTCCTGAATCATCGCAGATTCGAGTGCTGACCCCCATTTTTATAATGGTCTCAGAGTAATGCGGCGGGGCAAGGCGGGAAACTACCCTAACGGATATGTCCGAGGGGATAATAGACTCGATCCGCCGAATCGAAATAGACAATGAGCGTCGCTTGCAGCCGTCACGGCAGGCGACGCTATCGAGAGATTCGCATCAATCGACAGCCAACGCCGGGTAGAAAATGCTTCAGGCAACCCCGGTCGGCGCGCGCGTTCTGGCCCGTAACCAGAGCATCGCGCCAGACATCATGGTCGCGCGTGAATCCCCTGTTGCGAGCTTTGGCTTCGCTACGGGACAATGATTTTTGGGGGCCATAATGTCTGCGACGATGGAATTTTCCACGCATTACGCCGAAGCGATCCGCGATGACGCGCACCTGTTCGAAGGGGTGCCAGCCGTCGATGATCATGACGTCATGATGGACCGCTCGCCGCCGGTCGATGTTGCGGCGAACACGCGGCGACTTTGGCACGATTATCTGGCGCAATTCGATGTGACGTCGGCGATCCTGACCGTGGCCCTGCCGGGCGCGGGACCGCAACGGCATGCCTTTCTGATCGGGTTCGATCAGATACGCGGCGATGCAGCAGCAACGCGGCGCCTGCTGGCGATGATGGACGACGTCTGGACGCGGATCGGCGAGCAATCGGTGCATCATTTTCAGTTCTCCGGCGCGCTGTTTGGTGCGGCACATGGTCCGGCCGACCTGGATGCCGATGGCCCGCTTCACAACGGCATTGCCATCCAGATGAAGCGCGAAGGCAAGGCCATTCGCGCGCTGTTTTTTCGCGACGGCGGTGCTGCCCATTTCAGCGACAGCGATACCGCGTCGCTGCAATCGATCGCGCCGCTGCTCGCCGAGTCGGCGACCGGGGTCGCGCAGCTCGCGCAGCAATCGCAACGCTCGGCGATGCTAGAGGGCATGTTCGACCGGGTATCGATGGCGACGGCGCTGTTGTCCGCCGATGGTCAACCGCTGTTTCTGAACAGTGCCGCGACGGCGTTGGTCGAACAGCGCAAATGGCTGATCCGCGCCGCCGACGGCACGATCGTTGCTGCCAATCCCGCGCAGGCCAAACAATTGCGTGAAAGCATCCGCCGTGCCGCCACGGCGGCGCCGGACGCGCCGGTCGAGGATGTCTTCCGGCTCGACTGCCGCGACGGCGAATGGCGTCTGGCGTATGTCATTTCTGCCAAGTCGCGCACCGGCGACAGCACGACGCGCTGCGCCATGGTGATCATCATGGGACCGGGTAAAGTCGATGCGCCGACCTCGCTGCTCGAAGCGCTTGGTTTGCTGCCGTCCGAACAGCGCTTTCTGGGCCATTTCCTGAAATCGAGCAGCCTGTGCAACGCGGCGGAGGGATGCGGCCTTTCGGAAGAGACGGCGCGGACCTATCTCAAGCGCGTCCGCGCCAAACTGGGTGTCCACCGCCAGATGGAGCTTGCCGGATTGATCTCGGGGCTCGTGCTGCCACTGCACGCCGCGGATAGTCCTGCCCTCTGGGAGCGTTAAGCATGGCCTGGAACCCCCTCGCGCTTGGGCGGGCGTCTGGCAATTCGGACAATCTGCTCAAAAACCTGCTGATCCCGCAAAAACCGATCGCGACCCGGCTGATCCTGTTTTCGGCGATCACCAACATGGCGGCGCTCGCCATGTCGCTTTACATGATGCAGGTCTTTGACCGCGTGTTGACCAGCCAGAGCAAGGATACGCTGTTCTTTCTGTCGCTGGCGATCGCGCTGGTCATCGGACTGGGGTCGATGCTGGACGGAATCCGGCAACAGGTCGCCAACCGCGTCGGCACCTGGATGGCACAGCAATTGGGGCCAACGCTGTTGCTGCGCTCGCTGGAACAGCGGCTGATCGCGCCCAATATCAAGCTCGAGGCGCTGCGCGAATTAAACCAGGTCAAGAATTTCATCTCGACCCCGACGGTGTTCAGCGTCGTCGACATGCTGTGGGTGCCGCTCTATCTGCTGATCGTCTTTTTGCTGCACCCGATATTCGGGCTGATCGCAGCGGTCGGCGCGGCGATGCTGTTCGGGCTGACCTGGTATAACGAGCGTATCACTCGGACCTCGATCCGCGATTCGCAGGCGCTTGCGACCAGCAACATGCAATATGCCGAGTCGCTGGTTCGCAACAGCGAAGTGATCGACGCGATGGGCATGGGCAAGGACACCGTTGCGCACTGGCGCGAACGCTATGTCGCCGAAACCGAAGCGGTGGACGGCACCCAGTTTCAGTCGAGCAAGATCCTGGCGTGGATGAAATTCGTCCGCAATCTGGTGCAGGTCGCGGTGCTGGGCGTCGGCGCGCTGCTCGTGCTCGATCAACAGCTGACCGGCGGTGCGATGATCGCGGGTTCGATCCTGATCGCGCGGCTACTCGCGCCGATCGAGGCCGCGATGAGTTATTGGAAACAGTTCGTGCTGGCGCGCGAAAGCCTGCAAAAGCTGTCGCGCTTCTGCGACCTTCCGACCCCGCGCCCGTCGCAAATGGCGCTGCCCAAACCGTCGGGCGCGATGGCGATCGAAAATCTGACCTATGCCGCGCCGGGGATGAAAGGCGCCATCCTCAAGAATGTCAGCTTTGCGATCCAGCCGGGAACGTCGCTGGCGATCGTCGGGCCGTCGGCGTCGGGCAAGACAACCTTGTCGCGGCTGCTGGTCGGCGTGCTGAAGCCCCTGTCGGGGCATGTGCGCCTCGACGGCGCCGATACCTTCGACTGGATGCGCAGCGATTTCGGACCGAACGTCGGCTATCTGCCGCAAGACGTCGAACTGCTGCCGGGATCGATCCGCGAAAATATCGGTCGCTTTCGCCCCGACGCCCGCGACGCCGACGTGATCGCAGCGGCGAAGCTGGCCGATTGCCACGAAATGATCCTGCACCTCAACGGCGGCTATGACTGTGTGCTCACCGACGGCGGGCATCAATTGTCGGGCGGCCAGCGCCAGCGCATCGGGCTGGCCCGGGCGCTGTTCGGGCTGCCGCCGCTGATCGTGCTCGATGAACCCAATGCCAGCCTTGATGCGCGCGGCGATGCCGCGCTGCTGGCGACGATCAAGAAGCTGAAGGCCTTGAACATGACGACGATCATCGTGTCGCACCGCGCCAACCTGCTCGAACTGGCGGATAAAATCTTGCTGATGATGGACGGTCAGGTGGCCAAATTCGGCGATGCGCGGACGGTGGTCGAGGAAATGGCCGGCAAGCGGCGGGCAATCCCGACGGGTGAGGGCGCGCCCCCGGGCGGCGGTGCCAAGCCGAACCCGGCGATGTTCAAGCAAGGGGGGATGGACGCATGAACATTCCCTTTCGCCTGGGCGAGGACGGTGAACCGGTCCGCCTGGCGCTCCCGGCCCCCGACGACGGTCTTGATGGCCCCAAAGTGGGCCGGTCATTCCGGCTGGCGCTGATTTCGATCGGCCTGTTCATTCTGGCCTTTGCCATCTGGAGCTGGGCGGCGCCGCTCAACAGCGCTGCGATCGCCAGCGGGTTTCTGGAAGCCGCGGGGGGCGGCCGCCGCACCGTCCAGCATCTGGAGGGCGGCATCGTGCGCCGTTTCCTGGTCAAGGAAGGGCAGGAGGTGCGTGCCGGCGAGCCGCTGGTGCTGTTCGATGCGACGCAGAATGACGCCGCGGATGCGGCGATGCGGTCCAGCTTTTATGGCTTGCTGGCCCAGGATGCGCGGCTGACCGCCGAACGTCTCGGCCTGCCCGCCGTTCGCTATCCGGCCGAGTTGCTCGCGGCGGGCAGCGATCCAGAGGTCAAGGAAATCATCGCCGCCTCCAACGCCGAATTCGCGTCGCGGCGGCGCGGGCTGTCGGAACAGGCTCAGATCCTGGACCAGCGGATTGGTCAGTCGAACGCCGACATCCGCAGTTCGGGCGCCCAGATCGCGGCGCTGACCGATCAGGCGAAACTGCTCGACGACGAACAGATGGGCGTCGACATGCTGGTCGATGAAGGGCTTGAGCGCAAATCGCGGTTGCTGGCGTTGCAACGGCAAAAGGCGCTGGTCGATGGCGAGCGCGGCAAGCTGACCAACAATCTCGACCGGCTGCGCGACACGATTGGCGAGACGCGCGCCCAGATGGTGTCGCTACGCGGGCAGATGGTGCTCGAAGCGGCGGGCCAGCAGCGCCAGGTGCAGTTGCAGATTGCCGAAATCCGCGAAAAGCTGAAAGTCAGCGGCGACATTCGGGCGCGGCAACAGGTGATCGCGCCGATCGATGGCCGCGTCGCCAATCTGCGGCTGATTACCCCGGGCGGCGTCATCGGGGCCGGGCAGCCGATCCTCGACATCGTCCCGACTTCGGAAAAGATCGTCGTGTCGGCGCGGCTGCGGCCGATCGACATCGACATGGTGCATTCGGGTCTGAAGGCAGAGATCAAGCTCACGCCATATAAGGCGCGGGTGATCCCCAATCTGCTCGGAACGGTCAAAGAGGTCAGCCCCGATGCGATCTACGACAAGGACGCGCAGCAAATCTATTACAAGGTGATCGTCGAGATTTCGGCCGAACAGTTAAAGAAATACCCTGATGTTCGACTGATGTCGGGGATGCCGGCCGAAGTTTACATCGATCTTGGATCGAGTTCATTGATGCAATATTTGTTCCAGCCGATGATCGACAGTTTCAATCGATCTTTCCGGGAAGGGTGACCTCGGCGCGGATCTTGCTGGGGCAAGCACCGGGGGTCGGTCGGGACGAAAGGGGAAGAGGGTTGTCGGGATACGGAATCATGTTCCGGGGCGTCCACCAGGCGGTGCAGGGCACCGCGCTGGGCGTTGCGGTCATGTTCGGTATCGGCGAGACGACCCCGCTGTATGCGCGCGAGCCCGCGATCCTTCAGTCGGCGCCGCATCCGGTGCTGCGCCAGTCCACCGCCATGGCGCGGGTGCTGGTGCTGAGCGAGGGGCCGCCGCGCGATCGGGATCTGCCGGTCACCGCGACCATGGCGCGCACCGCTGGATCGGACGGTCCGTTCGCGGCGGTGCCGATCGTCTCCGAAACGGGTAAGACGGATTGGCCCGTTGCGCGTCCGGTTGCCGAACAGGATGCCCAACTGCGCGCCGCGCCGGTCGTCGATTGGGACGCGCCTTTGCCGTCGCCGCTGGCCGCGACGCCGAAGGCCGATGCCGTCGATACGGCGTCGCCTCCAGCGTCCGCACCCGAAGCATCGCATGCGGTCGCGGCACACCGGCCATTCCCCGCGTTCGTTGCCGATGTTTCCGCTGCACATTGGTTCGACGATCGCGGCGCGCAGCGGCAGTCGTTGATCGCGCGCAGTGCCGACGGATCGGAAAGCGGGCAATGGGGCTGTCACGACTGCCGGGACGCCGGCGGCAAAGCCGCAAGCCGCAAGCGCCCGCCGCTCGCGATACCGTCGGCCGGCGGCGTGGCCAGCGCCAAGGCGACAAAGCGCAGCGGTGCACCGCGCGCCACGGCAAAGTCGGTGCCGGTGCGACTGGAGCCGCTATTCTCGGCACGCTTTCCGCCGTCGGCGCCGATCACTACGTTCGACGCGCCGGCGCTGCCGACCGACATGGTTCATCTTGCCTGCGTCGTGGCGGCGCAGAACCGCATGGGGCCGCCGTGCTTCGCGGTGGGCGGCGCGATACGAACCAGCCGCAAAGCGCGGGCCGCGATGAGCCGGTTTCCGGCGTTCGATCCCGATGTCTCGACCGCGCCCTGGCTCGGCGATACAGGGTCACGCCGCGCCGCGCTGGCCATGCGGCCCGATGCCTCGAAATTGGGCGAGCCAGCGGGCGATCGTGAAGGCGCAGGCGAGGGTGACGCCGAGGCGGTGCCCGACATCGCGACCGGCATCGACGGCGCCGATGGTCAGGCGAACGAAACCGACCTGCTGGCGATCAAGACGCTGCCGCGCGGCGGGCTGGCGTTTTCGGGCGGCTATTCGTCGCTCGAAGGCCCGATCGGAACGGTCAAGATCGCGCGCACCAACATCGGCGCGCCGGGGCGCGACATCACCGCTTCGGTGCGCTATTCGAAAATCCAGCGCCTGGCCGAATTTGGCGTCGCCGACGCCAACTTCATGGGTAGCAAGCTGTCGGTCGCACCGACCTTTTTCTATTCTCGCTCGACCGCTGTCGGTTTCGACGAGCAGGAAAAATCCTCGGTCTTTCGCCAGACGGCGCGCGGGGTGAACCTCTATCTTGGCAAGCCGATCGGGCGGGGTTTGCGCGTTGCGGCCAACTACCGTTATTCCGACGAGGATTTCCTGATCCGGCAAAAGAACGCCCAGTGCGACGTCGGCCTTCACGGCAGCCCCTTTTGCAATGCGCTTGGCCAATCGACCAGTTCGGTGGTCAGCGTCTCGCTCAGTCTCGACCGCCGCAACAGCACCGTCGATCCGACGCGCGGGTTCCAGCTGCGGGTGACGCAGGACCTCGCCGGGCCAGGCGGCACAACGCGCTACGCGCGGACGCGCGTCGGCGGCACATTTCATCATCGGCTGAGTGGCAATTTCGACGTCTCGCTGGGTGTCGAGGGCGGGCTGATGAAGCCGATCGGTGGCCGCGAGATTCCGCTGTTCGATCGCTTTTACATCGGCGGCAACAGCATGCGCGGTTTCGACCTGCGCGGTATCGGTCCGAAAGTGGTGCCGTTGACGGCCCCTGCGGGTCTGACGACGGCGGTCGGCGGCCGCGCCTATTATGTCGGGCGGTTGGAAGTATCGTTTCGGCTGGAAGGCGCGATGGACAGATTCGGCGTGTCGCCCAGCCTGTTCGTCGATGCCGGGTCGGTCTTTGGCGCCTCGAAAGCCGAGCTGTTGCCGGGCGAGCGGCTGATCGGCAATTCGGCGAAGCCGCGGGTCGCGGTCGGCCTTGGGCTGGCGTTCAACGCCGGCCCCGGCAAGCTGCGGTTCAATCTGGCGAAACCGGTCGTGCGGCAAGAGGGTGATCGATCGAAGACATTCTCGATCGCCTTGGGGACCGCCTTTTAGCGTCGATTTCCAAGACCGCGGACCGGCACTTGTGCGATCGCGGGACAGTCGCCCTTTTCACGTGTCCCCATCAGGGAATGACGGAAAACTGCGATTTACGGCATGTCTGCATCGATAGTGGCGCGGTGTTTGAGGGGGGCGTCAATGGATGCGAATGCCATCGGAGAAAAGGACGTCATATCAAGGCGAGCTTGTCTTGGCGCGGCGTTGATCAGCCGGTCGCCGTTCCGCTGGGCGCGACGGCGATGAGCGCCTCGGCCCACCCCATCGAATATGAAATGGTCGAACCCTTGCCGACGCGGCTGCGCCGGTTTCGCGAGCAATGCGGGATCAGCCGGTCGGAACTCGCGATGCGAACGGGGCTGAGCCGTCCGACGATCTGGGCCTGGGAGTCGGGCAAGACCCAGCCGCGGCTCAGCAATCTGCGGGTGCTGGCGAGCGTGCTGGGCATCTCGCAACTCGAGCTTGTTGGCGGTCTCGAGGCAGCGGTTCCCGATGACGATCTGGACGTGATGATTTCGACCGACTGGCAACATGGCGAGATTCCTGCCGGCCTGGCCAATCCGCAGCGGCTGAGCATCATGATCTATGCCGCAAAGCTGAGCATTGCGGCGCTCGCCGGGATCAAGGCGCAGAATGTAAAGATCTCGATCGAACTCTGACCGGGCGCGCCCGAGTTTGGCCCCGGCGCTATTGCCGGTAGGCGCCGACGCCTTCGCCCAGATATTGATTATTTTCTTCGCGCTGCGCCGCGGCGGCATCGTCATACAGAAATGGCAGAAATGCATAGCGCCGTCCGCGGGTGACCGGCGTCGCCTCGTGCAGCAGCCCGCAGCCAAAGACGATCGCACCGCCGGGGGCAGGGCGATAGGTCCGCGTGCCATATTCAGGGAAACGCAACTCGCCACCGTCGAAATCATCGTTGAGGTTGATCGTCACCGCAAAGCGGCGGTGTGCCGTGCCCATCGTCGTATTGTCGCGGTGGGCGCGAAAATGACCCGCGACCGATGCGTCATAACAGGCAACGATGTAGCGTTCCATGCGGGTCGCGTCGAAGTTGAAAGCGCGCTGGATCACCGGGCGCAGGCAATGGTTCACCCGCGCGCTGAGCGCGCGGCAAAAGTCCTGATCCTTGATCGTGACATCGGACCGGCGCTTGTGGCCATGATCGATGATCGACACTGTCTTGCCATCGACTTCGCGCATGAAGCCCGAATCCTGGCCGCCCTCGGCATCGTATAGCGCGATCAGTTTCTGGCAGGTTGCGCGGTCGAAGACGCGCGGCACCGACAGCACCGGCGCCCAGTCCTCGGGCTTGCCCTCTTCGGCCAGGCGATCGATCAGCGCGAGAGCTTTGTTGGCGTCGGGCAAGTGATAGCGGCCCGCGACGCGCAACTGCCGGTCGAGGACGATGATATAGGGCTCGTAATGATTGCTGCTCGCGCTGCAAGCGCCATAAGCGTCGCTGACCGCGCGGTCGCGGTCGAGGATGTAGCGTATCCCGGGGGTGCGGGTTTTGACCCGCCCCGCCGTTTCGTCGGCGGGGTCGACGGTAACGCCGAAAAAACAGCTGCGGCTGTCGTCGAACCGGTCGGTATCCGCCATCAATATCTTGTGCGCCGCCGCGACCGCATCACTTGCCGCCGATCCCATAAAGAACAGCACAACGGCGCGTCCGGCAACCGTGTGAAAAGTATATTGCGGGTTGACGTCCAGAACATGCGCCTTGAACCACGGCGCCGCCGATCCGACGACCGGCTTCGGGATTGAATCGACACTCGTCAGCAATTGATTCATGATTTGCCCCCGCCCCCGCGTGATGCTTTGCGTTTTTTAGCATCGCGAGCAACGGCATACAAGCACGCACAGGCGGTTGTGGGCTGACCGAAATCAGGACAGCAGCTGGTTGACCGGCAGGCGCACTAGGTCATCGCATCATTCGCCAGGGGATTGCAAAACAGTCGGAAATATCGTCCACCGCGGATGGTCAGACGGTGCCGTGCCTGCAAAGGTTGCACATCGCGGACATTATGGCCTCGCGCGTCGCGAGCGCGGACGCGCTGCCTTTGTGGGGGACGGATGAAAAAAGCAGGAACGCGCTGGCTGCTGGTGGCCATTGGAGCCGGTGGGCTTGGCGGCTGTGCTTCGACCGCGTCTCAGGTCGCGCCGCAGACTGGCGTCCCGGTCCCGGCGCAATGGTCCGACGGCGTCGAGGCCCGGCTCGAGGAGACGGCGCGCAACGACACCCCGCGATATTGGGCCGCGCTGAACGATCCGTTGATCGACCGCCATGTCGATCTCGCGCTCGCCAACAACCGCGACCTTGCGCAAGCGGCGGCGCGCGTGGGGCAGGCGCGTGCCGGCGTCCGCGCCGCCCGGGCGGGCTTTTTGCCGCGGGTGGATGCCTCGGGCGGCCTGCGCCGCGATGTCGGCGACCTGGCCGACGACCGGCTGCTGGTATCACTGAGCGCCGACGCGCAATGGGAAATCGATCTGTTCGGCCGCATCGGCAACGACGTCGCCGCCTCGCGCGCTGATCTGGCCGCGGCGGGATATGGCCTTGCCGATCTTCGGCGGCTGATCGTCGGCCAGGTCGCCCAGGCGACCATCGCGGCGCGGGCGCTGGCGGTGCAGCGCACGATCGCGCGCGACACGCTGGCGATCCAGGACGACAATCTTCAGATCGCCCGCTGGCGCTTGCAGGCTGGCCTGGTGTCCAGCCTCGACGTCGAGCAGGCGGCGGCGCAGCGCGCCCAGACTGCGGCCAGTATTCCCGCGCTCGACCGTGATTTTGCCCAGGCCGCCAATAGCATCTCGACGCTGATCGGTGAGCCGCCGGGGACGGTTCGGACCGCGCTGGCGGCGACCGTCGCCCCGATCCCGGCGCCGCCCGATGCCGTCGGCCGCGATACGCCCGCCGCCGTGTTGCGCAGTCGCCCCGACGTCCGGCAGGCCGAGGCGGCGCTGATCGCCGACAGCGCGCGGATCGGGGTGGCGCGTGCGCAATTGCTGCCGCTGGTGCGGTTGACGGGCAATGTCGGGACGTCGTCCTTTGGCATCGACAATCTGTTCGACGTCGTCACCGGCGGGCTGTTCGCGGGCGTCAGCCAGCTGCTGTTTGACGGTGGCGCCGCGCGGGCGCGGGTCGCGGGGGCCGAGGCGGCGGCGCAAGGCTCGCTGGCGGCCTGGGAGCAGGCGATCCTGCGGGCGCTGGAAGATGTCGAGAGCGCTGGCGCCGGGCTGAGTGCCGCGCGCGAACGGGTGGTGCTGTTCGGCGCCGCGCTGGATGCCGCGAACAATGCCGCGTTGCTCGCGCGCAGCCAGTATCGCGCGGGGCTGATCGATTTTCAGACCTTGCTGACCGCCGAGAACCAGCTGCTCAGCGCGCGCAACGCGCTGTCCGCCAGCGAGGCCGAGCGCGCCAATGCGTTTGTCGCGCTCAACCAGGCGCTCGGCGGCGGCTCGGACGCCGCGAATTTCAATCCGGACCGCGCCGGTCCGGGCGAGGGGATCCAATAATGACCGACACGACAGCCGGGCCGCCCGTGCTCGACGAATTTCTGGGCGCCCAGCCGCGGCCGCGCTGGCGGCGCTGGATGAAATATTGGCTCCCGGCGCTGCTCGTCCTGGTGGTGTTGCTCGGCGTCGCGACCTGTTCGCGCGGCAACGACGAACCGCAGTATATCACGCAAGCCGTGGTCGAACGGTCGCTGGTGCTCAGCGTGACCGCGACCGGCAATTTGCGCCCGACCAACCAGGTCGAGGTCGGATCGGAAGTGTCGGGCAAGCTCGACAATGTCTACGTCGATGTGAACGATCGGGTGGCGCGCGGCCAGGTTCTGGCGCAAATCAACACCGATGTGATCGAGGACCAGATCACGCAGGCGCAGGCCAATCTGAATGCGGCGCGCGCCCAAGTCGCGCAGGCGCAGGCGACGCTGGACGTCGACCGGGCGCAGCTGGCGCGGCTGGACAATGTCTTTCGCATTTCGGGCGGCAAGGTGCCATCGCAGGTCGAACTCGATCAGGCCAAAGCGGCGGTCAAGCGCGACGTCGCGGCGGTCGCCGCGGCGCAGGCGAATGTGCGCGCGGTGGACGCGCAGCTGTCGTCGGCGGTCACCAACCGCAACCGCGCGGTCATCCGCTCGCCCGTGTCGGGTGTGGTGCTGGCGCGGCAGGTCGAACCGGGCCAGACCGTGGCCGCCAGCTTCAACACGCCGACGCTGTTCATCATCGCCGAAGATCTGTCGGCGATGCAGTTGCGGGTGGAAATCGACGAAGCCGACGTCGGGCAAGTGCGCGAGGGCCAGGGCGCGAGCTTCACCGTCGATGCCTATCCGGGGCGCCGTTTCCCGGCGCGCGTCGAGCGCGTCGACCAGGCGTCGAGCAACACCGCGTCGCAGGCGAGCCAGCAATCAGCCGCGGCGACCGCGGGCAGCAACGCCGTGGTCAGTTACGAGGCGCGGCTGGCGGTGGCCAATAGCGAAGGGGTGCTGCGACCGGGGATGACCGCCACCGCGACGATCGCCACCGGCAGCACCGGCAAACGGCTGCTCGTCCCCAACGGCGCCCTCCGCTTTCAACCCGACGCCAAGGAAAAGGAAGACGCCAGCGTCCTCAATCCCGAAATCGGGCTCGAACAGAATGAACAGCGCGCTACGATCGGCGCCGGTAGCCGCCAGCGGGTGTGGGTGGTCGGCAGCGACGGCAAGCTGAAGCCGATCGATGTGGTGACGGGGCAAAGCGACGGGCGGTTGACCGCGGTTACCTCGTCGCAGTTGCGATCGGGCATGAAAGTCGTGACCGGCAAGGCGGCGGCGAGCCAGTGACCCCAACCGCCTCCCATCCCGCTTCCAGCACCGCGCCGCTGATCGAACTGGCGGCGATTACCAAGACCTTTGGTCAGGGACCGGCGGCGTTCCAGGCGCTCAAGGGTGTCGATATGCGGATCGACAGCGGCGATTTTGTTGCGGTGATGGGGCCATCGGGCTCGGGCAAATCGACGACGATGAATATCCTCGGTTGTCTGGACGTGCCGACAAGCGGCGTCTTCCGGTTCCAGGGGATCGAGGTCCAGGCGCTGGACCGGGACCAGCGCAGCCTGCTGCGCCGCCGCTATCTGGGGTTCGTGTTCCAGGGCTTTAACCTGCTGGCGCGGACCACCGCGGTCGAAAATGTCGAGCTGCCGTTGCTCTATCGCGGCGAGAAAAAGCGGGTGCGCCATGCCGCCGCAATGCGCGCGCTGGATCAGGTCGGGCTGGCGCCATGGGCCGATCACACCCCCGCCGAACTATCGGGGGGGCAGCAACAACGGGTCGCAATCGCGCGCGCCTTGGTCACCGAGCCCGCGGTGCTGCTGGCCGACGAGCCGACCGGCAATCTGGATACCGAACGGTCGCTGGAGATCATGGATTTGCTGACCCGGCTGAACCGGGACGGCATTACCATCCTGATGGTGACGCATGAAAAGGAAATGGCGGCGTTTGCGCGCACCATCGTCAATTTCCGCGACGGGCTGGTCGAAAATATCGAACGCGGCCTGCGCGCCGATGCGGCGACGACCGGCTGATGTTCGGCGCCACCCTGCTGCTCGCGTTCCGCGAAATCCGCCGCCATCTGCTGCGTTCGTTCCTGACCACGCTGGGCATCATTATCGGCGTCGCGGCGGTGATAACGATGGTCACCCTGGGCAATGGCGTCACCGCGTCGGTCAAGGATCAGATTTCATCGCTGGGATCGAATGTGCTGATCGTGTTTCCGGTGCGCGGCGATCGCGGCGCGCCGCGGCCGTTCAAGCAGGACGATATTGACGCCGCGCGCAAACAGATTGCCGGCGTCGACGATGTTGCGGGCAGCGTGTCGGCCAGCGCCACCGCATTTCATAACGGTCAGAGCTGGCAAACGAGTGTGCAGGGCGTGGAAAACGCGTTTCTGCGTGCCCGGTCGATCGAGGTTGCCGAGGGCCGCGCCTTTACCAACGACGAAGTAACTGCGGGCCGAAACGTCTGCCTGATCGGTCCAAAGGTGGTGCAGGCGGTGTTCGTCGCCGGGGCCAGCCCGCTGGGGGCCAAGATCCGGCTCGACAATGTGTCATGCACCGTCGTCGGCCTGCTGAAGGAACGCGGCGAAGGCGGCGGTCCCGATCAGGACAGCGACAATGTCGTGATGATGCCGCTCAAGACGGTGCAGCGGCGCTTTACCGGCAGCGACGATCTGCAATATTTCGTGATCAAATATGACAGCGCTTATGCCAGTGCCACGATTCAGTCGTCGCTCGTCGCCCTGCTTCGCGAACGGCGGCTGCTTCAGGGCAGCACGATCAACGATTTCAACGTCGTCGATACCGCGCAAGTCAATCAGGCGCTGGGCGCGGCGACCGGGGCGTTGACCGCGATGGTGGCGGTGATCGCGGGGATCAGCTTGCTGGTCGGCGGGATCGGGATCATGAACATCATGCTGGTGTCGGTGACCGAACGGACCCGCGAAATCGGCATCCGCCTCGCCATCGGGGCGCTGGCGCGCGAAGTGCAGTTGCAGTTCCTGACCGAAGCGGTGGTGCTGTGCTGTTTCGGCGGGGTGGTCGGCATCGTGCTGGCATTCCTACTGTCGTGGGGGCTGGCGGGCGTGATCGATGTGCCGTTCCTGTTCGATCCCGTCGTCAATATGCTGAGTTTCCTGTTCTCGGCGTTGATGGGGATCACGTTCGGCTTTTACCCGGCGCGGCGCGCGTCAAAGCTCGACCCCATCGACGCGCTGCGCCACGAATAGCCGCCGGGCGGCGAACGCAAAAATACGCCGGCAGAACGGCCGGCGTATTCCCTCTCACGATGACCAGCGTCAGTCGGCGCGGGCGCTGCCCCGATCGGCGCGATTGCTTTTCTGGGCGCCCTGCGATGTCGGCTGGCTCGCCGGCTGAACGGCTGACGGGCTCGCAGACTGGCTGGCGGGCGCGCTCGCGGCCCCATCCTGCTGGTCAGCGCTTTGCTGATCGGCGGCTTTTTTTAGCTGGCCCTTGGTCATGCCGGTGACCAGCACGTCGCCCGAACCCGCAAAACTGGCGGCGGGCAGCGTCGCGACGCGGTCGCCGACTTCAACGGTCACCGCCTGCACCACACCGCGGCCGGTCTGGCGCAGTTCCTGAACATAGCCGATCACTTTGCCGCGCGGGTCGGTGACCGGCATGCCGGGCTCGACCGCGAACATGCCGCTGCCGTTCGCCGCGCCGCTTCCCGCGGCGGCGAGCTCGCCCAGACTGCCCTGGAAGCTGCCCGCGATCGCGCCGGCGCCGCTGGCACTGCCTGAGACGCCTGACAGCGCGCCACCGGCCCGATCACGGACAGTCCCGACCGCACCGCGCGCGGTGCCGGTAACGGTCGAAGCGGTGCCCTGTGCGGTGCTGACTGCGCCGCGCGCCGTTTGACCGACAAAGTCGGTGCCGACCGCCTGGGCGTCGATGGCGCCGCTGCTCGCGGCGCTGCCCGACCCGGTGGCGCTGCCGCCCAGGCGGTTGCCGAGCAGGTCGCCCTTGCCGTTGGCCGATCCGTTGCCGCGCGCATCGGCGCTGCCCTTGCCCTGGACGCGGCCCGAGCGGCGATCGATCTGGGTGTCGCCGCGCCCCGACCCGCTGAGCTCACCGGCGGAGCCGAGGGTGCCGCCGATCGGCCCCGTCGGATTGCCGAGCGTCCCGCCCAGACCGCTGCCGAGCCCGCCGCCCAAACCGCCACCAAGCCCGCCGCTGCCGCCCAAGAGCTGCGCCGACGCGGGGGTCGAAAATGCCATTGCCGCCGCGGCCAGCGCGAGGCTCGAGATGAAAATACGATTTGCCATTGCTCGTCTCCTGAATTTGCGACCCGCAGGAGCGGGTCTGAGTGGAGAACGATGGGGCTGGCGAAATTCTTCCGAAAAAAAGACCGCCGGTGTTACCGACCGCCGCAACGCCCGCAGATCAGGCCATGGCCATAGATTTTGTCGCGGCCCGCCTTGCCCAAGTCGCGGGCCTCGACGACCAGCGCGGTGACGGCGGCGGCGATATGGTCGGTCGATACGGCGGGATAATGGTGGGCGAGGCGTCCGGCGACCAGCGGCGCGGCAAACGACGTGCCGCGCAGCCTTTCGGTCGCGGCGGCGCCGGTGGCGGCGAGTACCGCGGCGCCAGGGGCGGCGAAATCCACATGCAGCGCGCGTCCGGCTTCGGTCAGGACACGCTCTTTGGCGTCGACGCCGGTCACCGCGAACACTCCGTGATAAGAGGCCGGATACGCCGGGGGCGCCGCGGGGCCGTCGTTGCCGACCGCAGCGACGATCAACATGCCGCGCTGCTGGGCCCGCGACACCGCGATGGCGAGCAGCTTGTTGTCGGGGCCGACCAGGCTGATTGTTGTCACCGCCACGCGGCGCGCGGCGAGCCACCCGAGCGCCCGCGCGATGGCGCTTGCGTTGCCGCCGGCCGGGTCGGTGCCATAGACATCAGCGGCCAGCAGCGATTGTCCCGGCGCCGCGCCGCGCACATTGCCGTTGCCGATCAGCAGCGATGCGACCGCCGTCCCGTGGCGACTGGCTGTCGGCGCGCCACTGGCAAAGCCGCGCTGCTCGACCCGGCCGGCCACCGAAGGATGCGCGGCAACGCCGCCGTCGATCAGCCCCAGCGTAGGGACGGATGATCGCGCGGGAGCAGTCGCCAGCGCCGCGGTGGGCAGCAAACCGCCCGGTCCGCTTGCGAAATAGAGATGATCGGCATCGATGGCGGCATCGGGCAGGCGCTTGGCGAGGCGCTTTTGCGCCCGCGCCACACTTTGCCCGGGCGGCACGGCAAAGCGGGCGATTTCCAGATCGAGCCCGTCGATGCGTTCGCGCCCGATCAGTTTGAACCCGTCACTTTGCGCGCGCGCAATCATCGCGTCGTCGATACCGTGGCGATCAGGATGCCGCGAACCGCAGGCTCGCCATTGCGGTCAGGCTCGATCCGATCGCGTTGTGTGCGCAACAGGTCGGTCATCCGGCCCAGTCGTGCCTGGGCCAATGTATCGCCCACCGCGATCAGCGGCTGGTTACCAAGTTTGGGGAGCGTGGGCAGCGTGCGCGCCGCATCGGGCAGCTGGACCGAAGGCAGCGCAATCTGGGCGCGCAGCTGCGGCCCGTTGCTCAACAGCAGGCCGATCATCAGCAATAAAGCGGTCAGATAGCGCACGAAAATTCCTCGGTCGGGATGGGCGGTGTCAGGGCCAGCGGCAGTTTTCGGAAAAACTTTAGCATGTCGGGGAAGAAACGATAGGATCGCGTCGTTTCTTCCGCAGCTGTGATGAAAAGGCAGATATGCGCTTCGAAGACGAACTGGTGGCCCTGTTACCGCGCTTGCGCCGGTTTGCGCGCGGCTTGACGCGGCACGCCAGCGATGCCGACGACCTGTGTCAGGCGGCCATCGAACGCGCCTTGAAATCACGCGATCAGTGGCAACACGGAACAAGACTGGATAGCTGGATGTATCGCATCACTCGTAACCTCTGGATCGACGAGCGCCGCGCCGCCGGGCGCCGCGGCCCGCATCAATCGATTGACGGCGACGTTGTGCAGATCGCCGGCGACGGGATCGCCGAGGTCGAGGTCGGCGCTTTGCGCGGCGACGTCGATGGCGCGATGGCGCGGTTGCCCGACGAGCAGCGTGAGGTCGTCATGCTCGTGCTCGTCGAAGGCTATGCCTACCGCGAAGCCGCGGACATATTGGAGGTGCCGATCGGCACCGTCACCTCGCGCCTGGCGCGCGGGCGCGAAACATTGATCCATTATCTGGGAGAGGCAGCATGAGCTTTGACCCCGACATCGTCGCGGCGTTCGTCGACGGCGAACTCGACGACCTGACGGCACGCCGGGTCGAACGCGACGCGGCCAGCGACACGGCTTTGGCGGCAGAGATTGCGCGCCTGCGGGCGCTGCGAAGCCAATTGACCGCCCATTATGACCCCATTGCCGAAGAAGCCGTGCCCGAGCGCCTGCGCGCGCTGTTGGTCGCGGATGGCAAGGTCGATACCAGTTTGGACGCCCGCCGCGCCATCAAGCGGCCGCGCTTTGAAGCGATGCATTGGGGGGCGCTGGCGGCATCGCTGGTGATCGGCCTGACGATCGGGTTGCAGCCATGGGGGCCGACCGCCGATGTGACGAGCGACAATGGCGTGCTTGTGGCGTCTGGACCGCTGGCCGACGCGCTCGATACCCGGCTGGCATCGAACCAGGCCGCCGACGCTTCGGTACGGATCGGGCTCAGCTTCCGCGACAACGCCGGTCGCTATTGCCGCAGTTTCGAAAGCGGCACGATCGACGGTATCGGCTGCCGCGCCGACGGCGGCTGGCAACTGGAACGCACCCGGCGTGGGCAGCCGCGCGGCGACTATCGCCAGGCGGCGTCGGGCGAACTGGCGGCGATGGCGGCCAGCATGATGGTCGGCGAACCGCTGGGCGCCGAAGCCGAGCGCACCGCCCGCGACAGCGGGTGGGCGCCGCGATAGGTCGGCGGCCGGGCGTCGTGTCGCCTTGTGGCCGGCATCGGCCGCCAATCAGGCCGCCCACGGGTTGACCGGCTGATGCCGCGATGAAATGCTTTCAAATTGGGTCTTAATGTCGCCGTTGCGGCACCGTTAAAATATGCAAAATACGAAGTTTATTCACGGTTAGCGATCAGGTTCGTCTGTAATCCGCCTTGCTTCGCTTATTGAGAGTTAACTATGACCAGCAATAACGTTGAATAATAATGACTTTTTTGATATTATCATGGGCCAGGATTGATGTTTGTCGCGATATGGATCGGGAACTGTCGTTCCCTGACGCTGCTTCGATAAGGTGGACGACATGAATCAGCATCGCTTCTCCCCTCCTGCCGACGAGCGGGATGCTGCCGTCGCCGATACCGATCGCCGCGGCGCAGATCGGTATCGCACCGTCTGGCGGATCGCAAAGGTCATGCGGAATGGTGACGCGGGCCTGTGGCGGGTCCGCAATATGTCCGATCGCGGCATGATGCTGGCCGCTGATGTGCCGATCAGCGTCGGCGAACGGCTTGAAATCGCGTTGTCGGATACGGTGACACTGATCGGGCATGTCGTCTGGTCGAAAGAGGGGCGCTGCGGCGTCGCCTTCGACAAAGAGGTCGATGTCGCCGACGTTCTGAAACAATTGGCAGCCGAACAGCGCGCCACCGGCTATCGCCAGCCGCGCCTGCCGGTGCATAGCCGGGCGCAGGCGGTGACCGACGAGGGCACCGGCAACATCGAGCTCGTCGATTTGTCACAGCATGGCGCGGGTTTCCTCCACGACGGCCATTTCGAGGTGGGCAAGGAACTCGATCTGATCCTCGCGGGCGGGGTCAAGCGGCGGGCGATCGTGCGCTGGTCGCGGGCGGGCCGCGGCGGCCTGTGGCTGACCCAGCCGCTCGATCGCGCCGATCTGGAAAGCATCCACCGCTTTCAGGGCTGAGCCGACTCAGATGTCTTCGACGAGCCGTCCGTACAGCTGGGGTCGGCGGTCGCGGAAAAAGCCCATCCCGGCGCGGTGCTTGGCCGCGCGGTCGAGATCGATCGTCGCGACCAGCACCCCGGTTTCGCTGGCGCCAAATTCCTGGGTCAAATCGCCCCATTCGTCGCTGATGAAGCTGTGGCCATAGAAATTGGCGCCGCCCTCGCTGCCGATGCGGTTGGCGGCGATCACCGGCATACAGTTCGACACCGCATGGCCCTGCATCGCACGGCGCCACATGCGGCTGGTGTCGAGGTCGGCGTCATAGGGCTCGCTGCCGATCGCGGTTGGGTAGAATAGCAGTTCGGCGCCCATCAACGCCATGGCGCGCGCGCATTCGGGATACCATTGGTCCCAGCACACCCCGACGCCGATCCGCGCCCCGAACACATCCCACACCTTGAAGCCGCTGTTGCCGGGGCGGAAATAATATTTCTCTTCATAACCCGGACCGTCGGGAATGTGGCTCTTGCGATAGGTGCCCATGATCGCACCATCGGGGCCGATCATCGCCAGCGTGTTGTAATAATGATGCCCCTCGCGCTCGAAAAAGCTGGTCGGGATCGCGACCTTCAGCTTGGCTGCGAGCGCCTGCATGGCGATGACACTGGGATGCTCGGCAGTCGGACGGGCGCTGGCGAACAAGGCCTCATCCTCGACCTGACAGAAATAGGGGCCCTCAAACAGTTCGGGCGGCAGGATGACCTGCGCGCCCTGCGCCGCCGCTTCCTCGACGAGCGCGGTGACCGCGTCGATGTTCGGCTGGACGGGGCCGGGCAGGGGCAGCTGCAACGCGGCGACAGTGATGGTGCGGGTCATCGTCGCGCTATGCCGGAAGCTGTTGGCTCGAACAATGGAAACTGCCGCCCCCGGCGATGATGCCGAGCGCCGGAACGCCGACGACGCGGCGGTCCGGGAACAGCGCGCCGAGTGCATCGACCGCGGCTTGGTCGTTCGCGACGCCATAGGTCGGCACGACGACGACGCTGTTGCCGATATAGAAGTTCATATAGCTCGCCGCCGCGATTTCGCCGCCCACCTCGACCCGCCCGGGCGAGGGCAGGTCGACGATCTCGACGCCGCCGAACGCCGCGGTGCGCGCACGGGCGTCGGCATAGACGTGCGCGTTGGGATCATCTGCGCCCGCCGCTACCGGCAGCGCCAGCCGCCCTTCGCCAACGAAACGCGCCAGATTATCGACATGACCGTCGGTATGGTCACCGACCAGCCCGTTGCCCAGCCACAGCAGCCGCTCGATGCCCAGCGACTGACGCAGCCGCTCCGCGATGTCCTCGCGCGTCAGGGTCGGGTTGCGATTGCTGTTGAGAAGACATTCTTCGGTGGTCACGCACAGCCCGCGACCATCAACGTCGATGCCGCCGCCTTCCAGCACCCAGTCGAGGTGCTGGGTCGGCATATCTGCGTGCGCGGCCAGGATCGCCCCGATTTCCCGGTCGCCGGGCATCACGAACTTGTTGCCCCACCAATTGAAGTCGAAATTGCGCGCCTCGCGCCTGGTGCCGGTGCCGACGATGATCGGGCCTGTGTCGCGCAGCCAGATATCGCCGAAGGGAACGACGAATAGCTGTACACCTTCATCGACGAGCGTCTCGGCAATGTCGGCGTTGGCATGATCACGCACAAGCAGATGCACCGTCTCGCCGCGCCCGCCGTCGTGAACGGCATTGGCAAAGGCGGCGACATCGCGCCGCGCGGCGTCGATCTGCCCCGACCATTCGTCGGTGAGGTGCGGAAAGCCGATCCACACCGCTTCGTGCGGCGCCCATTCGGCGGGCATGCGTAAGGTCATGCGTTTTCTCGTTCTAAAGCGGCCCCATATTCCGTTCGCCCTGAGCCTGTCGAAGGGCCGTTCTTTCTTTCAACGCAAAAGAAAAACGGAGCTTCGACAAGCTCAGCACAAACGGAAGGGAAGGGACCCTTACTTCGCGGCGCGCGACTTGTCGCGGGCGGCGCGGAATTCGTCGCCCTCCACCCAGTTCGGCCACGCGTCGGTCATCGCCAGCATCCGGCCCGCGGCGTAATAGAGGCGCAGGTCGGCCATCATACCGCCCCAGTTGGTGATTGCCTCATATTCGTCACCGGGCGCGTGATAGCGGTTCTTTTCATAGTCTTCGGACGCTTTCTGACCCGCCTCGACGCCGCCCTCGACCAGCTCGTCGCCGCTGCCGAAGTTGAACATCGGGACGCCCAGCTTGGCAAAGCTGAAGTGATCGGAGCGGTAGTAGAAGCCCTTTTCGGGGGTCGGTTCGGCCTTGACCGTGCGGCCCTCCATCTTGGCGAGTTTTTCGACATAGGCGTCGAGTTCGGATTTGCCGCCGCCGACGACCACGATGTCCTTTGCCGGGCCGACCGAGTTCAGCGCGTCCATATTCACCCCGCCGACGGTCTGCGACAGCGGGAACACCGGGTTTTCGGCATAAAATTTCGACCCGAGCAGCCCCGATTCCTCCGCGGTCACGGCCAGGAACACGATGCTGCGGTCGGGCGCGCCCGCCTTGTTGAACGCCTGCGCCAACGTGACCAGGCCCGCGATGCCGGTGGCATTGTCGACCGCGCCGTTGCAGATGTCGTCGCCATCGACCGGGCTGCAGCGGCCCAGATGGTCCCAATGCCCGGTATAAAGCACATATTCGTCGGGACGCTTCGCCCCCGGCAACACGCCGATAACGTTGCGCGACATCTTTTTGGCGATCTCGTTATCAAAACCGAAGTTGGCCTTCACGCCCGTCAGCGCGACGGGCTTGAACCCCTTCTTCTTCGCCGCATCGCGCAGGGCGTCGAAATCCTGCCCGGCGCTGGCGAACAACTCTTTCGCCTTGGGCAGCTGAATCCAGCCGTTGGCGACGGTCTGGCTGGCGCCGCCGTCCTTGCTTTCGGCCAGATATTGGGTGCCGGTGTTGCTCGATTCGACGACGTTCCAGCCATAGGCGGCGGGTTCGGTGTCGTGGACGATCAGCACCGCGGCCGCGCCCTGCCGCGCCGCTTCCTCATATTTATACGACCAGCGGCCATAATAGGTCATCGCGCGGCCGTTGAATTCGCCCTTGGCTTCGGCGGTCTGCCAGTCGGGATCGTTGACCAGAACGACGACGGTCTTGCCCTTCACATCCAGGCCAGCATAGTCGTTCCAGCCCTTTTCGGGGGCGTTGATGCCATATCCGACAAAGACGACGTCGCTGTCCTTGACCGCGGTGGTCGGCTGCACCCGGTAACTGAACGCGACATAATCCTTCGCATATTGCGCGGTGACCGGGGTCTTGCCGCCGGTGAAGGTCAGCGGCGTCGCGTTTTTCGCGGTAATCTCGACCAGCGGCACATCCTGCGTCCAGCTGCCGTTGTTGCCGGGTTTCAGCCCCGCTTCCTGATATTTCTTGATCAGATAAGCGACGGTCTTTTCCTCGCCCGGCGTGCCCGGTGCGCGGCCTTCATAGGCGTCGAGCGACAGCTCTTTCGTGATTTCCTGCAACGTCGCGAGCGACAGTTCGGGGATTTCGACGTCGGGGATGGCAGTGGCGGCGGGCGCGGCCGCTTTGTCCGACGCGTTGCACGCGGCAACGGTCAAAAGAACCGCGAGCGCGGCGGTCGTTCGGGGGAAACGAAGCATGGCATGTCCTTGGGCTTTGGCGTGTGATTGCGGGGTTGTGCCAGCCGGGCGCGGCGGGCGCAAGCATCGCTGCCACGCTGCAACTTTTCGTCCTTGGAAATCGCTGATCGGCGCTCTAGCAGAGGAAAACGGGGCCATAAAACAGGGGGATATCGGATGCGGGGTCGCTGGCTGGGCGTGCTGGGGTTTGGACTGGCCACGGGTTCGGCACCGGTCGTGGCGCAAGAGGACGAAGTGGCGCGGCGCTTTGGCACGCTGGCCGGCGTCACCCAGGTCAGCCTGTCGCCGGATGGCGCCAAATTGGCGTTCGTCGCCCCGAGCAAGGGGCAGGCGAACGATCTTTATGTCGTCGACATCGCCGACGGCGCGACGCCGCGCCGCATATTGCGCGCCAGCGGCGACCCCGAAATGCTGTCCTGGTGTCGCTGGGCGACCGACGCCCGGATCATCTGCCAGGTTGGCGGCCGGCAGAAATATGGAGACGATATTTACGGCTTCACGACCTTGGTTAGTGTGGACTCCGCGGGCGGCGACGTTCGGACGTTGAGCACGCGGCGCGGCGCCAATGCGCTCGGCATCGATCTGCGCGGTGGCAGCGTGATCGATTGGCAGCCCGGCCCCGCCGGCGCCGTACTGGTGATGCGAAGCCATGTTCGCGAGGCCAACCGCGAGTCGGCGTCGCTGATCGTCAAGGATGACGAGGGCATGGGAGTCGATCTGATGGACGCCACCAGCGGCGCAATCAAGGTCGTCGAAAAACCCCGCCGCGACGCCGTCGAATATATAACCGACGGCAAGGGCAAGGTCCGGATCATGGGGACGCAGGGCCAAAAGGGGCAAACTGGCTATGTCAGTGGCGTGATCCGCTATTTTTTCAAGCCGGGCCAGGGCGGTGACTGGCAAACCCTCTCTGCCGTCAATGTCCTGACCAACGAGGGGTTCGACCCCGTGACCGTCGACGCCGCCACCGACCGCGCCATCGGCTTTGCCAAAGTGGACGGCCGCTTGGCGGTCAGCGCGGTCCGGCTCGACGGTAGCGGACGCGGCGATATCCTGTTTCGGCATCCCGAGGTTGATGTCGATGGACTGGTCCGCGTTGGGCGCGAGCGCCGGGTGGTCGGGGCCACTTACGCCACCGATCGTCGCAAGATGGTGACCACCGACACCAAGGTGGCGGCGATGGCCGGTGCATTATCCAAAGCGCTCGCGGGGCGCGACGTCTATTTCCTCGACGCTTCGGCGGATGAGAGTCAGTGGCTGGTCTGGGCGGGGTCGGATGTCGATGCCGGCCGCTATTATCGCTACACCCCCGCCGCAAAACAACTCCGCCCGCTGCTTGAGGATCGTCCGATGCTCGCCGACCAGGCGCTGTCGCCGGTCAAGGCGATCCAGTATCCGGCGGCCGACGGCACGGTGATTCCAGGCTATCTGACGCTGCCGCCCGGGCGCACGACTGCGAAGGGTCTGCCCGCTATCGTCATGCCGCACGGCGGGCCGTCGTCGCGCGACGAATGGGGGTTCGACTGGCTTTCGCAATATTTCGCGGCGCGCGGTTTTGCGGTGGTCCAGCCCAATTATCGCGGCTCTTCGGGCTATGGCGATCAATGGTACCAAAACAATGGTTTTCAATCGTGGCGGACCGCAATCGGCGATGTCACCGATGCCGGTCGCTGGTTGATCAGGGAAGGGGCCGACCCGGCAAAACTATCGATCGTCGGCTGGTCCTATGGTGGCTATGCGGCATTGCAATCGGGGGTCGTCGCGCCCGACCTGTTCCGTTCGATCGTCGCGATCGCTCCGGTCACCGATCTCGCCGAGCTGAAGCTCGAAAGCGAAAAATATCGATCGGGATCGATCACCCGCGATTTCATTGGTTCGGGTCCGCATGTTCGCGAAGGGTCGCCGGCGCAGAATGCGGAAAAAATTGGCGTTCCGGTGCTGATGTTTCACGGCACACTTGATCAGAATGTCGATATCGAACAGGCTCGCATGATGAAACGGGCGCTGGCGGCGTCGGGAAAGACCGTCGAATTGGTAGAATATCCCGGGCTGGCGCACAGCTTGACCGACAGCGACGTGCGAACCGCGATGCTGGCGCGCATCACGACCTTTCTGGCGCGTTAAAACCAAAAAAGGGGCGGCCCGTTGTCGGCCCGCCCCTTTTTGAAGTTCGTGATCGAACCGATCAGCGCGAATAGAATTCGACGACCAGATTGGGCTCCATCTTCACCGGATAGGGCACTTCGTCGAGCGTCGGGACGCGGACATAGGTCGATTTGGTGCCGTCAACCGACAGATATTCGGGCAGGTCGCGTTCGGGCAGGCTCTGCGCTTCGGCGACCAGCGCCATTTCCTGTGCCTTTTTGCCCAGGGTGACTTCGTCGCCCGGCTTCACCAGGCGGCTGGCGATGTTGCACTTCACGCCATTCACATAGACGTGACCGTGGCTGACCAACTGACGCGCCGAAAAGATCGTCGGGGTGAATTTCGAGCGATAGACGACCGCGTCGAGGCGGCGTTCGAGCAGGCCGATCAGGTTCTGGCCGGTGTCGCCCTTCATCCGCGACGCTTCGAAATAGTTCTTCTTGAACTGCTTTTCGGTGATGTCGCCGTAATAGCCCTTCAGCTTCTGCTTCGCGCGCAGCTGGATGCCGAAATCCGACACCTTGCCCTTGCGGCGCTGGCCGTGCTGGCCGGGGCCATATTCGCGGCGGTTGACCGGGCTCTTGGGGCGACCCCAGATGTTCTCGCCCATCCGGCGGTCGAGTTTATACTTGGCGCTCTGGCGCTTCGACATATGTCGTCTCCAATATGCTGTGTGCCGAAGGATTTCGGCGTGTCCCGGGTCGCACCATATGGGTATCTCGACAGGCTCGACACCATATGCGACCGCTGCTTCACCGGGGTGCAGGGTCCATTGCGAAGGCGCGCGGTTAGACCGGGCCGGGGGCAAAGTCAAGCGCGGCAGGGCAGCGTGGACGCATCCTCGACAGCATCGCAAAAACCGCTAAAGGCAGCGCGCATGACCGCTGCCAAATCTCCCGAAACCTGCGAAACCATGATCGATGTGCGCGCCGGGGTCGATGACGTCGATCGCCAGCTTGTCGCGCTGCTCGTCCGGCGGTTCGGCTATATGGACGCCGCCGCGCGGATCAAGGAAGACCGCGCCGCGGTGCGCGACGAAGCGCGCAAGGCCGAAGTGCTTGACAATGTCGCGCGCGAAGCCGCGGCCGCCGGGCTGGCGCCCGAACGGCTGCGCGCGGTATGGAACGAACTGGTCGAACAATCGATCGCGTATGAGGCCGCCAAGTGGGACCAAATCCGCGCCGATCGCTGAGCGAATGGATTAGTTGGCGGCGCCGTCCGACGGCAAGGCGCCATCGGCGCGGGCCGCGTCGGGGACAGGCTTGGCTGGTTCGGCGACGATGCGGCAGACGCGCTTCGGCACCGTGCTGCCGGTGACTTCGACTTTTTGGCATACCTTCTTGGGTTTGGCGGGCTTTGCGGGTTTGCTGACGCCGGTGGTCGCCGCTGGTGCGGCGGTGGCCGCATCCAGCGATGCCGCCGACAGGCTGAGGGAGAGCAACAAAATCATCATGCGAATCAGACTCCTGAATAACATGGTGGCATAGGCGCCGATCGCGCGATGGCCAAGTATACTGGTGCACTGCACCATCGACGCTGCGGCTCACGGCGACCAAGAGGCGGAGTTGCGGCGCGGGGGGCGCCCGCGCCGCCTATTTTGCGGTCATCGGCCGCTTGTTGATCGATTCGGCTTGGCGGTCCCAGGCTTCCTGCGTGCGGCAATCGCGCTCGGCGAGGCGGCTACCCAGACGGCTGTCGGCGTCGGCGATCCGGCGGCAAATCAGCTTCGGTTTCGCCTTTCCGGGCTTGGCGGCGGCTTCTGTCGGCGGCGGGACTGCCGGCGCTTCGGCGATCGGCGTTGCAAGCGCCAACGAAATCAACAGGGAAAGCATGGATCACGGCACTCCAGAGAGGGGAGCCGCCTGCTATCGTGGTCGCGGCGCTCTGCCAAGACTGGTGATGACCCCGTGCATCATCCTGATATCATTGTGCGACCACCCGGTCTTGGTCAGGGCGGTGCGCAGGGTGCGCAGCGTCGCCTCCGTCCGTTCCGGCGGCACGAAATAGCCGCTGGCGTCCAGATCGCGAACCAGATGCTGGATCAGTTCCTCCAGTTCAGCGTGCGGGGCGACGGGATCGAGCGGCACCTCCGGCGGGCTGGCCAGCGCTACACCGCCCTCGGCTTCGCTCGGCGCGTGTTTCGACCATTCATAGGCGAGCAGGATCACCGCCTGCGCCAGATTGAGCGACGCGAATTTGGGGTTGATCGGCACCGTGACGATGGCATGCGCCAGCGCGACATCGTCAGTATCGAGCCCCGATCGTTCGGCGCCAAAGACATAGGCCGAACGGCCCGCGCTGGCGTGGACTGCCTGCGCCGCGGCTTCGGGGGTCAGCACCGGCTTGGCGACGCCGCGCTTGCGCACCGTGGTGGCATAGATGGTGGTGCAATCGGCCACCGCCTCGGCAAGGCTGGCAAACACCTGCGCCTCTGCCAGCACAATGTCGGCACCTGCCGCCGCCGGACCCGCGTCAGGATTGGGCCAGCCGTCGCGCGGGGCGACCAGGCGCAATTCGGTCAGCCCGAAATTGAGCATCGCGCGCGCCGCCTTGCCGATATTTTCGCCAAGCTGCGGGCGGACGAGGATGATGACGGGGGGCAAGATTGTAGTCCTTCGAGACGCGCCTTCGCCGGGGCTCAGTCGCTCCTCAGGACGAACGGGGTTTGTCTGCGTCCGTTCGTCCTGAGGAGAGGCAGAGACTGAGCTTGGCGAAGGCTCTGCCTCGTTTCGAAGGATTTTCGCGCGGCTGGCGAGCCTTTGGATTGCGGGCCAGTCATCGCGTATCAGCGCTTCCTTTTTGGCGCGCGACCATCCCTTTATCTGCCGCTCAGCTTCAAGGGCTTCCGCGCGTGTCGAAAACTCAGCGCGCCAGACAAGTTCTACGGGCCGCCGCGTCGCGGTATAGCCGGGTATCTCCCCGGACTGATGCTGCCCGAACCTGAACTCGAGTTGATCTGTATGGCCGATATAGTAGCTGCCATCCCGGCAGCGCAGCATGTAAGTCCAGAATGTCATAGGCCGTCTGCTTCTACGGTTCTCGCTGCGCTCGAAATAGTCCCTCGTCTTCGCTCGGGAAATCGGAGAAGAAATGTCTAACTCTTATGCGCCGCTTCGGTCACCGACGACGCAAATTCTTCGAAATCCTTGGCTTCGGTGAATTCGCGGTAGACGCTGGCAAAGCGGATATAGGCGACACTGTCGAAGCCTTTCAGCGCTTCCATCACCATCGCGCCGATCTGCGCCGCCTGGACTTCGCTGTCGCCTGACGTTTCGAGCTGGCGCTGGATTCCGGACACCAGCCGTTCGATCCGCGCCCCGTCGATCGGGCGCTTGCGGCACGCGATCTGGATGCTGCGCATCAGTTTCTCGCGATCGAACGGCTCGCGGCGGCCATCGGCCTTGAGCACGCCGACTTCGCGCAGCTGAATACGCTCGAACGTCGTGAAGCGCGCGCCGCAATCCTCGCACTGGCGGCGGCGGCGAATCGCGGCGCCGTCCTCGGTTGGGCGGCTGTCCTTCACCTGGCTGTTTTCATGGCCGCAATAGGGGCAACGCATGGTCTAGCGACGCACCCGCATCAGCAGCGCAATCGCGGCGCCAGCGAACAGCCCGACCGGCCAGGTTATCGCGTCAAGCAGCAACCCGATGAACCCGCCGATGACGCCGCCGACCAGCACCGGGCGGGTCGACGGATGCGCGATGCCCTGCTTGGCCATCGCCTTGACCTCTTCGATCGTCAGCTCGGCCAGCGTCGGTTCCTCGGGATGTTGCCGCGCCATCGTGCTTATCCCTGATAGATCGGGAAGCGTTCGCACAGCGCGCGCACGCGGCCGCGCACATTGGCTTCGACATCGGCGTCGCCATGCTCGCCCTTGTCGCGCAGCGCTTCAAGCACATCGGCCACCATGTCGCCGATGTCCTCGAACTCGGCGACGCCGAAGCCGCGCGTCGTGCCTGCGGGCGAACCGACGCGGATGCCGCTGGTCTTGACCGGCGGCAGCGGATCGAACGGCACGCCATTCTTGTTGCAGGTGATCGCGCTGCGCTCCAGCGCCTCGTCGGCGTCGCGGCCGGTGATGCCCAGCGGGCGCAGGTCGACCAGCGCGAGGTGGGTATCGGTGCCGCCCGCGACGATGTCCGCGCCGCGTGCCTTCAACCGGGCCGCCAGCGCCTGCGCATTGGCGACGGTGGCCTTGGCATAATCCTTGAAATCGGGGCGCAGCGCTTCGCCGAACGCGACCGCTTTGGCGGCGATGACATGCATCAGCGGGCCGCCTTGCAGCCCAGGGAACACCGCCGAATTGATCCGCTTTGCGATCGCTTCGTCGTTGGTCAGGATCATGCCGCCGCGCGGGCCGCGGAGCGTCTTGTGCGTCGTCGTGGTGACGACATGCGCGTGCGGGAGCGGCGAGGGATGGACACCGCCTGCGACAAGGCCTGCAAAATGCGCCATGTCGACCATCAGCAGCGCGCCGACATCGTCGGCAATCTTGCGGAAGCGGGCAAAATCGAGCGTGCGCGGATAGGCCGAACCGCCCGCGATGATCAGGGCAGGGCGATGTTCCTTCGCCAGCGCCTCGACCCGATCGAAATCGACCAGATGGTCGTCGGCGCGCACGCCATATTGCACCGCGTTGAACCATTTGCCCGACATCGCGGGCGGTGCGCCGTGGGTCAGGTGGCCACCGGCGTCGAGACTCATCCCCAGGATCGTTGCGCCCGGCTTGGTCAGCGCGAGCATCACCGCGCCATTGGCCTGCGCCCCCGAATGCGGCTGGACATTGGCATAGCCGCAATCGAACAGCTGCTTCGCGCGGTCGATCGCGAGGGTTTCGACCTCGTCCGACGGGGCGCAGCCCTGATAGTAACGGCGGCCGGGATAGCCTTCGGCATATTTGTTGGTGAACACCGAGCCTTGCGCTTCGAGCACCGCTTTCGACACGATATTTTCGCTGGCGATCAGTTCGATCTGATATTGCTCGCGTTCAAGTTCATGCTTCATCGCCGCCGCGACCGCAGGATCGACCGTGCCGACGCCGTCGGTGAAATAGCCTGCCGATTTGATGGGCTTGTTCAGCGTGTCGGTGGTCATCGGCTGGTCTCCAGTTGAGGCGGATTAGATAGTTTGTCGACGCGGCGCGCGTGGCGGTCACCGGCGAATTCGGTGGTCAGGAACGCGGTCAGGCACGCCTTGGCCATATCGATGCCGGTCAGCCGGGCGCCCATCGCAATGACATTTGCGTCATTATGCTCGCGCGCCAGCTTGGCCGATAGCGGCTCGGACACCAAGGCGCAGCGCGCCGCCGGGTTGCGGTTGACCGAGATCGAGATGCCGATCCCCGACCCGCACAGCGCCACGCCGCGGTCGGCGCGGCCTGCGGCCATCGCTTCGCCCAGCGCATAGCCATAATCGGGGTAATCGACGCTGTCAGGGCCGTTGGTGCCCAGATCCTCCACCGCATGGCCTTCGCCGCGCAGCCAGTCGGCGAGCAGCGCCTTCAGCTCATAAGCGGCATGGTCAGAGGCAATCGCAATGCGCATCGGCGCGGCTCCCGCTTTGGACAAGGAATCGATGAGCGCGCTTTAGGCGAAGCCGCACGGATTGGCCATAAGCGAGGTGGCAAATTTGTGACGCGGCCGATAAAGCCGCATCATGTCCGACACTGTCATATCCGTGCTGATGCTCACCGGGGTCGTGCTGACCGGCGGCGCAGCCTATGTCTTTCGCCAGGGCGACCGCCGCCGCGCGCTGCTGATGCTGGTCGCGGCGCTGGTGATGTTCGCCAATGTCGCGATCTGGCTGGTGCCGGTGAAGTAAGCTGCACCAATCGCTCGTCATTGCGAGCGACGCGAAGCAATCCAGAGTGGCGCAGAACCGCCCCTGGATTGCCGCGTCGCCTTCGGCTCCTCGCAATGACGAGGCGAATTGAATCAGCGGATCGGCGAATCGGGGGCCAGCCGCATATCCAGATAATTGTCGAGCGACTTCATCAGCTGGTCGAGCTCATGCTCGAAGAAGTGATTGGCGCGCGGGATTTCGTCGTGATGGATCGTAATGCCTTTTTGCGTGCGCAGCTTGTCGACCAGCTTTTGCACCGCGACCGGCGGAACGATTTCGTCCTGGCCGCCCGCGACGATGATGCCCGACGATGGGCAGGGGGCAAGGAAGCTGAAGTCGTACATGTTGGCCGGCGGCGCGACCGACAGGAAGCCGCGGATTTCGGGGCGGCGCATCAGCAATTGCATGCCGATCCACGCACCAAAGCTGAAACCCGCGATCCACGTCGTCTGCGCTTCGGGATGGATCGACTGGACCCAGTCGAGCGCCGAAGCGGCATCGCTCAGCTCGCCGATGCCATTGTCGAACGTCCCCTGGCTGCGGCCGACGCCGCGAAAGTTGAAGCGCAGCACGGCAAAGCCGCGCGCGACGAAGCTCTTGTACATCGCCTGGGTGATGCGGTCGTTCATCGTGCCGCCTCCCTGCGGGTGCGGATGCAGGATCAGCGCAACCGGCGCGCGCGGGCGCGGCGGCGGCGAGAAACGGCCTTCGATACGGCCCTCGGGGCCGGGGAAAATCACGTCGGGCATGGAAGCACCTCTTGTCTTTTGCGGCTGACCGCCGAATCGCCGGGCTGGCAGGGTGGCGGAGCGAAGATGGCGCCTATACAGAAACAGCGTTGCAACATGCAACTTTTGCGAATTGCTCGCAATAAGGGCTCTCGAGCCACCCTCCAGTTTCCGTTCGTGTCGAGCGAAGTCGAGACACGCGAAGGCGTGCGCGACCCAACGTGTCTCGACTGCGCTCGACACGCGCGGGATAAGGGGGCAGATGCCGCGCATGATCTACCTCGATTACCAGGCCACGACGCCGCTCGCCCCCGAAGCGCGCGAGGCGATGATGCGCTGGCTTGACGATGACGGCTTTGCCAACCCATCGAGCACCCACAAGGCCGGGCGCGCCGCCGCCGCCGCGGTTGAGGTCGCGCGCGATCAGGTCGCGGCGCTACTCCCTGAAAATGGCCGCGTCTTTTTCACCTCCGGCGCTACCGAGGCGCTCAACTGGGCGTTGCTGCGCGGCGCCGAGATCATGCCGGGCGGTGTCGCGGGGCTGAGCATCGAACATGCCGCGTCGCTGCAATGCCTCGAACGGCTTCACGCCGCGATCCTGCCGGTCGATGCCGACGGCGTCGCGTTGCCGCCCGACGACGCGCTGATCCCCGATACCGGCATCGTCGCCGCAATGCTGGTGAACAATGAGGTCGGCACGATCCAGCCGGTCGCCGAACTTGCCGCCGCCGCCCATGCGAAGAACAGCCTGCTGCTCTGCGATGCGGTGCAGGGCTATGGCCGCGTCGCGATCCCCGACGGCGCCGACCTGATCGCCATCTCGGCGCACAAGGTTCACGGGCCCAAGGGCATCGGCGCGCTGTGGATTAAGGACGGGGTCGACCTGCCGCCGCTGATGTTCGGCGGCGCACAGGAACAGGGGATGCGATCGGGCACCGTGTCGCCCGCGCTGTGCGCCGGCTTCGGCGCCGCTGCGGCGCTGGCCGCCGAGCGACAGGATGAGGACGCGGCGCATGTCGAGCGGCTATGGTCGCTGGCGCGCGACATGCTGCCCGAATGGACGCTCAACGGCGATGCCGACGCGCGCTATCACGGCAACCTCAACATGCGGCGCGAGGGCGTCAGCGGCCTCCGCCTGATGTCCGACGCGCGCAATGTCGCCTTCTCGCTCGGCAGTGCGTGCGGCAGCGGGTCGGGCAAGGTCAGCCATGTGCTGCGCGCGATGGGGATCGGCGAGGCCGACGCGCGCGCCTCGATCCGCCTTGGCTGGGGGCGCTACACGTCGGAACAGGAATTGCGCGACGGCCTGACCGTGATCAAGGACGCCGCGCGGTTGCAAGGGGTTACTTGATGCGCGTCACTTTCATCCACGCCGATGGCAAAGAGCGCACCGAGGCAGAGGCGGAACCCGGCAGCATCCTGCTTGACGTCGCGCAGGCGCATCTGATGCCGCTGGAGGGGACGTGCGAGGGCCAAATGGCCTGCTCAACCTGCCATGTCATCGTCGCCAAAGAGGATTTTGACTGCCTGCCGCCCGCCAGCGAGATGGAGGAGGACATGCTCGACCTGGCCACGGGGGTGCGCCGGACCAGCCGTCTCGCGTGCCAGATTTTGCTGACCGAGGCGATGGACGGGCTGACGGTGCATATTCCGGGGGAAAGTCGCAATATGCAGGGGCCGCGGTGAACCCAACCCTTGTCATCCCGGCCTTCGCCGGGATGACAATTGAAGAGGCAACACAACTTGCATTTCCGCTCATCCCCCGCCATATGCGCCGCGGAAGTCGGGCGGACGTGGTCTTCGCCAACCCGGTCAGGTCCGGAAGGAAGCAGCCGCAACGAATTCGCCGCGGGTCGTTCCGGCTTCCACCAATTTCCCCCTTCGACAAGATCGCGCGCCGTCCCTAAGACGATGCCATGAGCGATTCCGCCGACGACGAACCGACGATGCTGGGGATGGACCTGCCCGAGGTGAAGCCGCAGGCTTCCAGCGGCCCGTACCGCGTTCTCGCCCGCAAATATCGCCCGCAAACCTTTGCCGAACTGATCGGGCAGGATGCGATGGTGCGCACCCTGGGCAATGCGATCGCGCGCGACCGGCTGGCGCATGCCTTTCTGATGACCGGGGTTCGCGGGGTTGGCAAGACGTCGACCGCGCGCCTGATTGCCAAGGCGCTCAATTGCATCGGCGCCGACGGGCAGGGCGGGCCGACGATCGACCCGTGCGGGGTGTGCGAGCCGTGCCGCGCGATCACCGAGGGTCGTCATATCGATGTGATCGAGATGGACGCCGCGTCGAACACCGGCGTCGACGATGTGCGCGAGATTATCGAGGCGGTGCGCTATGCCGCGGTGTCGGCGCGCTACAAGATCTATATCATCGACGAAGTGCATATGTTGTCGCGTAACGCCTTCAATGCGCTCTTGAAAACGCTCGAAGAACCGCCGCCGCATGTCAAATTCCTGTTCGCGACCACCGAAGTGAACAAGGTGCCGGTGACCGTGCTGTCGCGCTGCCAGCGGTTCGATTTGCGCCGCATCACCCCCGACATGCTGTTCGCCCATTTCAGCGCAATCCTGCAAAAGGAAGGCGTCGAGGCCGAGGCACCCGCGATCTGGCTGATCGCCAATGCGGCCGAAGGGTCGGTGCGCGACGGACTCTCGATCCTCGATCAGGCGATCGCGCATGCCGATCTCGACGGGGGCGGCATGATCAGCGCGGCGCAGGTGCGCGTGATGCTGGGCCTGTCGGACCGGACGTCGATCGCCCAGCTGATGGCGTCGATCCTGGAAGGGGATAGCGGCGCTGCCATCGATCTCGCCCGCGCGCAATATGCGCTGGGGATCGAGCCGGTGGCGATGGTGCGCGGGTTGATGGACCTGACCCACGCGGTGACGCTTGCGAAAGTGTCACGCCACGACGATCCCGCGCTGGCCGAGGCTGACCGCGAACGTATCGGTGACTGGGCGCAAAAGTTGGGCTTCGCGCCGCTGAACCGGCTGTGGCAGCTGCTGCTCAAGGGGCATGACGAGGTGCTGCGCGCCAACAATCCGCTCGAGCATCTGGAAATGCTGCTGCTGCGGGTGATTTATGCCGCGGCAATGCCCGATCCCGGCGAATTGGCGAAGCTGCTGGAATCGGGGCGGCTGCCGACGATGCCGCTGGCGGCGCCCGCGGCCGCGACGGGCTCGGAGACCGCGGTCGCAGCGCCGGTTGCCGAGGCCGCACCAGCGGCGGATGTCCCCGCAATGTCGTTGACGATCGCGCAAATCCACCAGTTGCTCGAAAGCAGTGGCAATCATCGCCTCGCCGTGCAGGTGCACGATCATTTGCGGGTCGTTGAACTTGAACCAGGGCAGCTGGTTTTCGCCGCCGTCCCGGCGCTGTCGCCAGCGTTTCCGCGCGACCTTGGCGACGCGCTGCTCGCTGCCACCGGCAGCCGCTGGCATGTTCGCGCCGGAGAGGGGGAGGCCCGGCCCAGCCTGGGCGAGGTGCGCGCCGCGACCGCTGCGGACAATGACGCGCGGATTCGTGAACTGCCGGTGGTGAAGGCCGCACTGGCGGCTTTTCCCGACGCCAGCCTTGAAGACCCCGCCGACAATCGCCATAAGTCCAATCCATGAAATCGATCGAAGAAATGATGAAGGCGGCGCAGGAAGCCGCCGCCACGGTGCAGGCCCAGATGCAGGAGGCGCAGGCGAAGCTCGATAGTGTCGAGGTCGAGGGCGTGTCAGGTGGCGGTCTGGTGCGGATTTTGGCCAGCGCCAAGGGCCGGATCAAGTCGATCAGCATCGACGACAGCCTGATCGTGCCTTCGGACAAGCAGATGCTCGAAGATTTGCTCGCCGCTGCGTTCAACGACGCGCGTGAAAAGGCCGACCGGGTCAGCAACGAGGAAATGGGCAAGATGACCAGCGGCCTGCCGCTGCCCCCGGGCTTCAAGCTGCCGTTTTAAGCAACACCGTCGCCCCCGTTCGCCCTGAGGAGCCATGGAGCTTGTCGAAATGGCGTCTCGAAGGGCTTGGACGTTGCGGTCCTTCGAGACGGGTCTTCGACAGGCTCATCCCCTCCTCAGGACGAACGGGACGGGATTCGGGGGTGTCATTCACCGCAGCGACATTGAATGCGTGCGAAGTTACGCCATATTAGCGATGAACACCCTATAAGAAGGGCGGTGCGTCCGGTCGTGGCGCCTGCCCAGGAGCCGTAATGACGCAATCTTTTCCCCTGCTGCCGCTGCGTGACATCGTCGTTTTCCCGCACATGATCGTGCCGCTGTTCGTCGGCCGCGACCGTTCGGTCGCGGCGCTCGAAACCGCGATGGAATCCGACAAGGAAATCTTCCTCGTTGCCCAGCTCGATCCGGGCGAGGATGATCCGCAGCGCGATGACCTGTACGACGTCGGCGTCATCGCCACCGTGCTCCAGCTTTTGAAGCTGCCCGACGGCACCGTTCGCGTGCTGGTCGAGGGCAAAGAGCGCGCCAAGCTGGTTGCGCTCAGCGAGGACCACAAGACGGTGATGGCGAGCGTCAAGCCGATCGATGACACGATCGATGACAGCGTTGATACCGCCGCGCTGATGCGCTCGGTTGTCGATCAGTTCGAAAATTACGCCAAACTCAACAAGAAGATGCCGGCCGAAACCGCGGTTCAGCTGTCGCAGATCGACGACGCCTCGCGCCTCGCCGACTCGGTCGCGGGCAACCTCAACATCAAGGTGTCTGACAAACAGGCGCTGCTGGTCGAAGACGCGCCGTCGAAGCGGCTCGAAATGGTGTTTGCCTTCATGGAGGGCGAGCTGGGTGTGCTGCAGGTCGAAAAGAAGATCCGCGGCCGCGTGAAGCGCCAGATGGAAAAGAGCCAGCGCGAATATTATCTCAACGAGCAGTTGAAAGCGATCCAGCGCGAGCTGGGCAACGACAATGGCGAAGGCGGCGACGACCTCGCCGAGTTGCAGCAAAAAATCGACGGCATGAAAATGTCGAAAGAGGCCAAGGCCAAGGCGAACGCCGAGCTGAAAAAGCTGCGCGCGATGGCGCCGATGTCGGCCGAGGCCACCGTCGTACGCAACTATCTCGACACGCTGATCGGCCTGCCGTGGGGCAAGAAGTCGAAGCTGAAAAAGGATATCGCCGCGGCGCAGGCGGTGCTCGACAACGACCATTATGCGCTCGAAAAGGTCAAGGACCGGATCGTCGAATATCTGGCGGTGCAGGCGCGCACCAACAAGCTGAAGGGGCCGATCCTGTGCCTCGTCGGCCCGCCGGGCGTCGGCAAGACGTCGCTGGGTAAATCGATCGCCAAGGCCACCGGCCGCGAATTTATCCGCCAGTCGCTGGGCGGCGTGCGCGACGAGGCCGAAATCCGCGGCCACCGCCGGACATATATCGGCTCGCTGCCGGGGAAGATCGTCACCAATCTGAAAAAGGCGGGGACGATGAACCCGCTGTTCCTGCTCGACGAAATCGACAAGCTGGGTCAGGATTTCCGCGGCGACCCGGCGTCAGCGCTGCTCGAAGTGCTCGACCCCGAACAGAATGGCAAATTCCAGGACCACTATCTGGAAATTGATGTCGATCTCAGCGACATCATGTTTGTCACGACGGCCAACTCGCTCAACCTGCCTCAGGCACTGCTCGACCGCATGGAGATCATCCGGCTGGAGGGTTATACCGAGGACGAGAAGGTCGAGATCGCCAAGCTGCACCTGATCGCCAAGCAGATCGAGGCGCATGGTCTGAAGGACGGCGAATTTACCCTGACCGACGAAGGTCTGCGCGACCTCATCCGTTACTACACCCGCGAGGCCGGCGTCCGCACCCTCGAGCGCGAAATTGCGCGGCTGGCGCGCAAGGCGCTGCGCCGCATCCTCGAAGGCAAGGCTGAAAGCGTTACCATTACCGCCGAAAACCTCAGCGAGTTTTCGGGCGTGCGCAAATATCGTCACGGTATGGGCGATCTGGAGGATCAGGTCGGCGCCGTCACCGGGCTGGCGTGGACCGAGGTCGGCGGCGAATTGCTGACGATCGAGGCGGTCACCGCGTCGGGCAAGGGCCAGGTCCGCACCACGGGTAAGCTCGGTGAAGTAATGACCGAATCGGTGCAGGCGGCGCTGTCGTTCGTGAAGGCGCGCGCCCCGGCCTATGGCATCAAGCCCAGCCTGTTCGCGCGCAAGGACATCCATATCCACTTGCCCGAAGGCGCGGTGCCAAAAGATGGCCCGTCGGCGGGTGTCGGCATGGTCACGGCGATGATTTCGACGCTCACGGGGATCGCGGTGCGCCGCGATGTCGCGATGACCGGCGAAGTCACGCTGCGCGGCCGTGTGCTGGCGATCGGCGGCTTGAAGGAAAAGCTGCTCGCGGCGCTGCGCGGCGGCATCACCACGGTGCTGATCCCCGAGGAAAATGAAAAGGATCTCGTCGAAATCCCGGCCAACATCACGACGGGATTGAAGATCATTCCGGTCAGCCATGTCGATGAGGTGCTGGCGGTGGCTTTGGTCAGTCCGGTTGTGCCGATCGAGTGGACCGAAGCCGACGAACTGGCCGCTTCGCCGCCGCTGGCGCCCGGCGCGGACCCCGAAACGACGATTCGCCACTGACCTTGAACGCTTGGGGTCTTTTGCGCGTGCTTTTCGTCGCAAAATGGTCGTTTAGCCGGGATTTTCGCCCCTTTTTGCTTTGACAAGAAGGGGCGAAACGGCGTTAGTGACGCCCCATGGCACGGCCATGAATCATTCAATCAACCAAAAGCAGGGGTTCCTTAGGCATGAACAAACAAGACCTGATCGCCGCCGTCGCTGACTCGAGCGGCCTCACCAAGGGCGACGCGAGCAAAGCCGTCGAAGCCGTGTTTGAAGCGATCACCGGTTCGCTGAAAAAGGGTGGCGAAGTTCGTCTCGTTGGTTTCGGCACCTTCGCAGTCAGCAAGCGCAAGGCATCGACCGGTCGCAACCCGCGCACCGGCGAAACGATGACCATTGCGGCGTCGAATCAGCCCAAGTTCAAGGCCGGCAAGGCGCTCAAGGACTCGGTCAACTGATTGACCAGCCCGCTGGGTAAACATTCGGGCCGCGGCGCAAGCTGCGGCCCGATTTGCATCCGCCGGCTTGTTTCGGTGAAATCGCCGTTGCAATCACCGACGCAGCGGCTATGGCCATCCGGCTTTCGGGGGTCGACCATTCGGTCGGACCCGGACGGGCGCGTAGCTCAGTGGTAGAGCACACCCTTCACACGGGTGGGGTCGCAGGTTCAATCCCTGCCGCGCCCACCATGGCTCGGGCCGTGGAGTGCAAGTTGAAACAGTGGCTGACGGGGTCATTCATCGCCTATTCAATGCCTTTGCGTTAGAGACACGGCCATGATCCGCACATTGATCCTTTCTGTCCTGTCCGTCCTGCTTCTCACTGCGGCTATGCCTGCCGCCGCGCGCAACGACCGAGACCAGGATAATTTGCGCAACGCCGCGGCGCAGGGACAGGTCGTGCCGCTAAACCGCTTGATTGCCGATGTTCGGTCGCGCGCGCCGTATAACAGCATGACCTATCTCGGCGGGCCGCAATTTGACGCGGGCCGCATGATCTATGCGCTGAAATTCATGGATGGCAGCCAGGTCGTCGTGGTCTATGTCGACGCCCGCACCGGCCGCATCGTCGGTCGCAAACCCTGAAATCCCTCCCTAACGAAATCCGGCGCCGACAATTCATCGCAACGACATTTTGCGATGAACGTTCGGACTTGATACACAGTCGAAACATGCGACCGGCGCCGTCCGGTCGGCCAGTGAAAGGCGTCTGAATGCGGATCCTGATTGTCGAAGACGAGCCCACCCTGGGTCCGCAGCTGAAGGCCACGCTGGAAAGCACCGGCTATGCGGTCGATCTGGCGACCGACGGCGAGGATGGGCATTTCCTCGGCTCGACCGAAAATTACGACGCCGCGATCCTCGACCTTGGGCTGCCCGAAATTGATGGGCTTACGGTGCTCGACCGTTGGCGCCGTGAAAAGCGCAATTTTCCGGTGCTGGTCCTGACCGCGCGCGACAGCTGGTCGGACAAGGTGGCGGGGCTCGATGCCGGCGCCGACGATTATCTGGCCAAGCCGTTCCAAACCGAAGAATTGATCGCACGCTTGCGCGCGCTGATCCGCCGCGCCGCGGGCAACGCGTCGAGCGAACTGACCGCGGGCGACGTTCGGCTGGACACGCGGTCGGGTCGCGTGACGCTGGCCGGTGAGGCGGTGAAGCTCACCGCGCAGGAATATAAGCTGCTGTCCTACCTGCTCCACCACAAGGGCAAGGTTGTGTCGCGCACCGAACTGATCGAGCATATTTACGACCAGGATTTCGATCGCGATTCGAACACGATCGAAGTGTTCGTGACGCGCATCCGAAAAAAGCTGGGCGCTGACATCATCACCACGATCCGCGGTCTGGGCTACCAGCTCGACGATCCGCAGGGCTGAACCGCTCGGCCATGGCCGAAATGGACCCAGCCCCGGCAACCGCGGCGGCGCCCGATGCAGCGGACAAGCCCGCCGCGCTGACCGGCCGTATGACCGGCTCGCTGGCGCGGCGCATGATCGCGATTGCGGCGCTGTGGATTTCGGTGCTGCTGGTCGGCGGCGGCTTTGCGCTCGACCGGGTGCTGACCGGGGCGATTACCCGCAATTTCGATTCCAGCCTGGAATATGTGCTGATCGCGATGATCCGATCGTCGGAAATCGGCCCCGACGGCGAGGTGCGGCTGGTCGAACCGCTCGGCGACCAACGCTTTCTGGAACCCTATAGCGGTCTGTACTGGCAGATCAGCGGCGGCGGGCAGGAACCTTATCGCTCGCGCTCGCTGTGGGAACGGTCGCTGAAGGCGCCAACCCCGCACATCGACGATCAGATTCACACCTATGACAGTAACCAGTTTCCCGACGAGGAACTGCGCGTGCTCGAACGAAATGTCATCCTGCCGGGTAGCAAGGTCAGCTGGCGGTATCAGATCGCACAATCGCGCGTCGCGCTTGACGCGCAAGTCGGGGCGGTGCGCGCGACCCTGATCCCCAGTCTGGCCCTGCTCGGGCTTGGGCTGATCATCCTCGCGGCGCTCCAGACCTTTTACGGGCTGTGGCCGCTACGCCATATCCGCCGCGCCATCGCAGCGATGCGCGGCGGCCAGAATCGGCGCGTCGATGCGCCGCTGCCGCTGGAGGTGCAGCCGATGGTCGACGAACTCAACGCGCTGCTCGCGCACAATGAAAAGCAGGCGGAGGAAGCGCGGCTGCACGCCGGTAATCTTGCGCATGCGCTCAAGACCCCGCTGACCGTGCTGCTCAACAGCGCGACCAGCCAGACGTCGCCGCTGGCCGATACGGTGCGTCGCGAGGCGGCGACGATGCAGCGGCAGGTCGAACATCATCTCGCCCGCGCCCGCGCCGTCGGGCGCCGCGGCGCTGCCCAGGCGCGCGCCAATGTCCGCGACAGCGTCGACAGCGTGACGCGCGCGGTGGCGCTGCTCTATCCCCAGGCGCGGCTCGACGCGGCGGGCGACAAGCAGCTGATTGCGCGGGTCGAGCGCCAGGATCTCGACGAATTGGTCGGCAATCTGCTGGAGAACGCGGCGAAATATGGCGGCGGTAGCGTTTTCGTGACCATCCAGCGCGACGGCGCGATGGCCGAAATCCTGGTCGAGGACGACGGCGCGGGAATTTCACCCGCCGACCGGACCCGTATCTTCGATCGCGGCGTGCGCCTCGACAGCGGCAAGCCGGGAACTGGTTTGGGGTTGGCCATCGTCCGCGACGTCGCCGAAATCTATGGCGGCAGCATCGCGCTTGAGGAAAGCGAGGATCTGGGCGGATTGCTGGTGCGGCTCCGGCTGCCGGCGGGCTAGAGCGAGATGACATTTGCGTCGATCGTCATTGCGAGGAGCGAAGCGACGCGGCAATCCAGAGTCGCGTAAGCCGCTCTGGATTGCTTCGCTTCCGCATCGCGGAAGTTTGCCCTGAGCGCCTGCGGGGCAGTCGAAGGGCTCGCAATGACGAGGGCTATCGACCTGAAGTCATCATGCTCTAGCCGTCGCGAGCCTGCTGGTGATGACGGATCACTTCCTCGATGATGAAGCGCAGAAATTTTTCGGTGAAGTCGGGGTCGAGGTCGGCGTCGCGCGCCAGTTCGCGCAGCCGCCCGATCTGCCGCTCCTCGCGTGAGGGGTCAGCGGGGGGCAGGCCGTCGCGCGCTTTCAGCTCGCCGACCGCCTTGGTCACCTTGAATCGCTCGGCCAGCATATAGACGAGCGCCGCATCGATATTGTCGATGCTCTGGCGAAAGCGGCTCAGTTGGTCGTCCATGCACGGCTCCTCTCAATCCCCGCCCGCTTGGCACCGCGCGGGGGGCCAAAGCAAGCCGAAAGTCGTTGCAAAATCGCGGCCGCGCGGCCAAGGCTCGCCGCATCATGACTGCCGAAATCCACCAGCTCTACGGCGAACGGCCCCCCTCGCTCGACCCGATGATGGCGCTTGTCGCCGCCGATATGAACGAGGTGAATTCGGTCATTCTTGAACGGATGCAATCCGAAGTGCCGCTGATCCCCGAACTCGCCGGTCACCTGATCGCCGGCGGTGGCAAGCGGATGCGGCCGATGCTGACTCTCGCGTGCGGCCAGCTGCTCGACTATCCGGGACGCCGTCACTGCAAGCTGGCGGCAGCGGTCGAGTTCATCCACACCGCCACGCTGCTCCACGACGATGTCGTCGACAAATCGGACCTGCGCCGCGGCCGTAAGACCGCGAACCTGATCTGGGGCAACAGTGCATCGGTGCTGGTCGGCGACTTCCTGTTCAGCCGCGCGTTCGAGGTGATGGTCGAGGACGGGTCGCTGAAGGTGCTCAAGATTCTCAGCCGCGCGTCGGCGGTGATCGCCGAGGGTGAGGTCAACCAGCTGTCGGCGCAGCGCCGCATCGAAACCAGCGAAGACCAGTATCTCGCGATCATCAACGCCAAGACCGCCGAACTGTTCGCCGCGGCGTGCAAGATCGCCGCGGTGGTCGCCGAACGCGACGAGGCGACCGAGGCCGCGCTCGACGCCTATGGCCGTAACCTCGGCATCGCGTTCCAGCTCGTCGACGATGCGATCGATTATGTTTCGGACGCCGAAACGATGGGCAAGGGGGTCGGCGACGATTTCCGCGATGGCAAGGTCACGTTGCCGGTCATCCTCGCCTATGCGCGCGGCAATGCCGAAGAACGGGAATTCTGGAAACTCGCGATCACCGGCCACCGGACATCGGACGAAGACCTCGCCCATGCGACGCGGCTGCTGCGCCAGCACGGCACGATCGACGATACGCTGGCGCGGGCGCGCCACTATGGCCAGCGCGCGGTTGATGCGATCGGCGGCTTCCGCGCCAGCCATGCGAAAGCGGCGCTGACCGAAGCGGTCGCCTTCGCAGTCGCGCGGGCTTATTGAGGCGGCTTTTCTATCGTCACCCCGGACTTGCTCCGGGGTGACGAGGATTGAATGATTTTGCCGCATATCGGGAACGACGAATGCCGATGATGGGTCCAGCCGCCGAAAGCCCTGACGCCTATATCGCCGCGCTGTCGGGGTGGCAGCGCGACCGCTGCGAAATGATGCGTGCGGCGATCCTGGCCACCGCCACTTTCGACGAAACCATCAAATGGACCAACCTCGTCTTCATGGCGAACGGCCCGTGCATCCTGATCCGCGCCGAAGAGCGTCGCGTGCTGCTCGGTTTCTGGCGCGGCAAGCGGCTGCGCGAGGTCGATCCGCGGATCAAGGCGAGCGGCAAATATGAACTCGGCAATCTGGTGATGGCCGAGGCGACCGAGGTGACGGCGGAGCAAGTCGCGATACTCGCCGCCGAGGCCTACCGCCTCAACCTCGAACTCGGCAACCCGGCGGCGCGGACCTGATGCAGCCGCTGCCGATCGACCAGGTTCTGCCCGACATCCTCGCGGCGCTGATCTTGAAGCCCAACGCCGTCGTCGTCGCGCCGCCGGGAGCGGGCAAGACGACGCGCGTGGCGCCCGCGCTGCTTTCCCAGCCGTGGTGCAGCGGCACCGTCTGGCTGCTTTCGCCCCGTCGGCTTGCAGCGCGCGCCGCGGCGGAGCGGATTGCCGACGAACTGGGCGAGCCGGTCGGCGGCAAGGTCGGCTATGCAACGCGGCTCGACAGCAAACAATCGGCAACGACGCGGCTGCTGGTGATGACGCCGGGGCTGTTCCGCAACCGCATCCTGGCCGATCCCGAACTCAGCGGCGTGTCGGCGGTGCTGTTCGACGAAGTGCATGAACGCAACCTCGACGGCGATTTCGCGCTCGCGCTCGCGATCGATGCGCAGCAGGGACTGCGTGACGATTTGCGGCTGGTCGCGATGTCGGCGACGCTCGACGGCGCGCGCTTCGGCGCGCTGCTCGGCAATGCGCCGGTGGTCAAAAGCGAAGGCAAGATTTTCCCGCTCGAGTTGCGCCACATTGGTCGCCGCGCCGAGGATCGGCCGGAGGCAAGCGTGCTGGTCGCGGTGCGGCAGGCGATAGCCGACGAGGCGGAAGGCGACATCCTGACCTTTCTGCCCGGCGCTGCCGACATCGAACGCGCCGCGGCGGCGGTCGAGGCGGCGGGACTGCCGCTCGTCGTCCACCGCCTGCACGGCCAGATCGATCCGGCGCTTCAGCGCAAGGCGCTCGTCCGCGATCCCGACGGCGGGCGCAAGCTGATCGTGGCAACGAGCATTGCCGAAACCAGCCTTACCATCGACGGGGTCCGCATCGTCATCGACGCCGGGCTGTCGCGGCGCCCGCGTTTCGATAAGGCGGCGGGCATCGCGCGGCTGGTCACCGAACGCGCCAGCCAGGCGTCGGCTACCCAGCGCGCTGGGCGCGCAGCGCGGCAGGGACCGGGGGTCGCCTACCGTTTGTGGGAAGCCGCCGCGACCACCGGCATGCCGCCGTTCGATCCGCCCGAAATCCACGAAAACGACCTGATGCCCGTCGTGCTCGATTGTGCCAGCTGGGGAATCATCGATCCGCGCCAATTGGGCTGGCTCGACCCGCCGTCACCCGCGGCGATCACCGACGCCAAGACGCGGTTGCAGGCGATCGGCGCGCTGGGCGACGACGGTCGGATTACCGCGCATGGCAAGGCGCTGGCCGCGATTCCGTTGCCGGTGCCGCTCGCGCATATGCTGCTCGATGCAGCGTGCGCGGGCGAGGGCGAGATGGCGGGGCGGCTCGCGGTGCTGCTCACCGAACCGGGGCTCGGCGGGCGCGGCGTCGATGTCGAGGCGCGGCTGTCGCGCTGGCGCGGACAGCGCGGCGACCGCAGCGAAGGCGCGGTGCGGCTGGCGCGGCGGCTGGCGGGAATCGGCGAAAAGCTGGCGGCGGGAACCGACCCGGTGCCATCGCGCTCAATCGGCGGCTGGATCGCGACCGCCTGGCCCGATCGCGTCGCGCGCCGGCGCGCGGGCCAGCGCGGCGAATATCTGAGCGTCGGCGGCCGCGCCTATCGCATCGACCCGGTCGAACCGCTCAGCGGTTGCGAATGGCTGGCAATCGCCGATGCGCAGGGCCATCCCGCGGGGGTTCGCATCCTCGCCGCCGCGCCGATCGAGCAGGCTGAGGTCGAGGCGATCTTTGCCGATCGCATCGTCGCCCACGCCGCGAGCAGCTATGATCCCGCCAGCGACCGCGTCGATCACCGCCGCGAACGGCGGCTCGGCGCGATCGCGCTGACCAGCGGGCAGGCGGGACGCAGCGACAATGCTGACGACGACATCGGGCTGCGGCTGGCGGCGGTGCGCGACAAGGGGCTCGGGCTGGTCGGTTGGGGACCGCAGTCGCAGGCGCTGCGCCAACGCGCCTCCTTTGCGGGGATCGATACGCTGTCGACCGGCGCGCTCGCCGACAGCCTCGATATCTGGTTGCCGCCGCTGCTCGCGGGATGCCGCGGTCTGCGCGACATTGGCGACCGCACGCTGACCGACGCGCTGATGGGACTGCTCGACTGGTCGGCGCGGCAATTGCTCGAAAAATATGCGCCCGCCGACTATGTCACTCCGGTCGGGAGCCGCCATCCGATCGATTATGGCGCCGACGGCGGGCCGACGGTCAGTGTGCGGGTGCAGGAACTCTACGGGCTGGCGCGCCATCCCACGGTCGGCGATCCGCCGGTGCCGCTGGTGCTCGCGCTGACCTCGCCCGCGCATCGCCCGATTCAGACGACGCGCGACCTCGTCAGCTTCTGGGGCGGCAGCTGGCACGATGTGGCGCGCGAGATGCGCGGACGTTATCCCAAGCACAGCTGGCCTGACGATCCCGCGAACGCGCGCCCGACCCTGCTGACCAAGGCGGCGCTGGCGCGGCGCGACGGCGCGTGACGTTGCCCCTTTTCGCGGCGCCGGGGAGCCGCTAAAGGATCGGTAAGCCAACCAACGCAGGACAGTCCCGATGAAAGCGCGCATTTTCCAGAAACCCAAAAATGCGATGCAGTCGGGACGCGCCGGAACCCAGCGCTGGACGCTGGAATTCGCTCCCGCCGAATCGCGCAAGCCCGATCCGCTGATGGGCTGGGCGGGCAGCGGCGATACGCAGCGGCAGATCCGGCTCGGCTTTGCGAGCCAGGATGAAGCGGTGGCTTATGCGGAGCGCAATGGCATTGACGCCGAGGTGGTTGCGCCGCCGGTTCGCACGCTGAAGATTCAGGCGTACGCGGATAATTTCCGCTGAGGCGGCGGCCGAAACAATAGACACCGTTTGTGCTGAGCTTGTCGAAGCACTGCTCTTCTTTTTGACGTCGCAAAAAAGAACGGCCCTTCGACAAGCTCAGGGCGAACGCGGCCTATTAATACCGTTAGCGCTTACTCGCTGTCCGGCTGCAACAGCTTGTGCAGATGCACGACCACATATTTCATTTCGGCATCGTCGACCGTGCGTTGCGCCGCGGCCCGCCACGCCTTTTCGGCTGACTTATAGTCGGGGAACAGGCCGACGACGTCGAGATGGTGGAGATCGACAAAGTCGGTGCCCTGCGGATCGCTGACGCGTCCGCCGAACACGAGATGCAATTTGCTCATGGCTGCTTTCCTTGCGGGCTGGCGCTGGGGAGGGGAGAAGGGGCGGCCCCTAACAGCGCGGCCCCGCTACGGCAAGCCGGTCAGTCGCCCTTGCGCCCCTTCGGCAGCAGCGAACCGAGCAGCGCGCCGATCGCAACCGCTCCCGCCACCAACGCCATCGGCTGTTTCTCAGCCGCATTCTTCAGCTTGCTGTTCGCGCGCTTGGCCTGAACCTTGCCCTTTTCATACACTTCACCGGCGGCCTCGCGGGCGACGCCAGCTTGTTCGCTGGCCTTCGCGGCGAAATCTTCGGTTGCGGCGCGGGCGCGGCCATAGCCGTCCTGGATGCGCGACTTCGCCGCTTCGGCGGTCAACCGCGCATTTTCGGCGGTTTTCTCGGCAAGTTCACTTGCTTTTGCGCGGGCGTCGCTGGCGGTTTCACTGAACGGCTTCATCGTCATTCTCCACTGGTTCGCTCATTTCGCCGTCATCGGCATATGTTTCATGGGCTGTTTCGTCGGTCGGTCGCAGTCGATCGGACACCGCACTCACCATGTCCTGAATCTTTTGGGTCAGTCGCGGCGCATGGTCCTTGATCGGTTCGCGCAGCAGCCACGCCACGCCCGCCACGGCAGCGAGCGCGATCGGCAGGCGGTTGTCGCGGAAACTCTCGCGCACCGCATGAGCGGCGTCGTCGATCTTGGCATTGACCCGGTACTTGCCGCGATCAACCAAGGCGCCAGGCTTGAACGCCGCCTTGGCAACATCGAGCCGGCGGTGCAGCTCGGCGCGCTGGAGCATCGAGCGGCGCGCGGCGGCGATCAGGCGATTACGCGTCCGCGGCATCGTCGAACCCCTCATTCGTCAGGTCGCGCCGCAGCGCGGTGCGAATATCGCCATAGCTGATATGCGCGCGCCACGCGGCACCGCCAGCAACTATCAGCAGCACACTCACCACGACCAGCGTCGCGAGCAGCGGGCCGATCTGCGGCGACAGCGCCAATATCGCGCCGAACGCCAGCGCCAGCAGCGCGACACCCGCCGCGGTGGCGGCAACCCCGCCCCAGATCGCCGCGCGACTGGCGCCATGCAGCGCCAACTCGCCGCGCGCTTCGATTAGCGCAAATTCTGCCTTTGCCGTCGCCGACAGATTGTCGACGACATCGCCGACAATCTGTTCGAGCGGCACCGGCGGCGGCGCCACCGGCGGCCCGTCGGGTGCGTAGCCGTGGCTTATGCCGCCAAAGCTGTGCGCATCGGGCGTCGATGGGGTGTTTTGATCAGGCGATGGCAACGGCCGGTCAATCGTTCGAGCCGCCCTTGAGCATCCGGGCCAGCACAAAGCCGATCACCGTGGCGGCGCCGACTGCAATCGCCGGGTTCTTCTTGACCATGTCCTTGGTCGAAGCCGCCAACTCGTCGAGATCTTTCTTGTCGAGCGTCGAGGCAAGGCCCGCGACGGTCGCCGCAGCCGAGCGCGCATAGTCGCCATATTGCTTGCCGAATTTGGTGTCGACGGTGCCCGCGCTGTCCTCGAGCATCTTGGCCAGATTACCGACGGTTTTGGCGGCCTTGTCCTTGCCCTTGGTCGCGGCTTTGCGCGCCTCGGTCGATGCCTGGTTGGCGAGCGTGGCGGCTTCACCCTTCAGCGATGCTGCCTTTTTCGACGCTTCCGACTTGATCGTGTCGCGGGTCGCGGCCAGCTGATCGCGGATCGGGTGATCCTTGGCGGCTTTCACCGTAGCGGGCTTGCGCGCGGGCGCGGCCTTGGTGGCGGCGGCCTTTGCAGGTGCCTTGGGACGCGGAGCGGCGACTTTTTTGGTCGCGGGAGTAGCGGCTTTGGCCATGGCGTTGTCCTCTTCTTCTTATGTCGGGCGCCGCATCGGCGAACATCCCTTTTGGTCCTGTCTGAATATATAGCAAGGCGCGGCGAATGGTTCCATAGGCCAGCAAAATTCCTATGCATTGTTGCGCTTCCGGCGCCGCGCCGATAACAGGCGGGCGCCATTCTCCACCGGCCTACCGCTGGCCGCCAGCAGGACATCATCCATGACCGCCATCATCGACATTCACGGCCGCGAAATCCTCGACAGCCGCGGCAATCCCACCGTCGAAGTCGATGTGCTGCTGGAGGACGGCAGCTTCGGCCGCGCTGCGGTGCCGTCGGGCGCGTCGACCGGCGCACATGAGGCGGTCGAACTGCGCGACGGCGACAAGAGCCGCTATCTCGGCAAGGGCGTCATCAAGGCGGTTGCCGCGGTCAACGGCGACATCGCCGAAGCGCTGATCGGCCTCGATGCCGAGGATCAGCGCGAACTCGACATGGCGATGATCGACCTCGATGGCACGCCGAACAAGAGCCGCCTCGGCGCCAACGCGATCCTCGGCGTCAGCCTCGCTGCCGCCAAGGCCGCGGCCGATGCGCGCGGCCTGCCGCTCTATCGCTATGTCGGCGGCGTGTCGGCGCGCACACTGCCGGTGCCGATGATGAATATCATCAACGGCGGCGAACATGCCGACAACCCGATCGACGTCCAGGAATTCATGATCATGCCGGTCGGTGCTGGCAGCATCGCCGAAGCGGTGCGCTGGGGCAGCGAGATTTTTCACACGCTGAAAAAAGGCCTGTCGTCAAAAGGTCTGGCGACCGCGGTCGGCGACGAGGGCGGCTTCGCCCCGAACCTCGCCTCGACGCGCGCCGCGCTCGATTTCATCGCCGCGTCGGTCGATCAGGCGGGCTTCAAGCTCGGCACTGATGTCGTCCTCGCCCTCGATTGCGCCGCGACCGAATTTTTCAAGAATGGCAAATATGAAATCAGCGGCGAAGGCCTGTCGCTCAGCCCGCAGCAGATGGCCGAATATCTCGCCGCGCTGGTGAAGGATTACCCGATCAAGTCGATCGAAGACGGAATGAGCGAAGATGATTTTGTGGGCTGGAAGGCGCTGACCGACCTGGTCGGCGACAAGTGCCAGCTCGTCGGCGACGATCTGTTCGTCACCAACCCCGTGCGCTTGGGGCAGGGGATCAAGGACGGCCTAGCCAACTCGCTCCTCGTCAAGGTCAACCAGATTGGCACGCTGTCCGAAACGCTCGACGCCGTCGATATGGCGCACCGCGCGCGCTACACAGCCGTCATGTCGCACCGCTCGGGCGAAACCGAAGATTCGACAATCGCCGACCTGGCGGTCGCAACCAACTGCGGCCAGATCAAGACCGGCAGCCTCGCGCGCTCGGACCGGCTCGCCAAATACAACCAGCTGATCCGTATCGAGGAAGAGCTGGGCGACATGGCGCGTTATCCGGGTGCGGCTATTTTCGCGTAAGGCGAAAGCTACTTTCTATTCGTCACCCCGGCGAAGGCCGGGATCTCGCCGTTGCGTTTTCACACGAGGTTGAGATCCCGGCCTTCGCCGGGATGACAATAATATGTGGCCAGACGCCTTGACGCCATGAATCAACTCTGATTCAAGAGTAGCAATGACGCAGCGCCATAAACTCCGCAAATCGATGAACCGGGCCGTCGGCCCCGCGGTCGCGGTGATCGCGGTGCTGGCGATGATCGGTTACATCATTTTGGGACCGACCGGGCTTTATGCCTGGGGGGACTATGGCCAGTCGGTCGAAAAGAAGCGCGTGATCCTGAGCGAACTGGCCAAGAAGGAAAGCGAGCTGCAAAATCGCGTCAACCTGCTCGACCGGCGGCGCGTCGATCCCGATCTGGCCGAAGAATATGTCCGCGAAAAGCTGGGCGCCTATCACCCCGACGAGGTGATCATTCCGATGGAGCCTGCGGCGAAGTAAGCCGCCTCCCGTCATTGCGAGCGCAGCGAAGCAATCCAGAGCGGTTTACGCCACTCTGGATTGCTTCGCTGCGCTCGCAATGACGGGATAATGCTGCATTCGTAATCGCTCCGTCCGTGCCGCCATGCGGGCGTTGCCAAACCCGGCGTGCGGCCCCTATAGGGAGCCTTGCCGTAAAGGCTAAATGCAAAGGAAACCTCCCTTGGCCAAAGCACCCGCGCGCACACCTGCGGCGCCGAAAAAGACCGCTTCCACTCCGTCGCCCGCGACCAATCGCGAAGGGCCGCGCGATCCCGCCCCCTATGACGCGACCCCGGCCGAGCTGGAGAAATTCTATCGCGAGATGCTGCTGATCCGCCGTTTCGAGGAAAAGGCGGGGCAGCTGTACGGCCTCGGCCTGATCGGCGGTTTTTGCCATCTGTATATCGGCCAGGAAGCCGTCGCGGTGGGCCTCCAGTCGGCGCTCGACGGCGACAAGGACAGCGTCATCACCGGTTATCGCGACCATGGCCATATGCTCGCTTACGGCATCGATCCCAAGGTCATCATGGCCGAACTGACCGGCCGCGCCGCCGGCATTTCGCGCGGCAAGGGCGGTTCGATGCATATGTTCAGCGTCGAGCATAAATTCTATGGCGGTCACGGCATCGTCGGGGCGCAGGTGTCGCTCGGCACCGGGCTCGCCTTCGCGCATAAGTACCGCGACGACGGCGGTGTCGCGATGTCCTATTTTGGCGACGGCGCGTCGAACCAGGGCCAGGTGTACGAGAGCTTCAACATGGCAGAGCTGTGGAAGCTGCCGATCATCTTCGTGATCGAAAATAACCAATATGCGATGGGCACCTCGGTCAATCGCTCGTCGGCCGAGGACCAGCTGTATCGCCGCGGCGAAAGTTTCCGCATCCCCGGTATGCAGGTTGACGGCATGGACGTGCTCGCGGTGCGCGGCGCCGCCGAGGCGGCGCTCGAATGGGTGCGCGCAGGCAAGGGGCCGGTGCTGATGGAGCTCAAAACCTATCGTTACCGCGGCCATTCGATGTCCGACCCCGCCAAATATCGCAGCCGCGAGGAAGTGCAGGCGGTGCGTGACAAGTCCGACGCGCTCGAACATCTGAAAAAGGTGATGCTCGACGCCGGGATCGGCGAGGACAAGATCAAGGATATCGACAAGGAAATCCGCGCGATCGTGGCGGAATCGGCGGACTTTGCCGAAAGCGCCCCCGAACCCGAACTTCACGACCTGTATACCGACGTGCTGGTGGAGCAATATTGAGATGGCCATCGAATTGAAGATGCCGGCGCTGTCGCCGACGATGGAAGAGGGCACACTCGCCAAGTGGCTCGTCAAGGAAGGCGATACGGTGAAGTCGGGCGACATCCTCGCCGAGATCGAGACCGACAAGGCGACGATGGAATTTGAAGCGATCGACGAAGGCACGATCGGCCAGATTCTGGTGGCCGAGGGCACCGACAATGTGAAAGTCGGCACCGTGATCGCGACGATTACGGGTGAGGGGGAAGAGGCGGCTGCCAGCCCCGCCCCCCCATCCGTTCGTGCTGAGCCTGTCGAAGCACCGTCCTTGTCTTCGTCGCCGCCCGAAGAAAAGAGCAGCCCTTCGACAAGCTCAGGGCAAACGGAAGAAAAGGTAGCGAAACCCGCCGCCACCGAACGCGCCTCCGACCCCGCGATCCCCGCCGGCACCGCCATGGTCCGCCTGACCGTCCGCGAAGCGCTGCGCGACGCGATGGCGGAAGAAATGCGCGCCGACGACCGCGTGTTCGTGATGGGCGAGGAAGTCGCCGAATATCAGGGCGCGTACAAAGTCACGCAGGGCTTGCTCGACGAATTCGGTGCGCGCCGCGTCATCGACACCCCGATCACCGAATATGGCTTTGCCGGGCTGGGCGCGGGCGCCGCGATGGGCGGGCTGAAGCCGGTCATCGAATTCATGACCTTCAACTTTGCGATGCAGGCGATCGACCATATCATCAACTCGGCGGCCAAGACCAACTATATGTCGGGCGGCCAGATGCGCTGTCCGATCGTGTTCCGCGGCCCCAACGGCGCGGCGTCACGCGTCGGCGCGCAGCACAGCCAGAATTTCGCGCCCTGGTACGCCAGCGTCCCCGGCCTGATCGTGATTTCGCCCTATGACGCCGCCGATGCCAAGGGGTTGATGAAGGCCGCGATCCGCAGCGAAGACCCCGTCGTCTTCCTCGAAAACGAGCTGCTCTATGGCCGCAGTTTCGACGTTCCCGACCTCGACGACCATGTCCTGCCGATCGGCAAGGCGCGGATTATGCGCGCGGGCAGCGACGTGACCGTCGTCAGCTATTCGATCGGCGTCGGGCTCGCGCTCGAAGCCGCCGACAGCCTGGCGGGCGAGGGGATCGACGCCGAGGTCATCGATCTGCGCACGCTGCGCCCGCTCGACACCGCGACGGTACTCGCCAGCCTCAAGAAGACGAACCACCTCGTCATCGTCGAGGAAGGCTGGCCGACTTGCTCGATCGCCAGCGAACTCGCGATGGTCGCGATGGAGCAGGGCTTCGACGATCTCGACGCGCCCGTGATGCGCGTGTGCAACGAAGATGTGCCGCTGCCCTATGCTGCGAATCTGGAGAAGGCCGCGCTGATCGATGTGCCGCGCGTTGTGGCGGCGGTGAAGGCGGTTCGCAATCGCGGCTAATCGCCCTCGTCATTGCGAGGAGCGAAGCGACGAAGCAATCCAGAGTGGCGTAAACCGCTCTGGATTGCTTCGCTTCGCTCGCAATGACGATGGCGTAGTGATACCGCGCGGCGCATGAGCGTCAACCTCGAAGCTAGCCTTTACCCCGACATCCGCGATCCGCGGGTAATGGTCGCCGTCCCCCGCGAACGGCGCACCGCAATCGCGACGCTGTGGGCGTTCGCCGAGCGGCTCACCCGGCTCCTGATCGACGCGCGCGAACCCTTGATCGGCCAGATCAAGCTCGCCTGGTGGCGCGACATGGCCGCGATGCTGGCGCGCGATCCAGAGGGCTTGCCCAAAGGCGAACCCTTGCTCGCCGAACTGACTGCGACATGGGCCGGGCAGGGGGGGCTCGATACAATTGTCGATGCGGCGGAGGCGATGCTGCTGGCCGAGGATGCCGCCGACCGCCGCACCGCCGCCGCAGATTTCGGCGCACGTCTTTTTGCGCTTTCGGGCGGCGATGCCGACGGCGGTCGGCGGTGGGGGCTGCTGTGGGGCGCCAGCGTTCAGGGAGGGGCGGAGGAAGCGCGCGAGTTGCTCGCCGCCGCGCGCGATTGTGCGCCGCCGCCGCGCAGCATTTTTGCAGCAAGCCGCGCGCTGCTGATGCTCGATCGCTGGGCCGCGACGATCGCTGAAAGTGACGGCGAACGGCGCTGGCGGCGCGAGGGATTGCTGCTGCTGCGGATCGGGCTGATCGGCCGCTGACGACAAAAAATGTCGCGGGGGTGGAAATGCGCCCGTCGAACATCTATCTTGGCCGGTACAAAATAGGGTCGCAGGGGACAGTTTATGTTCAACGGGCTGATCGCCTATCTCGATTCGATCAAGGCGCGCGATCCCGCGCCGCGGTCGCGCTGGGAAATTCTACTCTACCCGGGCCTGGTCGCGGTAGGCATGCACCGCATCGCGCACTGGCTGTTCGAGGCGCGGCTGTTCTTCCTTGCGCGCTTCGTCAATCACCTATCGCGCTGGATGACCGCGATCGACATTCATCCCGGCGCCAAGATCGGTCGCCACCTGTTCATTGATCATGGCTTTACCGTCATCGGCGAGACCGCCGAGATCGGCGACAATGTCACCATCTATCAGTGCGTGACGCTGGGCGGCACCGATCCCGCCAATGGCATCGCGGGCAAGCGCCACCCGACGCTGGCCGACGACGTCATCGTCGGATCGGGCGCGCAGATCCTGGGCCCGATCACCGTCAACCCGCGCGCGCGCATCGGCGCCAATGCGGTGGTCACCAAGGATGTGCCAGAGGGCGCGGTGATGGTCGGCATCCCCGCGCGCTCGACCTTGGTCGATGCCGCCGAATATGCGCGCGAATTCGTGCCCTATGGCACCTGCAACGAAACGTTCGACCCGGCGACGCAAAAGGTCGAGTTGTTGCAATGCCAGTTGGAGCAGATGCAGAAACAGCTAGCGGCGCTGATCGCCGAACGCGACGCCGATGGCGAGGATGAAGCGCCGCGGCGCAAGGGGAGCCGGAAAAGCGCCTGATGGGAACGGTGACGCCTCTGCCGTTCGCGACCAAGGCGATACCGCAGCAGACCGGTTTCGAACGCCCCGAATTGATGCGTATCCTCGACCTCTACGGCCGGATGGTCGCGGCGGGGCATTGGCGCGACTATGCCATGGATTTCCACCGCGACGCCGCCATTTTCTCGGCGTTTCGCCGCGCCGCAGAGCGCCCCGAATATCGCATCGAAAAACGCCCCGCCTTGCGAAGCCGTCAAGGCATGTGGGCCTTGGTCTCCGAAGCCGGGGCGATCTTGAAGCGCGGGGACGAGCTGTCGAACATACTCGCCCCCGTCGAACGCAAACTTATGAAGCTGGTATCGGACTGACGGTCCGCGTCGTCGCCGGCAACTGGTTCGCCAGATTGTCGGGCAGCAACCCGACCACCACCGCGCGCGCATTCTGCCAGAAGGCCGACAGCAGCAGCAGCGCCGAACCGATCACGAACGCAGTCAGCGCGACATTGAGTTCGACCGCGCCAAATTCGCGGAACAACTGGGTTAGTGCGAACAGCACATAGGCGAGCGCGGACACCAGCAAGGCGCGGCGGTCGATCGCCAGCGCGATCAGCCCGAACAGCACATAGATGGCGACGACCATTACTGCCGCGCCGCTGCCGATATCATTGCCTTCGGTGACGCCGAGCAGGTGGAAGATCGGATGCGCGATCATCGGTGCGGCGAGCAGGTGGAGCCAGAAGGCGACGTCGCTGCGCCGCGTCTGACGCACCCGGTCGCTGCGGTCCCACCACATCGCCAGCGCAAACACGCCGATGCCTGCGGTCAGCACCAGCGACATCACCAGCGCGTCGGGGCGCTCCGGCATCCCGGTGATCGACAGCACCAGTGCCACAGCGGTTGCGGCCAGCGCCGCGGTGCCCGCGGCGACGGTGATGGGGACCATGAAACGCTTCCAGTGCGCCCAGGTCGCCGCCGCGGTGATCAGCGCCATCGAACCGAACAGGATCGCACCGACGGTGTCGCCAAGATGATTGCCGAATATTGCTTCGCCATGTTCGAACAGAAAGCCGACCATCGTCGCAAAGACACCGCCCGAAAAGGCGAGGACCAGCACGATGCTGGGCAGCGCCATCCGGCGTTGGCGGGTGAAATATTCGGCCAGGAACCACGCCGACAAGGCGACGAACGCGCCGCCGAGCGCGGTGTGGATCGACTGGCCGATCCACGCGACCGCGACGAGCAGGATGACCGCCGCGATACTGACGAAAATATCATTGAAACCGGTGATCAGGCGGAAGGATTCCTCATCCGCACCGGGGGTGGAGCGGACCGACGCGATGTGCGACCGGAATGCCGTGGCGGCCTCCGGTGTCAAAACCTTCGCATCGACCGCAGCTTGCAGGTCGCTTTCACTATACATCGGGGTCGTCCTTGTTAGACCGATCCCCTTGCCCCGCCGCCGCTATGCCATGGGCGTGTTGCTGTGTCAATACAGTGTGGCGCCTGCATGCGCGAACCAGGTTGTTGCACCACACTTCGTCATGCCGGGCTTGACCCGGCACCCGCCTTTCTTCTCTCAAAGAGAAGGCAGGCCCCGTATCAAGTCCGGGGTGACGATAGAAATAGGGGCGATCACCCCAGCGCCATCAACGCCTTCATGACATTCATCGACTGTTCGCTGCCCGACTGCGGCACGATCTCTCCGCTGCGATCGACAATCTGCTCCCACGCTGCGGCGACGCCCTCAGGGGTGCGCTCGCCTTCGGGCAGGGCGACGCCGGGGGTCATCGTGACATAGGCGGCGTGATACGCGCCCGCGCCTGCACCGATGATCATGTTGGTCGGTGCGTCTTCGCTGACCAGATAGAGCGCAGCAGGCACGACATTTTCGGGGGTGAATTTCTCGAACAATTCGGCGGGAAAAATATCCTCGGTCATCCGCGTGCCCGCGACCGGCGCGATCGTGTTGCAGCGGATGTTATATTTTGCGCCTTCCAGATGCAGCGTCTTGGTCAGCCCGGCGAGGCCCAGCTTTGCCGCGCCATAATTGGCCTGCCCGAAATTGCCGTATAGGCCGGTCGATGATGCCGTCATCAGGATGCGGCCATAGGCCTGTTCGCGCATCAGATCCCAGCACGCCTTGGTGACATTGGCGCTGCCCGACACATGCACCTTCAGCACCAGGTCGAAATCCTCGGGCTCCATCTTGGCAAAACTCTTGTCCTTGAGGATGCCCGCGTTGTTGATCAGGACATGGACGCCGCCCCAGGCTTCCTTCGCCTTGGCGACCATTTCGACCATCTGGTCATATTCGGTGACGCTGCCGCCGTTCGACATCGCGGTGCCGCCCGCGGCCTTGATTTCCTCGACCACCTGCAAGGCGGCGTCCGAATGGCCGGTGCCGTCGCGCGATCCGCCCAGATCGTTGACCACCACCTTCGCCCCGCGCCGCGCCAGTTCGAGCGCATAGGCACGGCCCAGGCCCCCGCCGGCGCCGGTGACAATGGCAACACGCCCGTCAAATTTGATCGTCATGATGGTCTCCCGCATGGGGCTGCCCCCAAAAGGGTTGCCCGAAAAAACTGACACGTCCTTAGCCGCTCACGCTTCGCAGGCAAGGGGGACAAAAAATGACGACTGAAACATAAATGTCATCCAAATGACGTGCATCTGTCACGTAAGCGTCATAGCAGCGCCACCAGTTTGTCACCTTTCCCAACGGAGCAAATCCCTCATGCGCCACGCCCTGACCGCCGCCCTGCTGGCGACGTCCATGTTCTGCCTGCCCACGACCGCGCACGCGCAGGCGATGACGGCTGCCGAAGCGGCGCAGCTGCGAGCCGAACTGGCGGCGTTGAAGGCGCAGGTGCAGACGCTGGAAACCCGGCTCGATGCCGCGACCGCGCAGCCGACGCCTGCGCCTGCGCCGACGACCGTGCCGCCCTCGGTGACCGCCAAACCCGCGACCGAGATCAGCTGGAAAGGCGCCCCCGAAATCAAGACCGCCGATGGCTGGAGCTTCAAACCGCGTGGCCGCGTTCAGCTCGATATGGCGTCGGTCGATGCGCCCGCCGGGGTGACCGGCATCCGCGGCGGCCTCGCGACCGAGTTCCGCCGCGTCTATTTGGGCGTAGATGGCAAGATTCCCGGCGGCATTTCCTACCGCGTCGAGGCCGACATCGCGAACAGCGAGGTCGAACTGACCGACGTTTACATGAGCTATGGCACCGGTCCGCTGACGGTGACCGCGGGGCAGGTCAAACCCTTTTGGGGGCTCGACGACATGACCAGCGACCTGTTCACCAGCTTCATGGAACGCGCCGCGTTCGTCCAGGCGTTCGGCTTCGAACGCCGCGTCGGGCTGTCGGCGCAGTATAAGGGCAAGGCGCTGCTGGTGCAGGGCGGGGTATTCGGCGACAACGCCCGCGACCTGCTCAGCGACAGCAACCAGAGCCTCAGCGTCGACGGCCGCATCGTGTTCATGCCCAAGCTCGGCGAAACGCAGCTCCACCTTGGCGCGTCGGGCCATTGGCGCGACCCAAACGATCCCGCCGCGACTGCGCGCTACCGGGCGCGGCCGTTCGTCCACACCACAGACGTGCGGCTGGTCGACACCGGCTTGCTCGATGTGCAGAGCGAACGCGGCGTCGGGCTGGAAGGCGCGGTGATCGCCGGTCCGTTCCACGTCGCGGGCGAAGCCTATTGGCAGACACTGAAACGCAGCGGAGCCGCCGACCCGACCTTCTTTGGCGGCTATGCCGAGGTCGGCATGGTGCTGACCGGCGGCGACGCGCGCGGATATAAGGATGGCGCGTTCGACCGGCTCAAGCCGTCAAAGCCGATCACCGCGGGCGGCATCGGCGCGATCGAGATCAACGCGCGCTACGACCATCTCGACCTCAATGACGGGCCGATCGTCGGCGGGCGGCAACAGGCGGCGCTGATCGGGCTGGTGTGGGCGCCGATCGACTATATCCGCATTACCGCCAACTACGGCAAACTGTGGATCGACGATGCGCGCGTCGCGACCGCGACGGGGGATCGCGATTATACGGCAGATACGTTCGGGCTCAGGACACAGATCGATTTTTGATCTGCAACGCTGCTTTGGGGTGGGGAGCTGCCATACCCCACCCTCGTCATTCCCGCGAAAGCGGGAACCCAGGGACAGGCCCGCGGACGCACGCTCTGGATCCCCGCTTTCGCGGGGATGACGAATTCAAGAAATGCGGACCATCCGCAATCGGGCGCGTCCAGTCCTTAGCCAGCCTTCCCCGAATCCAGCGCATAACCCGCCGACCGTACCGTCCGGATGATGTCGCTCGTCCCCGGCAGGTTGATCGCTTTCCTGAGCCGCCGGATATGAACATCGACGGTCCGCAATTCGATGTCGCTGTCCTGGCCCCACACGCTGTCGAGCAACTGGCCGCGCGAGAATACCCGGCCCGGATGTTCCATGAAATGGCGTAGCAGGCGGAATTCGGTCGGCCCCATATTCACTGTCTGGCTATTGCGGGTCACCTTGTGCGCCACCGAATCCAGCTCGATGTCGGCATAGGTCAGCAGCTCGCCGGCCAGCGCGGGGCGCAGGCGGCGGAGCACCGCCGACACACGCGCAACCAGTTCGCGCGGGCTGAACGGCTTGGTGACATAATCGTCGGCGCCGGTTTCCAGCCCGCGGATGCGGTCCTCTTCCTCGCCGCGCGCGGTCAGCATGATGATCGGCACGTTCGCCGATTTCGGATTGCGGCGCAGGCGGCGGCACACTTCGATGCCGGGCAGGCTTTCGATCATCCAGTCGAGCAGGACGATGTCGGGGACACGCTCCTCGACCAGCACCAGCGCCTGTTCGCCGTCGGGCGTTTGCCGGACCGAAAAACCCTCGCGTGCGAAATGCCAGACGATGAGTTCGGCGATCGCCTCGTCATCCTCGATCAGCAGCAGGTCGGGCTGCGGCATCAGCCTTGCTCCTGCTCCGCGGCGCCATCTTCGGGCTGCTCGCCGCGCTCGCGTTCCTCCATATGTTCGCCGGTCACGACATAATAGACCATCTCGGCGATATTGGTCGCATGGTCGCCCATCCGTTCCAGATTCTTGGCGACGAACAGCAGGTGGGCGCTTTCCGAAATATATTTCGGATTTTCCATCATGAAGGTCACGAGGGTGCGAAAGATGCTGTTGTAGAAATCGTCGACATTCTTGTCGCGCACCGTCACCCGCACCGCGAGTTCGGCGTCGCGCGCCGCAAAGCTGTCGAGCGCGTCGTGGATCAGTTCGGCGACGATCGACGACATCGACATCAGCAGCGGGATCGCCTCGATCGACCGCGTCTGGTCCATCAGCGCGACGCGCTTGGCGATGTTCTTGGCATAATCGCCGATGCGTTCGACGACCGACACGATCTTCAGCGCCGCGATCATTTCGCGCAGATCATCGGCCATCGGCGCGCGCAGCGCAATCGTCTGCACCGCTAGCTGCTCGACTTCGCTTTCCAGCGCGTCGATCTTCTTGTCGTCGCGCACGACCTGCGCCGCCAGGTCGAGGTCGCCCTTGTGGAGCGCGGTCATCGCCTGGAGCAGCGCCTGTTCGGCGCGCCCGCCCATCTCGCTGATCAACCCGCGCAGGCGGTTGAGGTCTTCGTCGAAGGCTTTGACCGTATGATCGTTCGTTAATGCCATCACTGTCGTCCTGTTGCGCTACGGATCAACCGTAACGGCCGGTGATATAATCCTTGGTGCGTTCCTGCTTCGGGTTGGTGAAGATGTCGGTGGTCTTGCCATATTCGACCAGCGTCCCGAGGTGGAAGAATGCGGTGCGCTGCGACACGCGGGCCGCCTGCTGCATATTGTGCGTGACGATCACGATCGCATATTTGCCGCGCAGTTCGTGGATCAGTTCCTCGATCTTGGCGGTCGCGATCGGGTCGAGCGCCGAACAGGGCTCGTCCATCAAAATGACCTCGGGATCGACGGCGATCGCGCGCGCGATGCACAGCCGCTGTTGCTGGCCACCCGACAGCGCGGTGCCGCTTTCGAGCAACCGGTCCTTGACCTCGTCCCACAGCCCGGCGCGAACCAGCGCGCGTTCGACGATGACATCCAGGTCGGCCTTGCTCGGCGCCAGCCCATGGATGCGCGGGCCGTAACCGACATTGTCATAGATCGACTTGGGGAAGGGGTTCGGTTTCTGGAACACCATCCCGACGCGCGCGCGCAGCTGCACCACGTCCATCGACGGCGCATAGATATCCTCGCCATCCAGCTCGATGCGGCCGGTGACCTTCGCGCTGGCGACGGTGTCGTTCATCCGGTTGAGCGAACGCAGGAAGGTCGACTTGCCGCAGCCCGACGGGCCGATGAAGGCGGTGACCAGGTCGGTGCCGACGTCGATCGACACATTGTTGATCGCCTGTTTGTCGCCGTAGAATACGTCGACGCCGGCGGCCTTCATCTTGGGATCGGCGATGGTTAGATCGTCTTGGGTCGTTGCCATAATCGTCAGACTCACCAGCGTTTTTCGAATTTGTTGCGAAGATAGATCGCAAAGGCGTTCATCGACAGCAGCACGATAAGCAGCACGATGATCGCGGCGGAGGTTTTCTCGACAAAGCCCCGGTCGACTTCGTCCGACCAGAGGAAGATCTGCATCGGTAGCACCGTCGACGGCGAACAGACACCGCCCGGCACGTCGCCGATAAAGGCGCGCATCCCGATCAGGAGCAGCGGCGCGGTTTCGCCCAGCGCGCGCGCCATGCCGATGATCGTGCCGGTCAGGATGCCGGGGAGAGCGAGCGGTAGGACGTGGTGGAACACCACCTGCACCGGGCTGGCACCCACGCCCAGCGCCGCATCGCGGATCGACGGCGGCACCGATTTGATCGCGTTGCGGCTGGCAATGACGATCACCGGCATCGTCATCAGCGCCAGCGTCAGCCCGCCGACCAGCGGGCTCGCCTGGCAGATGCCGAACCAGTTGATGAACACCGCGAGCGCGAGCAGGCCAAAGATGATCGACGGCACCGCGGCCAGGTTGTTGATCGACACCTCGATCAGGTCGGTCCAGCGGTTCTTTGCCGCATATTCTTCCAGATACAGCGCCGCAAGCACGCCGGTGGGGAAGGCGATCAGGAAGGCGATAAAGATCGTCAGCACCGATCCCTTCAATGCGCCCCAGATCCCCGCCACCGCGGGATCGGTCGCGTCGGCGTTCTTGAAGAAAGGCCAGTGGATGCCGGTCGACAGCTTGCCGTCCTTCTCCAACGCATCGACCTTGGCGCCCAGCGCGCCGCGCGCGCCTTCCTTCGCCATGATGTCGACCGCGCTGTCGGCGGGCAATTCGAACACCGTTTCGCGGTCGAGCAGCGCCGGATCAGCCTTGATCGCGCTGCGAACCTCTTTCCAGGCGTTCTCCGAAATCAGCTCCGACCCGCCATCTCCCAGCGCCTCGTCAGCGGCAAAGGCGACGATGTCGGCCAGCCCGGCGTTGGCGATCACCTGATCGGCGTCCGCATCGCCCAGCCGCGCTTTGTCGACGGTCAGCGGCATCGCCTTGAAATCGATCGGCACCGCGACATTGGTATAGGTAAAGCCGCGCGCCCCGTTGCCGACCATCACGAACAGCAGGAACGCGAGGAACGCGCCTGACAGCAGCACCGCGCCCAGCCCGATGAACTTGAACCGGCGTTCGGCGGCATAGCGGCCCGCGATGCGTTTCTGCATCGCCGCGCTTTTCCAGTCGGTCGGGGCGGTATTCCTATTCATAGGCTTCGCGATACTTTTTGACGATCCGCAGCGCGGCGATGTTGAGCAGCAGGGTGACGATGAACAGCACCAGCCCCAGCGCAAAGGCGGCCAGCGTCTTGGCGCTGTCGAATTCCTGGTCGCCGGTCAGCAGCTTGACGATCTGCGCGGTCACCGTCGTGACGCTGGCAAAGGGATTGGCGGTCAGGTTCGCCGACAGGCCCGCGGCCATCACCACGATCATCGTCTCGCCGATCGCGCGGCTGACCGCGAGCAGGATGCCGCCCATCACGCCGGGCAATGCGGCGGGGATCAGCACCTGGCGGATCGTTTCGTTCGGCGTCGCGCCCAGCGCCAGCGATCCGTCGCGCATCGCCTGCGGCACCGCGTTGATGCTGTCGTCGGCCATCGACGACACGAACGGAATGATCATCACCCCCATCACGATGCCCGCCGCCAGCGCGCTTTCGGTCGACGCGTTGGGGATGCCCAACATCACCGCAAATTCGCGCAGCGCGGGCGCAACGGTCAGCGCCGCGAAATAGCCATATACGACGGTCGGCACCCCGGCCAAAATCTCCAGGATCGGCTTGACCCAGCGGCGCACGACCGGCGCGGCATATTGGGTCAGATACACCGCGGTCATCATCCCGATGGGAATGGCGACGATCATCGCGATAATCGCGCCGATCAGCACCGTGCCCCAGAACAAGGGGATGCCGCCGAACGTATCATCGACCGGCGCCCCGCTGGTCGGCGCCCAGTTGGTCCCGAACAGCAGCTCGGCGGGCGAGACCAGCTGAAAGAAGCGGATCGATTCGAACAGCAGCGACAAGACGATGCCGAAGGTCGTCAAAATCGCGACGAGCGACGCCACCAGCAGCACCGCCATGACGATCCGCTCGACCCGCGTCCGCGCCCGGAAATCGGGTTTGATGCGGGTAAAGGCATAGAGCCCGCCCGCCAGCGCCAGCGCCAGCATCGCCGCAATCCCGATCCACGCATATTTGTGCGCCGCATCGGCATAGGGCTGGACCAACGGCGCCGCGGCGGGCAGCCGCACCGCCTCCTGCTGCCCCAGCGCCACGCTGCGCGCATCGGACAAGATCGCCCCGCGCTCGAACCCGAACGACGGCAGCGATTGCGCTGCCTCGCTCGCCAGCACCTGATTGGTGATCAGCCCCGGGGACACCGACGACCACACCGCCAGAAACAGCGCCGCGGGCGCGAACAGCCACAGAGCGACATACCAGCCATGATATTGCGGCCGCGAATGCAGCTTGGTCCCCGCGCGCCCCGCCAGCAGGTTCGACCGCTGCCGCCCGGCAATCCAGCCGATCAGCGCAAGGCCCGCGATGAGCAATAACAGGGCGGCGGCGTTGAAGGTCACTTGGTCCTCATCCGGCTATAACCTTCGTCATTGCGAGCGAAGCGAAGCAATCCAGGGCGGTTTACGCAAACTCTGGATTGCCGCGTCGCTACGCTCCTCGCAATGACGACCAAGAAAAAACCGGTGACCGGCACGGGCCGAAACCCGCCCCGGTCACCAGCGGGGGGAAACTTACTTCAGCTCGGCACCGTTCAGCACCGTCATGCCCGTGCCGTTCGCCGCGGCCACATCCGCAATCGCCTTTGGCGAAACGATCAGCCCCTTGGCGTTCAGATAGCCGCCGTCGCTCGCGCCCTTCAGGAACTCGGCGACAAACTCGGCCAGCCCGGGGACGACGCCGACATGCGCTTTCTTGATATAGATGAACAGCGGGCGCGAACCCGGATAGCTGCCGTCGGCGATCGCGGCATAGCTGGGCGCGACGCCCTGCACCGGCACCGCCTTGATCTTGTCCTTGTTCGCATCGAGATACGAAAAGCCAAAGATGCCCAGGCTGGTCGGGTTCTTGTCGAGCTTCGAGATGATGAGGTTATCATTCTCGCCCTGCTCGACATAGAAGGGCGCACCGCGCAGCGCGGTGCAGGTCGCCTCATGCTTGTCCTTGTCGCTGTCCTTCAGCGCCTTCATTTCGGGGTTCGCATCGCAGCCGCGGCCCAGGATCAGCTCCTTGAACGCGTCATAGGTACCGCTGGTCGACGGCGGGCCGAACACCGAAATGGCGACGGCGGGCAGCGCCGGGTTTACGTCTTTCCACGTCTTGGCGGTGTTGGGCTTGCCATAGGGGTTCGCGGCCAGCGCCTTGTACACATCTTCTTCGGTCAGTTTGAAGCCAGGGCCGCGCGTTGCTTCGCCCAGCGCGATGCCGTCGATGCCGATCTGGACTTCGACGATATCCTTGACGCCATTGGCAACGCAGGTGTCGAATTCCTTTTTCTTGATCCGGCGCGATGCGTTGGCGATGTCGGGGGTGTCGCCGCCGACGCCCGAACAGAAACGCTCGAAACCGCCACCGGTGCCGGTGCTGTCGATCTTCGGCGTCTTGTTGCCCGTCGCTTCGGCGAATTTTTCACCGACCGCAGTGGCAAAGGGATAGACCGTCGACGATCCGACGGCGCTAATATAATCGCGCGCGCCGCCACCCGACGAAGCCTGATCCTGACAGGCGGAAAGCGCCAGCGCGCACACGGCGGCGCCAACGACGCCAAGGGTGCGGGGCGCGAATTTCTGAGCCATGGAAAATCCTGTTGATGGGGGTCGTTACCGAACCAAGCCACCACCCCCGCGGCGACTCGCTGAGCGCCATTTGGGGGTTTTGTGTGACGTGTTTGTGACAGGGATTGTCATGGAAGTGTCATGGAGTGTCCGGCCACCTGTCCCCTTTGAGGCTTGGTTTGAAATTCATGGAGCTATCAAATCAACCGTGTATTGTTGCTTTGAATTAATGAGGGGAGTCCAATGGATTTTAATCAGATACCAATGCCGTTTAGGGCTCCTGCTTCAGACGATCCTTTCCGAATTTTCTCATCTTTGCCTCGCGTTGGCAATGTCCCAAATGATCTTTGGCACGGCCAAGCCCAGGCGTTGGAACAGTGGAAGGTTCTTCGCGATCAATCCGACATCTTGCTGTCTCTAAATACAGGCGCAGGGAAAACTTTGGTTGGCCTGTTGATAGCGCAAAGCCTCGTAAATGAAGGCGTCGATAACGTCGTCTATGCATGTCCTACGAATGATTTGGTGATTCAAACTGCGAAGCAGGCCATGAATTTTGGCATGTCTGTCACCACAAGAATGGAAGGTCGTTACAGCAACTCAGAATTTGAACTTGGAAACTCATTCTGCATTACAAGTTACTCGTCCATTTTCAACGGCATGAGTAGCATAATTAAGAATCATTTTCCGGGGGCCGTAATATTTGATGATGCCCATGTAGCAGAAGCGGCAATTAGAGACTCGTTTACCCTTGAAATCCGCGCAGATAGGGATGGTGATCTTTACAGTAAAGTCGCCGGGCTCTTTCTAGGATATTTTCAGCGATCTAACAGAGAAAATCGGTATAGAGATGCCATAAATAATGCGCCTGGAGCAAAAAAGTTAGTACTTGTCCCTCCCGACGCTGTTTATGAAAATCGCGAAATGGTAGAAGCACTGTTTCGCGCGCACCTAGACACGAGCAAGCTAGATCATAAATTTCCGTATGAGCATCTCAAAGATCATTTAGGTCTATGTTCATTTGTTTTTAGATCCGGCGTTTTGCAAGTCGCTCCACCATTCTTACCTAGCTTGGCTTTGGACATATTTCGACGCAAAGTTCGGAGGATTTACCTCTCAGCGACATTGAAAAACAAAGCTGATGTCGTGCGGGCGTTTGGCCGCAAACCAGATCACATCATCGAGCCAAATAATGATGCCGGTAACGGCGAAAGATTGATATTGTTTGAGAGGTTTTTATCTAATAATTTGAAGATTGAGCCATCTTTTATTCAAGGAATAAGCTCGAAGATAAAAACTCTGATTGCTGTCCCGAGCTATTTTGCAGCTTCACGGTGGGCGAGCGTTGCATCGCCTCCACCGAAAGATGAGTTTAGCTCTAAGCTTGACGCATTTCGTTCCGCGGATTCGGGTTGCTTTTTATTGGTCTCCCGCGTCGACGGAATCGATCTCCCGAATGATACTTGCAGGCTAATGGTTATTGACGGGATACCCGTCGGATCGTCGCTCGTTGAGCGTTATCAGCACGAGGTGCTATCAATAGACAATTTTATTTCTTCGCGAATGGCTAACAGAATTGTTCAGCTTTTTGGCCGGATTAATCGTGGAAGGAGCGACTACGGCGTATTCATTATCACAGGCAACGATATCAATATGTGGCTTGGACGGCGAAAGAACGTGGCTCGGCTTCCCAAGCTCCTCCAGAGCCAAATCCTGCTTGGTCAGACCGTTCAAAACTCGATGAATATTCGTAGCTTGGCTTCATTTTCGGAATTGACCGCTAAAGTTCTGCTTAGCGTTCCCAGAGATCAAGGCTGGTTGAATTTCTACACTCAGTTTCTCGAGGCTGATCAGATTGAAGTCAATATTACGACTGCTGCGGAAAAGGCGGAACAGCGTAATCTCCTAGCTGCGCAAGCAGAAGCGGAGGCTGCTAAAAATATTTGGATGGGCAACTATGATCAAGCCCGATTGGCACTCGATGAAATTGTCACAGAGGTTTCTCGCTCTGATTCTCGATATGCTGGTTGGTTGAACCTTTGGATCGGTGGATGCTTGTTCGCTTCCGGTGAAACGCAGGACGCGTCAGTGTACTTTAATCGCGCCAAAAGTCAGACGGGTGACGGCCTCATTATCTTGGATCGAGGTCAAGCGGGCGCGATCGAGGGCGAGGATGGTCTGACCGAACCTCAGCGCCGTATTTTGGCTTTGGTTTCAGGAAGTAGAGACAGTTTTAATCGACGTATCAGTAAATTCAACACAGACCTTCTCTGCCTTGATGGTGGAAGTCCAAATCAAGTCGAAGAAGCGGTTCGTGCGCTTGGCGAAGCTCTAGGCTTTACGAGTACTCGGCCTGATAATGACCGCGACGTCGGCCCTGACGTATTGTGGATCGATGATTCCTGTCAGCAAGGCTTTGGCGTGGAGTTGAAGACGGACAAGGAAAGGGACTCGCTGCTAAATAAGGATGAGATAGGACAATCACTTAACAACCATCTCTGGATGGATAGAGAGATGGCGGGACATCAAAACCTTGGTCTTGTTATCGTAGGAGATTTTGCTGGCCATACGCCGCAGTCCACTCCGTCGGATGCTTTGTTTATGGCTAAATTGCCAATCTTCAGCTCTATTAGAGACGAGTTCGTTGCGATGCTCCATACCTGTTATGGAATGGCAGAAAGCTCAAGGAAAGAGTGGTTAAAATCGGGCGGATTCAAAGAATTTTCGTTAGAGAACGTGGCGGGTCGACTGAAGCAACTCAGCCTTGTGCAGAATGCGTTAAATCATTGATCCTCGTCACCGGCCACGTCATCCTGACCCCCGAGCATCGCGAGCGCATGATCGCGCTCGGCGCCGCGCATAGCGCGCGGTCGCGCGGCGAGGCGGGGTGTCTGGCGCACAACTGCCATATCGATGTCGAACAGTCCGACCGCCTCGTCTTTGTCGAGGAGTGGGCGGATATGGCCGCGGTGCGCGCCCACTTCGCGGTCCCTGCATCGGGCGCCTTCGTCGCCGATCCCGGATCGAGTCCGGGATGACGTGCGCGCCCTCTCACCCCAGCCGCCGGTGATGCGGATGTTCTCGGGCGAAGATGTGACGGCGCGGGTGGTGGGATGACAGGATTTTCCCCTCCCGCTTGCGAGAGTGGCTTTTTGCCTCTTTCGTCATCCCGGACCCTTCGACTGGCTCAGGACAGGCTTGATCCGGGATCCATAGCAACGCGCGAAGTCATGGACGCCGGATCAAGTCCGGGGTGACGAGCGAGGGAAGGCTCAGGCCGGGTATCGATGTAGGAAAATAACCGCTTTCCTACATTATTCCGCTGTGCCAGCCTTCACTCCGGCTCTTTCAAATCATCGACAAAAGCGGTTGCCGCCCGGCGTGCGGACACCTCCCTGCGACGGATTGTCCCGCGCGCGGCAGGGTGACGGCGAAACAGCGCGTAAGGCTGAACTTTGCTGAACTTTGGACCAACATCGCGCCCGCCGCCGTCCTTTGCCGCACTGCTCAGCCGCGCGCGGGCTTGATCGGGCGCCGCGTTCGGATAGGGCAGGGCAATCGACCCCGGATCGCGCCGGGATGACAGGGGTGTCGCGCCGGGGGGCCTATGAGCGGGTTTGAATTCATCTTTTCGCTGTTCGGGCTGATCCTCGGCCTCGCGCTGGCCGAGGGGCTGGGCGGGCTGGCGCGCGCGCTCAAGGCCAGCCACCGCGTCCGCATCGGCTGGCCGACCGCGCTGCTTGGGCTGTTCGTGTCGTGCGACGTTGTTACCTTCTGGAGCTATGGCTGGGCGCTGCGCGACACATTGCCGCTGACCTGGCCGGTGCTGTTCGGCGGCTTCGTCGTCACCGCGCTTTATTATGTCGCCGCATCGCTGGTGTTTCCCGACGATCCGGAGGGATGGAGCGACCTCAACGCGCATTTCGACAAGCATCACCGCAAGGTGATTGCGGGGGTGTTCCTGTGCAATGTCGTGTTGGTGGCCACCGTCGCGTGGCTGGTCGGCATGCCCGCCCCGACCAGCTTGCGCGCGATCATCATCGCTTGGAGCTTTTTCCCCGTCGCGCTGCTCGCGATCGCGGCAAAGGACCGCCGCGTCGTGCTCGCCTGTCTCGTCTGGCTGATCGCGCTCTACCCGCTGTCGGCCGTGTGGCATTAGGCGGAGGCGGAACAACCACCCCAAATTCGTCATCCCGGACTTGATCCGGGATCCATGCGGCGGTGTGGTTATGGACCCCGGGTCAAGCCCGGGGTGACGATGAAAGGGAAGAGGGGCGGCCGCCCGCGCTCACTCCGCCGTCACCCACGCGCCGCCCTGGCGCCGGTACACCAGCGGTGATACCGACCGATTGGCGTCGTCGAACTGGGCTTTGACAAAGGCGGGCAGTTTGGCGCCGATGTCCGCGGCGCGCGCGTCGGCAACGATCAGCACATCGTCCGACGGCACCGCGACCAGCAGATTGCCGCCCAGCGCCGCATCAAGCGCGTCCCACCCGTCGGCAAGGATCAGGCTGGCGAGATAGTCCATCTTGGGCACCATCACGACACCCCCCGCCACCGCCTCCGCGGGCGGCAGCGACGGCAGGATCGCCAGCACCTGACGACGGCCGAGCGCCATGATCTCGTCCTGCGTGACCTTGTACAGCTTCAGGTCGCGCAGCATCCATGGCTTGCTGGTGGTCGGCTGGTCGGCGACAAGGATCAACTCCAGCCCCTTGGCAAAGGGCCTGGTAAAGATGACATCGTCGGCGTTGGCGCCTTGCTCGACCAGAATTTGGTTCCGATAAGCCGTCGAGCCGGCTTCGCGGACGACCAGCCGCAGACTGCGCAAGATGCGCTCATGCTCGGCGTCGGCCTGGGCGCGTGCGGCGGCTTCATCGACCGGCTGCGCCGCCGCCTGCCCGTTGCCGGCGCCCATCAAACCAGCCGCAAAGCCGATCGCCTTGCCGAAAATCGATTTGCCAGCCGCCATCGGTCCGCTCCTTACTGCAAAGGCGGACAGCCTTAGCGCCGTGCCGAGATGGGCGGAACGGCGGACAAAGCACCGGGTCACGAAGGCTGGCGGTACCCTCACCACCGTCACCCCGGGCTTGACCCGGGGTCCAAGCAACCCAGGTGGTCATGGATCCCGGGTCAAGCCCGGGGTGACGATACAGGGAAGGGGGAGACGATGCCAGGAGGTGCGAAGAAGCGGGGGAGGGGCGACGCCCTCTATTTCAACATCGGCGCCAGATATTGCCCGGTAAAGCTCCGCGGGTTCTTCGCCACCTGCTCCGGCGTGCCGCTCGCGACGATTTCACCGCCCTTGACCCCGCCCTCGGGGCCAAGGTCGAGGATATAATCGGCGGTCTTGATGACATCCAGATTATGCTCGATCACGATCACGCTGTTGCCCTGTTCGACCAGTTGCTGAAGCACCTCCAGCAGCTTGCGGACATCCTCGAAATGCAGCCCGGTGGTCGGTTCGTCGAGGATATACAGCGTCTGTCCGGTCGATCGCCGCGACAGCTCCTTGGCCAGCTTCACCCGCTGCGCCTCGCCGCCCGACAAGGTCGTCGCCTGCTGCCCGACCTTGATATAGCCGAGCCCGACGCGGACGAGCATCGCCATCTTCTCGCGGATCGACGGCACCGCCTTGAAGAATTCGGTCGCATCCTCGACCGTCATGTCGAGCACGTCGGCGATGCTGTGGCCCTTGAACTTCACCTCCAGCGTTTCGCGGTTGTAGCGTTTGCCGTGGCACGTCTCGCACGTCACATACACGTCGGGCAGGAAGTGCATCTCGATCTTGATCAGCCCGTCGCCGGTGCAGGTTTCGCACCGCCCGCCCTTGACGTTGAAGCTGAACCGCCCCGGCTTGTACCCGCGCGCCTGGCTTTCGGGCAGGCCCGCGAACCAGTCGCGGATGATCGTGAAGGCGCCGGTGTAGGTCGCGGGGTTCGACCGCGGGGTGCGGCCGATCGGCGACTGGTCGATGTCGATGACCTTGTCGCAATGCTCCAGCCCTTTCAGGCTGTCGTGCGGCCCCGCGATCATCCGCGCGCCGTTGAGTACCCGCGCTGCGCTGGCGTACAGCGTGTCGATGATCAGGCTCGACTTGCCGCTGCCACTGAGGCCGGTGACGCAGGTGAAGGTGCCGAGCGGGATCTTCGCGGTCACATTGTTGAGGTTGTTGGCGCGCGCGCCCTTGAGCACCAGGTCGAAGCCATTGCCCTTGCGGCGGATCTTGGGGATTTCGATGCGCTTGGTGCCGTTGAGATAGGCCGCGGTCAGACTTTTGGTGTTCGCCAGCACCTCGTCCAGCGTTCCCTCGGCGACGATCTCGCCGCCGTGCAGCCCGGCGCCGGGGCCCATATCGACGACATAGTCGGCGTGGCGGATTGCATCCTCGTCATGCTCGACGACGATCACCGTGTTGCCCAGGTCGCGGAGGCGTTTGAGCGTCGCGAGCAGCCGGTCGTTGTCGCGCTGGTGGAGTCCGATGCTCGGCTCGTCGAGGACGTAGAGCACGCCCGACAGGCCCGAGCCGATCTGCGAGGCGAGGCGGATGCGCTGGCTCTCACCGCCGCTCAGCGTCCCGCTGGTGCGGTTGAGGTTCAGATAGTCGAGCCCGACATTGTTGAGAAAGCCGAGCCGTTCGTTGATCTCCTTCAGGATCGCCTTGGCAATCTGTTGCTGAGTGGCGTTCAGCTTCGCGTCGAGAGTGCTGAACCAGTCGAGCGCGTCGGCGACCGATCGCTGTGCCGACCTGCTGATGTCCTCGCCCGCGATCTTCACCGCCAGCGGTTCGGGGCGCAGGCGCGCGCCGTGGCACGTCTCGCACGGCTGCGGCGTCTGATATTTCGACAGCTCCTCGCGCATCCACGCGCTCTCGGTCGACAGCAGGCGGCGGTTGAGATTGCCGATAACGCCCTCGAACGCCTTGTGCGTCGTGTAACTGCGGCGCCCGTCCTTAAAGGTCAGTTCGACCGGTTTGCCACCGCTGCCATAGAGAATGATAAGCTGTACCTCGCCGGGCAGATCTTGCCACGGCGTCGTCAGGTCGAAACCATAGGCTTTGCCCAGGCTTTCGAGCACCTGCATATAATAAGGCGAGGGCGGGTTCGATTTCGCCCATGGCACCACCGCGCCCTTTTTCAGGGACAGCGCATGGTTGGGAACGACGAGATCGGGGTCGAACTCCTGGCGTTCGCCGAGGCCGTCGCACGCGGGGCAGGCGCCCTGCGGCGCGTTAAAGCTGAACAGCCGCGGTTCGATCTCGGCGATCGTAAAGCCACTGACCGGGCAGGAAAATTTCTCGGAAAAGATCAGGCGGTTCGCGGGGATGCCCACGCCCTTCATCGCCCCGCCGGTATCTTCCTCCTCGCGCCCCGGAACCGGGCCGTCGGCAAGGTCGACATAGGCCAGCCCCTCAGCCAGCTTCAGCGCGGTCTCGAAACTGTCTGCGAGCCGTGTGCCGAGGCCTTCGCGCACTGCGATGCGGTCGACGACGACCTCGATGTCATGCTTATATTTCTTGTCGAGCGCCGGGGCCTCGCCGATTTCGTAAAATTCGCCGTCGATGCGGACGCGCGTGAAGCCGTCCTTCTGCCACTGCGCGAGCTCTTTCTTATACTCGCCCTTGCGCCCGCGCACGACGGGCGCGAGCAGATAGGCGCGGGTGCCTTCGGGCAGTTCCATCACCCGGTCGACCATCTGGCTGACCGTCTGCGCCGAAATCGGCTCGCCGGTGGTCGGCGAATAGGGGATGCCGACGCGCGCCCACAGCAGGCGCATATAATCGTAAATCTCGGTGACCGTCGCCACGGTGGAGCGCGGATTGCGCGACGTCGTCTTCTGCTCGATGCTGATCGCGGGCGACAGCCCGTCGATATGCTCGACATCGGGCTTTTGCATCATCTCCAGAAACTGGCGCGCATAGGCGGAGAGCGACTCGACGTAGCGCCGCTGGCCCTCGGCATAGATGGTGTCGAACGCGAGGCTCGATTTGCCGCTACCCGACAGCCCGGTGATGACGACCAGAGCATCGCGCGGCAGATCGACGTTCACGCCCTTGAGATTATGCTCGCGCGCACCGCGCACGGAAATATGGGTCAGACTCATGGGTGGGATATGTTCCAGATTTGTTCTTGAGGCGCAAGAGGCGCGGTGTTGGTGAGATAGTGACGCGACAATGCTACCACAATGGAACAAATTTGGCGTTTTGGTCCTATACCCGCGGAGCAGTCAGCGTTTCTCTCCGCGCTTCCAAAGGGGGGAGGCCAATATGGTTGGTGGGTACATGCGTTCGGCCGCAATGGCGGCAATTCTGTCTTCTTTTGCCCTAAGCGGCTGCACGACCCGCTTGGCCGTCGTGCCATTGACCGGGACGGCCACCCCGGTGGGCGCGCCGTTTCCGCTCTATTTTGATCAGTTTCGTGTCTCGATAAATTATCAGCTGGCTAAATGCGATTCAGACTTGGTCATCAAGACGTCGGTCGAGGTCGTCGAGCGGATCCGGTCGGCGGATCCGGAGCATAGCTATGTCATCGATCCGAACAGCCTTGCCGCGTTCAATAAAACGGCGGAGGCAGTGATCAAATATTTTCCAAACGGCATGCCGTCCTCGATAAACGCGAAGGCCGACGACCGCACGGCTGAAATTGTCGGGTCGCTGATCAAGTCGGCCGCGGGTGTTGCCAAGCTGGTCGCTGGTGGCGGGGGCATGACCGCCGCCGTTGCCTGTACGGCCGATGCCGACACCGCGATCAAGGAACTCGATCGCCTGGCCCAGTTGGTCAAGACTAGAAGCGGAGCGGTGAAGAGCGCGCAAGAGGTTTTTGACAAGCGAAAGGCGCAAATTGATGCTGCGGGCGCGGCCGTACCCGCCGCGTTGCGGAAGCAATTTGCCCAGGACTATATGGCATTACAGGGGGCATTGCAGGGGCTCGCCGATAGCAAAAAATCGCTCGACGCCGCCAAGAAGGCACTGAGTGTCTCGGTTGCGCTGAACTGGCCGCAGAATGGCATTCTGATGTCCGAAGAAATCGTGCCGACGAGCGATCAGCTCGCGCCGCTGTTCGACAAATGGCTCAAGGGCGGCGCAGCGTCGGTTTCGATCAACCCGGCCGATCTCACCGCTATGGCGGTGAAGCTGGAAATCGAGGCGGAGCAGCCGAACAGCCCCTATGTGCAAGCTGGTGGATCGCGAACGTTGCCCGCGGCCGATCTTGCCAAGGGCATTCCTTATCGTAACCCCCATTGGGGGCTGATGCGCGTGCGAACGAAGAACGAGAAGGGCGCGTGGGAAATTGCCGAAGAGAAGCGTTACGAGTTCCTGCAACTCGGCCGCGTTTTTGTCCTGCCTTGCGTCAGCAAACCTTTGACGTCGATCAGCTGTAATTTGGCGTTCAACGAGAATGGCCGGGTCAGCGAGGCAGGGACGACGAACAGCAAGGCGCCCGGCGAAGTCGCGGCGGGCTTGTTTAGCACTGCTGTGACCGAAGTCGCTGGCGTGAAAACGGCGCTGGATGGTCGCGCGCTGAAAGAAAAGCAGGACGACCTGGCCCTATTGGAAATCGATGCAAAGATCGCGGCGGCGCGCAAAGCGCTAGTGACGGCGCCGCCGACGCAAAAGCAGCAATGGGAAGACGAGATCGCGATGCTGGACGCCGAACGTCGGTTGATCGAAGGGCGGCGGGCACTCGACGCGGTCAAAGGCCCGGTAGAGCCCTAATGCCCGCACCGCTCGACATTTCCGCACCGGCTGAGACGACGACCGTCGATCGCTTTGCCGCTTTTGTCGATCCTTCGGACGCCAATCCGGCTCAATTCAAATATTCTCGGCCTTTCAACCATTGGTCTGAGTCCAGCCTCGTTGAACAGCGTTTCGACTGGCGCACCCGGGGGATGAGCTTTGTGCAACGGGCGCAGGGAACGGCGAACGTTTGCACGAGCTATGCAACCGCCGCGATGGCAGAGGCGCGTTGGCAAATGCGGCGCAACCAGACCATTCGGCTGGCAGGCGGCTATGTTCATTGCTGCTTGCTCGGGATCAGCGATCCACTACAGGGCGCGAATCCAGAAGCGGCAGCGCGTGCGGCGACGGCCAACGGGCTTGCGAAATCCGGGACGGATGGACCGCCGCTATCTGCTCAACAATGCCAGACGCTCGGCCAGGATCGTATCGGGGTGACGGGGTCTGAATGGGTGGCGCCCGGAACGCCGATGCTCAATGCGCTGGTCAGGCACGGCCCGATGGTCGTCGAAATGAACGTGCCGCCCAATTTTCCGGATCTCCGTGGGCACGATATCTATGCGGCGGCGATCGATCCGGCGACCGCGAAGCGGCACAGCATGCTGCTTGTTGGTTATGATTATCCCGCGCGTACCGGTTTTCTGCTGAACAGCATGGGCGCGCAATGGGGGAACGGCGGCTTCCTTCATGTTCGCTTCGGGGCAGGCGGCGTGCTGGATCATTTTTACGCCATGCAGATCGGCGTGGCTGCCTGAACCTTTCTCCATTTCCACCAACTTCCCAATGTCTTCGACCAGCGGCATTCGCTGCGCTTGACCCCTCCGCTGTGCAGGCGGACAGTTTGATCATGGCCGTTGTCCGGTTTCGGGCGACGCGGGGACATGAGGAGACTGGGGAATGATGAAATATCTGGGCGGGGCCGCGAGCCTGGCGATCGCGATTGCGCTGTCGGCAACGCCGGCGCTGGCGCAGGATGCCGCGCCGATGACGTCGCTGATCAGCGGCGCGGAAGAAGCATCGGCCGATGCTGAATCGCTGCAGGCCCTGACCTTCGGCGCCTGGGGCGTTGATCTAGCCGCGCGCGATCCCGGGGTGAAGCCGGGCGATGATTTCGACAAATATGCCAATGGCGGCTGGTTCGCGCGCACCGAAATTCCGTCGGACCAGGCGTCGGCAGGGGTCGATTACGACGTTTACAACCTGACCCAGCGCCAACTGCGCGCGGTCGTCGCCGGGGCACCCGCATCGAGTCAGGTCGGCGGCCTGTATCAAAGTTTCATGGACGAGGCGCGCGTCGACGCGCTCGGCGCCAAGCCGCTGCTCGCCGACGTCGCCGCTGTCGCAGCGATCAAGGACAAGGCCGAAATGGCCCGCTTCATGGGCGGCACCCAAGGGACGTTCGGCGCGACGATCGTCAGCGGCGGCCCCTATGCCGACACCGCCGACCCGACGGTCAATGTGCTGTGGCTGGGGCAGGCGGGTCTGGGCCTGCCCGAACGCGATTATTATCTGACCGACGGCTTCAAGCCGCAGCGCGATGCGTATCGCGCCTATATCGCACGGACGATGAAGATGGCCGGCAACGCCGATCCTGAAAAGGCGGCCGACGCGGTGCTGGCTTTCGAGACGGAAATTGCAAAGGTCAGCTGGGCAATCGCCGACCGCCGCGACATCGGCAAGATCAACAACCCGATGTCGTCGGACGAGCTTGCGGCCTATGCACCCGGGCTCGATTGGGGCGCGTGGTTCGCGGGTGCGGGGATTGCACCGCAGAAACGCATCATCGTCAACGAAAAGACCGCGGTGCGCGACATTGCGGCGCTTTACGCCAAGACCCCGCTGGACACGATCAAGCTGTGGCAGCAATTCCACGTCGCCGACAATGCGGCACCCTATCTGTCCAAGCCGTTTGTCGACAGCCGGTTCGAATATTCCAAGGCATTGAGCGGGGTTTCTGAGCTGCGGCCGCGGTGGAAGCGCGGGCTGACGCTGGTCGATGGCAGTTTGGGCGAGCTGGTCGGTGAAACTTACTCGGCGCAATATTTCCCCGCGAGCGCCAAGGCAAAGATGGAGGTGTTGGTCGCCAATCTGAAGCTGGCGATGGGTGACCGTATCCGCGCCAACAGCTGGATGGCGCCCGCGACGAAGGAGGCCGCGCTGGCCAAGCTGGCCAAGATGGACGTGATGGTCGGCTATCCCGACAAATGGCGCGATTATACGGGGCTCAAGATCGATCCGGCGGACCTCTATGGCAATGTGAAGCGCAGCGCAGCGTTCGAATATGCCTATGGGCTGGCCGATCTGAACCAGCCGGTCGATCGCAAGAAATGGGCGATGAACCCGCAAGAAGTGAACGCCTATAATGGCGGGCTGGAAAACAAGATCGTGTTTCCGGCGGGCATCTTGCAAGCGCCCTATTTCAGCGAAAGCGTCGATGACGCGGTCAATTATGGTGCGATCGGCGCGGTGATCGGCCACGAGATCATCCATGGCTTTGACGATCAGGGGCGCAAGATCGATGCCGACGGTGCGGTGCGCGATTGGTGGACTGCCGAAGATGCGGCTAAGTTCGATGCCGCCGCGAAGGCGTTCGGCGCGCAATATGCGACCTATGAAGCCGCACCCGGAGCGTTCATCAATCCCGACCTGACGATGGGCGAAAATATCGCCGATCTGGCGGGGCTGGAGGTTTCCTATGACGCCTATCGGCGGTCATTGGGCGGCAAGCCGGCGCCGGTGATCGACGGGCTGACCGGCGATCAGCGCTTTTTTCTGGCGTTCGCGCAGGCGTGGCGGACGAAGCAGCGCGAGGATGCGATCAAGCAGCAGGTCGCGAGCGACCCGCACAGCCCGGCGCGGTGGCGCATCATCGGCCCGGTGCGGAACGTCGACGCGTGGTACAAGGCGTTCAGCGTCCAGGCGGGCGCGAAATATTATCTGAAGCCCGAGGACCGCACGCGCATCTGGTGATCCTGCGGTTGCAGCCTCAGGATGAGGCGGGGGCGGTTTCATGCCGTCCCCGCACCGCTATCACGGTCAGCGACAACGCCGCGCCGATGATAACGAACAGCGCAGGAAAGCCGCCGAGCACCGACATCATGCGGATGCCGTCGATCCCGCCGCTGGCTACCAACACCAGCGCGACCAGTCCGACGGTGATGCCCCACACCGCCTGCACCGCCAGCGGAGCTTCTGGCGCGTCGGGGGTGATGCCGCGCGTCGACAGCGCGCTCATCGCCGAGACATTGGCGTCGGCGCCCGCGACATAGGACAGAAAGATCGCGAACAGCACGACCGCGGCGACGCCCGGTCCGCCGCCGAGCGCGCTGAACAAGCGGAACAATACGGGGTCTGGCCCCTCTGCGGTCAGGATCGCGTAAAGGCTGGCGCCGCTTTGCTGGTCGAGTGCGATCGTTGCCCCTGCGATCGCGGTCATCCACACCGCACCGAACAGCGATGGCAGGATCAGATTGTAGAGGATGAAGGCGCG